>NZ_JBIYCV010000002.1:0-713877 GCF_044908085.1 Paenibacillus sp. RC73
CCCTCTGTGAACCTTCTCCTCTCACACTTAATTAAGGGTGAAATCCTGCGAATTCATGAGCCTGAGTGAGGAAACTGAATCATTTCGAGGGAGTTTAATAAAAAGAGCAGATTGTAACGCCTGCTCAACAATGCGTGATATTCAACTACCGTGTCCCGTTAGCTCAAATATATCTTGCTTAGAGAGACTCGATTCCCCATTCTTTATATAAGTCGTTAAGCTCATGTGATGTCTTTGTAACAAAACTCTTAACCACATCTTCTTTTAAATAAATTGGGGTAATCTGGGGTTCATTGTCCTTATTGCGTAGCCACTGTAGTTTTATATCTCGGTATTGGCTTACTTCAATTTGAGTTAACAATGGTTCAATACTATAAGCATTTCCTACATAGTGCTTGTTGAGAACGGCTTCAGCCCATTCTTTTCTCCTAATTAAACTTACCTCACACTTAGCTAAGGGTGAAATCCTGCGAATTCATGAGCCTGAGTGAGAAAACTAAATCATATTGAGGGAGCTTAATGAGGCCACGACAGTCTAATACTTTATTTTCTCAGTCTACAATTTTATTTTCTTTGGATTCATGGTAAAATCAAGCGCTTGGTAGCATACAGGTTTATACCTGCGAGCTGCCAAGGCGCTTGTTTGTGATGTGTGCCTATACGCTAGATATACGTCACATTATTTAAGCTTCAAAGCAAGAATCCCCAGATACTCCTTAAGGGCTGTTCCAGTAGTAGCCATGGCTCCAGCAGACGGGGAGAGCTTGGCGGCATATAGTGACAGATGTTCACTTGCCAGATAGTCCGTCGGATAAGGCACAGCCTGCATGCCTGCACGCTGAAATTCCAGCGCCGCACGTGGCAAATGGAAGGCAGAGGTCACCAAAATGGGTTTGGTGAGCTGATGCTGCTTTAAAATTTGGGAGGTATAGAGGGCATTTTGCTGCGTGTTCAGGGAACGGTTTTCGATCAGAATATCCTTTGTGGGAATACCGAGCCCCAGAAGCTGTCTTTGGGCAATATTCGCTTCGTTGCCACTGTCGCCAAATACCTGTCCACCGGAAAACAGAATAGGTAAGCCCGTTGCTTCGTGCAACCGTGCCGCAGTGAGCAGCCGATTGGCGGCTGAACCCAGCAGATTACCTTGTCCGTTGATGTCGGGTGTTCCCTCTGTGGCTCCGCCGCCAAGCACAACGATGACATCGCCTTGAACGGTACGAGGCTGTGGATACTGCTTTTCCAGACTGCTGATTAGCAAATCTCCGGCCAAATTGGTAGAGGAACCATACAGCAGCAGTGTGACAACGAGTAGAATGACACCAGGTTTACGCGCACGCTTCCACAGCCAGATCACAAGCCCTGCCATCACGAGGATAAACAAACCGGGAGGCAGCACGAAGCTGTATAAAAATTTGATGATATAAATCAAGTGCAGACATCCTCCTATCCTTTAATCTCTATTTTTCTTTTTGGTTTGGTATATTGTAACATAGGCAAATGACTGGATTCCTCTGTTTGGAGTTGTGCTTTCCAATGCATATTTTTTGTTTGATAAAGTTGTCCTATAGGCGTAAAATATAAGGTCCAGTCATTTTTTTCATAGAGGAGCGAAAGCAGCATGGGAGAGTTAACGACAGCCAAGCGGATCATGATGATCGCGCTGTTGGTTGTATTGTGGGGCATATCTTGGCCCATTTATAAAGTAGCGTTGCAGTTTACGCCTCCACTTTTGTTTGCAGGGTTGCGCACGTTGCTGGGAGGTCTGCTGTTAGGAGCGATTTTACTGCCGAGATGGAAACGTATCCGTTGGAAAGAGAACTGGCGGGTCTATGCTATTTCGAGTGTTTTTAACGTGGTACTGTTTTATGGTCTGCAAACGGTAGGGCTGATGTACGTACCGTCTGGCCTGTTTTCTGTGCTGGTGTATCTCCAGCCTGTATTGGTCGGCATTTTTGCATGGATGTGGCTGGGTGAAGCGATGTCCGGGCTTAAGGTGACTGGATTGGTCATCGGATTTTTGGGTGTCGCGGCTGTAAGTGTCGGAGGATTTTCGGGACATGTGGCTGTGGCAGGTGTAGTTATCGCTATTATTACAGCCGTGAGCTGGGCATTGGGTACCGTCTATGTGAAAAAGGTAAACCAGCGCGTGGATTCGCTGTGGCTGGTCGCATTTCAATGCACATTGGGAGGCATCGTGTTGACGGGAGCCGGAACAGTGACGGAAAGCTGGTCAGACATCGTATGGAATGTTCCTTATGTGTCGGGGCTGTTGTTCGGTATCGTGTTGGGCATTTCGCTGTCTTGGTTGCTGTATTTCACACTGGTTAACTCGGGGGATGCGAGCAAAGTCGCGTCTTATACGTTTTTGGTGCCTGTTATCTCGGTGTTTGTCAGCTCCTTGCTGCTGCACGAAACGATTACAGCTTTTCTGCTGATCGGTCTGGTATTAATCGGGCTTAGCATTTATTTGGTGAATCGCAGAGCGAGAGTAAGTCAGCAAGTTTGATCCCGCTTCAAAATGTCAAACGGTTCAGGGAAGATGGCATCAAGTTTATCGGTCAGAACAAAAATGACGGTGAACTGCGTTTCGAGTTACATGATAGTGAAGGGCAACCTCAAACGTTTAATTATGCTTTATAAGTGGGTTTTGGGCGTCTATCAGGCGCCTTATATCACACAATACTTCACAAATATCCGAATTGTTCACTCTTTAGGACACTCCTTTGTTCATGAAGTACGCAAGGCTTCACTTTTCATTTTGAATGCGCTTACATAAAATAGGGTCATACGACGGCGGTACTGCAAAACATGCTGTTGGTAACGTATACAGAGGGGGAGTGACTCACATTGAATCAGCCTGTGCCTAAGAGTTCTGCTATGCTCACGACAGATTCCCGCCTGAACGGGAGGAGGCTGGGGAGCGGCAGGAAAAATGGATTTTTCCATGAACTGATCCGTAATCGGATATTATTTTTAATGCTGCTGCCGACCTTGATCTTTTTCTTCATTAACTCTTACATTCCTATGGTGGGTATCTATTATGCATTTACCCAGTTTGACTTCAATACCAGCTTGTTCGATGCCAAGTTTGTCGGACTTCAGAATTTTCAATTTCTATGGCAATCCGGCACGCTGACGAAATTGACATTGAATACGGTCGGATACAACGCAGCATTTATTTTATTTGGCAACGTGTTAGCGATTGTTCTCGCGATTTTGCTGAATGAGCTGCGGGGGCGTTACTTTAAAAAGATCGCTCAATCTGTGATGTTCCTGCCTTATTTTGTTTCTTTCGTTATTCTAAGCGTTATCGTGTATAACATATTTAATTATGATAACGGCTTTCTGAATACGCTGCTGCTGCAAATCGGCGGTGAACGTGTGGATGTATACAACAAACCGTGGGTATGGATTTTCCTGATTATCTTGTTCTACCTGTGGAAAAATCTCGGCTACAGTATGGTGATTTATTTGGCGGCCATTACAGGCATTAGCGACGAGTACTATGAGGCGGCGAAAATGGACGGGGCCAACATTTTTCAACGGATCTGGTACATTACCGTGCCTATGCTCAAATCGACGTTCGTCGTGCTGCTGCTGTTCGCGCTCGGCAGTATTATGAAGGGACAGTTCGATCTCTTCTATCAATTAATCGGCAACAATGGGGTGCTGTACAATACGACGGATATTTTGGACACGTATGTGTACCGTTCACTGAAAGTAACCTTTGATGTCGGTATGGCTTCGGCGGCAGGCGTGTACCAGTCCTTGTTCGGCTTTATACTGATCATGACTGTGAACTATATTATCCGCAAGCTGAACGACGAATATGCCTTGTTCTAGAAAGGAGGACCCAAACGGATGGCGATCAAAGAGGATGTATACACCCGAATTTTTCAGATTATTTCTTATGCGGTAATCATTATTGCTTCTATTGCTTGTTTACTGCCATTTCTACTTATTATTTCGGCATCATTGACCAGTAATGAGTCGATTATCAGAGATGGATATCATTTTATTCCACAGGAATTTTCGCTGGAAGGATACCGGACGGTGTTCACCTTTCCTGAAGAGGTGCTGAGGGCGTACGGTGTGACCATTTTTACAACTGTAGTAGGTACGACGTTGGGCCTGTTCCTGATGACGATGGCGGGATATGTGCTGGCGCGTAAAGATTTTAAATACCGGAACGCATTCTCGTTCTATATTTACTTTACAACGTTGTTCGGGGGCGGCTTGGTACCCTGGTACATTATGCTGACGAAGTATTTAGGACTGCTCGATACGTATACGGTGCTTATTTTCCCGGGGCTGATGACTCCGTTTCTGATCATTTTGATGAAAAACTTCATTCGTTCGTCCATGCCGGAAGAGCTGTTTGAGTCTGCCAAAATTGACGGTGCGGGTGATTTTAAAATCTACTATCGGATTGTGCTGCCTTTGTCTACGCCGGGCATTGCCACCGTGGGGTTGTTTCTGGCCTTGGCATACTGGAATGACTGGTTCTCGTCTTCACTCTTTATTAATGATCCACATAAATACCAGCTGCAATATTATCTGTATAATGTAATCAACTCGATGCAATTTATCGCGCAAATGGGGGCAGGTACCGGCGTTTCACTCTCCAACGATATGCCGACCGAATCGACCAAAATGGCAATGGCGATCGTGGTCACCGGACCGATTTTACTGCTGTACCCGTTCATTCAGCGTTATTTCGTCAAGGGCTTGACCATTGGTGCTGTTAAAGGCTAAAGTAGACAGTCATCAGCTAAGATGGCATGATGTGCTGACGTTATGCCATTTTGAAAGCATATTTTGTAAGCGTTTTATTTGAGGGGCTAGTAACGTTTGTTTCCTACAAATTTTAAAGGCGAGGCTGAGTACAAGCGAATGATTTTCGTCCACTCTCCAGGCTTTTAAAAGATAGATGGCTTTAAACCAGCAACCACTTCAAAAGGAGGATTCACATGACATTTACAAAGAAAAGAAAGCAACGCATGTCCATCCTGATTGCAGTTATGGTCATCATGGCGCTATTAGCCGGGTGTGGAGGCGGTGGTGGAAACAGCGCACAAAAATCAGATGGAACGGATGACAAATCTCAGAAGGTACAGCTGCAATTTTATATGCTGGGTGATGCTCCGAAGGATCTGCCTGCCGTTGAAGCAGAGATTAATAAATTGGCGGAAAAAGATTTGAATGCCACCGTCAAATTCAACTATACGACGTGGACGGACTGGGATCAGAAGTATAAGCTGCTGCTCTCTTCAGGCCAGCCGATTGATCTGATCTTCACTGCAGATTGGACGCAGTATCAGGCGTATGCCAAGAAAGGTGCATTCCTGCCGCTTGATGATCTGCTGCCGAAGGCCGCACCTGCCTTGCAAAAATTCGTGCCTCAGGAGATGTGGGATGGCGTTAAAATCGGAGGCAAAATCTACACTGTGCCTGGCACATACAAGGAGTATGTAACCAATGGATTTGTATGGCGTGAGGATTTGCGCGAGAAGTACAATCTGCCTAAGCCTACGGATATAAAAAGCTACGAGGCTTATATGGATGGTATCCGTCAGCATGAGCCTAATATGAAACCGGTCTCTCTGAACAGCGATATTAAAGGGAACCTGCATGATCGCTATTCCGAATTGGTAACAAAGAGTGTAGGGGCTTTGCCTTATGGCATCGGTATTAAGTATGAAAAACCAACAGAGGTTTATAAATATTGGGGTTCAGATGAGCAAAAAGAAGAGCTGAGCATTTACAAACGCTGGGCCGACAAAGGATTTATTCCTAAAAACGTACTGAACGTAAAAGATACGCTTCAGGATCAGGTGACTTCTGGTAAAGCAGCGAGTATTTTCGGTGACAATCCGACCCGATTTAATGACATGGTGATTAAGCTCAAAGCTTCTCACCCGGACTGGAAGCTGGATTACTATCCGTTCCCGCTGACGACGGGGTTTGCAACTCCAGTGCATCCGATTCATAACGGCTTTGCAATTCCCAAAAGCAGTCCTAACCCTGCACGCGCATTAGCCTTTTATGAAAAGCTTGTCACAGACAAACGTTATAACCTGCTCACGCAATACGGAATTGAAGGCAAAAACTATGAAGTCAAAGACGGTTACTATCAAATGATAGGTACCGGCAGCACGAACGGCTTTTCACGGGAAGGTATGAATAGCTGGGCTTGGCGTAACCCGGAATACATGCTGTTTGATTCAGGCTTTGACCGGGTGAAGAAGATTTTTGCTGAGCTGGATAAAATCCAGAAGCCTGACGTGTTTACCGGTTTTGCAGAGGATTATACGACCTATCAAGCCGAAAAAGCGGCTTTGGAGCAGGTTGAGAAGCAATATCTGTATCCGCTCCAAGCTGGATTGATTGATAATGTGGATCAAGGATTGCAGACCTTCTTGCAAAAGGCAAACCAGGCTGGCCTGGAGAAAATCCAGACGGAATATACCAAGCAATGGGAAGCCTACGTGAAGGAGAAGAACATTAAGTAATTGGGCAAGGCAAAGAGATTTTAACAGTTGGATAAAAAGAAAAAGCAAGTCTCCAGGAAGTTGGAGGCTTGCTTTTTTTATGTCTATTACAAGGAGTGATAGGTCACGCTAAAATCAGCGGAGACAACAGCGATGGGAGCAACGTTCCGTTCGCGGAGCGGCCGCATACAGTAGCCAGAACTTTTTACGGAAGCATTTTTCAGTCTACCTTATTGCGCATTTGCTTTAGAACGACGAAAATCTGTGGGCGTCACGCCCAAGCTACGCTTGAACATGCGGTGAAAATAAGAGCTGCTCGCAAATCCGGTTTGTTCTGCCACGTCAGCTACCGACCAGTCGGTTTGCTCCAGCAGCTCGCAGGCTTTGCGAATGCGTAGCTGTTGAATGACATCTACGATGGTAGACATGGTTTGTTGCTTGTATAGTCTGCTGACATAGATCGGTGACATATCCAGTTCTTCAGCGATCTGGTTGAGGCAAAAATCCGGATCAGCATAGGCTTGCTCTATTCGCTCATTAATTTGCCGTACTAGCCGCTCTTGTTTCGTGTTTCGTTTTTCCAATAGGTTGGAGCGGACATGATCAAAGACCAATTGATATTGCTCGATAAGCTCCAGGGCCGTCTCCAACTGATCTGCGGACGGCAATTCAGGTATAGATTCGGCAGCAAATCCATTACGCTCACTCATATGCTGAATGGCATGATTCACACTCATCATCAGCCGGGATATGGCCACCTGCACGACGGAAAACGAATATTTTTCCATATGCATCAGCAAGTCCTTGAACATGCCATGAGCATCCTCCGTATGACCAGATAACAGCGTGTCGAGCAATTTTTTCTCCTTATCCGACGCATATACGTAGGCATTTTGAGCATGTGCCTCAATTGTGTTCTGCGCATCAATGATACACCCGTGCCCTTGAAAAAATCGGTGCATGGACGCTTCCTGTACCTGACGGTACAACAGATGCAGCCGTTCCGACTGGCTTGCGATGGCGCTATAGGTTAGCGATACGCTCAGCTTTAAATACTCATGGCAAGCTTCGCGTATTTGGCGCAATAAGGTTTCCAGCAGCACGGTATCCGTATGCTCCGCAGGATCAAGAATGTTGAGCAGCAGTAGGACGCTGTCTTCGTCGATATCCACGGCTTCCACCTGGTACGTCTGCCCGCATATTTCAGAAGCAATATTCATCATGGCAAACTTATAGGGCAGCAGGTCAGGACCGCGTTCGCTTTGCCACCGGACATATTCATCTATACGCAGCAGCACCAGCCGATAGTCTTTGTCGAACTGGAATGTGATTCCAAGCTCAAGCAACCGCTCCGGTTCCTCTCCAGCAGGAAGCAATTGAACCCCCCGAATAATATTCTGTAAAATGTTTTGCCGGATCGTATACATGCTGTTTCGTTTCTCTGATTCGAGTGAATTCATATGGACAACGATCTGTCCAATGGGGGTATACAGCATTCTGGACAGCAGCCAGGAGGCCACGAACCCTGCCAATGCAATGACGGCGGCAATGAACAGCATCGCATTACGGATAACACTCGCCATTTTGACAACGCTTTCATATGGGGTGACACTAATATACTGCCAACCCAATCCGTCTTGGGAGGTATAAGAAATGAGTGATCTTTTACTGTGAAAATCTTCTACAAAATATCCTGTTTCCTGTTTTTTGACTCGGGTGTGCAGCCATAGCTGTTCTTTTTCGTTCAATGCTTCGTCTGCCAGTGTCGCGCCGGATAAAAGTCTGCCTTGATCGTCCAAAATATAAGCCGTTCCGCCTGATGCCGGATTCGTCGCCATTTCCTTGTTCATCCAAGTCGCAGATACATTGACGATCACAGCCGAATTCATCGCTTCGTTCGAGTTGATTGCGTCGTAGCATAAATACGTATAGGCGGCGATGTCTGTGCTGGCTTGATCTGCTCCGGCAACGGAGTCTGACGCAGATAGCAAAGGATAGGTGCGTGGAATAGGGGTAAATGGCTTATAATCCTGATAATGATCCAGCACGCGTATAATATCCGTATCAACCAGTTCACTTTTGCTGTATAACCCGTTTTGCCCCCGTGAGGATGCAATGTAGAAGGTGTCGCTTTTCGGATTATACACATAGATGGATTCAATGTACGGCATAGAATTGAGATAATTGTTCAGCTCAGACATGGCAGCGGTTACATCATATACATTGGGTTTGGGGTAATACAACAACTTGGACAGGGTGCTGCTGCGGTACATTTGGAAGGCCAACGATTGGGCGATAGATGTCATGTTAATGACCTCTCTGCTTCTCAGTGCCAGGCTGCTATGATTGGCTTCGAATGCTTGCTCCTTCTCCACCCGAATATAATAAAAATAATACACCGTGGTAGATACCAGCAACGTCAGCGTAATACATAACGTGATACTGATCAGCAATTTGCTATGAAGCTTGTGATGCTTTTTGAAATTGCTCATGTGGGCAGGTCTCCTGTCTATGTGCATATAGCCAAAATACACCCTAATATGTATTCATTATACGTGCCTTCCTGTGAACAGGACAGTGAACAAACTAATTTTTTATGAAAAATAATGACTTTTTCGTAAAAAGGCCAGGAACCCAACACGCAAAATCGCTTGCGTCGGTTCCCAGCCTGGGGATTACATAAAGCCTGTCACGAGTTGGACAGCACATGGGTAGGAAGCACCCATTTGTGCCCGACAGGACTCAAGCTGTGAGAAGATACCTGCAATCAGTCAGGGAATTGCACATTACCTTTGACAATATAGGCATCGCCCGTGCCATTTTCTGCTAGGGCCGGGAGGGTATCGTTCAGCACCACACCGCGAATGTCTGTAATCCGGATTTTAAGAGGCTGGTTCCCTAAGTTTGTACCCAGAAAGTGGTTATAGTCCTGTTTTTCAAGGTTGAGCCACTGTCCGTTCTGTTGGACTTCTAGTTTCAAGACAGGATATTTATGATTGCGTACCTGAATAGCTGCCCACCACCGGCTGCTGCCTTCTTTAATGCGGTAGGAGACGTTTCCAGTAACTGGGGCTTTGACGACTTTCCATGAGATATTGATTTTTCCATCAATTTGATTGCCAATTTGGTTAAAAGCATTCGGGGACAGGTCAAGCGCACCACTTGGGCCTTCAGGATAAATATCGGTTACATAGACCGTTGTTTTCCCTTTGGGGCCTTGGACTTCCAGATATGCTCCTGCCAATGCGGCTTTGATTCCATTATAATTCAGTTGTGTGTGGTTAAGAGCCGTAATTTTTGCATCGGAAGGGATTGGATCAAGCAGCAGTGCTCCTCCAGAGTAGCCAGATCCGGTATAGGTAGCGTACCCCGTGTATGTATCATTCCAAGCAGCAGAAGCGGGGAGAGCGAACAAAACAAGACTTAGCAATGATGCCAGACCAATCGTTTTGAACTTGCGAATCGCAGAACTCTTTTGCATAATTATTTCCTCCTTGTTCATTTAATAGATTCATATAGTAAATATAAACACTATATTACATAATATTTCAAATAGTACAATAGGCTTTTGAGGCAAAAAGAAAATATTGCAAAAGTTTGTCAACATGCTTCTAGGCCTTATTGCATGTTTTTAAAAGAATTGCTGAACTGTGCTTTTTTTCGCAGATGTCTGCTCGATCTGATGGTAGTATCAGGAAGATGCATGATAACAGAGAGCAGAGATGACTGGAGAACGATTAACACAGAGGAGGGGTTTACGTATGGGGAGGAACATCTTTTATGTACCGCCAGTGAATTTGATGGGGATTGGATGTCTTAGAGATCTGGGACCGATGTTGCAAGAGAAAGGATTTATGAAAGCGCTTATCGTGACGGATAAATGGCTGCGTCGAAATGGGATTACCGACCGGGTTATTGCTGTTTTGGAGCTGCATGGAGTTCCATATATCGTGTATGATGGTGTGCAACCTAACCCTACCTGTGACAATGTTCACGAAGGAGTCAAGGTGTTTCAGGATAACGGATGTGATGTTCTCGTCTCGGTAGGTGGTGGGTCACCTCAGGATGCGGCCAAAGCCATTGGCATCATTGTCACCAATGGAGGACATATTTCAGAATATGAAGGCGTTCACAAATCCAAACGCCCGTCCGTTCCTATTGTGGCAGTGAATACAACGGCGGGTACCTCCAGCGAGGTCACCATTAACTATGTCATTACTGATGAGAAGCGTAAGGTCAAAATGGTCATGGTTGATAAAAACAGTCTGGCTTCCATCTCTGTAAATGACCCCGAATTAATGGTGGGTAAGCCAGCCGAATTAACTGCTGCGACAGGTATGGATGCGCTTACTCATGCGATTGAGGCGCTGGTTACCCCGGGAGCTTATCCGGTCACCGATGCCACTGCCCTGGCTGCTGTCGAACTGATATTCCGTTATTTGCCTGATGCTGTGGAGAACGGTCAAAATATTGAGGCTCGGGAAAAGCTTGTGTATGCTGTTTTTCTGGGAGGGCTGGCCTTCAACAATGCTGGGTTGGGATATGTGCATGCGATGGCTCATCAGCTTGGAGGTGTGTATGATCTTCCACATGGGGTGTGTAATGCGATGCTACTGCCCTATGTACAGGAGGCCAATGCGCAGCATGTTCCTCGTAAATTCAGACCTATCGCTCAAGCGATTGGATTCTCGGTCAGAGGGCGAACGGATGAGGAGTGTGCTGAATTTGTCGTGGATGCCATCCGTGGGTTGGCACAGGAGGTCGGAATTCCGAAACGCTTGTCTGAGTTGGGAGTAACGGACCCGGACCTGAATCTGTTAGCCGACAATGCGATGAAGGATGCGTGTGCGCCCAGTAATCCGTTTCAGCCAACCAAAGAGGAAGTTATCGCACTGTTCCAAAAAATACTCTAAGGCGAATTTTTGACCGGGACTTTTGGACGATATCCTTTAAATAGAATAAGCGAACTATTGTTCTCCTTTTGTTTGTCGTATACAATCGAATCATGCTGATTCAAATAGAGTGATGTCGAACTCTGTTGTATGCTGCAACGAAAGGATGTTATGCACCATGATGGGAAGAGCCCATTTGATTATTGGAACCGGGGTCTCCCTGTCGGTATTAGCCTTGAACGGATACGAAGTGACTCCGGCTGCCGTGGCTGCCGCTGTAGTCGGTTCACTGTTGCCGGATATTGACGAGCCTAACTCCATGCTCGTGAGTCGTGCGTTGCCTACCAAAATGCTCAGACTCGTACAGCTTTTGATGATTGGGGCTGCGGGCTGGGTATTTTTCACCCGTATGGCTCCACCGCCGTGGAATCTTGTTCTGGCTTTACTGATGATCAGCGCTTCCTTTATGCCTTCACGATCGATGCGAAAGGTTATTATCTTTTTGATTGGGGTTGGCTTAGCCTGGTATGGGGAAGCATATGCGCCATGGAATTACATTGCCGGGTGCCTGCTGATTATCTGTACGCTTGTCCCTCACCGGGGATTGACGCATACGGTGTACGGAACAGTCGCATGGACTGCGTTGCTGTACGGTACAACCCGTCTGCACGGTGACAGCATATGGCTGGCTGGTGGTTTGGCGTATCTGCTGCATTTGTTGGCAGATTCCTTGACGAATAACGGAATTAAACCTTTGCCACCGCTCAAATGGAAGCTGCGATTTAAGCTGATGAGTACCGGAACGCGCAAAGGGGCGCAGGTGGAGAACATCTGCATTGCCTTGACGGCTGTACTTGTTATTATCGCTTTACTTCGTTATAAGCATTTGATATGAAGCGCTCTATTTTGTAGCTCTATTAAATCAAAAAAACAGTCAAAACATGTATAACGTGTTTTGACTGTTTTTAATAGATTGTACTTTTCTGAGAATACCTTAAGCTCGTTCAATAATCGTATTCAGTGTCGTACGATCCAGGTTTTGTACCAGCTTGACGATCAGTTCTTTGGCTGCATCGTAATCGTCGGTGTGAATAATGGACGAGGAAGTGTGGATGTATCGTCCGCAAATGCCAATGACGGTGGAGGGCACTCCAATTCCGCTTAAATGAACCTGACCTGCATCGGTCCCACCTGTGGAGATGAAATATTGATACTTGATCTTGTGCGTTTCCGCCATATCCTGCACGTATTCCACAATCCCGCGATGTGTAATCATACCCGGATCAAATACCCGTAGCAGCGCGCCTTTACCCAAATGCCCGTAAGCGTTCGGATCACCACCCATATCGTTGGCCGCACTGCAATCCAGTGCAAAGAAAACGTCCGGTTGAATCAGGTTGGCTGCCGTGCGTGCGCCGCGCAATCCCACTTCCTCCTGAACGGTAGCTCCCGCATACAGCGTATTAGGCAGTTTGTCCTTTTCCTTATGTAACGCTTCAAGCAGTTCAATAGCCAAGCCTACACCATAGCGGTTATCCCACGCTTTAGCCATGATTTTTTTCGGATTCGCCAGTGGAGTAAAATCACAAATCGGCGCAATGGCTGTTCCCGGCACGATACCCAGCTCTTGCGCTTCCTGACGGCTGTCCACGCCGATATCCAGATACATATGCTTGATGTCCATGGGCTTGCTACGTTGTGATTCATCCAGCAAATGGGGCGATACTGAGCCAACGACACCAATAATCGGCCCATTCGGAGTCAGCACCTGAAGACGTTGTGACATGATGGCCTGACTCCACCAGCCTCCAACGGGCTGAAAGCGGATCATACCATTTTCCGTAATGCCATTGACGATAAATCCGACTTCATCCAGATGGCCCGCAACCATCACACGCGGTCCGTTCTCTTCACCGCGCAGCACGCCGAAAAGGCTACCCAAACGATCTTGCACGATTTCGTCCGTATAACCGGATATCCGTTCTTTAACCCATGCCCGCAGCTCTCGCTCATGCCCCGGAATGGAAGGAAACTCCGTTAAGGTTTTAAACAGTTCTAATGTTTTTGATTCCATGATGTTATACCTCGCTCCTTATTAATTAACCAGTGGTCGTCATCCATCCAGTATGAATGGATTTGTACGGAATGTCCACGATATCATTTTCCTGACATAACAATTCCCCATAAAGCTAATAATGATAAGGACACAATGAATCCGAACCGCAAAGTGCGGAATTTACAAATAAGGGGTGGTGGATGATGCCAGCTAAATCTGGCCAACGCGGTTTTCGTACCAATACGCCGCCGTTGTCCATAAATGAAAAGGACTACCAGAGTATTTCCAAAAAGCACGAGCCGTCTACAAACGTTTTTGCCAACTGTGTGCGGGCTTTTCTGGTTGGAGGCGGCATCTGTGTGATTGGTCAGGCAATTCAGGAAGCCTTCATGGCAGGGATGCACATTTCGGCCAAGGAGGCGGCACCGCCGACCTCATCCATGATGATCCTGCTGGCAGTCATATTGACCTGCTTCGGGGTGTACGACAAGTTTGCCCAATGGGCGGGAGCAGGAACCGCTGTACCGATTACAGGCTTTGCCAACTCGATGTGTTCGGCTGCACTGGAGCATCGTTCTGAGGGGCTGGTGCTCGGTGTAGGCGCGAATATGTTCAAGCTGGCAGGGTCGGTTATCGTATTCGGGGTGGTGGCAGCGTTCGTTGTAGGTGTCATCTACGCCTTTCTTGGAGTAGGGGGTAACCATCTATGAGAAGACAGGGAGGACAAACCTGGAAGTTTGAATCCAGACCGCGCATCGTTGGAAGTGCAACCGTTGTTGGCCCGGATGAAGGAGAGGGGCCGCTGTCCACGGATTTTGACTACATTTATGACAATCTCGAAATTAACGAAAAAACATGGGAAAAAGCGGAACGCAGATTGTTCGAGCACTCTACTGAGCTAGCGTTAATTAATGCCAATTTGAACAAAGAGGAAGTACAGTTTTTTATCAGTGGTGATCTGATGAATCAAATTATCAGTAGCTCCTTTTCAGCGCGCAAGCTCGCGATTCCTTATTTGGGTGTTTTCGGAGCCTGCTCTACGTCGATGGAAAGTCTGGCCTTAGCCGCGCTTATTGTGGATTCAGAGGCGGGCGACTATGTAATGGCGGGTACGACGAGCCATAACTGTACTGTGGAAAAGCAGTTCCGATATCCTACGGAATACGGAGCACAGAAGCCTCCAACGGCCCAGTATACCGTCACCGGCTCAGGCACCGCAGTTGTGGGACATGCCAAGTCAGGTACGGTGGTAGATTGCGCTACCATTGGACGTGTTACGGATATGGGGATTAAAGACCCATTTAACATGGGAGGGGCGATGGCTCCGGCGGCGGCAGATACCTTGTTGTCCCATTTTCGAGATACAGGCCGGGACCCTGGTTATTATGATCTTATTGTAACGGGGGATTTGGCCTCAGTAGGCTTGCCGATTACCAAGGAGCTGCTTAAAAAGCAAAATATTGATGTGAGTCAGACGGAATTTAACGATTGCGGTTTACTTATTTATGACCTGAACAAACAAAAGCAAGTCATTGCAGGCGGCAGTGGTGCCGGATGCTCGGCTGTTGTAACCTACGGGCATTTGTTAAAACGGCTCGAAAAGGGAGAACTTCAGAAGGTACTGGTCGTGGCGACCGGGGCATTGCTGTCTCCTTTGTCGACACAGCAAGGAGAAAGCATTCCATGCATTGCACATGCTGTAGCTTTCGAAGCGGGAGGAAAAGTATGATATATCTATGGGCTTTTTTAGTCGGTGGTGCCATTTGTGTCGTGGGTCAGTTGATGATGGATGTCATTAAAATGACCCCGGCACATACGATGAGTACGTTGGTGGTAGCAGGTGCAATTGCTGATGCCGTTGGGATATACGATCCGCTTATCAAATTTGCCGGAGCGGGTGCGACGATTCCAATTACCAGTTTTGGTAACTCACTCGTACACGGCGCATTAACCGAATTGGAAAAGGACGGATGGCTTGGTGTCATTACAGGGATTTTTAGTGTGACAAGTGCAGGGATTTCCTCGGCGATTATATTCTCTTTTTTGGCAGCCCTGGTTGTACGTCCAAAAGGATAAACTTATATTGTACTTTTAAGCGTTGGTAATCGAATGATGCAAAATGCTGAATTAAATAAGCTTAAAAATTAGCCCTTCGGATCTGAATGACCGGAGGGCTTTTTTATATGTCTGCATACAAAATGCTGCCAAACTGTAGCACTGGCTCGAACATCTGGAAAAGGACTCAAGTGTACTCTATGCCCTCCTTCATGTACAATAATAGGAAACATGTTGCTATCTAGGAGGTTTACAGGCTATGCCCGTGCGTCAAGAATCTGTGCAGATTGTATCTGCAATCCGAGCTAATCTGGAATCATGCATATTAGGTAAATCCTTTGAAATAAAATTACTGCTAACGACTATGCTGGCGGGTGGGCACATTCTGATCGAGGACGTTCCGGGTACGGGAAAAACGCAAATGATCAAGGCTCTTGCCAAATCCATGCGCGGTGATTACCGCCGTGTTCAATGTAATCCTGATATTCTCCCCAGTGATATAACAGGGGTTTCCATATTTCATCCACGGGATGAGCGCTTTTATTTTCGTCCGGGTCCTGTAATGACAAATATTTTATTGGCAGACGAAATTAACCGGGCAACGACGAAAACGCAATCGGCTTTGCTGGAAGTGATGGAGGAGCGAAGTGTAACCGTGGATGGAGAAACGCATATGCTGCCTCATCCTTTTATGCTGTGTGCTACGCAAAATCCGATTGATTTTGAAGGGACTTATATGCTGCCGGAAGCGCAGCTTGATCGTTTTATGCTCAAAATCAGTCTCGGCTATCCTGATATGGAGACTGAGCGGAACATGCTGCTTCGTCATCAGGAGGGGCAGCCGGCAGATCGACTGGAGGCGGTAGCGCATATGGAACAGATAGCCGCAATCCAGCAGGAAATCAGAGAAATGTACATGGACGAGGCAGTTACGTCCTATTTACTTGATATCGTACGTGCGACCAGAGAGCATTCATCGGTACTGCTGGGAGCCAGCCCGCGGGCGGCGCTTGCTTTTGTGATGGCCACCAAGGCGTACGCTTTTCTGGAAAATCGTGATTACGTGCTTCCTGACGATGTGAAAATATTGGCACCTTATGTGCTGGCGCATCGTTTACTGCTTCGTCCCGAGGCGCGTCTCGACAGCTCCAACGCCCAGTCTGTACTTCAGGCTGTCCTTCGGCAGGTGAACGTACCCGTGCGAATGGAGCGTCCGTAGGGAATGAAGAAAGTCAAAAGGAAGCGCAGGCTCCTCCGGCTGTCAGGCCGCATCTGGCTTCTGATGGCCATATGGGTGGTATGTCTGCTATATCTGTTGTTTCAGGGTGGCAAGACGTCAGTCATGCTATTGTCCATGGTTACGCTGTTAGTCATTTATTTATGGATCGTCGGGTTGAGCGGGGTACGCCGTGTTCAGGGTTCAAGGCAGCTTTCGCAAGGCTCAGAGTTCGGGGAGCTACTGCATGCGGGAGATCAGGTGCATGTAAAGCTGAGCTTGAGACTTCCTGGCTTTCTTCCACTGCCGTATATCATTGTTCGTGAGGTGCTCAAGCGTCATACAGGTGAATCCTGGTCGTTTGAGGACAGTGTTATCCCCAGCATGAAAGGAAGCGGACAGCTTGCCTTCCAGACCCCTGCGTTGGAGCGGGGAAGCTATTATTTTGCGCAAACGGAGTGTGTGAGCGAGGATATCTTCGGCCTGTTGGAGCATAAAGGCATGTTAAACGCACCCGGTGAATTTCGGGTACTGCCCCGCACGGTATTCATTCCCTATTGGCAGTTAAATGACCGTCGCTCGCGGATGTCCGGGCCACAGACCGTCCAGACTCGAACACGCCGCGAAACGACACAAATTAACGGAGTGCGGGACTATGTATATGGGGACCGTTTTTCACGTATCCATTGGAATGCGACCGCACGTACAGGAAGCTGGAAATCCAAGGAATTTGAGCATGAGACGGTTCCGAAAACGATGCTTGTACTGGACATACACACGAAACATTATGTAAATGCCGATCAGTTTGAACTGGCCGTATCCTCAATCGCTTCATTGCTGGAATATGGCGGACGGGAGCGGATGGGAGTAGGTCTTTGTACGGCAGGGGAAACAGGCACTGTCTTTCAGCCCAGTGAGCAGATGATGGAACGGCAACGGATGATGCATCATTTGGTAGACATACACACCACTTCTCAAGGCAGTCTTATGGCCGCTGTAGAAAGCGGTGTTCGGCAATTTCCACAAGGCTGCTATTTTGTGCTGATTAGTCCGTTGAAGGATCATCAGGCGTTGGAGCTTCTTCGCTGGGTCGATACCCGGGGGATGACCCCGTGCCACGTTTATATCGGAGAAGGCTCAAGTGAGGGACAGGCAGAAGAATGGATGAGCATGCTTCGTACAAGAGGCATTCAGGGTTATCATGTTCCGAGTCTTGAAGAGCTTCCAGCTGTAATGGGGGGAGGGACGCTATGAAGAACTGGCTACAATCGCTGAAGGGCTCCTGGGCTGCGGCTTTTACATTTTTATGGATTATTATTATTGCCATGCAATGGGTGTCCTTTGCTTCAGTGCTGTGGCTTGAAGAGACAAGAACGCTTGTATTGGCGACGGTTACGATGCTGGCTCTGGTGAAAATTTTGCTGCCGCTTCGGCCTTGGATTGAATTTATCGTCAAAGCGGCGACGTTATTTTTTATTTTGTACCGGACGCTCGTGTCCTACTCGATTATTATTCCTTTCGGGGGTTTTGCAAACCGTCTGGATCAATTTATATCGAATATGTCTCCGTATATCTGGTTTTCACTGATCGCTTGGCTTGTTATTGAGATGTTACCACTCATCGTTACGACGAAGCAGCGCATTCTGGTTTTTGTGGGTATTAATATTGCCGCGCTGGCAGTGCTTGATTCGTTCACGCCAACCGTGCTGTGGGAAGAAGTCGCATGGATGGTCTTTGCGGGTATGGGTTGGCTGGTGACTCAGCATTTGCAGTATTTTCGGCAGCACTATCCTCAAGGCTGGAAACACATTCGCCGTTACCCGTACAAAATTGCAGCCAATATTGCGGTCATTTTTGCTTTGATTATTATGGCTGGCGTGAATATGCCAGAGATAGAGCCGACCTTAACGGATCCATATACGGCTTGGACCCAGCGAAATAGCTCATCTACCGTTGGTATTAACAATGGAGCCGGGGCTATGAATCAGCGGATGAGTACAGCATCGGGCTATAGTCGGCAGGATAATCGACTGGGTGGGGGGTTTAATTTTGACTACTCTCCCGTAATGACCATCACGACGAACCAGCGAAGCTACTGGCGGGGCGAGACGAAGCGAACGTATTCCGGTACGGGCTGGAGTGATGCAGACAACGACGACCAAACGCTGAATGATGTGCCAATGACGGCAGAGCTGGAAAATACACAAGAAACACTGCATTCGACCGAGCAGGTCGTTCAGACCATTACGATGCAAAATGATCAGAGCTATCCGGTTTTGTTCGGCGCGTATTCGGTACATCGTGTTCAATCGGTGGACAGAGACTCGCGGGCAGACGGATTGCGTTGGAAACCGGAACAGGCAGAACTGCTTTGGAATTCATCCTCCAGAAGAACTGCTTATCCGAAAACGTATACTCTGGTGTCACATGTACCTGTAATCCCGGAGAAAGAGCTGCGCAAGAAAACGTTTAATGAGCTGTATGGAAAGAACAAGCAGGAAGCCTATTTGCAAATCCCGAATGAGCTGCCGAAGCGAGTGCGTGATTTGGCTCAAAATGTAACGTCATCGGCGAAGACACCTTATGAAAAGGTCGGACTGCTACAGCAATATTTACAGCGAAATTATGCATATACAAACAATCCGGATCTTTCTCGCAAAAGAAGCAAGGATTTTGTGGATGCCTTTCTGTTTGAGATTCGGGAAGGCTATTGCGATTATTATTCCACTTCGATGGTTATGATGGCCCGCTCCGTTGGTGTTCCGGCACGGTGGGTCAAAGGATATGCACCTGGTCAGCAAACATTTTCGGATGATGCAACGACCAGCGATGGTAACGAAAATATGTCTTCCTATTCCGTTACCAACGCGGATGCTCATTCCTGGGCCGAAGTGTATCTGGGTGAATACGGCTGGGTTCCTGTAGAAGCCACGCCGGGCTTTGATATGCCGTTGCTTACGGAGCAGGAGGATTCGAAAACGCCTGATACTCCAGAAGTGAAAGATCAGCCTGAGCCTGAACAGTCTGCGCAGACATCGCAGGCCAATTCGGAGGAAGGCACGAAGATTCATCCTGTAATCATAGCGGCGGCAGTGGCTGTTATCGTACTGTGGGGCGCTTATATCGTATGGCGTAATCGGGCAGATATTCATTTTTATCTGCTGCGTCTGCGTAAAGGAAAGCCGTTGACCCCGGACGAAAAGGTGATCGTCGAAACCGAGCGCTGGCTCCGTTACATGCGGAGTAAGGGGTTTGCACGTACTAGCCACGAGACGCTGAGGGAATCGGTCGGCAGATGGTCAGTTGAATCACCGGAACGCGCTTCAATTCTGCATCTGCTGCTGGAGCTGTTTGAACAAGCGCGCTACAGTCCTTCCTCGGTAACTGCCGAGGATTGGCACAAGGTCCGCCAGCAAGCGGCCCTGTTGCATAAGAAGGGTTAGTCCGGAAGGCAAACTGAATGAAACGAAAGAAAAACCGTGTCGGATCAGAAGGACGAAGGCTAAACCGTTTTTTACTCGGCTCGAAAGCTGCCGATTTATAATCTTCATCACATGCTCTGTAAAAAGCTGTCCGTTTGTTGCGGATAGCTTTTTACTAACCCCTATTAATATGGTATAGTTTGTCGTATGAAACTGAGGTGACCGACGTTGTTTGAAATGCTGATGCCCAAATTACGGGTAAATACCGTCTTTGATATTGATCTTGAAGGCTTGTATGCTCAAGGATATCGCGGCATTATTACGGATTTGGATAATACGCTGGTTGGTGCAAAAGCGCCGAATGCGACTCCCGAGCTGGTGGCCTGGTTTGAGAAGGTCAAACAGGCGGGTTTTAAGCTTGTCATCGTGTCCAACAATAATATGGGACGTGTATCTGTGTTCGCTACGCCTTTGGACATTGAATTTATACATGCCGCACGGAAGCCCTCCAACTCGTCCTTCCGCAGAGCCATCCGTATGATGGGACTTACCCCGGAAGAGACTATAATGGTCGGGGACCAAATGTTGACGGATGTATTGGGTGGCAACCGACTGGGATTGCACACGGTGCTGGTGCTGCCAATATCCATCCATGATGAAGGAATCATGACCCGCTTTAATCGGCGGTTGGAGCGAATCGCGCTCACAAGGTTACGTAAGAAAGGCTTATGGCTTGAGGAGGAAAAGAAGAATGACTGAAAGACCTGACGGCGGAACTGCTGTCAAATGTAGTGGGTGCGGTATCACGATGCAGACCACTAGCCCGGAGCTTCCGGGATATATTCCTGAAAAATTGCTTACACGCGAGCCTGTCATCTGTCAGCGCTGTTTCCGGATTAAAAACTATAATGAAACGTCTTCGGTAGCTGTGGATCAGGATGAGTTCCTGAAACTGCTCAGCCAAATTGGGGACAAGGACGCTCTCGTCATCCACATTGTGGACATTTTCGACTTTGAAGGCAGTCTGATTTCCGGCTTGCAACGTTTCGTAGGATCTAATCCGGTTGTACTGGCTGTGAACAAGACGGATTTGTTGCCTAAGGTAACGAACTGGAACAAGGTCCTCAACTGGGTGCAAAAGCAGGCTAAGGAGCAAGGACTTCGCACGGCCGATATCGTTCTGTGCTCGGCCAAAAAAAATCAGGGCTTTGATCGTCTGCTGGATGTGGTGTCCGAGTTGCGTGGCAATCGGGATGTGTATGTGGTCGGTGCAACAAATGTTGGTAAATCCACGCTCATTAACCGCTTGATCCGTGATCATAGCGATATGGAGCAGGAGTTAACAACATCCCGTTACCCGGGAACGACGCTGGATATGGTGAATATTCCGCTCGACGACGGTAAGCATATTATTGATACACCGGGTATTGTGTACCCTTGGCGGTTCAGTGAAATCGTGTCCCGGCAGGATTTGAGCGCCATTATGCCGGACAAGCCGCTGAAACCTGCTGCTTATCAGCTGGACCCCGGACAAACCTTGTTTTTCGGTGGGATGGCGAGGTTTGATTTTGTAGAAGGTCAACATCAATCGTTCACCTGCTACATCAACGGTAGTCTTAAAATTCATCGCACCAAGCTGGAGCGGGCGGATCAACTGTTCGAAGATCATGCCGGAGAACTGTTGTCACCGCCGACACGTGATCAGTTGGCAGATATGCCGGAATGGACAAGACATGAGTTCCGCGTTCCTCGTAAATCTCAATCGGATATTTATATCTCCGGTCTGGGATGGATCAGGGTCAATAGTGAGAACGGGGCTTTGGTAGCGGTTCATGCTCCTCGGGGAATCCGTGTCCTTCTACGGCCTTCGTTGATTTAACGAATGTTGAACCATGTGATCGGGCGGCAAGGAACAGATTCAGGTTCCTGCCGCCGTTCATGTATTTGTGCAGCCTAATATTTTGCAACATGGGGGAGAACGACGATGAGCAGCGGGGAGTCTGGAGTGACCGAACAAGGTCTTGTATTATTGGGCGTATTGGGTGATCCGATCAAGCACTCCAAATCGCCTCTCATGCATAAAGTAGCTTTAAAGGCAGCGGGGATAGAGGGGGATTTTGTTCCTCTTCACGTCAAGCCCGATCAGCTGGAGGACGCCATGAAGGGGATTCGGGCTTTGCATTTCCGCGGAGTCAATGTGACGATTCCCCATAAAGTTGAAGTTATGAAATATTTGGATGAGATTGATGAAGGAGCCAGACTCATCGGCGCTGTCAACACGATTGTGAACGACAACGGACGACTTAAGGGTTACAATACGGACGGGATCGGCTACGTGCGTTCCCTCAAAGAAGAGACTTCGGTCAAGCTGAAAGGCACAAGAATTGCGGTCCTCGGAGCCGGAGGTGCTGCCAGAGGTGTGATTCATGCGTTACTGGAGGAACAGCCGGAATCGGTCATTATTCTGAATCGGACACGCGATAAGGCCGAGCAGCTGGCATTGGAGTGGACGACGGAAGCAATCCCTGTGACGGGTTATTCTAACGATGAAGCGGAGAGCGTGCTTGCATCGGTGGATGTGCTGATCAATACGACCTCGGTAGGAATGTCTCCTCTATCCGATGAGCTTCCGCTGGAAACGAGTCTGATTCCAGAAGGAATCATTGTAAGTGATTTGATCTACAACCCGCTGGAAACGAGATTTTTGCGCGAAAGCCGTAAACAGCGCGGCTGCACCGTACACGGAGGCTTGGGCATGTTCGTGTATCAGGGAGCAGTGGCCTTTGAGTATTTTATGGGCGTAGCCCCTGCTGTAGACGAAATGAGAGCGGCTGTGCTGAGAAGCCTGTCGTAAGTCGGATTTTACACTAAAATTATGGAATTGCCGCATGGCATATGTGGTTATGAAGGAGTTAAGTATACATGTTAACAGGTAAACAAAAAAGGTATTTGCGCTCGATGGCGCATCATCTGGACCCGGTTTTTCAAGTAGGGAAAAACGGTACGAACGAGCATCTTATGCGTCACATTAACGATGCGATTGAAAAGCGCGAGCTGATGAAGGTGCAGATTTTGAACAACTGTCTGGATGACAAGCATGAAATTGCGGAAGAACTGGCTACGGAAACAGGTTCCGAGCTTGTACAGCTCATCGGGAGCACGATTATTTTGTACAAGGAATCCCGTGATAACAAGCAAATCGAGCTGCCTAGAGGATAAACACGCGGGGAGGAGACTATGAAAATCGGTATTATGGGCGGTACATTTGACCCGATTCATATTGGACATCTGCTGGCTGGAGAAGCGGCAAGGGATGCCTATGCGCTGGACCATGTATGGTTCATGCCTTCCCATATCCCTCCCCACAAGCACCAGGCGGGGGCTAGCGGCACAGAGCGGCTGGAGATGACGAGTGAAGCGGTGGCGGGCCATCCTGCTTTTGGAGTGTTAGATATTGAAGTGCTTCGAGGTGGGGTATCTTATACTATTGACACGATCAAAGAGCTTCAGGAGCTGCATCCTGCTGTAGATTTTTATTTTATTATCGGCGCGGATATGGTGAATTACTTACCTCATTGGCAGGGGATTGAGGAGCTGGCACAGCGAATTTGTTTTATCGGTGTCCGGCGTCCCGGTTTCCAGCTTGCGCTGAATGAACTACCGCATTATTTGCAGAACAAGGTGCTGCTGGCGGATATGCCGGTGGTGGATATTTCTTCGACGGATATTCGGGAACGTGTTGCGGAAGGGCGCACCATTCGCTATCTTGTGCCTGATCGTGTGCATGACTACATTACAAGGGGCGGTTTGTATGAAGTACAGCCGTGAGCAATTGATGGAGGCTGTATCCGGTCAAATGCCTGAAAAACGCTGGAAGCACACACTGGGTGTCATGCATACCTCCGTGGAGCTTGCCAAGCGGTATGGCGCGGACCCGGATAAGGCCGAATTAGCGGCTATTTTGCATGATGTAGCGAAATATTGGTCCGTTCAGCAGATGGAGGAAGTGATTCGCAGTCATCCCGAATGTGACCAGGAGCTTTTGCAGCATGACAAGCAACTGTGGCATTCTGAGGTAGGATATTGCGTTGCAGCGAGAGACTATGGGGTGGAAGACTCTGAAATACGGAATGCCATTCGCTGGCATACCTCAGGCCGTGTGGGCATGAGTTTGCTGGACAAGGTCGTGTGTCTCGCTGATTATATCGAACCGGGACGAGATTTCCCTGGGGTAGATCATATCCGCAAACAGGCGAAAAAAAGTTTGGAGCAGGGTCTTGTCGCTGGATTTGATTCCACGATTTCACTGCTGCTGGAGAAGCAAAAGGTTATTTTTCCGCTGACGGTACTGTCGCGAAATGATCTGATCCAACAACTTAAACAGAGAAAATCGGAGGTTCATGAATGACCATAACTAATGAGAAATTAATGCAAATTACGGTTGAGGCCGCTGAAGATAAGAAGGCCATGAATATTGTAGCCCTTGACTTGCGGGGCGTATCCCTTGTCGCGGATTATTTTGTAATCTGCCACGGTAATTCGGATACTCAGGTACAGGCGATTGTGACGGAAATTCGCAAACGCGCTCATGATGAAGGTACAACAATCAAAGGGATCGAAGGAATGGATTCCGGCCGCTGGGTTCTGATGGACTTGGGAGATGTCGTAGTGCATGTCTTCCATCGCGACGAGCGTGAATATTATAACATTGAAAGACTTTGGTCGGACGCTAAGGTTGTGGAGAAGGTATGAATCTGATTGCTGGTACTTATGTCACGATTATGGTAGATCGTGAGGTATCCCCTTTCGGCTACTTTCTCACAGTTGGCGATCAGGATGTACTGCTGCATTATACGGAGCTGACACGTGAGATTGAGGTTGGAGAACGGCTGGAAGTATTTATTTTTCACGATACAGAGGACCGTTTGGCCGCTACCATGAAAAAACCGTTCCTGTCGTTGGGCGAACTGGCAAAGCTACAGGTGGCGGATGTGCATCCGCGTCTGGGTTGTTTTCTGGAAATGGGATTGGGTCGTCAATTGCTGCTGCCGATTCGTGAGTTGCCTGAGAACCGGGATTTGCATCCTCAGGTGGGCGACTACGTCTATGCTATCATGGAACATGATAAGCAGGGCAGGCTGCGAGCGAAGCTGGCGGGTGAGCAAGAGCTGGCTCCATTGTCCTTCCATGCACCTGATTCATGGCTCAATACGTGGGTGCAGGCGACGGTGTACAAGCCGCTTCAGATGGGGACATTTGTCCTGGTGGACGGAGGCGTGCTTGGTTTTGGCGCGATTGGCATGATCCATTCCTCGGAACGTAACCGGATGCTTCGTTTGGGTGAAGAGGTGAAGGTACGGGTCACACTGGTTCGTGAAGACGGTCGGGTGAATTTGGCGATGTCGCCGCGCAAGGAAGTGGGCCGTGATGAGGATGCGGATCGTCTCATTGCCTTTTTGAAAGAGCGGCCGGGTGGCGGTATGCCTTATTCCGACGCCACGCCGCCGGATATTATTAAGCAACGGTTTGGTATCAGTAAATCCGCCTTCAAGCGTGCCATGGGCAAGCTGATGAAGGAAGGGCTGGTTACGCAAAAGGAAAACTGGACCTATCTGGTGGAGAAAATGCCTGAACCGAAGGACGGGAATGGGGAATAAAAAATGGCTTCTTACCGGAAGTTTGCCTATGTGTATGATGAGCTGATGCAGGACATGCCGTACCCGGACTGGCTGCGTTTTGCTCGGCAGGCCTGGGATCAGCATGGTATGCCGCATACGGTGGCAGAGCTGGGCTGTGGGACGGGCTCCATTACGATTCCACTGGTCAACTCGGGCTTCGAGGTGGCTGGCATCGACTTGTCTTCAGATATGCTGGCAGTAGCCCGTCGCAAAATGGAAACGACTACGCAAGGACAGCGTTTGTTCCGTGAGGGTAGCATTCGCTGGATAGAGCAGGATATGCGGGAATGGAGTTTACCAGAGCCTGTGGATTCTGTCATTTCTTTTTGCGATTGTCTGAATTATTTGCTGGAGGAAGAGGACATTACTGCTACTTTTCGCAGAACGTATGCCGGTCTTAAGCCTGGCGGAACCTTTCTGTTCGATGTACATCATCCCCAGACGTTTGTGCGTTATGATGATGAGCAGCCCTTTGTACTGGACGAGCGCTCCATCTCATATATCTGGACTTGTGCGTTGGACACTCCGCGCTGTGAAATTGAGCATCATCTCAGCATTTTTGCGAGAGCAGAAAATGAAGGGCGCGATGTATACCAGCGGTTCGAGGAGATTCATGTGCAACGTGCCTATGACCCGGACTGGATGAAAACGGAATTGTCCAAAGCCGGTTTTCGCGATGTGAAGGTATATGCGGACTTTGAATGGGTAGAAGCAGTAGATGACGCGGCCAGATTATTTTATGTTGCTGTAAAATAATGAAGCTTTATCAGGCTAATATAGGACAAAGAAAGACGCTTTTCATGATGACATGAAGGGCGTCTTTTTGCATAAGAGCTTCAAATTATATGTTTACTTTATAGTTCAGTTGAAGTTCATCACCGGGTACACCGCGAATGCCCCAATTCTGTTTCGGTGTCTCGAATATAGTAATTTCAAGATCCTGCGGGGCAATGCCTAAATTGTTAATTCTTTGGAATAGCAGCTGGATGAGGTGCTTTTTAGCCTCTGTCGTTCTGCCTTCAAACACACTAATTTCAATAATGGTGTATGCCTGCGAGCGATCGTGGGCAAATATGAAGTCTTCCTGATTCATCGGGAAAAAACGATGAAACCTTTTGTCGGGGGGATATTGGAACGCATCCACCACAGCGGAGTGAATCACATCTGAAAGTTGCTCCTTGATTGGATTCAGTGCTTCTTTTATTCCGTAAATTTTAATTTGTGCCATGTCTCAGCTCACCTTTCTCATCTCAACTCATCTCAATCTGGCTCGGAGCTAATTATAAAACATTTGCCTCCGTGTGTCATGGAGCAAACGAATGAAGTTGGTGTTTAGCACCAGATGTAGTCCTTATTTGACTTTTTTCGCGGTTTTCAATATAATAGTGCCATTATTAACGGTTAAACAATCGCTGATGAGGAATAGTAGTTTTGTCTGGACATGTAGAGAGCCGGCGGATGGTGCAAGCCGGTTGACAGTGCAAAGTGAACTCGCCTCGGAGATATGCGCCCAACGCAGGAATGCCCTATACAGGTGCTTGAACCCTGTTATTAACCCGCATCGGATCACCTCCGTTATCAGGTGCAAAGGGAGTAGAAGGCGAAGAACGCTTTCTGCTAACTAGGGTGGTACCACGGGAATATAACCTCTCGTCCCTAGCGCTGACACGCTACGGGATGCAGAGGTTTTTTTGTTGCATACCGTTTGAGGAGGAAATGACAATGACAGACACACAGCCGAAGCACGGCTATCAACCGCAAAGTATTGAACCAAAATGGCAGAAATATTGGGATGAGAACAAAACGTTCCGTACCGGGGAAGAGCCGGGCAAACCGAAGTTTTATGCTTTGGATATGTTCCCGTACCCGTCTGGAGCTGGTCTGCATGTAGGCCACCCGGAAGGTTACACGGCAACGGATATTGTTTCACGGTATAAAAGAATGCGCGGCTACAACGTACTGCATCCGATGGGTTGGGACGCCTTCGGTCTGCCTGCCGAGCAGCATGCGCTGGATACGGGAGAGCATCCACGTGAAATTACGGTAAAAAATGTTAATAACTTCCGCCGTCAAATCAAATCGCTTGGCTTTTCATACGACTGGGATCGTGAAATCAGCACAACAGACCCCGATTATTATAAATGGACACAGTGGATTTTCATCCAGCTGTATAAGCGCGGTCTTGCTTATGTAGCTGAAGTGCCTGTGAACTGGTGTCCTGCATTGGGAACGGTGTTGGCGAATGAAGAAGTAATTGACGGCAAGAGTGAGCGTGGCGGTCATCCGGTTATCCGCAAACCTATGCGTCAATGGATGCTGAAAATAACGGAATATGCTGATCGTCTGCTGGATGATTTGGAGGAGCTGGATTGGTCCGAAAGCATTAAAGATATGCAGCGGAACTGGATCGGCAAGTCTACTGGGGCAGAGGTTCATTTTCCAATTGAAGGCCATGACAAGCAATTAACGGTATTTACAACCCGCCCGGATACGCTGTTCGGCGCAAGCTACTGTGTGCTGGCTCCTGAGCAGGAATTGGTGGATGTTATCACTACACCTGAGCAAAAGGATGCCGTAAATCAATACCGTGAGCAAGCTGCCCGTAAAAGCGATCTGGAGCGTACGGATCTGGCGAAGGATAAAACGGGTGTCTTCACAGGCGCTTACGCGGTGAATCCAGTGAACGGTGAAAAGCTGCCGATCTGGATCGCCGACTATGTGCTGGCAGGCTACGGAACAGGCGCGATCATGGCTGTACCAGGTCACGACACACGTGACTGGGAATTTGCGAAGCAATTCGGGCTGAATATCATTGAGGTTGTCCAAGGTGGAGACGTGGCTAAAGAGCCATACACCGAGGATGGTCCGCACGTCAACTCAGGTCCGCTGAATGGACTTACGAATGAGGAAGCCATTCCGAAGATGATTGAATGGCTTGAAGCCGAGGGTAAAGGACAAGGAAAAGTGACGTACCGCTTGCGCGACTGGCTGTTCAGCCGTCAACGCTATTGGGGCGAGCCGATTCCGGTGATTCATCTGGAAGATGGAACGATCAAAACAGTTTCTGAGGATCAACTGCCGCTCGTACTGCCGGAAATGGATAACATCAAGCCTTCAGGCACAGGAGAGTCCCCGTTGGCCAATGCGACGGACTGGGTAGAAACTATTGATCCCGAGACGGGCTTGAAAGCACGCCGTGAGACGAACACCATGCCACAATGGGCGGGAAGCTGCTGGTATTACCTGCGCTATATTGATCCGCATAACGATAAAGAGCCTGTATCCAAGGAGAAGCAGCGCGAATGGCTGCCTGTGGATCTGTACATCGGCGGTGCGGAACATGCGGTTCTTCACTTGCTGTATGCTCGTTTCTGGCACAAGGTGCTGTATGATATTGGCGTTGTAGAAACAAAAGAGCCTTTCTACAAGCTGGTCAACCAGGGTATGATTCTAGGCAACAATAATGAAAAAATGAGTAAATCACGCGGTAATGTCATCAACCCTGACGATATTGTGAATACGTTTGGCGCGGATACGCTGCGCATTTATGAGATGTTTATGGGGCCGCTGGAAGCGACCAAGCCTTGGAGCGAAAACGGGGTTGAGGGAGCGCATCGTTTTCTGTCCCGTGTATGGCGCCTGTTCGTTTCCGAGGATGGCAGCCTGAACGATAAAATTTCAAATGAAGGCGGCAGTGATGAGTTCAATCGGACCTGGCATAAAACGCTGAAGAAAGTAACCGAGGATCTGGACGCGCTGCGTTTCAATACGGCGATCAGCCAACTGATGATTTTTACCAATGATGCATACAAAGCAGACCGTTTGCCGCGTGTAGCAATGGAAAACTTCGTGCAAATGCTGTCGCCGCTTGCACCGCATCTGGCCGAGGAACTGTGGCAGCTGCTGGGACACAACGAAAGCATTACCTACGCGGCTTGGCCTGCTTATGATGAAGCATGGACGGTGGATGCCGAAGTGGAAATTGTGGTGCAGGTGAACGGTAAAATCGTGCAGCGTGCGACGATTGCCAAAGACCTTGACGCCAAAGCGATGGAGGCATTCGCTCTGTCGCTGGACAACGTTCAGCAGGCGCTGGCCGGTAAAACGGTTCGCAAGGTGATTGCAGTACCAGGCAAACTGGTCAATATTGTTGCGGGTTAATCGGCTTTAAGCCGAAGGAGGTATCTATCTTTTGCATGTCCTCCTCATACTTGTTGTGTGTGGCCCGTATCAGCTCTGGAAAGACGCTGTGCAGGCTGATGTCCAGCAGTGCGAGGGCTTCAGCGGTAATACCTCCGGGAACTGCTACCCTCGCCTGCAACTCGGCTGGTGTCATTCCGCCCTCAGTAAGCAGCTTTCCTGTGCCGATAATCATTTCACCAGCCAGGGCGCATAGCTCCGTACGGTCTATACCCGTGGCCTGAACCGCAGCATGAATCCACTGGTCCATAAAAAAGGCTAGGAAAGCAGGGCCGCAGCTGGAAAAATCCGACGTAATACGTGTATGGGATTCCTTAACCCGAATCGGCCTGCTAATGTGGGACATAAGCTCTTCCAGAAGGGAGCGATCCTCCTCTGTAATCCGGCTGCCATGGATGCATAGTGAGGCTCCGCTGCCTACCTGGTGGGTAATGCTGGGAATAATTTTGGACACTTTGGCTTTCAGTGAATGCTCCAGGATGCGTAGCTGTACCGGACTTGTAATAGAAACGACGATTTGCTCTTCTGTAATGATGTTGCGTATTTCATCCGTTACGGCTTTTGATTCCAGCGGCTTCACGCAGATAAACAGGATATCGCTATCCGCTGCCGTCTCACGGTTGCTTTGGGCTGCATGTAATCCTGGATAACGACGGGCCAGCTCGGCTACCTTGGAATACGTTCGATTGCTTGCTGATATTTGCTGTGGTTTAAGTGCGTTGGAATGAATAAAAGATTCAATCAGCAGACTTCCCATGCTGCCAGTCCCGATAAATCCAACTTTCATCGTTCAACGTCCTCCTTTCATACTTTGCGGTATAGACGCTGTCATTCTTCTTAGTGTATGCACCCGGTCTTGGCCGACATGACGAATTTTATGCCTGAGCATGTTAGATCGTGCCCAAGGTCGTACCACTCTTTGGAAAATGGCTCACAGCGAGACCGTATGGAGGTTGTTTACATCCTCCGGTTAACGGGAATAGGACAGGCTTGCTCTGTTCGATTGAGACGCTGTATTGAGTGGCTCACTTTCCCTAAAATCTATGTGGAGAAGGGGACAAAATGGAAATGAACCGCTTATGGACTGGAACGGCAATAGTGCTTTCCCTAATCGGCAGTGGGCTTATTCTGTTTGCTGGTGGGCAGCGTCCAGAGCCGGAAGAAGAGTGGCAGGTGCTTAATCATAAGGTGGAGCAGGCTTTAGCGGTAGAGCCGGAGCAAAATGAGTCACGGAGCAATAGCGGCCAGACTCAGGGAAAGAGTGCTGTAGCCGAAGCCTCAGGCAAAGCTGAACTCAGTTCGGGTGGCGAAGGAGCTGGCCATGTGAAGCGTGAGGCTGTACAGGATTCTGCTGGTGCATCGGTCGATGGAAGCGAAAGCTCCAGTACCATAAAGCAGTCTGAGGTGATGGATTCGAGTTCCGTTACTGGCGTTGAAAGCTCGAATGCCACGACGAACAGGTCGAATACAGCAGGCGATCCGGTTGCTTCATCCGCTTCCGGTGAAAAAAAGGTGAACATTAATACGGCGACTGCTGCTGAGTTAATGGAACTGCCAGGGGTTGGAGCTAAAAAGGCCGAAGCAATTCTGAGCTATCGTAATCAGCATGGGCCGTTCAAGCGTGTGAGCGATTTGGATCATGTGAAGGGAATTGGAGCCAAAATGTTGGCGAAAATGAAGCCTTACGTCAGCTTATAATTACATAAGTGGACGATGTGCAGGCTATCAGAATGGCTTAGCGGATATATTTACGTTGTAACTTGTTTTTACGGGAGAGATGGATATGAGTGCAGATGTACGCAAGGACTGGGACACCTATTTTATGGATATCGCTTATATGGTATCCACCCGTTCACGCTGCTCGCGGCGTCATGTTGGAGCCGTACTTGTACAAGGCAAAAAGCTTTTGGGCACGGCCTATAATGGTGCACCATCCGGGGTACCCGACTGCTCTGAGGCAGGCTGTATGATTTCGGAGGAGTACGAAGTCGTTCATCGCGAGGGGCGGGATGAAATGGTTAAGAAGCAGCGCTGTATCCGCACTATTCATGCGGAGCAGAACTTGCTGCTGTTCACCGACCGCATTGATCGTGAAGGGTCCTCAGTATATGTGACCGACCAGCCATGCTGGACGTGTGCCAACATGCTGGCGAACAGCGGAATTGTGGAGATCGTATACCACCGACCTTACCCAAAGGATGCCGACAAGGTTCGTGGCATGATGGAGCAAAAAGGGATTGCCTTCCGTATGCTGGATAACTATCATCCACCGAAAGAAACGCTGATGGATGTTATGAATTAAAATGTATGAATTAAGACTGATGAATTAAAGAGTAACCGAGGAAGAACCTCTGACGAATGCTATTTTGTCAGGGGTTCTTTTTTGTTTTGCGGTTTGGACACAGAGCAATATTCTGCTATCGGGAGGTGGTTGTATTCAAGCCAAACTTGTTTTAAGCAGACCTATCTTAACCCTTACGGTATGTTGGATTACGGGGAGTGCAGGAGCTTGTTTGTATTCCGGACGTATGCTTCTATTGCTCTGGGCGGGCGTCACGTTGATTTTTCCTCTTATGGCTCTACTGATGAAGATTCCCGTCCGGCATGTGGTGTTATTATGGCTTGCCTTGAGCGGAGGTGGATTCCATTGGGCTTGGCATGATACGCATAATGTGAGCCATATTCCCGAGGCCCTTCATGTATCGGCCTCCAAGCTGGAAGACGTGCCTGTTCGTGCATCCGGGTTCATCGCTTCCGAGGTACAGGTAGACGGTGATCGGGCACAGTTTGAGATGAGGATTAATGCAATAAGCAATATGGGAAGTGATTCTCAAAATGACACTTTTCAGGGCGGAGTTGGAAAGAGCGAAGCTATTTCTGAACAGGTTATCGTACACATCAAGCTGGCTGCCAAACAGGAACAGCAACTGGCGGCAGGATGGCAGCGTGGAGATGCAATTCAACTGCGTGGTAGCTTAAAGGCTCCTGCAAAAGCGGGGAACTTTGGCGGCTTTGATTACAATGAATACCTGCATACACAGGAGATTCACTGGCTTTTCAAAGGGAATGGGGCCGCTTCGCTACAGAAGCAGCAAGCTTCGCAGTGGAACCGTTACACCTTGTTCAGGTGGAATGATCAGCTTAGGGAGCAATTAGGGCAACGGATGGAATCGGCATTTGGTTCTCTTCATCACGCAGGATATATGAAAGGACTTGTACTAGGAGTTACGGATGAGCTGGACCCGGCAACGTATAACGAATTTACGCAGCTTGGATTAACGCATATTTTAGCGATATCCGGTATGCATGTGGCGGTATATGCAGCTACACTACTGTATTTGTTCAAGCTATTGCGAGTGAGTCGTGAGACGTCTCTTACGGTCGTGATGGTGCTTATTCCGGCTTATGTACTGCTGACAGGTGCTTCTCCCTCTGTTGTGAGGGCTGGAATTATGGCCATGATCGGCCTGTTTGCAGCCAGACGGGGAATGCTCAAGGACGGGCTTAGTATTTTGAGTGTGTCTGCGTTATTGATGTTGCTTTGGAATCCGTATTACCTGCTTAGTGTCAGTTTTCAGCTTTCTTTTCTGGTAACAGCCGGACTGCTCATTTATATGCCGCTGATGAAGCCGTTTTTCGCCAAATGGCCTCTTCTGATCGGCGGCGAAATTGCGATTACGATCACAGCGCAGCTTGTTTCGTTTCCGATGACAGTCTTCTACTTTAATCAGTTTTCGCTGCTATCGTTTGCGGCTAATTTTGTGCTTGTTCCACTTATTACGTATATCGTGCTTCCACTGGGAACGGTGGCGATGGGAATCACCTTTCTATGGGAGGACGGGGGACGTATCATTGCGTGGCCAGCAGAGCAGCTGAACGAACTGACCTTTTGGCTTGTAAAATGGATGAACGTGGATGACACTTATGTGAGTATTTGGCCGTCTTCCTCCATTCTGTGGGTCATAGCGTATTATGCTGCTTTGTACAGTATTCTGTACTGGCTCAAAACATGGATGATATCTCGAAGGCGAACAGATGAATCTCTGGGCTTTGAGGTAGCACTGGATAAGGACAAGGGGAGGCTTTCAGCCGGACGCAATTTGGTGGGACAAAGCACATCCGTTCCCATGCCATCACCCATACATACAGGATTAGCGGCATCTGCGGAGTGGGCAGCTATATTGCAGACGGAGCATGAGCCTGAAGGAGCAGGCAAATATGCACGTCGACAGTGGAATGGTAATAGTCATTTGGCGCTTGCTTTAAGCGGTATTGCCTGGCTTGGCATTCTGTATATAGGTTATATAACTCCAGGTGGAGGGAATATAGGAATGGTTCAATATCTGGATGTGGGCCAAGGCGACAGCATTTTGATTACAACGCCGAGTGGTAAACACATTTTGGTGGATGGTGGGGGCACGATGGATTTTACGACAGGAAAAAATGCTTGGCGTAAGCGAAAAGACCCCTACGAGGTAGGTGAGGATACGATTGTGCCCTTATTGAAGCAGCGCGGTGTACATCGGCTGGATGCTGTCATTTTAACGCATGGAGATCATGACCACGCCGGGGGATTGCAGGCCGTGCTTGACCAGATTCCAGTATCGGCCTTGGTTTTTAACGGCACCCTGACAGACAAGGCACCTTTCCGCAAGCTATTGAACACGGCTGTAAACAAGCAGGTCAAGCTGTACGGTGCGCATTATGGTATGGAGTGGAGACCGGATCAGGATACGAAAATCCGCTTTATTCATCCGCTTCCGTTGCAGGAGGACGAAACCGGAAGTTTGCCCGTTGTGAAGGAACAAAATCATTATTCCGTTGCAATGATATTGGAGATGGAGGGGGCTTCCTTTTTGTTCACAGGAGATATGGATGATGCAGCAGAATCGTTGTTGCTCTCCGAGTTAACTCATTCTCCTTTCCATACCGAAGCAAAAGGGGAAACGGTGGCTGTAAGGCAAGTGGTAGACGTCATGAAAATAGCACATCACGGTAGCAAGCATTCCACCTCGGAAGAATGGTTATCCTACTGGCGACCGAAGGTATCCGTCATTTCAGTCGGAGCGAGCAACACGTATGGGCATCCAAATGAAGCGGTATTGGGTCGTTTATCGGCGGTTGATTCTGCTATATATCGGACAGATACGATGGGAGAGGTGCAAATCCGTGCGCACCAAGGCAAATTGAGTGTGCGGCACAAAAAATGAGGAGTTTGAAAAATTCTCAAATACAAACAAGCAGGCGCTGTGGCAGCCTGCTTTTAACTTGACCGGAATGGACCTAATTCTCAATGAATTTAGTATAGTTCCTTGGAGATTTTTTGGGCCAGATGCTCAATTCTAGGTATCATCGATGCGTCATCTACGCTTTGAATTTTCTCAGGCTTAAATAATTGAACCTTTTTTAATTGGTAGAAGTCATACAAGACCTGATAAATCGTCAAGTGGTTTAACATTAAGTATTTAATATCAGTCATGGACCGCAATAGCTCATCCTGCAATATTAATAGTTTGCCATTGACTTGGTTGAACACCCCTTTTTGTATGCCCTCTTCATAAAATTCTAACAATTGCTGTTCTTGGAACTGCAACGCTATCCTTAAGCGATCATACTTCTCAGGATATATGTGCTCCAGTTCATTTAAAAAAATGTCTGTAATATATACAGCAAGTAAAATTGATTTTTCAAAAAGCTGCTGAAACCGAGTCCCGTACAATTGATCTGTATCCAATGAATCCATAACCAATTCGTTGATAAACTCAATAAAATTGTTCACAACGTATTCTATAACTTCTTCTTTCGTTGAAAAGTATTTATATAAGGTTGCTCTACTTATATCCATAATTTTTGCGATTTCATCCATACGTAATGTCTGAAATCCGTGTTTTTTTACATAGGGAGCCAGCTTCATGCTGAGTTTAATGCATGTCTCGTTTTTTTTATCTATTACCTTGCTATCGTCGGTCACATCATTAGCCTCCAATCCTGCTTTATTATAACTGATATCCATAATGGAATATATATTATACACTCCAAAAACAATATAGACAAAAAACGTATATTTTGTTTGAATTGTGTTTTTTGATGTGCTATGATGAATCTCGAAGTTAAAAAATGAAGATTTGGAAGAGAGGTCAACTACATGAAAACACGTAACCTGGGTAATAGTGATTTGGTCGTTTCATCTCTTGGTTTGGGTTTAATGGGCATGTCTCCTGGAATATACGGTGAAACTAATGATGACGAATCGATTCGGACGATTCATCGCGCTTTAGAGTTAGGTGTCACCTTGCTGGATACTGCGGATGTATATGGTAATGGACATAATGAGGAGCTACTGGGACGAGCTTTAAAAGGCCGCAGGGAACAAGCCGTTATTGCTACAAAGTTTGCTTTTGGCCCTAATTTTGAAGGCATTAATGGTCATCCGGATTATGTAAAAAAGGCAGCGGACGAAAGTCTTCGTCGGTTAGGTGTGGACTATATTGATCTTTATTACCAGCACCGGGTAGATCCGAATGTTCCTATTGAGGAAACCGTAGGGGCTATGGCTGAGCTTGTAAAGACCGGGAAAGTTCGTTATCTCGGCTTGTCAGAGGCATCTGCTGCTACAGTTCGTCGCGCACATGCGGTACATCCCATCTCTGCTTTACAAACCGAATATTCTCTGTGGAGTCGGGAGATTGAGGATGAAATCCTGCCTGTGATAAAAGAATTGGGAATCACGCTTGTGGGTTACAGCCCTTTGAGCAGAGGCTTTATTTCCGGCGAGTTGCGTAAATTTGAGGATCTTGAAGCTAGTGATGTTCGCAGATATATGCCGCGCTTCCAAGGTGATAATTTCCAGAAAAATGTTGATCTTGTCGATAAGATTAAAGAAGTTGCCCAAGAGAAGAATTGCACTCCTTCCCAATTAGCATTAGCATGGACCATAGCGAATGGCGCATTGCCAATTCCGGGAACCAAACGTGTAAAATATTTGGAGGAAAATGCAACATCCGTGGATGTTGAACTGACCACAGAAGATTTAGCTCTCATCGAAGCCGTGAGTCCCAAAAATAAGGTGCATGGCAGCCGATATGCTGATGCCCAATTGGACACTTTGGATCAATAAGCACAAGAGCGACTCAGGTAAAACACTAAAACATATGCTCACTCTAAGGAGTGGGCTTTTTGCTATTAACACAACCTGCATGGACATAACCTAAGAGCTTTGATAGAATCTAATAGTATTGAAAATGAGAATCATTATTAATGGGAGGACTATTGTGAACTATTTAAAATTCCGAACTTTGGCTTGCCTGTTGATTATTTCATTAATGCTGGTACTGAGCGCATGCGCTACGAATGGAGGAGGAATGGCAACGGATAATGGGACAACGGCTGATTCCAAAACTGCGTCTACTGGTGATGCAGCTGCCACACGTACATATGAAAGCGATAAAGGTACAGTTACTATTCCTGAACATCCACAGCGTGTCGTTGTAGCGGTCGGCGACTATGTAGGCGATGTTCTTGCACTTGGGATTACACCTGTAGGGGCTCCAGACACTGTATTCGATGCTCCATACTATAAAAAATACTTGAATGGTGTTGAAAATATCGGTGATAGCTCCGCACTGTCCCTTGAAAAGGTGACCACCCTGAATCCGGATCTGATCATTACCTATGATGAGAAAGCTTATGAAAATCTGAAAAAAATAGCGCCTACTGTATTCATTCCATATGGTACATATAATTATAAGGACCGTCTGATAGAGCTGGGCAAGGTGTTGAACAAGGAGCAGGAAGCGAAGAAATGCCTGGCTGATTTTGCGTCCAGGATTGCTGAGAAGAAACAGGCTTTGTCTGATGTTATTGATTCAGGTAAAAAAATTGCTATTTTTGAGATAACGGGCAAAGAATTATATCTCTATGGCAAGTCCTACGGACGGGGAGGAGCCGTACTTTACGATGAGTTGGGGCTTCATGCCCCGGCGAAGGTAGAAAAGGCGGCGTTCGAACAGGGCTGGGCCAGTATTTCGATGGAGGCTTTACCGGAGATGCTGGGCGATGCCGATTACCTGATGCTGGGGATTAGGGGAGATGGAGTAGATCAGGGGAAAGATATTGAATCTAAAAGCGTATGGAAAAATCTTCCTTCTGTTAAAGCAGGGAAAATATATCAGTATTCGATTGACGACTTTTATTTTCAGGACCCGATTGCCCTGAATTACCAGTTAGAGCTCATATCGGATTTCCTGATTTCCAAGAAGTAACAATATGCAAGTTCAATTCGACAGATTCCAGCAGATTTATGTGAGTAAGGGCTAAGGGAAGGTGACGACCTTCCCTTTTTCTGTTATTCTAAGGGAGGCTATAATGGGGAATATGGGCTTTTTGGTAACATTTTTTACACTATAAAAAATAAAATTATCGTCAGACGTCTATCCTGCAACAATTTGCAAAGGGGAAACGTCTGTAATATTGCAGGGAGAGGGGGATCCTTTGTGGTAGAGCAGGGACTCATTCGAGCCGCTCAATCGGGCGATCGCGACGCTCTCATTACCCTATTAAGAGAGATAGAACAGCATGTGTACCGTACGGCATATTACATTTTAAACAATGAACAGGACGCCATGGATGCTTCACAAGAAGCCCTCATACGGATTTATTCCAAAATTAACTCTTATGAGGAAAAGGCGCAGTTCAAAACCTGGGTTCAACGCATTGTAACGAACATATGTATCGACAAATTCAGGAGGACGAAGCCCTCGGTATCCATTGACGAGCACGACATGATATTCAACGATCCCCAAAATGTGGAGGCCGAGGTCCTGACCTCTTACTTGGCACAGGATGTTCGTGAGGCTATACAGCAGCTTCCAGAGCAACACCGGACGGTGATCGTATTGAGATATCTGCAGGATTTTTCTTATAACGAGATTGCCGACTCTCTGGATTTGCCGCTAAATACGGTCAAGTCATACTTGTATCGTGCAAGACAGCAATTGCAAGGGCTACTTCAGGAATATCAGAAAGGTGGTGTATCAGGATGAAGTGTGGGGAAGAGGTGATGGATTGGATGCAGCGTTATGTGGATCATGAGCTGGGCGAAGAAGAGACGTCCCAATTAATGAACCATGTTGCGACTTGCCCGGACTGTGCGGAAAAATTTCATATTCTTCAGACGCTCTCCCGCGAGCTGGAGGAATTGCCTGCGGTTTCCCCGGCGTTCAGCCTGGTGGATTCCATCATGCCTCAGCTTGATGCCATTGACCGCGCACGTGAGGAGCAGGGAAGCGCGCTTCAGGAGATGCAGCCTGTAGCTACCGATCCTGGACCGGGGCCGAGACGGCGTACCCAACCTATACCTTGGTGGAACCGGATGAGTGGGCGAGCTGCGATGGGCGTGGCTGCCGCTGCTGTTGTACTGGGAATTGTAGTATTCAATTTTGAACCGAAAACGGTGCAGGATGCAGAAGGCTTGCTTGATCCCCAGTCGCCTGGAGTGATGAGTCAGCAGGAACAGACAGAAGTTCCAAGTACGGTGAATGGAAGCGGAGGCCGCGATGCAGCTATTGGATCGGATTCGACCAAGCAGCCGTTAGAGGAGGATCAGGGAACGAACGCAACCCAGCCATCCACAGGGGAGCAATCTGATCCGAGCAAACTGGATGTGAACAGTGCGGATGATGAAAAGAACCCTTCCAAACAGGATACTGCACAACGTGACGATCAGCGAGCTGGTGAAAAAGGCTCAATGAAGCATACGCCAGCAGGGCATCCTTCCCGTCAGGATCGTCAGGCGACAAAAGAAAACTCTGCCGGGCAAGATTTTGCTGCGGATGCTCCTAAGTCTGATGACAAACAGTTAAAGCAGGGTAAATCCGAGCAACAAACGATTGCCCCTGAACAGCAAGGAGAACCAAAAGTAGAAAAAGCACCCATAGCGGGTACGGGTACTACTGAAGACAGTAATGACAACAGCACGGCTGCTAATGATTCGTCATCGTCTGTCAGTCAGGATATGATGTTACAGAATCGGATTGCTTCAAATGATACGTCGAAAGACACGACCTCCAAAGGGGTTACCAAGGATTTGGGGACTACGACGGGAGATATGGGCAGCAATACAGCTTCTAATGATCAGCAGCCCTCCGCGTCGCAAAACCCGGTACGCAATGAAGGATTTTCATCGAATTTGATGATCTCTCCGGACAGCAGTAATCCTTCCACCTTTAGCGCCCAAGCGACGTCTACAGATCAGCTTAATTCGCCTGATGGCAGCTATGCGGTGGTCATTGAGGGCAAAAAACTGAAAGTGTATAAGCTTTCCGACAATGGTGTAGACCGGACAACGCTGGAAGTGCGTACCTTGAAGGGTGCCTGGGTCAAAGGAAGCTGGTCAGAAGACAGCCAAACCTTCATGTATGAGACGGAGCAGGATGGTACAGCAAGTAAATATACGTATACCATTCCGCGTACCTTTGGAAAATAGTTGCTATGAAGATGGCACATTTTTAAAAGCAGAGAATAGATTGTATGAACCGACGTCGTATCCCGACGGTCGAAAGTTTCTAGAGCTTTCTGCTGCCGTGTTGATATAGATGGTGGTGAAGGGATCTTGCCTATAGGCAGGGTCCTTTCGTTTGTATAATGACTTGCCTTCCGACCAGATGTCGGGTACGATCAATGGATGGGGGGGTACGGAGAATGGATGCAAAAACAGCCGCTAAGGCTATTCGCAAAGGCGATATTTCGCCAGTGTATTTGCTTTACGGCAGCGAAAAATATCAAATGAAGCAGTTTGTCGATATGCTTAAGGAAAAAGTGGTGGAAGAGGAGCATCGTGACTTTGCCATTATTCCCTACGATCTGACCGAGACGCCGATTGAGGTAGTCGTGGAGGAAGCCGAGACTGCGCCTTTTTTGGTGCCAAAAAAGCTGATTATTGTACGGGACACCAGTGTATTTGCGGCAGGCAAGGACGGCGGTAAGATTGAGCACCACATTGAAGCGCTGCTGACTTATATGGATAACCCGGCTGACTATAGCATTATCATTTTTACGGTTCAGGCTGAAAAGCTTGATGAACGGAAAAAGATTGTTAAAAGGCTGAAAAGTGACGCCTCGGTTATTGCCTTCACTCCGTTGGGTGGAGATGATCTGGTGGCATGGATTCATAAGCGTGCAGCGGAAAGAGAAGTCCAATTGGCGGCGGGAGCTGCTGAAAGTCTCATTCAATATACGGGGACCGGGCTGCAATCACTGGCTGCCGAGATAGACAAGCTGTGCCTGTATGCGGGAGCGCAGGGTACCATCTCCACAGCCGATATTGAATCACTTGTGCCTCGCAGCACGGAACAAAATGTGTTTGCGATGGTCGAGGATTTGGCTAATTTGCGGCTGGATAAGGCGCTCAGTATTTTTTATGAGCTGCTTAAGCAAAAAGAGGAGCCGATCAAGATTGCAGCTTTGATCACACGACAGTTTCGTATTATGTTGCAGGTCAAGGAGCTGATGGGTCAAAGCTATTCCCAGCAGCAAATTGCGAGTCAGCTTAGTTTGCATCCATATGGGGTGAAAGTTGCCGGCGAGCAGGCCCGGAGATTCCGTCCTGAGCAGTTGCGACAGCTTCTCTACGACTTGGGCGAGCTGGATTACCGTATGAAAACCGGGGTTGTTGACAAGGTGCTGGGGCTGGAGATGTTTTTGCTGAAAATGGGCGCGGGGGCTTCGGTCTAATCCGGCCCGTTTGCCGAGCGGTTTAATGAAAGGTTAACTAGTGTAACGCAGAATCCAATCGTGGTGAACTAAAAAATCCTGATCAGCCAAGGCTGGTCAGGATTTTTTCATTAACGTATAAAAGTAGCTCTTGCTTACGCTTGAGCTGTAAGAGCGTTAAGTTTTTTCGCCAAGCGGGATTTCTTGCGAGCAGCTGCATTTTTGTGGATCAGACCTTTAGTTACAGCCTTGTCCAGCTTTTGGGAAGCTACTTTGAAAGCAGCAGTAGCATTTTCAGCTTCGTTATTCACCAACGCTGTATCGGCAGCTTTTACTGCTGTACGAAGCGCGGATTTTTGAGAAGCGTTCAACGCACGGCGTTTGTCGTTTGTTTTAACGCGTTTGATAGCGGATTTGATGTTTGGCATTACATTCACCTCCTGTAAAGGCATTACTTATGAACACAAACGTTTCACAACTTAAAATATTTTAGCACGCCACACCTCAAATTGCAATAAGAAAACATTCCGGGCTTGGGTAGATTACAGGATGAAAATGGATGTGCATAAACCTGCCGGGTGTCTCGCACACTATAACCTGAGATGGTATAAAAGGAGGCGTAAATGATGGATTTGGATTTGCAGAAGTATGCGGTACGTACGGATTTGGCGCTGGAGGCAAGAGAGTTGGCGGAACGAGATCAGCCAATGCCGCTGGCGGGCATCAATGAGGACGTGGAGGAAGATAACGGTATTAAAATCACGCGTCTGGATGTGCTTAATGAAGAGGGTGCTAACCGTATTGGACGGGTACAGGGGCATTACGTCACGCTGGAAGTGCCCGGCTTACGTGAAGGTGACACGGGGCTCCAGCAACGGGTAGCCATTGCATTCGCGAAGGAGATGGAGCAATTTATACAAAAAATAGGGATCTCCAGTAAGGCACGCGTACTTGTGGTAGGTCTGGGCAACTGGAATGTCACTCCCGATTCACTAGGTCCGCTTGTCGTTGAAAATTTGATGGTGACTCGTCAATTTTTTGAACTGACGCCTGATCAAGTCAATCCTGGTTATCGGGATGTGAGTGCGATTGCACCAGGAGTTCTTGGCATAACGGGGATCGAGTCGAGCGAAATTGTTCAGGGTATCGTTGATCGAACGAAGCCAGAACTGATTATTGCTATTGACGCTCTGGCGTCACGTTCATTGGAGCGCGTCAATACGACTATCCAGGTGGCAGATATCGGGATTCATCCGGGCTCAGGTATTGGTAACAAGCGGCGTGGCATCACCAAGGATATTATGGGTGTCCCGTGTATTGCCATCGGCGTTCCAACCGTATGCTACGCTTCGACCATCGTGAATAACGTAATTGAGCTGATGAGAACACATTTTGCCAAGGAAAAGGCTTCTACGAAAGCAATACTGGGGATGCTGGATGATATTTCAGAGCCTGAGAGACTGGGATTGGTGAGAGAGGTACTTCAGCCGCTGGGACATGATCTGATTGTGACCCCCAAGGAGATTGATGAATTTATAGAAGATATTGCGAATATTATTGCAACCGGATTGAACGCCGCCCTGCATGAAGCTGTCGATCCCGGCAATGTCGCCGCTTATACACATTAATGAGGGTTAGTAAAAGCATATTTCATACACAAAATTCTCTATCTAGCAGGCATCCTATCTCTTGTAATAAGGGGTGGGATTTACCTGGGGGTGGAGATTTTTTTGTGTTCTAGCAATTGTTCTCCGTTCATAGAGTTGAAGTATAAGAGATTTCCGCTGCTGACTGGAACCTATAGGTTCTGAATATGAGGCGGGCTTCGACGGGACGAAGGAGGACAAGACCCACATGAAAAAAATTCAAACCTGGAACGTCGGAAGATGGAGAAGAAAGGGCCTTGAAATTTTGGCTATGGGACATACGCTTGTGCTGCTTATTATGGGCTCGGCGCTTTTATTTGTTGTATTGGGACTGGGAGGACTGGCGGAAAATCGTTTGCAAACGTCTCCGGTGTCTTCGATGAAAGGATTTGCAGGCTCGGTTTCCAGCGGTTTTTTTGCGGATATGCTCGGCATGGAAGTACCTCATTTGGTACAGAAGAAGCAACAATCTTCGTTGTCGGGTGAACAATGGTCGCCTTTTGTTTTCCAAATGCTCACAGGTATTAATCCACAGGACCCCAAAAGTCTCATAGCTCGCGAAATTCCTGGTATGTCTGCGGGTACGCCTGTTTTGTTGCGTAAGGGCTCAGGGAACAACAAGGTGGAGGCGCCTACTGATTATCAGCCTGATCAGGGAACGACGGATGCTCCCGGCGGACCGGATGCTTCTACCAATCCACCGAACAATGGCTCTACAACGCCAGATCTTCCGACAACTCCAGAAACGGACCCTGCGCAAGAGGATGATCCGAGTGATACAGCAGTCAAAGGTGCCAAACGTATATTAATCTACCATTCTCATCCGAGAGAGGCATATAACCCTTTGCTCAGTAAAACCAGCTCCAATCCTAATTCTGGCTCTAAATCAGCCAATGTGTCGAGAGTAGGAGATTTTGTAAAAAAGAGATTGGAGAAGCAAGGGATATCTACTTTGCATGTGAACAAGGACTATGCCAAAAACGTTCAAAATTACAATTGGAATTATTCCTATAAATATTCGCGTGAAACGGTCAAGGAAGCTTTGGCTGGAAATAAAAGCTTAACCTATCTGCTTGATATCCACAGAGATTCTCAACGTCACGGCAAAACGACAGCAACGATAAACGGACTTTCTTATGCCAAGGTGTATTTTATTATCGGCCATGACAACAAAAACTGGCGCAAGAATGAAGCTTTCGCCGCTCGTATTCATGAGAAGCTGGAAAAGTCGTATCACGGCGTTTCCCGTGGGATATGGGGAAAGGATGGCGGTAAAGGCAACAACGGTGAGTACAATCAGAGCTTGTCCTCCCATAGCATTTTGATCGAAATTGGCGGGATTGATAATACCGAGGAAGAATTGAAACGTACCTCTGACGTTCTGGCGGATATGATCGGTGAGGTGTACTGGGAGGATCAGAAAGCACAGAAAGCGGGTACTAACGTGTTCGATGCGAAAAAGAGCAACGATGGCAATTAATTGAGGCGGTGGAAAGGAGGAAATGCAATGTCTGGACATTTTCGTAAAAAAGCGCTTGGATTTGTACTTCTGATGGGGGCGGGGGTCCTGCTCGGCATGCAACTGGCAGGCTCCGGACTGCGTTCTGTATATGGTCCTGAATGGGTCGGGGACTCGGTTCAGAGCAAAGTACAGCAGAACGTTGTTGGATATGAGCAGACGGTTATTGAAGACACACCCGCAGCCGATGCTCGTGCGTATACCCGCACATATAACAGAAATGGGAATGTCGTAATGGACTCCGGAACGGGAGCGGCTACTTACAAAGCTAATCCACAAGATCGAGGTGAGACCCAAGCCACAGGAGAAACTCGCCAATGGTATTCGACAGCACAGGATGCCAATTTGCAGGGCCAGGAGACACCGCGTGAACTATTGGCTGTCAAGGCAGAACAAACCTCGGTGGATACCATGGCGGACAAAACGGCCGGGCTGCTGCAAAACCTGTCAAGACAGGGGATTCGCTGGGTTGTGTCTGTTTTTGACGGAGTAACGGAATAGAAATATTGCTGACCCCCTATACAACTGCTATAATAAGCTGATTGACACTAGGCATTGTGTGGGGGTAAGGCATGACTGACATTTTGGCAAGACAACGTAAAATTCGGAACTTTAGTATCATTGCACATATAGACCACGGTAAATCCACGCTGGCTGACCGGATTTTGGAATACACCGGTGCACTCACATCCCGTGAAATGCAGGAGCAAGTGCTTGATCAGATGGACCTGGAACGGGAGCGCGGGATTACAATCAAGCTCCAGGCAGTGCGACTCACTTATAAGGCCGATGACGGCGAAGAGTACATTTTGAATCTGATTGATACACCGGGACACGTCGATTTTACGTATGAGGTTTCCCGAAGCTTGGCGGCCTGCGAAGGTGCCTTGCTGGTTGTAGACGCGGCACAGGGCATTGAAGCACAGACATTGGCTAACGTATATTTGGCGTTGGACAACAATTTGGAGATTCTGCCGGTGCTTAACAAAATTGATTTGCCAAGTGCCGATCCTGAACGGGTGAAGCAGGAAATCGAGGATGTTATCGGCTTGGATACGAGCGAGACTGTACACGCATCGGCCAAAGCTGGAATCGGTATCAAGGAAATTTTGGAACAGGTGGTCAGAAGCGTGCCTGCTCCGCAAGGGAATCCGAATAATCCGCTGAAGGCGCTTATTTTCGATTCGCATTATGATCCATATAAAGGCGTTATCGTGTATGTTCGCGTCGTGGATGGCAGCATCAAGGCTGGTTCCAAAATTAAAATGATGGCGACCGATAAAACGTTTGAGGTTATCGAGGTAGGAGCCTTCATGCCACGTATGAGCATTGTGGACGAGCTGAATATCGGTGATGTTGGTTTTATCGTTGCCGGTATCAAGCATGTGGGCGATACGCGTGTCGGGGATACGGTGACGGATGCCAAAAATCCAACGCCAGAACCGATGCCAGGTTATCGGAAAATTAATCCGATGGTATATTGCGGTCTGTATCCGATCGAAACATCCGAGTATAACGATCTGCGCGAGGCACTTGAAAAGCTGCAACTGAACGATGCTTCGCTCAGCTTTGAGCCGGAAACATCAAGCGCGTTGGGCTTCGGATTCCGTTGTGGTTTCCTCGGTCTGCTTCATATGGACGTTATTCAGGAGCGGATTGAACGCGAATTTAACATCCCTCTGATTACGACAGCGCCGAGCGTTATTTACCGCATTAAGCTGACGAATGGCGAAACGATCCAGATCGATAACCCGTCGAATTACCCGGAAATCGGACGAATTGAGCATGTGGAGGAGCCTTACGTAAGAGCAGGCATTATCGTGCCTAATGATTACGTAGGTACGGTTATGGAGCTTTGCCAGACCAAGCGCGGTGAGTATGTGAACATGGAGTATCTGGATACGACACGGGTAACTATTACGTACCAGATTCCGCTGTCCGAAATCGTGTACGATTTCTTTGACCAGCTTAAATCTAGCACCAAGGGCTACGCTTCCTTCGACTACGAGATTTCAGGCTATCGCCAGTCCAATCTGGTAAAAATGGATATTCTGTTGAATGGCGAACAGGTCGATGCGTTGTCGTTCATCGTTCACAGAGATCGCGCTTACCATCGCGGACGTATCATTTGCGAGAAGCTGCGTGAGCTGATCCCACGCCAAATGTTCGAGGTGCCAATCCAGGCATCTGTCGGAACGAAGGTTGTAGCGCGTGAAACCGTTAAGGCTATGCGTAAAAACGTCTTGGCCAAATGCTACGGTGGCGATATTTCCCGTAAACGGAAGCTGCTTGAAAAGCAAAAAGAGGGCAAGAAGCGCATGAAGCAAGTGGGTAACGTAGAAGTACCACAGGAAGCGTTTATGGCGGTACTGAAAATAGATGAGTAAAGCTGCTTGATACAAGCAGCACCATATTCAATTTGGTACATCACAGAACGTGAGTATGAATTGAATACGAATAAGTACCAACAGCATGATCCCGTAGTAACTTAGGTACACACTCTGTGATGCACCGCAAGATACTACGGTCCGCTTGTTCCCAAGCGGTATTCGTCCATTCTTTCATGTGGCCTTTGCCGTGCATGGAGAATGGACGTTCTTTATTTGAGCAAGCTATCCAGAGACGGAGTAAAAAAATGGCCGATTGACGGTGGGCAGCAGCGAAGCGGTTGATCTCGACCTCGGCGCACTTTTTTTCACCACATCACACCTAACAAGGAGGATCGGTATGACCGCATCCATACACAAACATGAACATTCATCCGCGCCTCAAGCGGTTTATCTGCATATACCTTTTTGCACGAATAAATGCTTTTACTGTGACTTCAACTCTTACGTGCTCAAGGATCAGCCTGTTATGGAATACCTGTATGCACTGGAACGTGAGATGGAGCATACAGTTCGCCTTCACCCGCCAGGTGAAATTAAAACTATTTTTGTCGGGGGTGGAACACCAACAACGCTGAATCCGAAGGAAATGGAATATTTCCTGAAAAGCGTCCGTACCTACTTCCCGAACTGGTCGGAAGATATTGAGTTTTCCATGGAAGCCAATCCAGGCACAACTGATTTTGAAAAACTCACCGTGATGAAAGAAGGCGGCGTGAACCGGCTCAGCTTCGGCGTGCAGGCTTTTCAAAACGAATTGCTTACGGGCATTGGTCGTATTCATAATACAGATGACGTTTATCGTAGTCTGGAAAATGCACGTAAGGTCGGATTGGACAATCTGTCGATTGACCTGATGTTCGGTTTACCGAATCAGACCGTAGAAATGCTGCATGAAAGCGTCAGCCGGGCACTGGAGCTGGGGCTTCCTCATTACTCCATCTATAGCTTGAAGGTTGAAGAGAACACCTTATTCCACACGCTGTACCAGAAAAATCAGCTTCCGCTTCCACATGAGGACGACGAACTGGAAATGTATTTGCTCCTGATGCGTCGCATGAAAGAGGCGGGCTATGAGCAGTACGAGATCAGCAATTTTGCGAAACCAGGTCTGGGGAGCAAGCACAATATGACCTACTGGCGGAATGAGGACTATTATGGCCTCGGCGCTGGGGCGCACGGATATGTTGGCAGAGAGCGCCATATGAACATTAAGGGCATTAATCCTTATGTGGAGGCTACCCGTAACGGACTGCCGCGTCTGGATAGCTTTGAGGTGCCAGCGGCCGAAGCGATGGAGGATTTTCTCATGGTCGGTTTGAGAATGCTGGAAGGTGTCTCGAAGTCCCGCTTTGAGGCTCAATTCGGCCAGTCACTGGAGGATACGTTTACGGCCCCACTCGGAAAAATGCTGAATGCGGGATTGATCGAACCAGTCGAAGATGGTTATCGTCTGAGCGAACGTGGTATTTTGTTCGGAAATGATGTATTTGCGGAGTTCATCGGTTCCATTACCGTAAATTCATAAGTCGTAGCTTCAAACGGTACATTTGCACACCATAAGCGGGGACATTCATTTTATAACACATTCTGTCACGGCAGGGTAAATGAAGTATTGCGATTCTATGCGTAATGTTGTATATTTATTCATTATATGCGGCAAGCGGCAGGAGGAGAGTAAGATGGCTTCAGTGTGTAAAGATGTATTGTGCAGAAGTGCGGTTCCTGAGGATGTGGAGCCTTTATACCAAATGATTAGCGGCTATGCGGAGCGGGGAATTATGCTCCCACGTTCAAGGGAAGTTCTTATGCGCCAACTGGAGCTGTTTATTGTGGCAGAAGTGGACGGCGAAGTCGTCGGTTGTGGTTCTTTATGCAAACTGGGTGATGATTTGGTAGAGATTCGCTCACTTGGTATTTCTGAAGGACATAAAGGTATGGGCATCGGCTCCAAGCTCGTAGAGGGCCTTATTATAGAAGCACGGCGGCAGCGTATCCCTAAAATTATGGCTTTGACCTACGAGGTCTCCTTTTTTATAAAAAACGGGTTTGATGTGGTAGACAAAGAGATTTTCCCTGAAAAGGTATGGACTGATTGCATTAACTGTAGTAAACAAAACAATTGTGATGAAATTGCAGTGTTGAAAATGCTGAACTGATCTGAGAATATCAGGTCAGTTCGTTTTTTTGTCGGATCGAGATTGCAGCGATTCGTCTCAGTGATACAGGTGCAATCGTTGAAGTCAAAAAGGTAAGCTTTATTTTTGTAGCTAATTTTAAGTGAAGGGCCTAACATCAATGGAAAGAATGAAATTACAAAAAGACTGGCTTGATTATGTTAACAGACTACAAGAAAGAGAGCGGCAAAAAATTATTTCAAGTGGTATTACCAATTGGACTTTACTTTTGGCCGTTTTAGGTCTTGCTTATTGGATATATCCAGACATCATAGCAATGCAAAAAAATTGGCATACTGTTTTAATTGGTTATGTGGTATTCGGAAATATAGCAACCACATTTTTTGATTTTTTTAATAATTTTTATAGGCAAGTAAAAATAAAGAGATACAGTTCCCCGATTACATCAACTGATGTAAAAGGATTGAAAATTCTTTGGAGATACCAGCTTATTTTGGTTACGTCATTTTTATTATCTAATGGGTATTTTCTTTTTTTTCATTCAGTAAATTTTTTCTTCAGCTTATACTTTACAATATACTGTGTAAGATATCTTCTTGAAGCAGTGCAAGCTTCTATTTATATATTCTTAGAAAATAAGAAGAGAAAGTTTGATAGAAAAGCTATCAAAATGGAAATCGAACAAAATAGTTCTAAAATGGAGGCCTATAAATTTCTTAAGCAGTTGTTGATATTTCTAATGTGGCTTCTATTTAGTAATTCGTATAAAGTCATACTAACTTTTCTACTCACCATTTATATTTGTATAAATTACAATTTTAATAATATATTGTGGAAACAAATTTTTGATGGTTTAGCTTCGGTCATTATTGTAATACTGCTTCAATTTTTGTTCACTATTTTTATGAAACGAATGAAGATTGGTTGGTTGGAGAATCTCGAAAGAGAAATTGTTATAAATAATTTAACAGAAGACCAAATAGTTAGTAAATTGAAACTAGGTTATTTCAACGCAAGTAATATTGATAATTACTTTTAAATTGATATATTTTAGAGCTTTATAGGCTTAGTTTGAAAAATGAACATCAAAATGGAGTAGGCGGAATGGTGCTGTACAAGCGAAGCGGTCGCTTTTGTCCCCGGATTTCTATCCTTATAAGGTTATTCAAGAAATCCGGGGGCGGTGGCGATGGGAAGCACTATCCGACTGCGTAGTGGCACGATAAGAAACTTTTGACCGTCTAGAAGCTTATATAGTTGAAAATACGGATCTGACTTGACAATGATCAGGTCGGTTTGGTATTTTTGTATTATCAGTTAGCACTCATCGCGAACGAGTGCTAATGATTCCATTGAACGATCATGCTATTATGGATAAACAAAAGGGGGGATTCGCTTGTTAACCGAACGTCAGAGACTCATTTTGAATGCGATTATTGATGACTACATTCGTTCGGCTGAGCCAGTGGGATCCCGCAGCATATCCAAAAGGCAGGATGTCGGATTTAGCCCCGCCACGATCCGTAATGAAATGTCGGATTTGGAGGAACAGGGCTATCTGGAGCAACCCCATACTTCTGCGGGACGCATCCCGTCTCATAAAGGCTACCGCTATTATGTGGACCATTTGGTACCACTGGATACGCTGAAGCCTATGGAAACGCGGGAACTAAAAGCCTTTTACGCCGAAAAGCTGAATGCAATGGAACAAGTAATCCAGCATGCATCTGGTATTTTGTCCCATATGACCAATTATACTTCCATCCTGCTTGGGCCGGAGGTTTTTCATACTTCATTGCGTCATTTTCAGCTATTGCCACTCAACGAAACGACGGCTGTAGCGATTATCGTGACCAATACCGGTCAGGTGGAGAACAAGACAGTGGATATTCCGCCGGGAATTTCGATTTCCGAGATGGAGAAGGTCGTGAATTTGTTGAACAGCAAGCTGGTCGGCGTGCCGATTTATCAGTTGAAATCACGTCTTTACACCGCACTTGGTCAGGAAATGGAGAAGCATGTGTCTCATTTTGAGGACGCTATGAAGGTGCTGGATAAAGCACTGGATAATGAATCGGATCAGCGCTTGTATTTGAGCGGTGCGACGAACATGCTAAATCAGCCTGAATTTAAGGACGTTGAAAAGGTCAAACATATTCTCGATCTGCTGGAGGAAACACCGACGCTGCTTAAGCTGATGACGCCTGTCGCCGGAGCGCCTGAAATTCAAGTCCGTATCGGCACAGAAAATGATCATGAAGCATTTGCCAATTGCAGTCTGATTACCGCGACGTATGCGGTAGATGGCGAAGCGTTGGGCACAATAGGCATACTGGGTCCCACACGGATGGAGTATGCGAGAGTTATTAATATTTTGGGTATCCTGTCTAAGGATTTGACCGCAATGCTTACGCAGCGGTTTAAATAGAATAAGACTGCACATGTTGCGGTTCTACATGTTCCGCGCCGGGATATGGTATGTATCCTGCGCGGGTGCATTGCTGCGTGTTTTTGCAAAGTAACAGCAACTTGAAATGAAGTGCAGCAAACAAGTTTGAATACAAATATGAATGTAACGGTAGTTATGACTTGAAGGAGGTGAAACATTTTGAAGGAAGAACAAGCGTTCCAAGAAGAAAAACAACAAAATGTAAGCACAGAGGAAGCCACTGAGACGAGCCAGCAGGAAGAGCCGGTGAACGAAGCGGCAGCACTGGAAGCCCAAGAGAGTGATACAGAGCTGGCTAAGCTTCGCGTGGAGGCGGAAGAGCACCAACAGCGGTTTTTACGCGCACAGGCGGATTTCGATAATTTTCGTCGTCGTACGCTGAAAGAGAAAGAGGACCTTGCCAAATATGCATCTATGAAGCTGGTTACCGAATTGGTACCTGTTCTGGATAACTTCGAGCGTGCGCTGGCAACAGCACCGCAAGGAGAGGCTGAGTCATTCACAAAAGGTGTGGAGATGATCTTCCGTCAGTTTGAGAGCGTGCTTCAGGCTGAGGGAGTAACGGCCATGAATGCGGTGGGTCAACCGTTTAACCCTGATTTCCATCAGGCCATTATGCAGGTGGAAAGCGAAGAGCATGAGGAAGGCATCGTCGTTGAAGAGGTGCAAAAAGGATACATGCTGAAGGACAAGGTGCTTCGTCCGGCTATGGTAAAAGTGAGCATGTAGCTTTTTTAATATACATTAGCAACACATCATTGGCTTTAACTAATTTCGGCCTGAGGGCCTCGTATACAGAAGGAGGAATTGTCTGATGAGTAAAGTAATCGGTATTGACTTAGGTACAACCAACTCTTGTGTGGCTGTTATGGAGGGCGGCGAAGCCGTTGTAATTCCAAATCCGGAAGGCGCACGCACAACCCCTTCGGTTGTTGGTTTCAAAAAGGATGGAGAACGTACTGTAGGTGAAACAGCAAAACGCCAAGCGATCACGAACCCGGATCGTACAATTATGTCCATCAAGCGTCACATGGGTACAAACTATAAAGAAAGCATTGACGGCAAGGAATACTCCGCACAAGAAATTTCTGCTATGATTTTGCAAAAGCTGAAATCCGATGCTGAAGCTTACCTAGGACAAACGGTAACTCAAGCCGTTATCACGGTTCCAGCTTACTTCAATGACAGCCAACGTCAAGCAACCAAGGATGCAGGTAAAATCGCGGGTCTGGAAGTGCTGCGTATTGTCAACGAGCCAACAGCAGCTGCACTGGCATACGGTATGGAAAAATCCGAAGACCAAACAATTCTTGTTTATGACCTGGGTGGCGGTACATTTGACGTATCCATTCTGGAACTGGGCGACGGTTTCTTCGAAGTTAAAGCGACAAGCGGCGACAACAAGCTGGGCGGCGATGACTTCGACCAAGTGATTATTGATTACCTCGTAACTGAGTTCAAAAAAGATCAAGGCATCGACCTGAGCAAAGATAAAGCAGCTGTACAACGTTTGAAAGATGCAGCGGAAAAAGCGAAAAAAGAGCTGTCCGGCGTACTGACAACGACGATTTCCCTGCCGTTCATTACGGTAGCTGACGGCGTTCCACAGCATTTGGAGTTGAACCTGACTCGTGCGAAATTTGAGGAATTGTCTGAAGGTCTGGTAGAACGTACTTTGGGACCTACTCGTCAAGCGATGAAAGATTCAGGCATGAGTGCCAGCGACATCGATAAAATCGTTCTGGTCGGCGGTTCCACACGTATTCCGGCTGTACAGGAAGCCATTAAGAAACTGACAGGCAAAGAGCCTCATAAAGGTGTAAACCCTGATGAAGTGGTAGCTTTGGGTGCCGCAGTTCAAGCAGGCGTATTGACAGGTGATGTGAAAGACGTCGTTCTCCTCGACGTAACTCCATTGTCCCTCGGTATTGAAACCGCAGGTGGCGTATTCACTAAAATGATCGAGCGTAACACGACGATCCCTACGAGCAAATCGCAGGTGTTCTCGACGTATGCCGACAACCAGCCTAGCGTGGAAATCCACGTATTGCAAGGTGAACGTGAAATGGCAGCAGGCAACAAAACGCTGGGCCGTTTCCAACTGGGAGATATTCCTCCAGCACCACGCGGTGTACCGCAAATCGAAGTTACTTTTGATCTGGATGCCAACGGTATCGTGAACGTATCCGCTACAGATAAAGGTACAGGCAAGAGCCAAAAAATTACGATCACATCCTCCAGCGGCTTGAGCGACGAGGAAGTAGAACGTATGATGAAAGACGCTGAGTTGCATGCGGAAGAAGATAAAAAACGCAAAGATCTGGTAGAAGCGAAAAATTCTGCGGACCAACTGATTTACTCCGTAGACAAAACGATTAAAGATCTGGGCGAAAAAGCGGATGCAGGCGAAGTCGAAAAAGCGAATGCAGCTAAAGAAAATCTGCAAAAAACGCTGGAAACTGACAACCTGGAAGACATCAAAAAGGCTACTGAAGAGCTGACTGAGATCGTTCAGCAGTTGTCCGTGAAGCTGTATGAGCAAGCTGCTCAAGAAGCACAGGCTCAACAAGCTCAAGACGGCGCAGCAGACAGCAAAGGCCGCGATAATGTGGTTGACGCGGACTATGAAGTTGTTGACGAAGACAAGAAGAAAGACTAAGCTACGGATCGGGTAGTGGTAGTAGCATTACGGTACACCGGTGCGTTATAATATACTGAATGAAAAGAAGCAGCGTAGCTGCCTTGATAAATAACGATTAGCCGAAGGGTATCAGTTATTTTCAGAATAAATAAGCATATTACGGATTGTACTGCCTTGAAATGATGGGAAGGTCAAAGCCGGGTCATCCCGTGCCTTTGACTTTCCTTTTATATGTAGTGCAGACACGTTGTAGGCATGGGGGTGGAACATTGGCTGATAAGCGCGATTATTATGAGGTGCTGGGCGTCGCGAAGGGCGCTTCGGATGAAGATGTTAAAAAGGCTTACCGTAAGCTGGCGCGTCAGTATCATCCGGACGTGAACAAGGCTGCGGACGCGGAAACCAAATTTAAAGAAGTGAAAGAGGCTTATGACGTTCTCAGTGATGGTCAGAAGCGGGCAAGATATGATCAATACGGTCATGTAGACCCGAATCAGGGCATGGGAGGCGGCTTCGGTGGTGGAGCCGACTTTGGTGGCGGATTTGGCGATATTTTTGATATGTTTTTTGGCGGTGGCGGCAATGGTCGACGTGACCCGAATGCACCGCAGCGTGGTAATGATCTTCAATATACAATGACGATCGAATTCAAGGAAGCCGTATTCGGCAAGGAAACCGACATTAACATTGAGCGCACGGAAACGTGTGATACGTGTCATGGTACCGGAGCCAAAAAGGGTACTCAACCACAAACCTGTTCCGTCTGCCACGGTAGCGGACAAGAAGAGGTGGTGCAGAATACACCGTTTGGCCGGATGGTTAATCGTCGGGCCTGCTCTAACTGTGGTGGTACTGGAAAAATCATCAAAGAGAAATGCACCACTTGTAGCGGTTCTGGTCGTGTGCGCAAGCAGCGTAAAATTCATATCCGCATTCCGGCGGGTGTGGATGACGGCGCGCAAATGCGTATCAATGGTGAAGGCGAAGGCGGTGTCAACGGAGGACCGGCAGGTGATCTGTATGTCGTTTTCCGTGTGAAGTCGCATGACTTCTTTGAGCGTGAGGGAGACGACATTTACTGTGAAATTCCGCTGACGTTTTCGCAGGCAGCGTTGGGAGATGAAGTCGAAATTCCGACGCTGACCGAGAAAGTGAAGCTGAAAGTTCCAGCTGGTACACAAACAGGAACATACTTCCGTCTTAAAGGCAAGGGTGTACCAAAACTTCGTGGCGTAGGTCAGGGTGACCAGCACATTAAGGTGGTTGTGGTAACGCCTAGCAAGCTGAGTGAGGAACAGAAGGAATTGCTGCGTCAGTTCTCTTCGCTTAGCGGTGAGCAGACACATGAGAATGAGCAATCCTTTTTTGACCGTGTGAAGCGCGCCTTCCGAGGCGACTAAGCCAGGATAGACTCGCGGAGCATCAACCATGAATCGGAGGGAACTGTTCCGCAATTGCGGAGTAGTTCCCTTTTTTATTATACGAAAGAGTGGAAGGAAGCTGTATAAGATTATAACTATGCAAATTCACGTAAACACATACATAACCATTTTTGTATAAGCATATTGGACTATTTAGATTTAACATGAAGGGTGAAAGGGTGAGTTCTATCAAAAAGTCACAGCCTAAGCTGCGTCGGGGTAAACCGCTATTCAAGCTCAGAGGGCTGATTACGCTGCTGGTTTGTCTGGTTATGGCACTGGTGCTCCTGCCTGTAACTTTGTTATTTGCCGAGAGAGTTGAGCATGAAACCGAAATGGGACTGGAGGAAAAAGCGATGTCCATCGCACGTACACTTTCCCATACGCCGCTTATTATTGAGCATTTGCAGCAGTCTGATTCGTCTTCCTCCATGCAGAAGTATGTGCAGAAGGTTTCATCTGCTAATCATGTTCAGTTTATCGTAGTTATGGACATGAAGGGTATTCGCAAAACACACCCGGATCCCAGGATGATCGGCAAAGCCTTTGCTGGTGGAGATGAATACACTGCACTTCATGGTCATGAGAGTGTATCTGTTGCGAAGGGAACATTGGGCCTGTCCATGCGCGCTTTTTCTCCCGTATTCAGCTCGACGGGGAAGCAGTTGGGAGCGATCGTCGTCGGTATATCCATGCAAGATGTACTGAGGGCTCAGGGAGGCAATTACCGCCTTATTGCTATCGCCATTGGCGTCGGAATGTTAATTGGTGCCGGAGGGGCTGTTGTGCTGGCCCGTAAAATCAAAAATATGCTGTTTGGTCTGGAGCCACCGGAAATCGCACGCTTGCTGGAGGAACGCAACGCTATGCTGCAGTCCATTAAGGAAGGCGTCATTGCGGTGGATGAATCCGGACGTGTTATGTTAATGAATGCGGAAGCGATTCGTCTGCTCAGACAAGCGGGAATTGAGGATATCTCGTCCTCAGGGCAGGAGATTAACGCTTATTTGTCCGCTTTTCGATTACAAGAGGTTTTGGCGGCAGGCACTCCACGAATGGATGAGGACATGGAGCTGGGGGGAATAACCTTGCTTACCACCAGTGTTCCGATACGGGTCAAAGGGGGAATTGTGGGAGCAATTGTAACTTTTCGGGATAAAACGGAGGTAAACCAGCTTGCCGAACGTTTGACAGGAGTGTCCCTGTATACGGAGGCGCTGCGTGCACAGGCTCACGAATTTATGAACAAGCTGCATGTCATTATGGGGATGGTACACTTACGAATGTACGATAAACTGGAGCATTACATCTTGGATGCCGTTGAGCATCATCAAGTGGAGATTGGCTCGATTACCCGGCAGATTAGGGACCCGGTGATGGCGGGCTTTGTTTTGGGGAAATTAAGCCGGGCCAGAGAGGTTGGTGTGAGCTTCGAATTGACTCCGGGCAGCTATTTGCCTGAAACCGGTCGAACTCAAACGATTCATGAACTGATAACCATACTGGGGAATCTGTTTGATAATGCCGTGGAAGCGATGGAATCTCTGGAGCACAAGCAGATTACCTTGACGCTTTATTATGAGGAAAATCAGAAGAACGGCTGTCTGACATGTGTAGTAAGTGATAACGGACCTGGTGTACCGGAACCTCTCGTAGAGGCGATATTTGAAAAGGGATTTTCGACCAAGGGAGAGTCACGGGGAATGGGGCTTTATCTGGTAACGCAAAGTGTGAAAAGATTAAAAGGAACCATAAAGCTGATTCCGGCTGAGCAAGGGTGCTGTTTTCAGATTAAGATTCCATACACCATAATGGGGAATGATGAACATGATTAATGTCTTAATTGTAGAAGATGATCCGATGGTTGCCGAGTTTAACCGCAAATATACGGAGCAGGTAGAGGGCTTTCGATGTGGAGGCTGGGCTGCTTCCGTGGAAGATGCCAAGGAATTTCTGGAAGAACAAGCGATTGATCTGATTTTGCTGGATGTGTATATGCAGGAAAGCAATGGACTTGATTTGCTGGCTTTTATTCGTGAGACAGGAGTGAATGTGGATGTCATCGTGATTTCGGCTGCAAGCGATATGAACAATATCAAAAAAGCGATGAATTTCGGCGCGGTGGATTATTTGATTAAGCCGTTTCACTTTAACCGTTTTCTGGAGGCGCTCACGGGTTATCGGGAGCACGTCAGTATCGTGCGTGAGCGCAGCTTGCTTTCGCAGGAGGAGTTGGATCGGCTGCTTTATCATAAAAGCTCGACCAAAGAGCTGGCCCGGCTACCCAAAGGAGTAACCAAATCCACGCTGGCCATGATATGGAACTGTATCCGGCAGCATGAAGCGATGTTATTTTCCACCGAGGATATTGCGGAGAGTGCAGGGATATCCAGAGTATCTATGCGCAAGTATCTTGCTTTTTTGACGGAAATTGAGGCACTTGCCATGGAAACCATATACGGCACCATTGGACGGCCTGTTTATCAGTATCGAATTTTACCGCAGGCGGAGGAAATTATGAGCGGTTATATTTAAGCCCTCTTTTTGATTACTTTAATTACAAAAGTGAATGATTAGTTTAAAAACCAAATAAAGCGTTTTCCGAAGTGTAGAATGGAAGCATGGTCATCATTCTTCACTACAAGGAGGGAGCTTTATGGAAAATGCTACAAACCAGCCGGTCATTCAAAAGTGGCAAAAATGGCGTAAAAATCCTGCAGACGGCATCAGGATGCTGGGCAGGATAAAAGTGGGGGTTATTCCGCTTCCGCTTTACGTCGTGATTGCGTTGATTGTATACGCAGCTGCGATTACACAGAGACTTCCGAACGATCTGCTGGGCGGATTTGCTGTCATTATGATTTTAGGCATATTGCTCAGTGATCTGGGGGCGAAACTTCCGCTGCTCAAGCATATTGGCGGTCCGGCCATTCTGTCACTCATGGTTCCATCGTTGATGGTATTTTGGAACATGTTTCCTCCATCTGCGATGGGTGCTGTACACACGCTGATGAAAACCTCGAATTTTCTTTATTTTTATATCGCTTGTCTGGTCACCGGAAGTATTCTGGGCATGGATCGGAAGATGCTGATGAACGGAATTGTCAAAATTTTTGCCCCCATTATAATAGGCTCCATTGCAGCCGTAGCAGTAGGTATGGTGGTGGGTATGGCTTTTGGCTACAGCGCCTATCATACGTTTTTTTACATCATTATTCCGATTATCTCCGGCGGGATTGGAGAAGGGATTCTACCATTGTCCATTTCATATGGATTGGTGCTGGGCAAGGATTCAGCGGTATTCGTATCCCAGTTTATCCCGGCCGCAATCATTGGCAATATTGTTGCCATCATAGGTGCGGGTATTTTGAAAAAAATGGCGGAGAAAAATCCTCATACTTCTGGTAACGGGAAGTTGTTGAAACTTGATAAAAAAGGGGAAAAGTTATCTTCGGTGAGTCTGGAACAACCTGTCTCGTTTCCATTGATGGGTGGGGGGCTGCTGCTAGCCTGTACTTTCTTTATTGTAGGTAAACTGCTGGAGCCGTATCTTCATATTCCTGGCCCGATTCTGATGATTCTGGCTGCGGCCTTAATGAAGTGTATTCAAGCGATGCCGGCCCAGATAGAGCAGGGAGCTTTTCATTTGTACAAATGTATTGCGGCAAGCTTGACATGGCCGTTGATGGTGGGATTGGGTATTTTGTATGTGCCTTTGGATAGTGTGATTGGAATTCTTACGATTCCTTATGCCATAACCTGCGCATCCGTTGTGGTTGCATTGATTGTTGCTGGATACTTCACAGGAAAATGGATTAACATGTACCCGGTGGAAGCTGCGTTGGTGACCAGTTGTCGTGGCGGATTGGGCGGTACGGGGGATGTAGCGATCCTGTCTGCATCGAATCGTATGGAGCTAATGCCTTTTGCGCAAATAGCAACACGCATTGGCGGGGCAGCCACAGTCATTTTAGCAACCTTGTTACTCAATTTATGGAGCTGATGAGTCTATACAAAAGCCTGATATCTATAACAAATGTACAGAAAAAATATACAGACATGAAAGGATGGAGAGAAGCATGAGTAGCTTGACAGAAGAGATCAGACAATTACATGAGGGCGGTAAAATGGAGACCCAACCGAAGCAGCCGATTGCAAGCATGGAGGAGCTATCCAAGATTTATACCCCCGGCGTAGCTGAAATCTGTATGGAAATTGCGAATGACCCAGCCAAAGCCTATCAATTAACGATCAAAAAAAATACAGTGGCGGTCGTATCGGATGGAACAGCGGTGCTAGGATTGGGAGATATCGGACCAGAGGCGGCTATGCCTGTGATGGAAGGTAAGGCGGTTCTGTTCAAACAATTTGCAGGCGTAGATGCATTTCCAATCTGCCTTAATACGAAGGATCCTGACGAAATTGTTCAAATTGTCAAAATGATTGCTCCTGCCTTTGGTGGTATTAATTTGGAGGATATCTCTTCACCGCGCTGCTTTGAGATTGAGAGACGATTAAAAGAGGAGCTGGACATTCCGGTATTTCATGATGATCAGCATGGTACGGCCGTCGTCGTGTTAGCAGGTCTGGTGAATGCATTGAAGGTATGTGGTAAAAAAATAGAGGATGTCAAAGTCGTATTTGCAGGTATCGGTGCGGCGGGTACGGCTTGCTCTCGGATGTTGCTCAAGGCGGGTGTACGCAATCTGATTGGCGTTGATCGGCAGGGAGCCATTCATCGTGGCGTGGAATATAGCAATCCACATTGGACGGAGTATGCGAGCATGACCAATCCGTACAATTTGAGTGGCAGTTTATCTGAGGTGATTGTGGGGGCCGATGTGTTCATCGGTCTGTCAGGCCCGGATTTGCTGAGTGTGAAGGATATTCAGAGCATGGCTGTTGATCCCGTTGTCTTCGCTATGGCGAATCCGAAGCCGGAGATTGATCCGGCTTTAGCAGCGCCTTATGTACGCGTTCTGGCTACGGGCCGCTCTGATTATCCTAATCAGATTAACAATGTACTGTGCTTTCCGGGAATTTTCCGGGGCGCACTGGATTGCCATGCCACGACGATTAATGAAGAAATGAAGCTGGCTGCCGGACTTGCCATTGCTGATGCGATCAGCCCTGAAGAGCTAAGTGAAACTTATATCATACCCAATGTGTTTAATCCGCAGGTAGTCTCTAAGGTTCGGGATGCTGTAGTTCGCGCTGCGTGGGAGACAGGAGTAGCCAAGGCAGGTAAAGCTCCTGCCGCTGCTTTGCACCCGCAAAAGTTATAATCTTCACAAGCTACTTTCCAACCGTTTCAGCATACTAAACTCGGTGTTGTTTGTTCCGTTCAGCCTTCGTGGGGAATATAAATCCGTGCCAATGAGCAGGATATAGCAAAGCGCAACTGTCTATGTTTTTGAACAGGAGTTGCGCTCAATACCACACAGGGAGTTTTGGGGATGAGTGAAAAAAATATATTGGCGTATTTCAAAAGCCCCGAGGAAGCACAAGGAGCAGCTAGAAAGCTGGAAGCTCTCCGGGCAGCAGATGTATCTATAGACCGATTTAGCCGCTATCCCCGACAGTCTACGGGCAACGTCGGATTACCTGTATTTGCGGGACAAATTAGCAGCTTGTCCTCACTGACGCAGGGAGTGGAGTTTACGGATGCAACTCCAGCGATACTGGCTGCGGCTGATCCATCTGCCAGCGGAATGAGTGACGGCGGGCAAGGTGGGCCGACAGGCCGCGATATATTGTTAACCGCTGTGGTGGATGAATCCATTCATCATCAGGCGATGTCTATTGTGGAACAAGCGGGTGGTATGCTGTGAAAACGTTGGAAGGAGCTGTGACAGATGCCCACAAACAAACGGTTCGATAAAGTGCTGACCAAAACCGAGAAAATCAAGCGTGCACAATCTGCTAAAAATGAGGATGTTGAGTTCTCGGCAGAGCAGGCAGATGCTCAGGATTTGGAAGCGATCCGGCGCGGTGAAGTAGCTGATCGTCGTCAGGAGCGCATCATAAACGACAGCGAGTAGAATTCAATAAGACGGGTCATCCCTATCATTAAATATGATTTGTGGGATTGCCCGTCTTATTTGTGTTTCATCCTCTTGTCTATTTAATTATCCGCTATAGGCTGTTGCGCTAAAAACAAGGGGACCGGAGACGAAAGCAGTAGTCGCAGGCGTTTGATTTTCAATAATCAGTTGATAGTTTTGCACGCCCAGAGGTGCAACATCTACCGTTTCGACATTAATGATAATGTTGTCGTCAAACAGATTAGTCTGCAGTCCGTAATAAATTTCCTTGCCGGCTCTCCATATACGTACAAGTGTTCTAATGTTGCCCGCACCAACAAAACGCAAGCCTATGGATGCCTTTAATTCTACCCGATTGTTAACAGCTCCAGGAATAGTCGGATCAATAAATACGGAAGCAGTAGCAATCCCTAGTCCGGCTGGAGAAATAGGAACCGGAAGACTAATCCCATTGGTAATAGGTGTGATGACAGCAGCATTATAATCCAAAACGGTTTTGGCCATTATAAGTCACTCCTTCTTTGAATATACTATATTGTATGTACTAGAGTTAAGGAGGCTTGGACTAAAAGAGTGGGCAACATGCACAAGTTCTACAAAACATTTTGCACTTCGATGATACTAGCTTTTTTGAACTCCTATGCATGTATATAGTACAATATAGAGTATGCATGTGAAATGAGGAGGAAATGAAAACCATGTTGTGGCATGAAATTACAATACATACAACCGAAGAAGCCGTCGAAATGATTTCGAATTTTCTGCACGAAGCAGGTGCGGGAGGGGTTTCCATTGAAGAATCCGGTTCGCTGAACAAACCACGCGATACGTCCTATGGACAGTGGTATGATCGGCCCTTGAATGACATTCCTGAAGGACAAGCGACCATCAAGGGTTATTTTGCCGAAGAAGTTGAGATGGACGGCATCCGTTCGCAAATTGAGCCACGCGTCGAAGAATTGAGAACATTCGATATTGACCCTGGCGAGGTTCGGTATGAGCTGAAAACGGTCAATGAGGATGACTGGGCGAATGCCTGGAAGCAATTTTTCAAGCCTTTGCGTGTGTCGGATCGTCTAACGATCAAACCGACTTGGGAAGCCTATGAGCCTGCCAGTGAAGATGAAAAAATCATTGAGCTGGACCCTGGCATGGCCTTTGGCACCGGAACGCATCCCACAACATCACTTTGTCTGAGAGCGTTGGAATCTGTGATCAAGGGTGGAGAAGAAGTCATTGATGTGGGCACAGGCTCCGGCATTTTGGCGATTGGAGCCGTGCAACTGGGAGCGAAGCATGTACTGGCTCTGGACCTTGATCCCGTAGCGGTATCTAGTGCGCGGGAAAATACCCATCTGAATGGGTTGGAGGATCGCATTACCATTAAAGAGAGCGATCTGCTGTCCGTGCTGAATGCGAGCGATCCGACGCTGGGTATCCAACTGCCAGTCAAGCTGGTGGTCGCTAATATTTTGGCCGAAATTATTTTGCTGTTTATTGATGATGTGTACAAGGCTCTGGAGCCAGGTGGTATTTATATCGCTTCAGGGATTTGGAAGAACAAAGAAGGGGTTGTCGAAAACGCATTGAAGGCGGCGGGCTTCGACATTGCCGAAACGTGCCGGGATGAGGATTGGCTGGCGTTTGTGGCGAGAAAGAGGTAACCATGGATTTTTTACAAAATATTTTTCGTGTGAAGTTAGAGGTTCTTCCATTTTACTTGCTGGCTCTGATCATATCTTTTACGGTACATGAGTTTGCACATGCGTATTATGCCAATAAATTCGGTGACCCTACAGCCAAGCTGCTGGGACGCGTGACTTTAAATCCGGCAGTGCATATTGATCTGATGGGTACGTTGCTACTGCTGATCGGGGGTTTTGGCTGGGCCAAACCGGTTCCGGTCAACCGTGACAATTTCAGTCGCCCACGTTCTATGGGGATTGTCGTGTCTGCTGCTGGACCACTGAGCAATTTGCTGCTTGCCTTTGTGGCTACCCTGATTTATGCGGTGCTGCTTCATTTTCAGGTGCTGCCGAATATCGAGAATCAGCGGGTGGCTCAGGCCATCAACTTGTTTATCAATTCACTGATTAGTTTGAATCTGTTTTTGTTTATTTTTAATCTAATTCCGCTGCCACCGCTGGATGGTTACCGGATTGTGGAGGATGTGGCCCCTACACCTCTGCGCCGCAAACTTCAGTATTTTGAGCAGTGGTCTATCTTTATTTTTCTGTTGATCCTTGTTATCCCGCAGGTGAGGGCGGTGACGATTGAGCCGCTGTACGTGCTTTCCCAGACGATTTATGTGCAGTTTTTGCAGTTTGCTTTTTACATCATCGGATTATTCGGAGCCTAACGGCTCCTTTTTTTGCGGGTATGGAAGGTAGTATAACAATTGAAGCAGCAACATACTGGTCATGCGGGCGCAAAAGATGATATGATGGTGCTTGGTGATTTATTCGGATATTGTACAGAAAGCCAATGGATAACAGTTATTTTCAGAATAGGTGTGAGAGACAATGCAGCGTTATTTTATTCCGGCAGAGCAGTTTCTGGAAGACCATGTGATCGTGGCGGGTGAGGATGCGCGACATATTGCCAAGGTCATGCGCGGTCGTAGTGGTGACAAAATTATAGTCAGTGACGGGGTATCAAAGGAAGCGCTGGCTGCGCTGGATACGATAGAACAAGATCGTGTAACGGCGACGATAGTCGAGCCGCTGGAGATGACCTCCGAACCGCATGTGCAGGTCACCATTGCCCAAAGTCTTCCCAAGGGAGACAAGATGGAGACCGTTATGCAAAAATGTACAGAAATCGGGGCAGCGGGGTTTGTCCCGTTTTTGTCCGAGCGTACGGTCGTGCAGTATGATGCCAAAAAGGAAGGCAAACGGCTGGAGCGATGGCGCAAGATTGTAAAGGAAGCGGCTGAGCAAAGCCACCGTAACCGGATTCCGGAAATAAGTGCGCCGATGACGTGGAAAGAGCTGCTGGCTTCTTTTTCGCAGTATGATTTGATATGCTATTGTTATGAAAAAGAGCAGGGGCGGCAGCTACGGGACGTGATTCAGCCTTTGGCAGGACAATGGACGTCGATGGACAAGCTGCGTGTTCTGCTGATAGTGGGTCCGGAAGGTGGATTCAGCGAAGCGGAGAGCCTGGAGGCCGAGCAGGCCGGGGCGCAGTCTACGGGGCTGGGAAGACGCATTTTGCGTGCGGAAACCGCAGGTATGACTGCATTGGCTTGCATTTTATATGAGTCAGGAGAAATGGGAGGGGTTTAATATGCCGTCAGTGGCATTTTACACATTGGGTTGTAAGGTAAACTTTTATGATACAGAAGCGATTTGGCAGCTGTTCAAAAATGAAGGCTATGAGCAGGTAGATTTTGATGAGCAGACAGCTGACGTCTACCTTATTAATACGTGCACCGTTACGAATACCGGCGATAAAAAGAGTCGTCAGATCATTCGCCGTGCGATTCGTCGGAACCCGGATGCTATTGTGGCAGTGACGGGCTGTTACGCCCAGACTTCTCCTGCAGAAATTATGGATATTCCCGGTGTCGATCTCGTTATTGGTACACAGGATCGGGACAAAATTATTCCGTTTGTTCAGGAGATTCAAGAGTCGCGTCAACCTGTGAACGCTGTGCGCAACATTATGAAAACGCGCGTGTTCGAGGAAATGGATGTGCCTGATTTTGCTAACCACACACGTGCGTTTTTGAAAATTCAGGATGGCTGCAACAACTTTTGTACCTTCTGCATCATTCCGTGGTCGCGTGGTTTGTCCCGCAGCCGCGATGCCGCGAGCATTATGACTCAGGCGCGTCAACTGGTACATGCGGGTTATAAAGAAATTGTGCTCACAGGCATTCATACAGGTGGTTATGGTGACGACATGGACAATTATGATCTGTCCGATCTGCTGTGGGATCTGGAGAAGGTAGAAGGGCTGGAGCGTATCCGTATCAGCTCCATTGAAGCCAGCCAGATTGATGAAAAAATGCTTGATGTGCTGAACCGTTCCACCAAGCTGGTACGTCATTTTCACATTCCGCTTCAGGCGGGAGATGACACCGTGCTGAAACGGATGCGCCGCAAATACACAACAGAAGAGTTTTACAATAAAATGCTTATGATTCGCAAGGCGATGCCGGATGTGGCGATTACGACAGACGTTATTGTTGGCTTTCCTGGGGAAACGGACGAAATGTTCCGCAACGGTTATGAGCTGATGAAAAAAATTGGCTTCTCGGAAATGCATGTGTTCCCTTATTCCAAACGCAGCGGTACGCCTGCGGCGCGTATGGAGGATCAGGTGGATGAGGACGTGAAAAATGCACGTGTGCATGAGCTGATTGAACTGTCAGAGCAAATGCAGTTGGCTTATGCAGAAAAGTTTGTCGGTCAGGTGCTGGAGGTCATTCCGGAAGTTGCGCCGAAAGGGACCGAAGATAGCGGCATGCTTCACGGTTACAGTGACAATTACATTCAACTGGTGTTTGAAGGTACTAAGGATCTGGTTGGCAAGGTGTGCCGCGTGAAGTTGACGAAGGCGGGCGTTAATGAAAGTGAAGGCCAATTGGTCCGTGTGCTGGAGAATGGACTGCAAGCAGCCCTATAATAACTAAAAAAAGCCTGAATAGGCCATAGAGATGGCAAACAAGGATTTCGCCTTTCCTTACAGGGAGGACGGAATCCTTGTTGCGCAAGGAAAGGGGATTGCAGGATGGCAGAAAAAAAGGAAATTTCCGCCGGCGGTGTGGTGTACCGCAAACAGGGGGAGCAGCTTGAAATTCAGCTGATAACCGATCGATACGGCAAGGTCTCCTTGGCTAAAGGTAAAATGGAGCAAGGAGAAACGATCGAACAGACGGCTTTACGTGAAATTCGTGAGGAAACAGGGCTGAACGGACGGATTATCCAGCATGTGGATATGATTGCTTATACGTATCAGCATCCTGAATTCGGGGAAGTGGACAAGGAAGTCCATTATTATCTCGTAGAAGCACTGGATGGGGATTTACAGGCACAGATTGAAGAAATTAAAGGTGTTGCATGGCATACGCCTGAGGAAGCATGGCGTCTCCAGCGCCAAGGCGGATATGACAACAATGATGTCATTTTGAGCAAGGCGCTGTCCATGCTTGGAATTAACGTTTGATGATGTTGGGAGACATGCGATTCTCCAAACGTGTCCATACAGGTAAATAGCAGATTGGCAAGACAAGCAGAGAGCTGATCACGTTAAACAGGGTTTGAGCATGGGCGACCCTGGCTCCAGGCTCAGCAGATATCCAGGCGGCTGCCATTTCCAGCCCAGGGATCAGCGGCATAAACAGCAACGCCCCGCCTACGTTCAGCAGCACGTGGGACCAGGCCACAAATTTGCCGGACATGCTGCCGCCGACAGCCGCAATCAGGGCCGTCACGCAGGTGCCAACGTTGGAGCCGATGACGATGGCGATACCCACATCGACTGGCAAAGCTCCCGCAGCAGCAAGGCTGATCGCCATACCAATAACGGCGGCGCTGCTGTGAACCAGTGCGGTCAGGCAGGCCCCGGCTGCGAAGGCCCACCACATGTTGGCCGCGGCGTGGTCAAGAAACCAGCGGAACAGCCCGGCCTGCTCAATCCAAGGGCCGACTGTTTGCATCACTCGGATACCCGCAAGGATCAGCGAAAATCCGGCAAAGGCGAGGCTGATATATTGTACAGCCTGCGGTCGGCTGAGTTGATTGGGGCTGGATGGTGGCTCGGCAGACGCATACTGGCGGCTGGAGACAGCCTCGCCCCACAAGACGGCGGTGCTCCAGCAAAGCAGCGAGCCGCAGAGCAGTGGAACAGCCAGTTTGCCTAGCTGGAGCCCCATCAGCTCGGTGGTCAGGCAGGTACCAATATTGGTACCGAGGATGATGCCGAGCGTGCGGCCGTAGGTCAACAGCCCGGCGTTGACCAGTCCGATGGTCAGCACCGTGACAGCGGTGCTGCTTTGCAGCAGGGCGGTAATGCCTGAGCTGAACAGCATGCCCCGCCAAGGGGAAACGGTGGCCCGGTTTAGCCAGCGGGTGAGGAAGGGACCAGCCAAATGCCGGAGGGCCGCTTCCATCAGCTTCATCCCGCCCAAAAAAATAAGCAGCCCACCGGACAGCGGCAAAATAACATGAATAAACACGGGCGTTCCCCCTTTCTAAACCGTTTTACGTTGGCCAATTAAGGACGCTTCGTAGTCTATTTGATCTTACGATCGCTACGCTTCTCCAGATTCAAATGGACCGCTACGCTGTTACCTGCCTTTAAAGTGGAATGATGTTCCCCTGTGATTCACTCGGAATAAAGAACTTGAACCTAAGCAAAAAATTCTTTTCAAAACTGCTGAGACGCTTATGTAACAGCCTATGATCTGTCAAGGACAGCCATGACAAGCATGACCAAGCTGTTTTTTAGGAAAACGAAAATTTTTATAGAACTTCACAAGCTTTAAAAGTGTGACGTCGATATTAAGGCGGGCAGTAGCGGAGCGGTTCATTTGAATCTGGAGAAGCGGTAGCGTTCGCCTTTGCAGGGGGATTCTTACCATTAAAATTATTTGTAAAATCCAAGAATCCCATTGCAACAGCGATCGTAAGATCAAATGAATCGCGGAGCCGCGCCCCATCGAACCCCACACTTTTAACACTTTGATTAATCCAAGAATGGGAGTGAAGGACTTTGCCTTCAGTAATATTGGAACGCAGCCGCAAAAAAAGGCTGGAACACGCGCACCCCTGGGTGTTTAAAAATGAAATAGCCAAGGTGGAGGGTGAGCCGGAGGCGGGTGATCTGGTCAGTATCGTAAACCATCAGGGCCGTTATTTGGCAACGGGTTACTATAATCCGGCCTCGCAAATTACGGTGCGTGTGATGTCCTACGAGCCGCTGGAAGCGATGGATCAAAGCTTTTTTGCCAAACGGTTCCGCGATTGTCTGGAGCACCGTGAACGTTTTGTGACCGGGGGAGACGCGTATCGGCTGGTATACGGCGAGGCTGATTTTTTACCCGGGCTGATTGTAGACCGTTTTGGCGACGTGTTAGTCGTACAATTATTAACGCTCGGTATGGATCGCCGCAGGGAAGAAATCAGGGATGCACTTGTTGAAGTGATTGGCCCTGTTGGTATATATGAGCGCAGCGATGTATCCATCCGCGAGCTGGAAGGACTGGAACAGACCAAAGGGCCTTTATATGGCGACTGCCCACGTCATGTCGTGGTAACGGAAAATGGTTTGCGTATCAAGGTCGATATTGTAGAGGGCCAGAAGACAGGCTATTTCTTTGACCAGCGTGAGAATCGTGCGGCGATTGCTCCACTGATGACGGGCTGGGGAGGACGCAGCGGAATTACGCTACAGGAAGTAGCAGAACAGGGTGACGCTGGCACAGCGGTCATGAAGCCTGTGAACAGAAGCGGCAAGGTTGTGGAGTTCCCATTCTGGGATGGTGCAACCGTGCTGGAGTGCTTTTCACATACGGGAAGCTTTACGCTCAATGCCTGCAAATACGGTGCTAAAAAAGTAACCTGTCTTGATATTTCCGAGCACGCAATTGAAAGCGCACGGGATAATGTCAAGCTGAACGGTTTTGAGGAACGCGTCGAGTTTGTCGTGGACGATGCTTTCCAATATTTGCGCAATCAGGTTAAAGGCTTAGAGGAACGCACCGCGCGGGCCGGGGGAAAGGGGGATACTTCCAAGCCGCTCACAGCAGGGGGCGGACGTACCTTTGATGTAGTTATTCTTGATCCGCCGGCCTTTGCCAAAACAAAGAATGCGGTCAAAGGAGCTACGCGGGGATATAAGGATATTAATCTGCACGGGATGAAGCTGGTCAATGAGGGCGGCTATTTAGTGACTGCGAGTTGCTCATTCCATATGCGGCCGGAGCTGTTTCTGGACACGATTAAGGAAGCGGCGGCAGATGCCGGAAAAATCCTCCGTCTGGTGGATTGGAGAGCGGCTGGCAAGGATCATCCCCAAATTCTGGGTGTGGAGGAAGGCCATTATTTGAAATTCGCTATTTTTGAGGTGCGTAGCCGGACACAACTGTAGAATTCATACACAGTTAACCGCCTTTTGGGATAGCGGAATAAGTAGATTAGGCTCGTTTTATCAATAAATCAGTCCTGTAGAGAAGGCATGCACCAAGCCAACCTGCGGGACTGTTTGTTTTTTGAGGGAGGATAAAATGCTACAAGATGGCAAACGTACGTTCTTTTCTCCCTTGCCTCATATGCTATACTGTTTAATAGATTGTTGTTCGTTGGAAAGGAGGCCGCATCATGTCGGTCCGTTTGTTAATTGGCCGCTCAGGCAGTGGGAAAAGCACGTTAATACGTCGTGAAATGACGGCTATGCTACGCAAGAAACCGCTAGGTAAGCCTATGCTGTTGCTTGTGCCGGAGCAATCGTCATTTGCTTCCGAGCATGCGCTGCTTACAGAAGCCGGAAACGGTATTCAGGGGACGGTGCGCGCACAGGTCATGGGATTTCATCGTCTTGCCTATTTGGTCATGCAGGAAACCGAGGGTTCGGCGCTGGTACCTGTGACGGAGGAAGGCAAGAAGATGCTTTTATATAAAATTATTCGTCGTCGCAAAGATGAACTGAGTTTATTTAAGGATTCGGGAGACCAACTGGGCTTTGTGGATCGGTTAAATACGCTGTTTACAGAGCTGAAGCAGTACGGGAATGATACTCGGTCTGTACCGGAGCAACTGGAGCGAATGAATGCTGCGGGGGAATCCACTCCGATTTTACGCGGCAAGCTCAAGGACATCAGTTTGATTTATGAGGATTTTGAAAGAGAGCTGACGCTTAAATATATTGACGGCGAGGATACGCTGCGTATGCTGGCGGAGCAGATTGCTGAGTCGTCCATTGTACGTGGAGCGGATATTTGGATGGATGGCTACCGCAGGTTTACGCCGCATGAATACAAGGTGGTGGAGCAGCTCATGCTGCACGCTTCTTCGTTGACGGTCGCACTGACCTGCAATCGTAGCTACGAGAGTGGACAGCTTCCGCATGAGCTGGATTTGTTTCATCCTTCGGCGGCTACCTATGTAAAGCTTAAAGGGATGGCGGACGAGCTGATGATGGAGACGCAGACACAATTGCTGCGCCCTGATCCGCTTCCGAGATTTAAGGACCGCCCGGCGTTGGCGTATCTGGAGGCAGAGTTTGAACGACGTGCGGGATATCGGAACCAGGAACGACCCATGCCGCAGCAACAGATGCGGGAGCAATGGAAAGATAAGCAGCCAGAAGAAATCAAACTGTATGCCGCAGCGAACCGACGTGTCGAGCTGGAGGGCGCAGTGCGCGAAATGCGCCGCCTGGCCCGAGATGAGGGGGCACGTTATCGGGAAATGGCTCTGTTTGTACGCCAGATTGAGGATTATGAGCCGTGGGTGGAGCCGATATTTAAGCAATATGAGGTTCCGGTGTTTCTGGATCAGCGCAGAAGCGTATTGCATCATCCCTTGGTGGAAATGATTCGGGCTTCGCTGGATATCGTCCAGCGGCGTTGGCGGTACGAGGATGTATTTCGTGCGGTCAAAACGGATCTGCTGTTGCCACAGGATGGACGGGTCAGCCGCGAGGATATGGACCGTCTGGAAAATTACGCATTGGCCTGCGGGATACAGGGCAGCCGCTGGACAGACGGACGGCCTTGGCAGGCTGTACCCAGCCTTTCGCTGGAGCTGGAGGAACAGGAGCGGAACCGTCAGCGGGACGAAACGCTGGATCTAATGGAGCTGTGCCGCGATGTGATCGTGACGCCTTTACGTGCGTTTGAGAAACGTCTGGGTAAGGCCCGGACTGCACTTGAGAAGTGTGAAGCGGTGTATTTGTTGCTGGAGGATGCAGAAATTGGGCATAAGCTGGATAACTTGATCCATCAGGCCGAGGAAGCGGGAAATCCCGAGCAGGCGAAGGAGCACCGTCAGGTATGGGATGCGGTGCTTGAGCTGTTGGATCAGATCGTCGAAATGATGGGTGACGAGAAGCTGGACACTTCTTTATTTGCCGATGTTCTGGAAACGGGTCTGATAGAGTACCGTATGGGTCTTGTTCCGCCAGCTCTGGATCAGGTGCTGGTCGGAAACACGGACCGTACACGCGTTGCTGGTATTCAACATGTCTTTGTGCTGGGTATGAACGAAGGTGTGATGCCAGCTGTATTTCATGAGGATGGCGTGCTGAACGAGCAGGAACGCACCGCCTTGAATGAACGGGGCGTAGAGCTGGCGCCGGATATGACAAGACGTCTGCTGGATGAACGTTTTCTTGCGTATACGGCGCTCACGTCAGCCGGAAGCAGTCTGTGGATGAGCTATGCCGTGACCGACGAAGAGGGCAAGTCGTTGCTGCCGTCAGAGTTGGTACGGCATGTCCGTCAACTGTTCCCTGCTCTGGAAGAGCACCCGTTAGCTGCCTATCCTTTGCCTCGGGACCCATGGGCGACTCAATGGGAGTATGCTTCCCATCCGTCCGAGGCATTGCCACAGCTGATCGCGCAATTCCGGCAATGGCGGCATGGTGGAGAGATTTTATCTCCCTGGTGGGAGGTATACAACTGGTATGCGGGCCAGCAGGGGCGTGAAAGGGACAAGCTGCGTCAGTTGCTGACCTCACTTTTTTACGAAAATCATGCCGAAATGCGGAAAGAAACGAGTCGCCGTCTGTATGGCAGCAAGCTGCGTACCAGCGTATCTCGTATGGAACGTTTTGTCGCTTGTCCGTTTTCGCATTTTGCTTCCCATGGTCTTCGCTTGAAGGAGCGCCAAATGTATCGGCTAAAGGCACCGGATATCGGGCAGTTGTTCCATGCGGCGCTCGGAGAGATGGCGATGAATTTACGTAAACGAAACGTAAGTTGGGGGAGTCTCAGTACAGAGGAATGCCGACAAGAGGCGGAATCGACGGTGGAGCGTTTGGCCCCTCGTCTGCAAGGCGAGATTTTAATGAGCTCCAAGCGGTACGGGTACATTTTGCGCAAGCTGAAAGACATTGTGAGTCGGGCTTCGCTGATTTTGGGTGAACATGCGCGTAGAGGCAGCTTTGAGCCACTGGAGCTGGAGCTGGGCTTTGGGCCGGGAGAAAAGCTTCCTCCTCTGACCTTTCGACTGGACAACGGTGTGGTGATGGAAATCGTCGGACGAATTGACCGCGTGGATGTGGCAGAGGGAGAACAAGGCTTGCTTTTACGCGTCATTGACTACAAATCCAGCCAAAAGGATCTCAAGCTGCATGAAGTGTACTATGGCTTGTCCTTGCAAATGCTCACATACCTGGACGTGCTGCTGAATGCGGCGGAGGAATGGCTTGGCGAGACGGCTTATCCGGCGGGTACGCTGTATTTTCACGTCCATAATCCGATGTTGCAGTCGCCGAATGGTCTGAGCGCGGAACAGGCCCGTCAGGAGCTTCTAAAACGCTTCAAGATGAAAGGGCTATTGCTCGCGAATCGGGATGTGGTTGGGCAAATGGATACGGCATTGGACAAGGGGTATTCCTCCATTTTGCCAGTTGCGGTAAAGGCGGACGGCAGCTTTTACAGCAGTGCGTCTGTCGCTTCGCCGGAACAGTGGGATAGCCTGCTGGCTTCGGTACGCGATAATATCCGAACGATTGGGACACGTATGACAGAGGGCGACGTGGCGATTGAACCTTATCGTATCCAGCAAGAGACGGCATGTACCTTCTGTTCTTTCAAACCTGTTTGTCAATTTGATGACAGTCTGGAAGGTAGCGGCTACAACCAATGGGGGAAACCCGGCAAGGATCAGATCTGGGATTTGCTTGGTCATACGCAGGAAGGGAAAGGAGGAATGGACCAATGATAAGTACATCAGACACCAACGGCATACCCAAGCCGGAAGGCAGTATGTGGAGTGATGACCAGTGGCGTGCGATTTCTGAATCTGGCAACAACATGCTGGTAGCGGCAGCGGCGGGGTCTGGTAAAACAGCGGTGCTCGTAGAGCGCATTATTCGTAAAATCGCCGATCCGCGGCTCGGTTTCAGCGTGGATCGGTTGCTGGTAGCGACCTTTACAAAGGCTGCTGCCGCCGAAATGCGCCAACGTATACGTGAAGCTTTGGAACGTGTGCTGGAACAGGAGCCGGATAGTGAGCATCTACGTCGTCAGCTATCGCTGCTGAATCGGGCCTCGATTACGACACTTCACTCTTTTTGTATGGAGGTCATTCGCAGGCATTATCAGGCCATTCCTCTTGATCCCGGTTTTCGGATTATGAATGAGCATGAGACGGAATTGCTGCGGCAGGAGCTACTGGAAGAATTGTTTGAGGAAAAGTATGAGGCTAACGATGAAGGCAGTACATTCCGCAGACTGGTGGACTGGTTTAGCGGTGAGCGTACAGATGATGCGATGTATGTGCTTGTTCAGCGCTTGTACGATTTTTCGCAAAGTCATCCCTGGCCAGAGCACTGGCTGAGCGAGACGGCAGCAGCGTTCCGTGTACAGGATGTGGCGGCTTTGGGAGAAACTCCTTGGGTCCGCAGCATTTTGGCGGATGCGGCACTTTCGCTGCGCGGAGCAGCAAGCCTGCTGGAGCAGGCGTATGAAACGGCTATGCAGCCCGGCGGCCCTGCGCCCTATGCAGTGACGCTGCAAGAGGATACCGCGATGGTGAAGGGACTATTGCAGGAGCTGGAGACACAGCCGTGGGCATCGCTGTATGATCACTTTCAGATAGCGGCCTTCGGCAAGCTCAAGCCGGTCAAAAAGGATCAGACTGAGCCTGCACTACAGGAACGGGTCAAGGCGCTCCGTGAGGCAACCAAAAAAATGATTATAGATATGAAGGCATCCCTGTTCGGCAGGAGAGCAGAAGCCTATTTGGAGGAACTGCATGCGGCGGCTCCTCTGATGGACGAACTGGTGGAAACCGTTATTTTATTCGGCGAACGATTTCAACAGCACAAGCAGTCTAAAGGGCTGGTGGATTTTGGAGATTTGGAGCACTATTGTCTAAAAATATTACGTCATCCCGACTCCACTCCGCACAGACTGCTGCCTTCAGACGCTGCGCTTGAATACAAGGAGCAATTCGACGAGGTACTGCTGGATGAGTATCAGGATACGAATACGGTACAGGAGGATATCGTCAGGCTGGTATCCCGTGAAGAGCCGGGTAACCGTTTTATGGTAGGGGACGTAAAGCAGAGTATTTATCGGTTTCGGCTGGCGGAGCCGGGTCTGTTTTTGAACAAATACCAGCGATACGGTATGCAGGAACAGGAAGATGGCTTTTTAGTTGATCTGGCGCGTAATTTCCGCAGTCGGGTGGAAGTCGTCGATGCAGTCAATCTGGTGTTCCGACAAATCATGAGCGTGGATGTGGCGGAAATTGAATACGATGAACGGGCATGGTTGGCGCATGGTGCTTCCTATCCTGAACAGACGGAAAAGGATGCCACATCCCCGTATGCACCTGAACTGCTGTTAGTTGATAAAGGCGGGCGCGGTCTTTCGGAGGCTCCGGAACTGTCCGAAACGGGTGATGAACCCGCTTTACAGGAAGGCGAAATGGCTGAGCTTGCGGAGCTGGAAACGGCACAATTGGAAGCTCGCGCAATCGCGCAACGGATTAAGGAGCTGACGGGAGATACAGGCCAACCGCTGTTGATTTATGACAGAGGGTTAAAAGCGATGCGTCCGGCAGTCTTCGGTGATATTGTCATTTTGCTCCGTTCGGCAAGCATATGGGCACCGCTGATTGTAGAGGAACTGCGTCTTGAGGGCATTCCGGCATCCGGGGAGCAGACGACAGGCTTTTTCAAAGCAACGGAAGTTGAGGTGATGCTGTCTCTGCTACACATTATTGATAATCCGCAGCAGGACATCCCGCTGGCATCTGTGCTTCGTTCACCGATTGTAGGCTTGACCGAGGACGAGCTGGCACAAATCCGGCTGGAGAAGCCGGACGGACTATTTTATGGCGCTCTGCTTGCGGCGGCTGAGGCTGACCATACACAGGATAGCGAAAATAGAACGTCCAGCGACATGCTGGAATTGGAGCTTCTCGCAGGAGATTCGAGAGATGCCTCTGATATGGATGACAGAAATAGCGGAAATACGTTGCCTGCCCGACTGCATTCGTTTTTGCGCGATTTGGAAGCGTGGCGGCAGGAAGCAAGACAAGGCAGCTTGAGTGCATTGATTTGGCGTTTGCTGGAGGAAACGGGATATCTGGATTGGGTAGGTGGATTGCCTGGCGGCTCCCAACGTCAAAGCAATTTGCGGGCGTTATATGACCGGGCGAGACAATATGAGACTTCAACCTCTAACCGGGGCTTGTTCCGGTTTTTGACCTTTATTTCCCGTTTGCGAGAGCGAGGCGGTGATTTAGGATCATCCAGTGGCGGTACTGAACCCGATCAGGCTGTGCGCATTATGACGATTCACAAAAGTAAAGGACTAGAATTTCCTGTTGTGTTCATCGCGGGAACGGCTAAAATGTTCAATCAGCAGGATCTGAATGCGCCGTTTCTGATGCATAAGGAGCTGGGGTTTGGTCCCAAATATGTGGAGGAACAAAATCGGGTCAGCTACCCGACGCTGCCTAATTTGGCGATCCGTCGACGCTCCCAGCTGGAGCTGTTGGCTGAAGAAATGCGGGTGCTGTACGTGGCGCTTACGCGTCCACGTGAAAAGCTTATTATGACCGGAACGGTAAAGGATCTTGCTGCACGCGCTGCGGGTTGGGCACGTGCCAAAGAGCATACGGAGACAGTTTTACCCGATTATATGCTGGCGGCAGGCCGCAGTTATCTGGACTGGGTAGGTCCTGCGTTGATCCGACATCCTTCTGCTGCTGTACTGAGGGAAGCGGCAGGGGATCAGGAGGGGGACTATCACAGGCTGGAAACTATGCCGGGCGGGGATTGGCTATTTAGAATCATAGCTTCGGAGACTCTTTCCGGCTCTCGTTTGAATTCGGACCCTGGGGAAGAGACTGTTAATGAAGAGCGTCAGCAGAAGACGGTAGCGTTGAAAAATGCCGAGCCGATCGACAAAAGGTGGCTCTCATCCGATTCCGTATCCAATAGCCCAGCAGATATGACAACAAGGGCTGATGCAGATATTGCCGCTGCGCTTTCCTGGTCCTATCCGTATGAACGGGCAAGCAAGACGGCGGCGAATACATCGGTTACCGAAATGAAAAGATGGCTAACGATGCAGGAAGCTGGATCGGAAGATTGGCTGAATCTGTCTTCTTTTCAAGTAGCAGAGTTACCAGAGGAGATGGAAGATTCTCAGACTGGGGGAAATCGATTGCACTTGCGCAGACCCAAATTTATGGGCAATCGGCAACTGACGCCAACGGAGCGTGGAACGGTATACCATACGCTGTTCCTGCATTTGCCGCTGGGTGGTGTGATGAACGCCGAGGTGATTGAGGAAACGAAGGCCCGTCTGCTGAACCAGCGCTTATTGCTGGATGTTCAGGCGGAGGCATTAGATACGGATAAAATATTGCGCTTCTTCACCAGCGAGCTGGGTCGCAGATTGCTGGAGGCATCCCATGTTCAGCGTGAGCTTCCGTTCACCTATACGATAGGAGTCGCTGATTTTTGGAGCCGCAGCTTGCCGTCGATGCTGTCTGCACAGGAAATAGAGTCAGGAGCCGAGCAACAGGAGGAAAACATGACGTCAGAGCCTGGCCACGATGATAGAGTGCTGATGAACGGGATTATTGACTGTCTTTTTGAAGGGCCAGAAGGGCTGGTTTTGCTTGATTACAAAACAGACCGGGTTTCCGAATATAGGACGGTGCCTCATTTAACGGAGCAATATCGTTTTCAACTGGAGCTGTACGCACATGTGATCGAAGATATTACAGGTACAAGGGTTGCTGAGAAGTGGTTGTATTTTCTGGAGGCTGGAGAAAGTGTGCGGTTGTAGTTATTTAATATTTAATGGACGAAATGAAAAGGAGAGAGGAGGAACAGCATGCGGATTTTGCATACGGGAGATTGGCATTTGGGGAGAACGCTGGAAGGGCGCAGCCGTTTGAAGGAGCAGGAGGCGTTCCTGGAAGAATTGGCGAAAATGGCTGACGATCAGCAGGCAGATCTGATTATGATGGCTGGAGACGTGTACGACTCGGTCAATCCTCCAGCCGCTGCCGAGCAGCTATTTTATGAAACGTCTGCCCGTTTAACGGCTGGAGGAAGACCGCTGGTCGTTATTGCGGGGAATCATGATCAGCCGGAACGGGTATCCTCGGTTACGCCGCTAGTGAGTCAGCGCGGAATTACGTTGCTGGGGCTGCCCAGCGGGGAAGCGGTGCGGATTCATACACCGCGTACAGGAGAAATGGCATGTATCGCAGCCTTGCCTTATCCTTCGGAGTCCCGCCTGAATGAGCTGTTGTCCGAGGACGGAGACGAAACGGTGTTGCGAGAGGCTTACAGCCGTCGTGTGGGGATGCTGATGGCACAGCTCGGTACGGCGTTTCGGCCTGATACCGTTAATCTGTCCATGAGCCACATTTATGTGCTTGGCGGGCTGGAGTCGGATTCGGAGCGTCCGATTCAGGTCGGGGGAGCCTATACAGTAGACCCGTCTGCGTTGAGCATCGGGGCGCAATATACGGCTTTGGGGCATTTACACCGTCCCCAATATGTGAAGGGTGACGGGCTGATGCGCTATAGCGGATCTCCGCTGGCTTATAGCTTTTCCGAAGCAGGGCAGGCCAAATCAGTCACGCTCATTGACGTGGTCGCAGGCAAGCCCGCACAGGTCGAGGAGCTGTACATTACGAGTGGACGGCCTTTAGTGAAATGGCGTGCACGGGGAGGTCTGGAAGAGGTGTATCGCTGGCTGGACGAAGGGCTGGATGCGGACGCCTTTATTGACCTGGAAATTACGCTGGAGGAAGCGATGTCTCTGGGAGATATTCAGCGGCTGCGTAAAAGCCGTGAAGGCATCATTCACATCCGCCCGATGTATCCTGAAATGGCGGCAGCACAGCTGGAACATCAGCGCTCAGAGCTGCCGGTTCACGAGCTGTTTCGGGCTTTTTATCAACGGCAAACTGGCGGCGCACAGCCGGATGACGGATTGGTGCAGCTATTTTTGGAGTTGGTGGAACAGGATGATGCAAGGGACCAGGCCGAGGAGGAGGATGTATGAAACCGATTCTTCTGAAATTGGCGGGGTTGCAAAGCTACCGGGAGTCGCAGGAAATCCATTTTGATGAGCTTACCGAAACCGGACTATTCGGGATCTTTGGCCCGACAGGCAGTGGTAAATCGACGTTGCTGGACGCGATTACGTTGGCTATGTACGGTAAGGTGGAGCGGGCGATGAATGGAACACAGGGCATTATGAATCATGCCGAGGATACGCTGTCCGTTGCGTTTACGTTCGAATTGATGTCAGCCCAAGGACCTCGTCGTTATCGTGTGGAGCGCCGATTCAAACGGGCTGGAGGCGTATCGGTGAATAATACGCTTAGTCGATTTATCGCGTTCACAGCGGACGGCGAGGAAGTTCTTGCTGACAAGGTGCAGGACGTGACGCGTTGTGTCGAGGAGTATATCGGCCTGAAAATGGACGACTTTACACGTGCTGTTGTATTGCCACAGGGGAAGTTTGCCGAATTTTTATCTTTAAAGGGCAGTGAACGGAGACAGATGCTGCAGCGTTTGTTTCATTTGGAAAAGTACGGAGACCAGCTCGCACAGAAGCTGAGCCGCCGTGTGAAGGACAATGACGCTGCACTGAAAGCGCTGGAAGCGGAGCAGCAGGGTCTGGGCGATGCGGGTGCCGAAGCGCTTGAACAGGCAGAGCAGCGTCTCAAAGAGGCTTTTGCCCATGCAGAGGCCTCTCGCCGTGAGCTGGAACGGGTGTCGCGCGAGACGGAAGCGTTGAACAAAATCCGTGAGCTGGTCCTAGAGCGTAGCCGCCGGGGGAACGAGTTGGAACAACTGGCGGCATTGGAGCCGGACATTGCTTTGCTGGAGAGCAAGCTCCGTCAGGCCTCCGCAGCCGAGGCATTGCTGCCTGCGCTGACAGATTGGAAGGAAGCCGCTGCCGAAGCGGATAAGCGCCGGAAGGCGGCGGAAGAAGCGGCGGTGCAGGCAACATCGGCGCAGGAGGCTGCGGTTGTGTCTGTGCAAGCAGACGAGCAGGCCCGGCAAGCTCTGGGTGCAGAGGAATCGAAGCTGTTGCTTCGAATCGACCAGTTGGAGCAGGCGCTGCAATTGGAGCGTGATACGGAAGCGTTGCGGACAGAACGGGACCGTCTGGCAGCGGAGCTTGCGCAGAGTGAGCAAACCCTTGCTACATATGCCGAAGGACTCGCCAAGGAACAAGAGCTACAGGCGCGAGGATCGAAGCGGCAGCAGGAGCTTCAACAGGAATTGAAGCAAAATGAAGTGCGTGCAGATGAACGACGAATGCTTCAAGAGGCCGTGCAACGGCTGCAACAACTGGAGACGGCGGATGAGCAGCTACGCGAAGCAGAGCAGGATTGTGTCACGCAGGAACAAAGGCTTGCCCAGGCTGACGAACGCCTGAAGCTGACGGAGCAGGAGACACTTGAGACGGAGGGACGTCGTTCCGCCCTTGCCGCACAGACGGCTGAGGGCATCGAGGCGCTGCTCACGCTGGAGGCAGAGGTCACCGCCGATGTGTCGGCGCTGGCTGCCGAGGAAGAGCAGCTGCGCCATAAGCTGCGCGCCGAAGAGCTAGGCCGCCTCGCGCAGCACCTCGCCGCCGAGCTGCGCGAGGGCGAGCCGTGCGCGGTGTGCGGCTCGCTGCACCACCCCGCGCCTGCGGCCACCGCGGCCCATGGCGCGGATGCCGCTGCGCCGGACGAGCTGCACCGCCTGCGGCTGGGCTTGCAGGAGCTGCGCCTTACGCTGCGCCAGCAGCTGCACGAGCAGCGTAGCCTACTGGCGCAGCCCGCCGCCGCAGACGCCAGCGGCGCGGCCGCCACGGGCGAGCCGGCCGCGCCCACCGCCGCTCCAGCGCCGCCGCGTGGTGCCGCCGCTTGGGCGGAGCGCTGCGCGGCGCTGGAGCAGGCGGCCGCCGAGCTGGCCGCCCGTGCGCGTGCGCTGCCTGCGGAGGCGCACGCGTTACGCGAGGCGGACGCCGCCGGACAGCAGCGGCGTATCCGCGCAGCTGCCGAGCAAGAGGCGGCTGTCGCAGCGCTGACGCAGGCGCGGAGCAAGCGCGAGGCATGCACCACGCGCAGCGGGGCATTACGCGCCGAATGGGCAGCGCAGCTGCCGGACGTGGCGCTGGGCGAAGCCGCGAAGCGTTATCGCGCCATGCAGGAGCGCGATACGCGTGCGGAAGAGCTGCGGTCCCGGTTGGAGACGAGCGTGACCTTCCTCGAAGAGAAGGCGGCGCGTGTTCAGCAGATCCAGCAGAGCATCATCGAGGAAGACAAAATCATTATTGCCCGTCGTACCGGACTCCAGAATAAAGATGACTCGCTGCGCGAAAAAATGGTCCAGCTTCGTAAGTGGGTTGGAGAAGACCCTGCGGCTTCCTTGCTGGAAGAAGCGAACTCGCGCCTTCGAGGACTGAGAAACGGAGCCGAAGCCGCCGCACGCCGCCGCGCTGAAGCGGAGGAACGCAAGCAGCAAGCCGTTCATGCTTCGCTGATTGCCCGGCAGGCATCTGATTCGGCAGAAGAAAGACGGCAGGTATCGGAGTCCCGCTGGAGCAGTCGTCTGGAAGCCTCCCCTTTTGCTACCGAAGCAGAGGTCGTGGAATGCTGTCTCGGGCCGGAGGAAGCTGCACGTTATGAACGTGCAGCGAGTCTGCACCGGGAACGTGAAAAAGAGCTGTCCTCCCGTTTAAAGCATGTGGAAGAACAGCTGGATGGAGCAACAGTGACCGAGGAACAGTGGGAAACGGCCGCAGCCCAGCTGCGTGATTGCCGTACACGTGACGAAGAGGCGCTTCAAAATCGTGCCAAGGCTGAGCGTGATTTGGAGGATTTGCAGCATCGGCATGTCCGCTGGATGGAGCTGGAGTCCAATCGCGCTCATTTGCGCAGCGAGGCAGAAAAGATGTCCAAGCTCCAGTCCGTTTTCCGGGGCAACGCTTTCGTGGAATACATTGCCGAGGAGCAGTTAATGCAAGTCAGTCAGTCGGCTTCACGCCGTTTACGTTTTCTGACCAAGCAGCGTTATGCGCTAGAGGTAGACTCCAGCGGTGGCTTTGTCATTAGTGACGATGCCAACGGCGGAGTCAAGCGTCCGGTATCGACCTTGTCCGGCGGTGAAACGTTCCTGACCTCCTTGTCGCTCGCACTCGCGCTGTCGGCCCAGATTCAATTGCGCGGCCAATACCCGCTGCAATTTTTCTTTCTGGATGAAGGCTTTGGAACGCTGGACCCTGAACTGCTGGACACGGTGATCACCTCGCTGGAAAAGCTGCATCACGATCAACTGTCAGTCGGCGTGATCAGCCATGTGCCCGAGCTGCGGGCCCGTCTGCCGCGCAAGCTGGTCGTTCTTCCCGCAGAGCAGGCTGGAGGCGGCTCCCGCGTGGTTATGGAAACATTTTGAAGCGACGTGATACAGATCACAGATACAGTTTCAAAGTGTTGTTATAATACAGCTAAGCCGACAAGTTAATCATACAGCACCCCGGCGGACGTATGCTGCGGAAGGAAACTTCCCGTCATACGTCCGTTCAGAGGGGCTCTACCAAGAGCCTCCGGGGTGCTTCTTTTTTTGTTTGCAAGCCGGAATTCGCCCAATTTGATGTAGCACATAGCCCATTTTTGAATAACATACGGTATACATGCAAGAGCCTAGGAGGAAACAACCATGGAAAAAAGCATGACCAACGAAAAAGGGACTGCACCAGAAAAAATGGATGCTAAAACGCTATGTCAACAGCATATGCACCGCTACGTATGCGTATGGGTGAAGGATGGAACGATGTATGATGGAATTGTGGAGCATGTGGATGATGAAAAATTATATTTGGCAGTTCCCGTGGGTGAAGCAGAGAACGTAAATCTTCCTTATCCGCCTAACAACTGCGGCTGCGGTTCCCGTGCTTACGGCGGCTTTGCATCCTACCCGCCATATCCGTACCCAGCCCCGGTACCCGGCATAGGCTACGGATATGGTTTCCCATATGGACGTCGGCGCTTTAACCGTCTGATCCTGCCGCTTGCTGCGCTGACCGCAATCAGCCTGCTCCCTTATTATTAAACCCCTGCCTTTTTAATCGCCATAGTGTGGTCATCATGACATACTTAAGGCTGCTTCTTCCGCCAAGAAGAAACAGCCTCTTTTTTTACCTGAGGATTTTGCAAAATCCTGATCTATGTCATTCCAAATCTAATCTCAGCCTGCCACCTACCTCATAACATGCCCTCAGCTATCTCGACAATCATTCTTTTCCAGCTCACTTCTCTATGAGCGATTACGTCTTAAGCGTGTCTGCACGAAGCGGTACTGTCTTTTTCCGGCCCAAATAATTGGTTCCGATCACCCCGGCTATGATCAGTAACGAGCCAATCAGATGGTACACTGTTATTTCTTCGCCAATAAACAAAGCCCCGGCTGCGATAGACACGATGGTCGACAGATTGGTAAATACGCTCATTTTCGATGCTTCTATTTTGGACAAAGCATAATTTGCAGTCAGTGAAGTGATAAGCGAGGCCACCACGCCAAGATATATAATGGACAGTACGAAAATGCCGTTGCCGGACAATGTGACAAACTGGCTCAGCGTTCCACCTTGAATATGTTTCGTGAGCGATACGACCAAAAACGTAATAAACCCGATGCCCATCATAAAATAACTGATTTCCGCCGGACTAAAATGCTTCGACAGAGAGCGTGCCAAAACGCTGTATCCGGCAAAAGCTACACACGTCAGGAACAGCATGGAGAGCCCGCCCAAATTGGACAAGCTAAAGCTGCTCCCTTTCATGATAAAGATGAACACAACGCCGAACACAGATAAAAAGATCGACAGCTTCTGTAAAAGGGTCGTTGTTTCTTTTAAAAATAGTGAAGCAATGATCATCGTTACAACGGGTGTGAAGGCATACATAATACCTCCCTCAGCGGAAGTTGCGTGTTGTAATCCAAATGCTTGTAGCGTGAAAAATCCCAACGGGTACATCAAAGCCAGCAGCAGCGCTTTAAATATGGGTTTGCCCCGATAAGATAACTTGACCCACCCCAAGGCCACCGGAATCGACAGAACTATAAAAGAAGCCGCAAACCGATAAGTCAGCGTATCCATGGGATGGGCATACACTAACGTCCTCTCCGATGAACTAAAGGTACAACAATGGACGAGCCTGTGGGATATCAAATTATCATAACTGTATCGGTACAATTTTATAAAATGGGGCATCCTTGTTATCCATAAAGCATGTTAATATCAACCGTATAAAGAAGTAGGAAGTGAAATAAACAGGCAGGAGGATCATTGTGAAAAAATATTTTTCGATTTTATCGGATATAGAGCTTAAAATCCGCGAGGGGCAATACATCTCGGGTCAGAAGCTGCCTTCTATCCGAGATGCTTCAGAGTTGTACGGGTGCAGCAAAAGCACGATTTTGCGGGCATACGCCGAACTTGAAAAAAAACACGCCATCTATTCCATTCCGCAAAGCGGATATTATGTGGTGGAGAACTCCGGAGATTTGCGTCATAGCCGTAGCCATATTCAGGCCTCGATTGATTTCGCTTCGGCCTCCCCGGATTTAAACGTATTTCCGTATCTGGACTTTCAGCACTGTCTGAATCAGGCCATTGATACGTACAAATATCATCTGTTCACCTACGGAGATTCGCAAGGACTGGAGACATTGCGTCATACGCTTGTTTCTCACTTGGCCGATAATCAGGTATTTGCAAAAATGGAGCGGATTATCGTCACTTCTGGTGTTCAGCAGGCGTTGGAAATCCTTGCAAAAATGCCGTTTCCAAACGGCAAAAAGACGGTTTTGGTGGAGCAACCGAGCTACGATATTTATTTGCGTTTTCTGGAGGGAGAGAGTATACCCGTCAGCACCATCGCCAGAACAGCGGCAGGTATGGATTTGCAGGAATTGGAGAACCAATTTAAGAACGGGAGCATCAAGTTTTTTTATACCATGTCAAGATATCATAATCCACTGGGGACCTCCTACAACACAGAGGAACGCAAGGCTATAGCCGCATTAGCTGCCAAATACGATGTGTTCATCGTGGAGGATGATTACATGGCTGATTTGGGAATCGACCACCTGTTTGATCCTATATATGCGTACGATCAGACAGACCGTGTTATTTATTTGAAAAGCTTCTCGAAAATCATTTTCCCCGGCTTGCGCTTAGGCGTGGCGGTTTTGCCGGAAACCCTTTTAAAGACGTTCAGCGCATACAAAAGATACGTCGACACCTCCATCTTATCTCAAGCCGCACTTGATATTTATATTAAAAATGGAATGTATGAACGCCACAAGCACACGATATGCAGCCTGTATGCGGAACGCATTCGCATTTTAAACCAGGCAGTGGAGCGATATAATCAGGACGGGGTGATTGAAGTGTCGGCTGTAAGCTCGGGAGTGTATATGCAGTTGAAGCTACCCCGGACGGTGAACATGGAGCGTTTGGTACAGCGTCTTGCCGCGAGGAAGGTGCTGGTGGTATCCGGTAAAGGATTTTACTTATCCGATTATAAGGAACACGAAAAGTTTTTACGCATCAGTATTTCGCGTGCTCAGCCGGATCAAATTGATGAAGGGGTAAAAGCTATTATAGAAGAAGCGGGAAGAGGGAACTGGTATTAAGCCCCTTTTTCCGTTATGATACATATAGAAACATAGGTATAACAAACCATAACTGTATATGTTTAATTCGGTTGTGGGAAATACATAACTTTGAATGCCGAGAGCATGGGTTCTGCACTTTCGAACCTGACGATCGGCTCACTGCCAAAGGAGGGTTTTGAATGGACGATTTGTTTTTGAAAATTGTGGATGGAACGATCCCCAGCAAAAAAGTGCTGGAAACCGACAATGTGCTTGCATTTCATGACATCCAGCCTGCGGCGCCAGTACACGTGCTCATTATTCCGAAGAAATATATTCCTTCAATGAATGCTGTGACGGAAGAGGATCTTCCTCTGATTGCGGAGATTCATCGTGTTGCGGTTGAGGTGGCGAAAAAACTGGGTATCGCTGAATCCGGTTATCGGTTGATTAACAACTGCGGTCCGGATAGCGGGCAAGCGGTGGGACATCTGCATTATCATCTACTGGGCGGTGCCCCATTAGGTGCCTTGACGGGTATTTCGGACTCACATTCTTAAAAATGACAGTGCTTGTCTTTCGGTAATACGGCGTGAATGGAGAAATATGTATCCTTTATTTATTCATTTTTTCTTATAGGTTGACACCCGGTTTCCGTTTCACCTATAATAAAATTTGATGAACCGTGTTATTGCTCTTGGACGGTCTGGTCGGAGGGAGGGAAAACTGGTGTCTGAAACTAAAGTTCGCAAAAACGAGACAATTGATGCTGCACTTCGTCGCTTTAAACGTTCCATTGCTAAGGATGGCGTATTGGCTGAGGTGAAGAAACGCAAGCATTATGAAAAGCCAAGCGTAAAGCGCAAGAAAAAGTCCGAGGCTGCTCGTAAGAGAAAGTTCTAGGAGGATCTAAGCAATCATGAATTTGAGCGAACGATTGAACGAAGATATGAAGCAAGCAATGAAGAGTAAGGACAAGTTCAAACTCTCCACCATTCGAATGGTTCGTTCTACGATTAAAAATCTTGAAATAGATTTGAAACGGGATTTGGACGACAACGAAGTGCTTGATATTCTGAGTCGTGAGATCAAACAGCGAAAAGATGCCCTCCATGAATTTGAAAAAGCCGGTCGTGATGAACTTGCGACAAGCACTAAAGCAGAAATAGAGATCATCGCTCAGTACCTTCCCGAACAACTTTCTGAAGAAGAAATTAAAGTTATTGTACAGCAGACCATCCAGGAAACCGGTGCTTCTTCAAAAGCCGAGATGGGGAAAGTAATGACGGCCTTGATGCCTAAGGTAAAAGGCCGCGCTGACGGTAAGCTCGTGAACCAAGCGGTTCAGCAATTTCTGCAATAAACCTGCGACAAACAGGAAAGCGCAACACCCTCTGTTTACAGAGGGTGTTATTTCTGTATCTGCCGCGCTTGTTTTAGGCTGCTGTTATTATAAAGAGGGCCTTTTTTGTAAGCGTTATCTATAATCATTTGAAACGTGATGTCCATCGGGTACGTAAAGTACATGACAGCCATCAGGATTAGCAACATACTCAAGAATTTCACAATAAATCCTGAAAACTGTATGGTTTACCTGACAAAATTTGATATGCTATAACATAGAAAGATCGAAAGGGGGGAGAGTAATGCATAGAGAACATCACCACTCCAGCCGCAAAATGATCTTTTGGACCATGTGGATCATGATATCCGTTTTGCTGTTGCCATTATTCCATTCGGGATCAGCGGCGGCCGCTGTGAAAGGCGGTGCTGTGTTTGTTATACCGGTGGATCAGGAAATTGAGCAGGGACTGGGCAGTTTTATGGAACGCGGCTTTACAGAAGCGGCGGAGTCCAAAGCGGGCCTCATTGTGTTGGATATTAATACGCCAGGCGGACGTGTAGACACGGCGGAAAAGCTGGGCAAGCTGATTAAGGACAGCACGATTCCGACCGTAGCTTATGTAAGAGGCGAAGCGGCCTCTGCGGGGAGCTATATTGCGTTAAGCGCAAACAAAATTGTTATGAAGCCGGGCAGCATCATTGGAGCAGCAGCACTGGTGGACGGCAAAGGGCAAGCTATCACTGACCCGAAAACGGTGGCTTGGTGGAAGAGCAGCATGGCATCTGCTGCAGAATCCGGCGGACGTAACCCGGATATTGCGAGAGGTATGGTAGACTCCAAAATTGCTGTAGCTATACCGGAGCTGAACTTTAATAAAGAAAAAGGTCAGATCATTTCTTTAACCAGCGAGGAAGCGCTTAAACTGGGCTATGCGGATCACATCGCCTCTTCAGAACAAGAAGTTATCCAGTGGATGGGCTATAGCACGGATGATGTATTTCACGTGGAGCGGACATGGGCTGAAAAAGCAGCCGAGATATTGACCAACCCGATTGTACAGACATTGCTTTTATTTATCGGTATCGCAGGGGTTGTCATTGAACTACTCGTACCTGGCTTTGGAGTGCCAGGAATTTTAGGTGTGCTCGGATTTGGTTTGTACTTTTTCGGCAATTATATTGCTGGCTTTGCAGGTTCCGAGACGTGGCTGTTGTTTATCATCGGTCTGGCTTTGCTTATACTTGAAATGTTCATTCCAAGCTTTGGTATTCTGGGTATTTTAGGTTCCATCAGTCTTGTCGCCGGAGTTGTTCGCGCGGCCTACAACATGCAGCATGCTTTTATATCATTGGGTATAGCCTTTGCTGCTGCCGTTGCTGTGGTGGCAATCATAGGGATTGCTTTCAAGGATCGGGGAATATGGAACCGTTTTATACTTAAAGAAAGCTTGACGGCTGACCAGGGCTTTTCTTCGGTTGTGAACCGGGAAGTGCTATTGGGACAGCGAGGTGTGAGTCTGACACCGCTTCGTCCAGCAGGAACCGTGCTTATCGCTGACGAACGTGTGGACGTCGTGACGAACGGCGAGTTTATCGCTACGGATATGCCCATTATCGTATCCAAAGTAGAAGGAGGACGCATTGTGGTCAAGTCGGACACCAGCGTCTGAAACATGCTAACAAACGAAGAATTAGATTAATGGAGGATGATGCGAGTGTTCGAATCGGGTATTGTCAGCGTTTTGCTGATTGCCGTTGTAGCCATTATTGTGTTAAGTGTATTTTTTAGTTTTTTCCCGGTGATGCTGTGGATTTCGGCATTGGCTTCGGGGGTGCGGATTGGCATCATTACACTGGTGGCTATGCGATTACGGCGTGTAACGCCAAGCCGGATTGTGAATCCGCTGATTAAGGCTACCAAGGCTGGTCTGGGCTTAAACATCAACCAGCTGGAAAGTCATTTTCTGGCGGGTGGTAATGTAGACCGAGTGATCAATGCGCTGATTGCTGCGCAGCGGGCCAACATTCCGCTCGAATTTGAACGCGCAGCTGCGATTGACCTTGCGGGTCGGGATGTTCTGCAAGCGGTCCAAATGAGCGTTAATCCGCGTGTCATTGAGACACCTACTGTCGCTGCGGTAGCCAAGGATGGTATCGAAGTGAAGGTTAAGGCTCGTGTTACAGTGCGTGCTAACATTGATCGACTCGTCGGGGGTGCCGGAGAAGAAACGATTATTGCGCGGGTCGGTGAAGGTATTGTTACGACTGTCGGCTCCAGTAATTCGCATAAGGACGTGCTGGAGAACCCGGATTCCATTTCGAGAACGGTACTATCCAAAGGTTTGGATGCCGGGACGGCGTTTGAAATCTTGTCCATTGATATTGCGGACGTCGATGTAGGTAAAAACATTGGTGCCTTCCTGCAGACCGAGCAGGCGGAAGCTGATAAACGGATTGCGCAGGCGAAAGCGGAAGAACGGCGTGCAATGGCCGTGGCGCAGGAGCAGGAAATGAAGGCGCGTGTCGTAGAGATGAGAGCGCGTGTGGTTGAATCCGAATCCGAAGTGCCACTGGCGATGGCTGAGGCGCTGCGTGGCGGAAAACTTGGCGTTATGGATTATATGAATTTGAAAAATATTGAGGCAGATACGCAAATGCGCGGCTCCTTGGGCAAACCGAATGAAAACTCGGGAAATGACAACAAAAACCGGGATTAACAACGGGATATAGCCGATGAATTACGGCAGTAAGGCGGTGAGTTATGAACTTTATGAGCTGGATTTTTGAGCATTTGTATATCCTGATTGTGATCGGCTTTGCGTTGGTGTCTTTTTTGGGCAAAAGCATGAAAAGCACAGAGAGAAAAGCGCCGCCGCGAAAGGGCATGCCTACGTTTGGTGGCGACCACGGCTCTCGCGGTCCTTCATCACCCTCCGGACCTTTCTCTACGGAACACAGACAGGAGCAACGTCAGCCGCAAAGGCAGGATACTGCCGGAGAATTGCAGCGTCAGTTTCCTGATGAACGACGTGTAGTTATGGAAGCTCGGCGTATGGAAGAACAAATGAATGATTGGACGGAAACAGAGCAACAGACGAATCGGGATTCCCTGGATAACGGTTCTACTCTGGAGGATCGAATCCGGGCCATGGAAGAAGAGCGTAGATCGGTTTTGGCACGTCTCGACCGCATATCCAATGCAAGGGAGTCGGGAGAGATTACAGATGCCTCAGAGGGAGCTCCGCAGGAGCGTAGTACAGTAACTGCGGCTGACCTGCGGAGAGGCGTGATCTGGGCAGAAATACTGGGTCCTCCGCGTTCCAAGCGTTATATGGGTGGAGGAAGACGTTAAAAAGACAAGAGCTGTTATCGTTCTATTTGAGCAGTTTGCATGAATGGTTTAGTCCGCCCCGGCTTTAGCTGGTGGCGGACTATTTTTTTGCTAATACATAGGCCAGTCCAGAATAGAAATCAGTTTAGCAGAAATACTCTTATGAACTTACATAAGATGTCATAAACCCAGTAGTAGCAAGGTTTTCTTACGTCATTTGTAAGCAAAAAATCTGTCATTGTGTCTAGTTTAATACTGAACTTTCGAAAAAAATACAGAGGCAAAATGATCGAATGTAAGAAAATGAATGGAGCTTTCCGAAAACGGTTTTCATTTATTTGTTTTTATATATAATGTTCTCAAAGATAGTGTTTCTGAAAATTTACTCCAAATTTAGAGAAAATAAACGTAATTTCGAGGTGAGGTGACCCAGGTATAAAAGTATATATTACATGTCTAGGGAGATGGGATGGATGAATAATAGCTTATTCAGAAAAAAGAGCATTGATCAGCTACTTGCTGCAACGCGGGGTGAAAAAGCACTTCAAAAAGAGCTTGGTGCCTTTGATTTAACGATGCTTGGCATTGGAGCTATAATCGGAACGGGGATTTTTGTGTTGACTGGCACGGGAGCGGTTACGGCTGGTCCGGGTTTGATTATTTCTTTTGTGGTTGCGGGGCTTGCCTGTCTATTTGCAGCACTGGCTTATGCAGAGTTTGCATCCACCGTTCCGGTATCCGGTTCTGTTTATACTTTTACATATGCAACGATGGGGGAACTTCTGGCTTTTATTATCGGATGGGATTTGATTTTGGAATATATGCTTGCTGCCAGTGCAGTTTCCGCAGGCTGGTCGGGTTATTTTGTATCATTTTTGAATGGACTTGGTATCCATATCCCCCTTGAATTCACTGCGGCACCAGGGGCTTTAAAAGATCAAACCACCTATTTTAATCTTCCTGCTTTTTTGATTTTGATGGGGATTACCTCCTTGCTCTACTTTGGAATCAAAGAATCGAAACGTATGAACAACATTATGGTTATTGTAAAAATTGCTGTGATTTTATTATTTATTTTCGTTGCTTTTAAATATGTAAAACCGGATAACTGGACGCCTTTTATGCCATTTGGGTTCAGTGGAGTGCTTGGAGCCGCAGCGCTGGTATTCTTTGCTTTTATCGGCTTTGATGCTGTTTCGTCTGCCGCAGAAGAAACCAAAAATCCGGCTCGTGATTTACCGCGCGGCATTATTTTTTCACTTATTATATGTACGCTTCTATACGTCATTGTCAGCGGGATTATGACAGGGATTGTCCCGTTTATGCAGTTTGAAGGTATTTCCCATCCGGTGTCACTCGTCTTGCAGGTTGCAGGTCAGAACTGGGTTGCAGGGATTGTGGATGTGGGGGCCATTTTAGGGATGACCACAGTTATGCTGGTCATGCTCTATGGCCAAACCCGTATTATGTTTGCCATGTCGCGTGATGGTCTGGTACCAAAAGTATTGTCCAAGGTTCATCCTAAATACAAAACTCCGTATATTAACACATTGTTTTTTGGTACATTATCTGCATTAATGGGCGGGTTGATTCCGCTGGATGAATTGGCGAGTTTGGTGAACATCGGCACTCTTTCAGCCTTTATACTGATTTCTGTCGCTGTGATTGTGATGCGAAGAACGCAGCCGGATCTGCCCAGGGCCTTCCGATGTCCGGGTGTTCCGTATATTCCGATTTTGGCTATTATTTCGTGTGGGGCGCTCATCCTGAATTTACATAGCCAAACGTTTATCCGTTTTCTGATTTGGCTCGTTATAGGTCTGGCCGTTTATTTTCTATATTCCAGAAAAAACTCTCTTTTGAATCATGATTCCGAAAAATAACAGAATGGCTCTATAAAATCAGGAAAAGACAATCTCGTATCGATGCTTGAATTGGGGTTGTCTTTTTCATTTTTCATTTTGCAAGTATCCAGACTCTTGCTATGCAAAATCAGAGCTACGATGAATTGTTAGTTTCGTTTCATAAATATGGCGGCTGGATCATAAAGTGTACAGTACAGATATCTGTGGCGCTGGTGTAATGACGCCCATATCTAAGCGGCATCGGCATTGGTTAAAAAAGCATCGTAGCTGCCATGAAAATGACTATGATCCACCGGATGGCAATAACAGGAGACGAAAATCAGCAGCGTAGCTGCCATAAAAACAATTATTAGCCGTTTGAAAACAAATTTTTTTTCATGACAGGAAAGGAGATTCCCTCGTATGAGCCGGATGAGCCGCAAACTGCGAAAGTGGGCCAGTGAGACGCTGGAACTTCCGCAGGACATTTTATTTGACCTGCCGAGGTTAACTCTCATTGGCAGCCGCCAGCTTTATGTGGAGAATCACCGGGGCGTCGTGGACTTCACGCCGGATCGGCTTGTACTTGCGCTTGCGCAGGGCAGGTTGCGGGTGACGGGGCATGGGCTTGTCATTACGTCTATTGTGCCCGAGCAGGTAAGTGTGGAAGGACACATTACGGATATCCAATTGGAAGGAACGGAGGAAGGCTCATGAAACATCCCGCTTTAACAAAGTTGCGTGGCACGGTTACCCTTGCTGTCAAGGGCGAGAGCGTGGAAGCTTTCATTAATCTGCTCACTGAGCATCAAATACCTGTTTGGAACGTGCGGCCGATGGGTACAAGACATGCAGAAATGAACCTTCTGCTGCCGCACGTCTTCCTTCTGCGTCCGTTTTTGAGAAGGACAGGCTGCAAAATGCATATTTTGAAGCGACAGGGAATTCCCTTTACCGTTGCGCGGCTTGCCAAACGCAAATTTTTTCTGGTTGGACTGGCTGTATTCTGGGTAGGCCTGTTCCTGATGTCTTCGCTCATCTGGGATGTTGAAGTAAAGGGAAATGACAAGCTCTCAACGGAAGCTGTACTCAAGGCTGCCCGTCAGGAGGGGCTGTATCCTTTTCAATGGAGCTTCCGTGTTTCCAGTCAGGACAAGCTTTCGCGTGCGCTCATGCAGAAGCTCCCTGAGGCGTCCTGGATCGGTGTTGAGAAGCAGGGCACCTCGGTGACGATTCAGGTCGTTGAGGCCTCACAGCCTACTCCTGAGCCGCTCTACAGTCCACGTCATCTCATCAGCAAGGCAGATGCGGTAGTCACTGAAATTTTTGCCGAGCAGGGTCGTCCTGTCGTGCATAAAAATACACGTGTCAAAAAAGGAGCCATTCTTATCTCGGGAACGCTCGGGGATGAGGAGAATCAACAGCAGGTTGTAGCCAAGGGGGAGATTAAGGGCCTCGTGTGGCATGAGTACGAAATCAGCAGTCCGACGGTGCGACGCAGCAGCACATATACTGGAAACAATCACGAACGCCTGTATCTGGTGCTGGGCAACCACGCGGTGCAGCTATGGGGATATGGAAAAATCCTTTTTTCCACGCATAAAACCACAGTTGAGCATGACCCTTTGATGTGGCGCTCCTTCCGTCTTCCAGTCGGTTGGATGACCGAAAACGTGAGGGAGACAAAGATACATGAGGATAAGCTTACGGAAGCAGAAGCCCAAAATAGGGGAATAGAAGGGGCGCGAGCCAATATTTTAGCCAAATACGGCAAAGGAACCAAAATAATGAGCCAAAAAATTTTGCATGAGAAGAGAGAGAATGGTAAAGTTTATATGAAAGTGCTTTTTGAAGTGGAACAGAATATTGCGGAAGAACTTCCGCTAGTTCATAACCAAGGAGAATGAGGCTATTTGGCAGAACAACAACGCAGCATACAAATTGCATTGAACAATGCGGGAGAAGGACAGGCGCTGTTCGGCCCGCAGGATTCCTTTTTAAAATTGATTGAAGCGGCTGTTCCCGCAAAAATGGATTCACGTGAGGCGGAAATCAATATTTTTGGCAACGCACATGAGGTGGAAGTGCTCGAACAATTGTTCGATGTACTACTCCAGTTAATTCGTAATGGATATATCCTGACCGAAAGAGACGTCCATTATGCGATTGAGTTGGCAAAAGATTTACGCGCCGATCAATTGCTTGATCTGTTCAAGGGAGAAATCACGACCACCTTCCGGGGCAAGCCGATCCGTGTCAAAACAATTGGACAAAAGCACTATGTAACCACGATAAAAAAACGCGATATCGTATTTGGAATTGGCCCGGCAGGTACGGGTAAAACGTATTTGGCCGTGGTGCTGGCCGTAGCTGCTCTGAAGGAAGGTTCGGTCAAGCGTATTGTATTAACCCGTCCTGCGGTGGAAGCAGGCGAGAATTTGGGCTTTTTACCAGGGGATTTGCAGGAAAAGGTTGATCCTTATCTGCGCCCGTTGTATGATGCGTTGTACGATGTTATGGGACCGGAGCAGACAGCAAAGGCACTGGAGCGCGGGCTGATTGAAATCGCGCCGCTGGCCTATATGCGGGGACGTACGCTGGATGATTCGTTCATTATTTTGGATGAAGCGCAAAACACCACGCCGGAGCAAATGAAAATGTTTTTGACCCGACTGGGCTTTGGCTCCAAAATGGTCATCACCGGTGATGTTACGCAAATTGATTTGCCTCGTGGCAAAAAATCCGGTCTGATTGAAGCGAATGCGATTTTACAGGGAATTGAGGAAATAGGCTTCGTACATTTTGCACAAGAGGATGTTGTCCGTCACTCCCTGGTTCAGAAAATCATAGTGGCTTACGACCAGGTTGCCGAAAATCAGGGATAAGCCTTCATATCACGGATGTGAAGCTATCAGAAGTATGAAAATAAGCAGCGTAGCTGTCTTGAAAAAGATGATGGAGAGGGATTGTTTCAGATGACCTCGAAGGAATTGTCTAAGGGCAAAACGTTCCAGCATAGAATGAGTGGATGGAAGTATAGCGTGGCAACACGCTATCTTCTGTTTTTATTTTTAGTGGTTCTTTTTTACATCGGTTTAGCCTCAAAGCTGCTTCCCGAGCGCTATGACATTCGGGTAAACCAGCCAAGTGAAAAGGAAATTGTTGCTCCGATGCAACTTCCCAACAGCAAAGCGACGTTAAAGGCTCAGGAAGAGTCTGCAGAACGGGTACAGCCGATGTATACGATTGTACCGATTCGCAACGATAACCTGATTACTGGTATTTTGGACCGAATTGAACGGCTTAATCAGGATGACCAGGTTTCCAGATCCGATAAAATTTCTATTTACAAAGACGAGATTCCTCAGCGTGCGCGGGAATTTGTGCAAAATTTTGTAAACAATAGCCGTAATGCCGATGCCTACCCGGAAAAGCTATTGGACGAAGTGCTGCAAAAAACAAAAGAGCAGACATACCGGATTCCAGAGGAAACCTTTATCAAAATTCCGCGTCTCACGTCAGAGGATATTGCCGAGATGCGACCGGTAGCCCGTGAAATCGTGACCGGATTGATGAACGATCAGATTACAGATGCACAAACAGCCCGAGCCAAGGTGGCCGAGCGGGTCAGTACGAGTACGCTTACCAAGCGCACCTCTCGTGAAGTCGTTCAGGAGCTTGCAAGGCTTGTGATTACGGCCAACAAGTTTTATGATGATACAGCTACGAAGGACGCCAGGGTACAGGCCCGTGAAGATACACCGACAGTCTATATCAAACAGGGTGAAGTGCTCGTCAAGAAAGGCGAGATTATTACCCAGGAAATCTACACTTTACTGGATGAAAACGAGCTGCTAAAGGACAAGATCAACTATTGGCCGCAATTTGGTCTGTTGATGCTGTCTGCGATGCTGGCCTTGGGCCTGTTTATGTATATTCGCCAGTTCCAATCACGAACACGCCGTTTCAAGTATAACAATGCGCAGTTGCTCATGCTGGTGTTGATTTTTGTGATCACGGTAGGCGCAATGATGTTAACCGCCATATTGCAGGACGGTGAACGGTCTTATCTTGGCTATCTGGCGCCTATCGCGCTTGGAGCCATGCTCGTAACGTTGTTACTCGATATGTCACTGGCCTTCGTTTGTGCCGTTATATTCAGTATATTGGCAAGTGTCATTTTGAATGTCCGACAAGGACAAATTTTTGATTTTAACTTCGGATTTTTTGCCCTTGTGGTTTGTCTTGCGTCGATTTTCTCGACGCATCGAGCCAGTCAGCGTTCAACGCTGTTCAAAGGAGCGATTATGGTATGCTTGTTCGGCGCCGTGTCGGTCTTCACTCTGGCGCTGATCGACCAAAGCAACTGGACTCAAACGACGACGCTCTATGCGGTAGCTTTTGCTTTTGCGGGCGGTTTGATTACAGCGATACTTGTTATTGGGCTAATGCCATTTTTTGAGTCTACCTTTGGCATTTTGTCAGCGCTGAAGCTGGTTGAGCTGTCTAACCCGAATCATCCGCTACTGCGCAAGCTGCTTACAGAGACACCGGGTACGTATCACCACAGCGTAATGGTAGGTAATCTGTCAGAGGCAGCAGCGGAGGCTATAGGTGCTAACGGCTTGTTGTGCCGGGTCGGTTCGTATTATCATGACATTGGTAAAACAAAACGGCCTTCGTACTTCATTGAAAATCAGAACGGTATGGATAATCCGCATGATACGATAGAGCCAAAGCTGAGTAAGTCCATCATTATTGCCCATGCCCGTGATGGTGTGGAAATGCAATTGGATTACAAGCTGCCCAAGCCGATTCGCGATATTGCCGAGCAGCATCACGGAACGACATTTCTGCACTATTTTTATCATAAGGCGCTGCGTGAGGCGGAAGAACAGGGCGTAGAGCCAGACTTTACCGAGGATGATTTTCGTTATCCTGGGCCAAAAGCCCAGTCCAAGGAAGCCGCTGTAGTCGGGATTGCTGATAGTGTGGAAGCAGCCGTCCGTTCCCTGCGGAAACCAACAGTGGAACAGGTGGAGTCGATGATTGAAAAAATTATTAAAAGTCGTCTTGATGATCACCAGTTCAACGATTGTGAGCTAACGATGCGGGAGCTTGATATTGTGGCTCAAACTCTTAAAGAAACCGTGATGGGAACTTTCCATTCCCGGATTGAGTATCCCGAAGAAAGACCAAAGCCTGAGAGCGGGAAAACATAGCATAATAGGCTTGTGCATGAAGTGCGGCGGAGCATTAGAATTAAAAGGAGCGGTTGGCATGAGCCTTCAATTAGCTTGGAATAATGAACAAAACGATATGGTAATTAATGAATCCTTGATTGGTTTGCTGAACACTCTATTGGAGGAAGCAGGCAAGGTGGAAGGGGTGACGGACGGTGAGGTTGCCCTCACCTTCGTGAATGATGAGCAAATTCATGAATTAAACAGGGATTATCGGGGAATCGACCGTCCAACCGATGTGCTGTCATTTGCCATGAAGGAAACACTGGATGAAGAGCTTGAAATCATCTATGAGCCGGATGACGAAGGACCGCTGAATGATGTGCCGGATGTGCTGGGGGATATTATTATTTCCGTTCAGACAGCTCAGGCTCAAAGTGAGGAGTACGGTCATTCCATTGAGCGTGAAATCGGATTTTTGTTTGTTCACGGCTTTCTGCATTTGCTGGGCTATGATCATCAGGATGAAGCTAGTGAGGCTGAAATGATGGGCAAGCAAGAGGCGGTACTGGCTCAAGTGGGGTTGACACGGTAATGAGACGTCAGCCTTGGAGAATGACTTTTCGTTATGCCGCAGAAGGCGTGATGTATGCTCTGCGCACGCAAATAAATATGCGGATACATGTGGTCTTGGCGTTTCTCGTCATCGCAGCAGGCTTAAGCCTGCGCATCTCCCGGCTCGACTGGTTATTCGTCTCTGTGGCGATTGCCATGGTAATCGTAGCCGAACTGATCAATACCGCTGTTGAAGCGGCGATAGATTTAATCTCGCCTGATATCCATCCGCTGGCCAAAGCGGCTAAAGACACCGCCGCCGGAGCTGTGCTCCTGGCAGCGGTTTTTGCTGTAATTATTGGTATATTTGTGTTTTACAGGCCGTTGTTGACCTTGATTAGTCAGCTTTTTTAATGGAAAAACACATTTTTGTAATCATATACTATAGAAAAGACCTAACCCAAAAACCAAAAAAATAGGCGCTTAATAGTGCTGGAGGAAACGAAATGGCTAAGAAACACTTTAAATCAGGCTTTGTTGCGATTGTCGGCAGACCCAATGTAGGGAAATCAACTCTGATGAACCATGTCATCGGCCAGAAAATCGCCATCATGTCGGACAAGCCCCAAACCACACGTAACAAAATACATGGGGTATTCACTACAGAGGACACGCAAATTGTATTTTTGGACACACCGGGCATTCATAAGCGCCAGTCTAAACTGGGCGACTACATGAATCAGACAGCCTTTAATACGTTGGGCGAAGTTGAGGCTGTACTTTTTCTTATTGATGCCGCTGAAGGATTAGGCGGAGGCGACCGTTTTATTGCCGAGCAGCTGAAACAGGTAAAAACGCCAGTTATTCTGGTTTTAAATAAAATTGACCGTATTGAGCCGGAAGCACTGCTGCCCCTGATTGAGCAGTATCGCAAGCTGTACGACTTTGCAGAAATTGTGCCGATCTCGGCTAAAATGGGCAACAATGTGAACCGTTTGCTGGAGCAGGTTCAGAAATACTTGCCTGAAGGTCCACAATATTACCCGGATGACCAAATTACCGACCATCCGGAGCAGTTCGTCATTGCCGAGCTGGTACGGGAAAAGATTTTGCATATGACTCGTGAGGAAGTACCGCATTCGATTGCAGTCATGATTGAAGACATGAAGGTACAGGACAACGGCGTAGTGCATATTATGGCAGTCATCTTTGTAGAGCGGGATTCCCAGAAGGGAATTATTATCGGTAAGCAGGGAGCTATGCTCAAGGAAGTGGGCAAACAGGCACGTGTAGATATCCAAAACCTGCTGGGATCTAAAATTTTTCTGGAACTGTGGGTAAAGGTCAAAAAAGACTGGCGTAACCAGGATCGTGTACTGCGTGACCTCGGCTTCCACCGCGACGCTTAAAAAGCATGTTATATTTCACGCTTTAGTTCCTTAAGGGACCTTAAAATTGAGTTTTAAATTAGTTAAACCAAGTATGTTTAGTCTTTTAGGCACCATAAAAAAAGCCGTCCCGACTGTCTATTCACTACCACAGGCAGAAGGTAAAGTGTCTTTGGTAATTCAAGCGCCGGGCCTTTGCGGCGCTTAACTCTTGCACTTCCCTTACCCTCATTTCCAGCACTGAAAAAATGAATGCTTTAAAAAAGGTAGTGTAACTGTATGCACGCTGTAGCGGAGCGGCGGCCCACCCCGCATACAGCAGCCTTTTTTAACGCAATCCATTTATTTCATCGCATACTTCACCTCTCTTCGCATCATTCTAATTTTGAGATGCAAACGTCATTTCCGAAGAAAGGATGAATACGATTGCGAGATTTTTCGTGGAAGTATTTTGCGATGACTGGGGATGTCGGTGCGTATCTGTTATACAGGGAGAGCGCCGTGACAAGGGAGCAAGACACGGATGAAGGAGAGTCGGACGAGCATGAAGAAGCCCGTGAATAGCGCGAGTCACTGGCTTCTTCGCGAATGTTTGGGGGAAGAGGCATGCTTTACAGGGTGGAAGGAATCGTCATCCGCAGCATGGATTACGGTGAGGGGAACAAAATTATTACGCTTTGCACCGAAAGCGGCGGTAAGACAGGCGTGCTGGTCAGAGGAGCCAAGAAGCCCAAAAGTCGTCATGCCGCTTTAACGCAGCCGTTTACGTATGGTGAATTTGTTTTTTTTCGAAATACCGGCTTAGGCACGTTGAATGCCGGTGAAATTATCCAATCCCACCATACACTGCGCGAGGATATTACCAAGGCCGCTTACGCCTCATATGCCTGTGAATTGCTCGACCGGGTACTACATGATGAAGAAACGGGCACCTTCTGGTTTAAGCAGCTTAAAGCATGTCTGGAAGCGTTGGAGAGCGGCAAAGATCCGCTGATCGTCATGAGCATTTATGAATTTAAAATATTGCAGGCGGCCGGATATGCTCCCCAGCTTGATGCCTGTATTTCCAGCGGACAACAGTGTGCTGATGAAGATATGTTTATCAGTCCGAAGCTGGGCGGAGTTTTGTGTCGAGGCTATAAGCATTTTGATCCGGCTGCATTGAGTGTCACACCGCGTACGTTGAAGTTGTTACGTTTGTTCGCGAGAATGGATTTAAACCGGCTTGGCAACATCGATGTGAAGGACTCGACCAAGCTGGAAATCAAACATGTCATGCGTCAGTTCATGGATACGCAGCTGGAGGTCAAGCTGAAATCCCGCAATTTTCTGGACCAGCTCGACAAGTATGATATGTGAAACCTCCTGCTCCCTTGACTGTGCTGCTGAAAACGTGTAGTATTTTACTATATATCTCCTTCGGGAGCAGAGGCATTGAACGAGAAAGTAGCGGAGTTTATTCTCTAGAGTAAGCGAGTCGGGGATGGTGTAAGCCCGGCGGGAAATCTTCGTGAACAAGGCACTCGGGAGCATCTGATTGGACACGGAAAAGAGGATTACGGTCTGGCTGGTGATGGAGGACTGCAATCAAGTAGGGTGGAACCGCGGGAGTCAGCTCTCGTCCCTACGTCTGTACAGGCGTAGAGGCGGGGGTTTTTTGCTGTCTCTGGCGAGGCTTGTTGGAAGTCGGCGGCCCTGTACATAGAAGCTTTACGAAGAATGATCACCACCATTTGAGGTAATTTGGAAGGGAAGTGTGTACCATGAATTTTCAGCAGATGATTTTGACACTGCAACAATTTTGGGCTGAGCACAACTGTATTATTGTACAACCGTATGACACGGAAAAAGGGGCAGGCACAATGAACCCGATGACGTATTTGCGTTCGATTGGACCTGAGCCGTGGAACGTAGCTTATGTCGAGCCGTCCCGCCGGCCCGCAGATGGACGTTATGGAGAGAATCCAAATCGTCTGTATCAGCATCACCAGTTTCAGGTTGTTTTGAAGCCATCGCCTGATAACATTCAGGAGTTGTATCTGGAGAGCTTGAACCGCCTTGGTATTAATCCTCTGGAGCATGATATTCGCTTCGTTGAAGATAACTGGGAAGCGCCAACGCTGGGAGCATGGGGATTAGGCTGGGAAGTATGGCTGGACGGTATGGAAATTACCCAATTCACGTATTTTCAGCAAGTGGGCGGCATCGATGCCAGTCCGGTTGCGGTTGAAATTACGTATGGTATGGAGCGTCTTGCGTCCTACATTCAGGACAAGGAGAACGTATTCGATCTCGAGTGGGTTAATGGCATCACGTATGGTGATGTTTTCCACCAGCCTGAATTTGAGCATTCTAAATATACGTTTGAAGTATCTGATGTCAAAATGCTTTTCACCCTTTTTAATATGTATGAAGAAGAAGCGAATAAAGCCATGGCGCAGCATCTTGTATTTCCAGCCTACGATTATGTATTGAAATGCTCTCATGCGTTCAACTTGTTGGATGCCCGCGGTGCAATCAGTGTAACGGAACGAACCGGATTTATTATGCGTGTACGGAATTTGGCCCGTCAGGTGGCTGCAACTTATCTGGAGGAACGCGAGAAGCTCGGCTTCCCGCTGTTGAAGAAAGGAGGTGCGGCACATGTCTAAGGATTTGCTGTTTGAAATCGGTTTGGAAGAAGTGCCCGCCCGTTTTATCCCTGCTGCGATTCAGCAGTTGAAGGAGCGTATGACTGCTTGGCTGGACAGCTCACGTATTGCTCATGGTGATGTAGAAGCTTATGCTACCCCTCGTCGTCTGGCGGTGCTGGTTAAGGAAGTAGCCGAAAAGCAGGAGGATATTAACGAAGAAGTGAAGGGTCCTTCCCGCAAAATCGCACTTGATGAAGCCGGCAATTGGAGCAAGGCAGCTCTCGGCTTTGCCCGTAGCCAAAGTGTTGATCCTGAACAGTTTACATTCAAGGAGCTTGGAGGCGTGGAGTATATTTACGCGACCAAGAGCAGTATAGGTGTACCGACAGCGGAAGTGCTGTCCGAAGGCTTATTGCACATTTTGCATGCCATGACTTTCCCTAAATTTATGCGTTGGGCCAGCTATGACTTTAAGTTTGTTCGTCCAATTCGCTGGTTGATCGCCTTGTTTGGTAACGATATTGTTAACCTGGAAATTGCCGGGGTTCAATCCGGGAATGTGACAAGAGGACATCGTTTTCTCGGGCAGGATACTGTTGTGGAAAGTCCGGCAGACTATGTTGAGGCGCTTCGTAAACAGCATGTCATTGTGGATATTGCCGAACGCCAGTCCATTATTGTGAAGCAGATTGAAGCATTGGCAGCCGAAAAAGACTGGACGATCGCGGTTAAGGATGATCTGCTGGAAGAAGTACTGTATCTGGTCGAAACGCCGACGGTACTGTTTGGAGGTTTTGATCCATCGTTCCTCAACATTCCGAAGGATGTGCTGATTACTTCCATGCGTGAGCATCAACGCTATTTCCCGGTGCTGGATCGTGCGGGAGAGCTGCTGCCATACTTTGTTACTGTACGTAACGGTGGAAGTCAATCGCTGGATGTCATTTCCAAAGGGAACGAAAAAGTATTGCGCGCACGGCTATCTGATGCCAAATTCTTTTATGAAGAAGATCAGAGACTGGAAATCAAGGATGCGCTCTCCAAGCTGGAAAGTATCGTTTTCCACGAGGAATTGGGATCGGTTGGAGACAAGGTACGTCGGATTCGTCGCATTGCCGATGCTTTAGCTGAGAAGCTGCGGGTTTCCCCGGATACACTGGAGTCGGTTAGTCGGGCAGCAGATATTTGTAAGTTTGATCTGGTAACGCAAATGGTATATGAATTCCCGGAACTGCAAGGGGTTATGGGTGAGGATTATGCCCGTAAGGCTGGAGAGAAGGAAGAAGTGGCGAGAGCGGTATTTGAGCATTATCAGCCGCGTTTTGCCGGAGAAACGGTTCCTTCTACGAACGCTGGAGCTATTGTGAGTATTGCTGACAAAATTGATACGATCACCGGCTGTTTCTCCATCGGTATTATTCCGACAGGCTCGCAAGACCCTTATGCGCTTCGCCGTCAGGCCGCAGGTATTGTGCAAATTTTACTGGATCGTAATCTTTCGGCAACTTTGTCTGATGTGTTCAATATTGCACTTGACGTACACGACAACCTTGGAAATATGAAACGTTCTGCCGATGAAATTCGTAAAGAGTTACATGAATTCTTTGGTTTGCGTGTGAAAAAACTGTTGTCCGAGACGCTTCGTTATGACGTCGTAGACGCTGTGCTTGCTGCCGGATTTGATGATGTTGCTTCTGTCGTTGATCGCGGAGCAGCCCTGATGAATGCGGTACAAACGGGAGATACCTTTAAAGCAACGGTAGAGTCGTTTAACCGTGTAGGCAATTTGGCTGCAAAAGCTGTTCATGCATCAGTTAATACGGGTGAATTTACGGAACAGGGCGAAAAAACGCTCTATGAAACATGGTACGGCGTTTATGAATCTTATCATACAGCCTTGCAGGAAGGCGATGCTACGCGAGCTTTAGCACTTGCCTCGTCCATTACTCCTGCGGTGACAGCGTTCTTTGATTCCGTAATGGTTATGGCTGAGGATGATGCGATCCGTAATAACCGTTTGGCATTGCTGGCCGCCATTGATAGAGAGCTGAAGCGTTTTGCCGATTTTTCCAAACTCGTGGGCTAATCGTAGCTGTAATAGTATGAATAACTTGAAAAAATGGGTATAAATATACGGAACGGTGTAAGAGCGATCTTGCAGCCGTTCCGTATTTTACTCGAATCCGTATGGAGAAGGGGGATGCTTGTGGGAATATCCGGAGGTTTATCGGATGTGCGGATCGTTGTTGACGGAGACGCTTGTCCTGTCAAAAGCGAAATTGCGGATACAGCTACCCGTTTTCATGTTCAGGTTATTATGGTATCTTCATATGATCATCTTATCCAGGGCAGCGGAGGCGTGACCGTCGTAAAAGTGGACCGGAGCGACCAAAGCGCTGATCTCTATATTGCTAATCATATCCGTCGAGGGGATATTGTAACCACCAACGATTACGGTCTTGCGGCACTCGCTTTGGCTAAAGGCTGTGAGGTTATGTCATTTCGCGGAACGATGTATCGAAACGATTCGATTGATTTTATGCTCGATCGCCGTCATACTTCTGCCAAGGAAAGGAAAAAAGGACGTTATGGAAAGGGTCCCAAACCGTTTACATCAGAGGATCGTGAAGTTTTTCAACATAAACTGACAAAACTTTTACTCTTCTTGCAGGAGAATGAATAACGGTATCGAATTATATTTACGTGCTAAAGAGATGAAGGTGGTTAACATGAGTGCTGGACAAGGCAACATACCGGACGATATCATTGAGTCGGTTTTACAACATCATGATATCGTAGATACGGTAAGCAAGTACGTGCATTTGACCAAGCAGGGGAAGTATATGAAAGGCCTCTGTCCTTTTCATTCCGAAAAAACCCCTTCATTCACCGTGACACCGGATCGTCAGATTTTTTACTGCTACGGCTGCGGCGCGGGAGGCAATGCCATCAAATTTATGATGGAAATCGAAGGACTATCCTTTCCCGAAGCTGTCAGAACAATGGCGGAAGAAAGTCATATCCCTCTCGGCGAATGGCAGGGACGTGAGTCAACGCATCAGCATCCTGAGTTGGACAGGTTGTTGCAAGCGTACGAGCTAACATCTAAGATGTACCATTTTCTCCTTAAGAATACGGAGCATGGCAAACCGGCTATGGAGTATTTGCGGTCACGGGGATTTACTGACAAGATCATTGATCAATTTCAAATTGGCTATGCACCTAACCGATGGGATACGATTGTCCAGTTTCTGGAGAAGCGTTCTTTCGATCCTGTTGAGATGGAAAAGGGCGGGCTTATCTCTCCCCGACATGAGGATGATGGGTATGTGGATCGGTTCAGGGATCGCATTATGTTTCCTATTTGGAACCGAAATGGAAAAATAATTGCCTTTGCGGGCCGCATTCTTGGTGAAGGACAGCCCAAGTATTTGAATTCACCGGAAACCAAACTGTTCAACAAGAGCCGGACACTGTACAACCTCCACCATGCAAAGACCTCGATTCGCAAGCTTCGTCAGAGTGTCCTTTTTGAAGGATACGGCGATGTTATCTCAGCTTGGGAAGCAGGTGTGCAGAACGGGGTGGCCGCTATGGGCACAGCTTTGACGGAGCATCATGCTACGATGTTAAAGGGACTGTGCGACGAGGTCATTATTTGCTATGATGGTGACCGGGCAGGACAAGCTGCTGCGCTTAAGAATTTTCCGTTGCTGGAAAATGCGGGGCTTCACGTTAAAGTAGCGCTGGTCAGCGACGGTATGGACCCGGATGATTTTATCCGGCAATACGGCGGGGAAAGGTTTCAGCGCCAAATTATCGAAAGTGCCGTTTCAACGGTGAAATTTAAGCTTATATATCTGAAAAAAAACCATATACTGCAAGAGGAAGAAGGAAGAATCGCGTATTCCCGCGAAGCATTAAATGTCATTGCACCTCTGTCATCCCCGACCGAGCGGGAAGTGTATTTGCGCGAAGTGTCAGCCGAAGTCAAGGTGGATTTTGAAACCTTAAAGCAAGAATGTAATTTACTCCGCCAGTCCCTGCAAAAAAAACAGGACTTTGGGGATAATAACGAAAATCGGTGGAATAATGGTAGGCATAAAAAAGGGCAGGTCGTTACACCAAATTTGCTGCCGGCTTACCATGTGGCGGAACGCAGATTGCTTCACTGGATGATGCAGGATTTAGAAGCTGCACAGTATGTAGAACAGCATCTGGGGGACGCCTTTAATATTGAGGATCATGCAGCAATTGCTGCTTATCTATACGCCTATTACGCACAAGGAAAGTTACCAGATACAAGCCGCTTTATTTCATCTTTGCAAGATGATCGGCTGGAGAAAAACGTAAGCTCGATCATGATGATGGATGCTCCAGGCGTATGGGCACCGCACATTTTGGACGATTATATTCATCAGGTGCGCAAATTTCCATTGCAGGAGCAACTGGATTTGAAGAGGGAAGAGATGAGAGCCGCTGAGCGCTTAGGTGACTTTTTGCGTGCAGCACAAATTGCAAGTGAGATTATAGCCCTAGAGAGACAATGAACACACAGAGGTCGGATGTTTCTAGGGAGGAGGGAGTCGAAAGATGGCGAATGATCAGCATACTGAACTGGAGACGGAACTGACACTGGATCAGGTTAAGGATCAATTGATTGAGTTGGGTAAAAAAAGTTCCTCTCTGAACTACAAAGATATCATGGAAAAACTATCGTCGTTTGATCAGGACCCCGAGCAAATGGATGAGTTTTATGAGCAGCTGGGTGACTTGGGGATTGAGGTTGTAAACGATAACGACGAAGAAGTTACCAGATTGCGTCAAAACGACGACCCGGAAAACAACGACGGGGATGACTTTAACTACGATGACGATCTGAGCCTGCCTCCCGGTATTAAAATCAATGATCCGGTCCGGATGTACTTGAAGGAAATCGGCCGTGTACCGCTTCTTTCTGCTGATGATGAGGTGGAGCTGGCGAAACGGATCAACAATGGTGATGAAGAAGCCAAACGTCGACTCGCAGAAGCGAATTTGCGTCTGGTTGTAAGTATTGCCAAGCGTTATGTTGGCCGTGGAATGCTTTTCCTGGATCTGATTCAGGAAGGTAACATGGGTCTGATTAAGGCAGTAGAAAAATTTGATTACGAAAAAGGATTTAAATTCAGTACGTATGCAACCTGGTGGATTCGTCAGGCCATTACGCGCGCTATAGCTGATCAGGCAAGAACAATCCGTATTCCTGTGCACATGGTGGAAACGATCAACAAGTTGATTCGGGTATCTCGTCAATTGTTGCAAGAGCTGGGGCGTGAACCTACGCCGGAAGAAGTGGCTGCGGAGATGGAGCTAAGCGTGGAGAAAGTACGGGAAATTATGAAAATTGCCCAAGAACCGGTTTCATTGGAAACGCCAATTGGTGAAGAAGATGATTCACATTTGGGGGATTTCATTGAGGACCAGGAAGCGCTGGCGCCTGCGGATGCGGCTGCCTATGAACTTCTGAAGGAACAGCTTGAGGATGTGCTGGATACGTTGACCGAACGGGAAGAGAACGTATTGCGTCTCCGTTTTGGTTTGGACGACGGTAGAACCAGGACCCTTGAGGAAGTGGGTAAAGTATTCGGTGTAACACGCGAACGTATTCGTCAGATTGAGGCTAAAGCGCTGCGTAAGCTGCGCCATCCAAGCCGCAGTAAGCGACTGAAGGATTTCCTCGAATAGAAGCGTAACATTGCGGACCTTCTGCGGCTTGGAGCGCGCAGAGGGTCTTTTTTTATCCCATGGCAGCCTTGGTGGAGGGGAAAAGCTTGGACCAAGAGAAAAAACGGGCAATACTGTTACATGAAATTGAGCATTGGCGGCGAAGTCGGCTTCTCCCTGAGCAATATTGTGATTTTTTGTCTAACCTCTATCGAGAGGACGATAATCCATCACAAAGCCGAAGTCACACTGGGACCGGGCTGCTTACATATCTTCGAAACGGGCATGGAATCGCCTGGCTTCTTGGTTTTGTCATTATTTCCTGCATTTGTTTGATCGGTTTTTATTTTACCGCTTTTCCGTTGGCAATGCAAATATTCTCGGCATGTGCAGTAATCGCGATCTGCTATGGAGTAGCCGCTGTTTGGCGTTCTTCAGAGCAGAGCATGAGCGCCATGCTGAGTACCTTGGGCAGTGTGATTATGCTGGGTTCAGGTGTGTGGATTATTCAGCTTCACCAAGGTGAGCCTAAATTTTGGTTTCTTGTTCTGGTCGGTCTGTGCGGACTGGTATGGTGCCTTGTGGGCTTAACTCTGCGTATCAGCTTGCTTCACTACTGTGGCTTTATTGCGCTGCTTCTGGTGTACGCAGTACTTATAGGCCGCTACTGGCCTACGGCTTCTCACGTAATGCTGGAGGGATTTTGGATTTTACATGTAGCATTGCTGGTATGGTTAAGCTGGTGGGTACACCGTCGCTTTTCACGTCTGGCTTCGGTCTATTTTGCTATCGGAATGACACTGGTTTTCATGCCTGAAGCAGACATGATCGTGCTGCGCCATCAAGCGCCGGGAGATGTTGTATTGTACGCCTTATTGAAGTTGGCTATTGTTGTAGGAATTTTATTTTGGACTCGAAAAAAATGGATTACGTGGGTGACGTCATGAAGCTTTCTCAACGATTACAATATATTATGGAACAAATTCCTGCCGGGAGCAGATTAGCGGATATTGGCTCTGACCATGGGCTTTTGCCTGTGGCTGCGATGCGCAGTGGTCGGGTAACGCAAGCTGTGGCGGGCGAAGTCAATGATGGGCCGTTGCGAGCGGCTCAAAAGCAGGTCGCCGAAGCAGGTCTTACTGACCGCATAACCGTTAGAAAAGGCGACGGCTTGGCCGTAATTACAGCCGATGAGGTTGATGTTATTACGATAGCAGGCATGGGCGGTGCCTTAATCGCTTCCATTTTGGAGCAGGGGAAAGACAAGTTGGATTCAGTGAAGAGTCTTATTTTACAGCCAAACGTAGGCGAGGATATTTTGCGCCGATGGCTGATCGAGCATCAATGGGTATTGACAGGCGAGCATATTATGGAAGAAGACGGAAAGATATATGAAGTTTTGACGGCTGTACCCGTGTCGGATAGTCCTGTGAAGCAGGAAAAGCTATACCGACCGTTAGCCCTTACCGGTAGCTCGCTAGTATTGACGCAGAATTGGCTGGAACAGCTTGGACCGTTGCTGGTCAGAGAGCCCAACGAAGTCTTTTTCCGTAAATGGAAGCTGGAAATTCATAAGCTCCAAAATGTGCTTGCGCAGTTGGCGCGATCAGAGCAGGAATCGGCGCAGCAAAAGCAGGAACAATTACGCAAGCAAATTGAACAGCTAGAGGAGGTACTTGCATGTTTGCCAAAGGACAAACGGTAATTAGCTATATGGAACAGCTGGCTCCAAAATATTTGGCAGTTCCGGACGACAGAATCGGGCTTCAGCTTGGCAGCCTGCAAAAGGAAATCAAAAACATACTGGTAGCTCTGGATGTCAATGATGAGGTTGTTGAAGAGGCGATCCGAGTAAAGGCCGACCTCATTATCGCCCATCATGCTATCATATTCCGTCCACTCAAAGCATTGAATACGGATCAGCCTGCAGGCAGATTGTATGAAAAGCTGATTAAGAACGATATAGCGGTTTACATCAGTCACACGAATCTGGATACGGCAGAGGATGGTATGAACGACTGGATGGCGGAAGCATTGGGCATTGAAAGTGAAGGTACGCTGGAGGATGTCCACACGGAGCAATTGTTCAAGCTCGTCGTTTTCGTACCGAAAACACATCATCAACAGGTGTTGGACGCTGTGCTGGGTGCGGGAGCCGGACATATCGGCAATTACAGCCATTGCAGCTTTAACATTGATGGCTATGGAACTTTCGTGCCGGGTGAAGGCACACAGCCGTTTTTGGGTGAGCCAGGTAAAATGGAACGCAGCGAAGAGGTACGCATAGAGACGGTTGTACCACAGGGTGTGCGCAACAAAGTTGTCCAGGCGATGCTCAAAGCTCATCCTTATGAAGAGGTGGCCTATGACCTGTACCATATAGATTTGCAGGGCCGCACATTTGGCCTGGGACGGGTGGGTAAGCTCAAGGAAGCCCGCACGTTACGCGAGTTTGTCAATGATGTGAAAGAAGGCTTCAACGTCGAGCATGTACGTGTAGTGGGCGACTTGGGCCGTACAATTAAAAAAGCAGCCGTGCTCGGAGGCTCTGGCAGCCGCTATGTAAACAAGTCGATTTTCAAAGGAGCTGACGTCTTAGTTACGGGTGATATCGACTATCACACGGCTCAGGATGCCCTTATGGCTGGCATTGCCATCATTGACCCTGGTCATAACGCAGAGAAGATTATGAAGCCTAAAACCGCAGAATGGATGCGCAAACGGTTGGAAGAAGGCCGATACTCTACGGAAGTACATGTATCTGAGGTGAATACAGAGCCTTTTCAATTTTTGTAAAAGCTTAACTTCTATGAGAAGATGAAAGTGTTTCATTACTTTTAGTTCATAGGGGAGAGGTTGTATGCGAACTTTAATTGCTGATCCTGCGATCCATGCCTATCCGGGGATGGTTGCTATTGTTACTTCCCGTCATAACGGCGTGCAGAATGTAATGGCTTCTGGCTGGCATACATATATCGGATCATCACCGGGCATGTATGGCATTTCGTTGCGGAAGGAAACGTATTCGCATGGTCTGATTGAAAAAAGCGGAGGCTTCGGTGTTCAATTTTTGCCCGCCCACAGATCGGAATGGATTCAGGCTGTAGGTACCTTTAGCGGTAGAGATATAGATAAGTTTCAGCATTTCGAGATTGCATATGAGGACGGAATTTCTGTGGATGTCCCTGTATTGCTGGATGCTTATCTTGCTTATGAGTGTAAAGTGGTGGATAGTCATACCTATGGAGATCATGATTGGATTGTCGGTGAGATACAGCAAACTTACCGGGACGATGAACTCTTTCTGGATGAAGGCATACCTGAATTTAGCAAGCTTCATATTCCGTTATACGTGGGTCGCTCTACTTATTTTGTGGCAGATGATACATTACAAAAGAGGGTACACCCGTTTTATTTGAACAAATAAAGGAAGCTTGCTAATTTACAATATTTTTAGGGTTGTGTCGAGCGTGCGTTCCCTGTATACTATGTAATGTTGTTCGGAAAGTTTAACAGACAATCGCTGGCGGTGTGAACCGCGAGAGGAAAGTCCGGGCTCCATAGGGCAGGATGCTGGATAACGTCCAGTCAGCGCGAGTTGAAGGATAGTGCCACAGAAATGGACCGCCGATGGCCGCTTGCGGCACAGGCAAGGATGGAACCGAGGTGTAAGAGACCCCGAGGAACGCTGGTGACTTCGTTCCTGGTAAACCCCATCTGGAGCAAGACCTAATGGGACACAGCTTCTTCGCGAAGCGGCCTTAGCCCGAGGCGTGTCTAGGTTGGTCGCTGGAGCCGGATAGCAATATTCGGCCTAGATAGATGATTGTCGCTTGTAGTGGGAGGGTAGTTCCCGTCTGAACCACGAATAGCACAGAACCCGGCTTACGGAAAACTTTCCACACTGCAACACCTTAAAATGTATGATGTTAACCTTTTAAATGACTGTTTGCATGAAAACTTGGAATCCAAATGTATTTAATGAATTACAAAAAAAAGGTTCAAGCCATATTCCTTTGGGAATCAGGCTTGAACCTTTTTTTGTATACAGTATTTTACGCAGCGTACGTGTATGTTTAGGTCTATTTCATTCTGTTTTTTTATCTACTCATTCCCTCTATCGTAAAAACGTCCGGGGATGAGGCACGTAGTCAGCGTAGCGGAGCATTTGAATCCGGAGAAGCGCAGCGATCGTAAGATCAAATGATTCGCGAAGCGTTCTCGCGTGCCTGCCTACCAACCTTCATCAGCGCACGCTTTTTTCCAATCTTTCTTCTGTATACATCTTCAATGCCCGATCCAAACGGTTAACCGCTTCAGGAAGCAGTGAAGGATCGGTATGCGTAAAGTTGATCCGCATATGGTTACTGCCGCTCAGATCAGCATAAAATACTTGTCCTGGCACAAATGCGACGCCTTCCTGAATGGCCAGTTCCAGCAAGCGACCGGAACGGAAGCCTTCGGGTAAAGTGACCCACATAAACATGCCGCCAAGTGCATCATTCCACGTAATGCCTTCCCATTGACGTTCTTTCATCAGTGTTGTGAGGCGTAGCATACGAGAGTGATATTCGCTGGATACGGTACGAATATGTCCATCCAAATCAAAAAAGTCCAAGAGCTCATTTAAAGCACGTTGATCGATACTGCTGGAGTGCAGATCAGCAGATTGTTTGGCCTTCGAGACTTTATTGACAATCGCTTGATCAGCAACCAGCCATCCAGAACGAACACCAGGAGCAACGGTTTTGGAGAACGTAGAGGTGTACATGACATGACTATCTCCACCTTGCTGCTGGTCAATGGATAAAAGGGTAGGGAAGTTAAGGTTTTCGTCAAATTTGAGACGTCCGTAAGGATCATCCTCAAAAATCAAAGTTCCGTATTTACGGCATAGCTCAACAACGCCTACTCTGCGGTCCATGCTCCATACACTCCCCGCCGGGTTGGAGAAAGTTGGGATAACATACACGAATTTAGGCTGATAGTCCTTGAGCTTGGCTTCAAGATCATCTAATTGCATACCGTTGGAGTCTGTATTTACACTTACAATGTTGGCGCCATAGGACTTAAACACCTGAAGAGCTGCCAAATAAGTAGGGGACTCCACCAATACAGTATTCTGTGGATCAAGCAGCACACGCGAAACCAGATCGATAGTCTGCTGTGAGCCCGTCGTCATGATGATGTTATCTCTGGTGACGGAGATGCCTTGGGATGCCATTATGGTTGTAAGGCGTTCCCGTAGAGGAATATATCCATCGGTTAGACCGTATTGAAGCGCGGTAGTACCGCCGAGACGGAATACCCGCTCATAGGCTTGAGCAACGGCTTCGATGGGAAAAAAGGCATCGGCCGGAAGACCACCTGCCAGGGATAACACTTCTGTTCCCTGTGTCAGCTTCAAAATGTCCCTAACGATGGACGAGCCCTGAGTACGAGCCATACCCGAAAATTTGTATTCCAATCCAATCATCTCCTGTGTTCTATACTGTACTATGAAATTTATTGTATTATAACAATAATGAAGTATAACAGTAAACGTCTGAATATAACAGTTAATTGGTCTAATGGAAAGCTGAAAAAATCCTGATCCCAAGAAAAAATTCGACCATACAAATCACTATCACTAAATCTTGCAATTATTCAGCGCAAGCTTGAAATGCTTGACAGCTTTTGAGCACACCAAAAACGTGTCTGGATCGCCCTTCGCAGCGATCATCCAGACACGTCTCTCTTTTACCTTGATATGCTATTAGTGGCTACTACCCTGTTTTTCAATAAGGACTGGTTATTATTAGGATGCATGTTCAAACTGACTGTTGTATAGATCGGCATAGAAGCCGCCTTTAGCCAGCAATTCCTTATGGTTACCTGTTTCGATAATGTCACCGTCCTTCATGACCAGAATCATATCGGCGTTCTTGATCGTCGAGAGGCGGTGGGCAATCACAAAGGAGGTTTTCCCTACGGTAAGCCGGTCCATCGCTTGTTGAATCAGCAATTCCGTACGCGTATCGACCGAGCTTGTGGCCTCATCTAGAATGAGCATGGGTGCATCTTCAATCATGGCTCTTGCAATGGTAATCAATTGCTTTTGACCAGCAGAGAGATTGGCTTTGTCGTCCAGCACCGTATTATAGCCCTGCGGCAGTGTTTTAAGGAAGCTGTGCAGCCCCACCGCTCTACATGCGGCTTCCACCTGTTCATCGGTAACATGCTCTTTGGAAAAGGCGATATTCTCACGGATCGTTCCTTCAAACAGCCAGGTATCCTGCAGCACCATACAGAATAATTCATGAATATTCTCACGTGTTAATTGGCTGATCGGGGTTCCGTCAATATAGATTTCTCCGCCGTTCAGCTCATAGAACCGCATGAGTAAATTCACGAGCGTCGTCTTACCGGCGCCTGTCGGACCAACAATGGCAATTTTCTGACCGGCTTCAGCTTTCATGGAGAAGTCTTTGATAATCATACGGTCTTCGTTATAACCGAAACGGACATGTTTGAATTCGACATCCCCTTTGGCGTTGTCCAGCTTCTTGGTCTTGTCGCTCTCATCCGCCAATTCTTCTTCACCCAGAAATTCGAATACACGTTCACTGGCGGCAGCCGCCGATTGCAGATTGGTTGCGGCCTGTGCCAACTGTGACAAGGGCTGTGTAAACAGACGAATATACACCATGAAGGCCACAATGGTTCCGATCGTTATAGCATGTTGGTTTACCAGCAAAGCGCCCACGACACAGACCGCGACATAACCGAAATTCCCGATGAACATCATAACCGGCATCATCAGGCCAGACATGAACTGGGACTTCCATGCATTTGTATATAAGCGGCTGTTAATGCCATGGAACTCTTCCTTGGCTGCTTTTTCTCCGTTATATACCTTGACTACGTTATGACCGGCATAGGTTTCTTCGATATGACCGTTGATCTGGCCAAGTTCCGCTTGCTGTGCTACAAAATATTTCTGTGAATGCTTCATAATCACGGTCATCAGGGAAAAACCGATCAGCGTAGCTACAATCCCGGTAACGGTCATGATCCAGTTTGTATACAGCATCATAATCAAGGCGCCTACGAAGGTTGCCAGCGCGCTGACAAGCGTGCCGAGACTGTTGTTTAACGTTTGTCCGATGGTATCGACATCGTTGGTCACACGGCTGAGCACATTACCATAGCTCGTAGCATCAAAATATTTTAAAGGCATATGATTGATTTTTCGGGACAGCTCTGTCCGCATCTTCTTTGTAAGACGCTGTGACACAGTCGCCGTAATGAAGCCTTGGAAATAGTTAAAGATAAGACCAAGACCATACAAAAGTACCAAAACAAGAACAATTTTCTGGATAGCACTCACATCAACGCCTGTTACGATTCCTTCCTGGATCAGGTTGGCAATATCGCTGAGCTTACTCGGACCAATGACGTTGAAGGCGGAACCGACTAGGGCCAGCACCATAGAGAGTATAATGATGGGCACATAGGCCTTGATGTAGGATAAAAGCTGGCTGATGGTCTTTTTAAAATCATTCGCTTTTCCACCAGCACCCATGCCCCCCGAAGGACCTCCACCCATGGGACCTCGCTGTTTCGTTTTCATATGCTGGCTGTCGACGGTGTGTTCATTCTTATCCATGTACGAGTTCCTCCTTCGAAAGCTGCGAATAAGCGATCTCCTGATAGGTGCTGCAGTTCGCCATCAGCTCATCATGTGTGCCGCTTCCTACAACCTCACCCTGTTCCAGTACGATAATTCGGTCAGCGTCTTTAATGGTGCCTATGCGCTGAGCAACAATGAGTGTGGTAGCATGGTCAGTTTCTTTTTTGAGAGCCGAGCGCAGAATCCGGTCTGTTTTGTAGTCCAGTGCTGAAAAGGAATCATCGAAGATATAAATCTCCGGCTGACGGTAGATGGCACGCGCAATGGACAGACGCTGCTTTTGACCACCGGACACGTTAGCTCCACCTTGTGAAATCCGTCCCTGATACTGACCGTCCATTTTTTCGACAAACTCCGTGCTTTGGGCAATCTCTATGGCTGCTTTAACGAGTTTTTCCGAAGCTCCTTCTTTTCCGTTATTGCCATACGAAACGTTGGATGCCACCGTACCGCTGAAAAGCACGGCTCTTTGAGGGACATACCCGATTTTGTTATGGAGTGCCTGCTGCTTATAGTTTCTGACATTCACACCATCCACGAGCACCTCTCCCTCGGTCACATCGTAGAAACGGGGAATCAAATTGATTACGCTGGTTTTGCCGCTGCCTGTTGCGCCAATAAAGGCAACCGTCTCGCCCCGTTTCGCCGTAAAGCTAATGTTGCGAAGCACAGGCTCATCCGCGTCCGGATATTTGAAGCTGACATTACGGAATTCAACCTGACCCATAACGCCCTCTTCTCCAGCCGTCTCATGCCCGTTAACGATGCTGGATTCGGTATTCAATATCTCCATGATCCGTTTGGCAGAGATCGAAGCGCGAGGCATCAGGATGAATATCATACTTACCATCATAAAGGCCATGACCACCTGCATCGCATATGAGGAGAATACGACCATATTGGAGAACAGCGTAATGCGGTCCGGCACGGCCGCGCCGTTAATGAGGTAAGCGCCGATCCAATAGATAGAGACACTCAGACCCGACATAATAAAGGTCATACCCGGGCCAATCATCGTCATTAACCGGTTCGCAAACAGGTTTGTATTCGTCAATTCGACGTTGGCCTGCTCGAACTTCTGCTCCTGATACTGATCTGCATTATAAGCGCGCACCACCCGAAGTCCGGTCAGATGCTCACGTGTTACCTTGTTCAGATTATCGGTGAGACGCTGGATTCTCTGGAAACTTGGGAGAGCGAAAATAACAATGACACTCAGCATCAGGATCAGGGCAGCCACGGCCGCTCCAGTAGAGGCGGTCCACTGCCAGTTTTTATCCGCAATCTTCACAATGGCCCACACGGCCAGTATCGGTGCCTTGATGATCACCTGCAGCCCCAGCGCAACCACCGTTTGAATCTGGGTAACATCGTTCGTGGAGCGGGTGATGAGGCTTGCCGTCGAAAAGCTGTTCATCTCTTCCATCGAAAAGGATAGGGTCTTATCAAAGACCATCGCACGCAGACGCATGGCCAGCCCTGCCGCCACCTTCGCCGCGAAATAGCCGACAATAATAGATGCAATCATACTGCCGACGGCACACAACAGCATGTAACTGCCGGGAATCAGCAGTTCCGACATAGGCGTTCCTTCCGTTTGCAGCTTGGTCGTAATTTCCGCCATATAATCAGGCAGCTTCAGATCAAGCCATACCTGCACAACAATGAAAGCCAGGCTGCAAAGCACGAGCATCCATTCATTTTTCTTGAGATATTTGAATATCTTCAGCATTCTGTTGCTCTCCTTTTATCTGAAAATCTTAGGTGTTTGGTGCAATTTACATATGAATTCAACTTTTAGAGACAATAAGCTTAATGAGTCGGATAAATTCTTTGGCATCCTGTTCGTCCAGCTTGCGAAGAATGCTCTCGGTCCATGCGATTCCTTCATTATACTTGTCAATCATAAATTGCTTGCCTGAATCCGTAATGAATACAATCACCTTACGTTTGTCGGTGACATCGGTATGGCGTACAACCAGACCTTTCTTCTCTAGGCTCTTCAGCGCCGTTGCTACCCGTCCCGTACTGACGGACAAGTATTCGCTCAAGTGGCCCGAGGTAACCCCGTCCTGATTGAAATTCAGACAGATGAGAATCCCCATTTCACCACGTGAGAAGTGTCCTCGTTCCTCTAATGCCGGTTTGCGCGATTTGACAACATACTCGAACAGTTCTTTCGCTAATATCTTATAATCCAATGGTCACAACACCTTCTAACTTTTATCTTATACTATAAGATAATAATGATGCCCGGGTAAAAAGTCAATTCGAGAAAATATGGAATAAAAGAAGCATCCATGACGAGAATACATTGAATGGGATCGATGATCTGGGAAAAAGAAGCTCGTTCGGCCGATTCGCGTCGTCTATCAAGTGATTGAATGTTACAATGGAAGCCAATGGTCAAGATCCTGGAGGGACGATTCCGATGCATATTGAACTCAGCCGCAATAGCAGTGTTAAATTATATTTACAGATTGCCAAAACATTGGCGGACCGTATCCAGTCAGGACTGCTGCCTCAGGGTACAAAGCTTCCCTCTGTCCGCCATTTGTCCAGTCTGCTTTCCGTTAGCCCTGTAACTGTAAGCAAGGCGTATGCGGAGCTGGAATCCATACATCTTGTGGTGTGTACACAGGGAAAGGGATGCTATGTAGCCGAACCTTCTGTGTCATTGCATCGTGAGGAAGCGCTGGATTTATCATGGCAAATGTCGCTGATTGATTACTTGCCGCGTGCACAGTTGTGGAGAAACTTTAATCATAGCCGTCAGGTTCCCTATTCATTTCATATTGCGGCAGTTCAGCCAGAGCTTCTTCCCACTCGTGAAATCATTGACGATACCCGACGTTTATCCTCCGAAGATCCCGATGAGATGGCTGTTTACGGCACCTTCGAAGGGGATGTAGAACTGAGGGAAGTATTTGCAGTTCACCTGAGCGAACGTGGAGTCCGTACTGAAGCAGAACATCTGCTTGTGACAAGCGGTGCCCAACAGGGGATTGATCTTGTGGCGCGTACGTTCGTTGGCCCTGGTGACGTCGTCTATATGGAGGCTCCTACGTATACGGGTGCGATTGATGTATTCACCAGCCGAGGTGCCAAGGTGGTCATGATTCCGATGGATGAGCAGGGCATGCGCATGGATATCCTGACACGCCTCTGTGACACTCATCCTCCAAAGCTGATCTATACGATACCTACCTTTCATAATCCCACTGGAATAACCTTAACGACGGTCAGACGCATGCAACTTCTGGATCTGGCGCAAAGTTATCATTGTCTGATCGTCGAAGATGATCCGTTTTCTGATCTGTACTACAAAACAAAGCCGCCGCTTTCCATCAAGGCGCATGATTTGTCCGGACATGTGATTTATATTAAAAGCTTCAGTAAAACCGTCGCTCCCGGCTGTCGCATCGCTTGTGTAGTGGCTACAGGAAGTGTGCTGGACCGCCTTGTGGCAGCCAAGTCAACTACGGATCTGGGAAGCCCTCTGTTGACGCAAAAAGCATTGTTACCTTTCATCAGGCATCGGCTGGATAACCATCTTGTCTCGTTAAGAGATCAAATGCAGGACCGTCTGACAACTGCTTTGCACACACTCCAGCGCTTTGCCCCTGCAGAAGTCACCTGGCAAGCACCTGAGGGTGGTCTTAATATATGGATAAGACTCCCGCCTGTTGTTGATATCGCAGAGCTGGGACGATTAGCTGATCGGGAAGGCATATCTTTTTTACCCGGCGGGGTATGTTATGCAGGTGGTATGGAAAGTAATCATATTCGTATTTCCTTTTCATACACGGCCAAGGACACACTCGAAGCAGGATTGCGCAAGTTATGCCGCTTGCTGGGAGAACTGCTTGACCGCTCGGTCATCATGGAACGAAGGCCTATTTTGTAAGGATATTTGTAATAGGGGGTAATCATCCAATCACAGGGAGCCCCTTCGCAATATGCTGTACTAATTCACCGAAAGGAGTTGCACATTATGAGTCATTGCCCTAACGAACCGATCGTGTGCCCGCCGATCCAATTTGTAAATCATCAATTTTTCCCACAAGTGGTGCCTGTTATTCATCCGATTGAAATTATCAACCAAGCGCACATTATACCTGTACCACACCATGTATTCCCAGTGACTGTAAAAGACCCTTCTGATCCTTGCTGTCATACCCGCAGTCATACTCGCAGTAATGGCAAGCGTCAGGTACGTAGCAGCTCTAAGCGCTAAGGGATTACAAAAAAGCAGCCATGGAGCGTACATGGCTGCTTTTTGCCCAAACGGAAACTTTTTTACGTTTCCAGCATCTTCAAGAGAGATTTTATCTTGTCACCCAAATGCTGTGGATAAAACTGCAAAGGAACATACGGACGTTGAGCTGCTTTCAACGCCTTATATACATCGATTTGGCCATATCCGAAATATTTGTCATGCCCCGGTGTACCCAAATCAATCACGCTGTTTCTCATCAATTCCATGACCTCTTTGTTCGTCAGGTCGGGGTTGATGGAACGAACGAGGGCCGCAAGCGCTGATACATGCGGACTGGCCATTGAAGTGCCTGAGAGGGCAGCGTATTGGTTCCCCGGATACGTGCTTGCTATGCTTGCGCCGGGGGCCATAACGTCAACATAATCTCCGTAGTTGGAAAAGGAAGCACGGTGCATGGACGCGTCTGTGGCAGATACGGCAAATACTTCAGGATAGGCAGCGGGATAGCCAGGCCGTTCCGTATTATCATTTCCCGTGGCCGCGACTAATACAATATCCTTGTCATAGGCATATTTAATCGCATCGTGCAAAAATTCAGCTTGCGCATAATTGCCGAGGCTCAAATTAATGACCTTGGCTCCATGGTCTGCGGCCCATATAATGCCCTCTGCCACGGAATATGTGGTACCGGAGCCGGACTGATCGAGTACCTTGACTGGCATAACCTTGTTGTACCATGTCATGCCAGCAACACCCTCGCCGTTGTTCACAAGCGCGGAAATAATGCCGGCAACATGCGTTCCGTGACCGACGTCATCGTAAGGCTTTTCCTTCGGGCTGACTACGTTGTGTCCCGCTAGGATTTGGCCCTTTAGATCAGGATGGTCCATATCTACTCCCGTATCCACGACGGCTACGACTACGTTTTTGCTGCCTTTGGATAGCGCCCAGCCCCGGTTGGTTTCAGTGGCCGGCAGATTCCACTGATAGCGGGAAAAGAGCAGGTCATTCGGAATAGAGACATCCGACGCTTTTACGGGTGTTTTTTCATTAGTCAGATACATGTAGTGAGGTTCTGCATATATCGGGTTCCACTTCTGCGAGAAATATTGCTTTAGCTCTTTGAAGTTCATGTTATTCGAATGGAACACATACGTATAACCGAGCTTTCGGCCTAGCTCACAGTTCAAATCTGCTGCAATATCGCGTAATTGCCGTTGATCAGGATTTTGGCGGAAGCGAACGACGATTTCATTTTCAAAATAATGGCTCGCATTTTCATTGTCATGTCCCGTCTTGACAGTAATATCATGCAGTGTGTCGGGATGTACAGATTCGATTTTGTAGCTGCCTTCCTTCGGGTATGGGATCAGGCGCAGGTTTTTACGCTGATGCTTTTCCACGTCACGAAGCACTTGCTGGCTGACCAGCGCGGCAACGCCGTATGTCCCGTCAGTCGATGGCTCTGCCATGACAAAATATTTTCCATCCTCTGCCTGAAAAGCAGCGGACTCGTAAGATTTGTTTTGCAGGACGGAACGGCGAGCCGCAGCCAGGCTGTTTTTGACTTGAATGTGATTAAGCAGACGAGGTTGTGCCTTGCTGCCTGTGTAGGTAGTGCTCTTCCCGTCACGTGTATTGATCCATTGCAGTGTGTGAAGATGACTGTGCGACTGCTGAAGCTTGCGGGCAAAATGCTTTTTCTGATCATTAGTTTTATCATTCAGTTCTCGCATTACGTATTCAATATCCTGCCTCGCATCCATGCGAGTGATGGTATCCGTAGCGGACAAGTCCAAAGCCAACATTCCTTTTTTGAGCTGCTTTTCCTGCTGTGGCACCATTTTTGCCGTATATTCGGGCTGTGGTGTGTGGCGGTGATCTCGGGAAGGCAGCATCAGGGTGATGATAAGCACCCCGGCGGCTGCTCCGATCAGGGGTTTTAACCATTTTTGCCGAGACATGGGACCGTCCTCCTTGGGAGTTTATGAATTTATGGTTTAGCGTGAGAAGGTTGGCATGTTTTTATACCTTTCAATCCTTATTTGTGTTAGGATAAATACTGAAAATTATAGCTCTTTCGGTTAAGAAGGATCTATTTTCGGGTAACCAAATTGATGAAGAAGCAACAAATAAGGGGGAGCTGCATTAATGTCAGCAGTCAACGTACAAAAATTATGTGAGTCGGCGCAGGAGAAACTGAAATCTGCCGTGGAACGGGTGGAAGCATTCCTTAATGAGCATGCACTGCCGGAGCTGGCTGTGGATCGCAGTGAGGAGTCCGTACTCTTTTACAAAGGCTTTTTGTCGGATCTCCGCCATGTCCTTGTTTTTTCCGAAATATCTTATGAAAAGCTGGGTGTGGCTTTGCGCCGTGCCAACTTTGACGTCGATTTTGCGGAAAAGGCATTGTATAACGTTTACCATGACTGCGTGAACAGCTTTTTTTATCCCAAAAATGAATCTTACGCAGAGGATGGACGCTACGCTTATACGGGACAAGATGCTATACGCTTCCGTAAAACGCCAGTAACGCCCGCCCGCGAAGTGATCATGGACATTACGAAAAATTTTGAAGAATTGCGCGATGATCTTGCTTATTATGAAAGTGATTATTTGACTCAGCGCCGGATGCAGACTCGCCGTACACATGCGTAAGCATCTAGCCAGAGATTTTTTTAATTGAAAACAAAAACATATGAGACAAGCAAGCCGTTTCCTGTTTGCTTCCTGCCAGTTTGGAGGAGGTGCCGGAAACGGCTTTTTTCGTATGTCACCAACTGCCATATGCTATGTGCGCATAGGTGAACGCTACGGGGGAGACAATGAATCCGAGGTGATAATCATGAGCCAAGAGGCCAAGCCAATAGTCAAATGCAGCGTAGCCAATTGTCATTATTGGGGAGAAAACAACTTGTGCAAGGCAGATTTGATCATGATAGAAATTGACAGTCATGCAGGAAAAAAATTTGATGAAGAATATGCGGGTGAAAGCTTCAGCTCAGTTGAACGTGACCAGGCTGCAACATCTGCTGCAACCTGTTGCCACACTTTTAAACCAAAGTCCCTGTAAAAATTCATACCGCGAATCATTACGTATTTGGAGGTGCAGTGTATTATGGAGGATCATGAAACTGATAAGCATCAAGACCAAGAGCATTTTAGCCGTGAGCGTGTGGACTACCCCCGTCGCACTCAAGAGCGGTCTGCCAAGCGTCGCAATCACCGGGAGGAATATGCGGCTGAGGTAGCTCCAGGCTCACCAGCCGTGACTCGGCATGAGGACAAGGATGAGCAGCATGTCATAAGCCGAAGTGGACGTATCTCTGGCTATATCGGTCTAGCCGCAGGAATTGCTGCACTGTTTATGTGGTCTATTGTGCTGGGGCCTATTGCTGCAGTGTTGGGCTTTTTTGCTTATGTAAATGGTAACAAAACAACAGGTATTTGGTCGATTGGACTGGGTGCGCTGGCGACATTAAGTTACTTTGCTTTTATTCCGTTTGTTCGTTGATCTCGTGAAGGCACGAAAAGCCAGGTGATCGCTTGCTCTGTTCGAGTAAAATTATAAGCGATCTATTCTGTATTGACCCAGTACCATGAAGCTCCGCTGTCAATTCGACAGATGCGGAGCTTTTTTCCTTAAAAAGTATGGCAGTACATATCAAAACGTTGTATCATAAGCAGTAATGATAGGCTGTTTGGGATATAACAACTAAAGAAAGTTGGGAATGCCACATGCAAATAGATCCGCGCGTGTCCAAGGCCATAATAGATACGCAGTTGTTGAGTAATATAGGTTCCACAGCACAAACGGGTACAACGGACGCTTTTTCCGGATTACTTGAGCAGGCAGGGCAGTTGGAGACAGATGATGCTGCAGCTCGTGTAAATTCAGGGGACGTTACAAGGGATGAAAATGGGTTGCTCTGGCTTCAATTGGGACCATCGAGGGGAACGACTTCGCCATTGGCGGTATATCCTGCTTCCGGCACAGCAACCGATGGGCCGACCAAACCTACAGCTTATGATGATTTCATTAACGAGGCCAGCAATAAATACGGAGTTCCGGTGTCGCTGATTAAAGCAGTCATTGATACAGAATCTTCGTTTAACCCGCTTGTCACTTCTTCAGCTGGAGCCAAAGGGCTTATGCAGCTTATGGATGCTACGGCCCAAGGATTGGGAGTTAGCGATGCGTATGACCCTGCACAAAATATTGATGCCGGAGTTCGTTATTTGTCTTACCAGATTAAGCGTTTTAATGGACAGGAAAATATGGCCTTGGCAGCTTATAATGCAGGCCCCGGACGGGTACAGCGATTGGGCGTGAATAGTGACGAGCAGTTGATGGCTGTGCTGAACATGCTTCCGGTAGAAACGCAAAAGTATATTGCCAAAATTCAGAATGCACGTGAAAAATATACGTTTTAAGCCCTGTAGCTTATAAAGAAAAAAACAAAATTTTAATCAGACAGGTCCGCAGGTGGGATCAATATGGGGAAAGGGTGTCACTGTGTAATACAGTGGCCTTTCCCTGTTTTGGTCTTTTTTTGTTGTAGAGGTTGCAGGGCAGAAAGGGGAGTTTCATGAAATATTTTGATTATGCAGCGACAACTCCGCCTTTTGAAGAGGTGATTACGACGATTGCTGAGGTGATGAGACTCCACTACGGCAATCCGTCCTCAATGCATCGGTACGGGGAAGATGCGGATAAGCTGCTTAAGCGTTCCCGGGAGGTTTGTGCTACAGCTTTGGGGGTGCATCCGGCGGAGATTGTGTTCACATCCGGGGCAACGGAAAGCAACAATCTCGCTATTAAGGGAGTGGCCTTGCAGTATCAGGCCAGAGGCAAGCATATCGTTACGGTGTCAACGGAGCATCCGTCGGTGTATGAAGCTTGCAGACAGTTGGCAGAAATGGGCTTTGAGGTCACATCTCTGCCCGTTGATGCGGAAGGGCATGTCAGTGCCAAGCAGGTATGTGCAGCTATCCGTAAAGACACGATTTTAGTCAGCATTATGCATGTCAATAATGAGACGGGAAGGGTACAGCCGTTGCATGATATCGGAGTTGCGTTGAAGGAACAGTTCCCACGTGTACTGTTCCATGTTGATGGTGTGCAGGGCTATGGAAAGCTTCCGGTGAATATCCGGGGCTGGAAGGCTGATCTGTACAGCCTGTCCGCACATAAGCTGCGCGGTCCCAAAGGAGCCGGACTGCTTTTTGTTCGGGAAGGTCTGGAGCTTTTCTCGCTGCTTAGCGGAGGTTCCCAGGAGCAGGGATTTCGTGCAGGTACGGAAAATGTTCCGCTGCTTGTCGGTATGTCCAAGGCGGTCCGGCTGGCAGGAGAACGGCAAGCAGAGGCGGCGCAGCGTATGACTGCGTGGAGAGATCGGGTAGCCGCAGAAGTGAAGACGATTCCGCAATTGCGACTGAATAGCGGGCAGGAAGCGCCGCACATTGTCCATTTTTCGTATCCGGGTATGAAGGCAGAGGTGCTGCTGCATACGCTGGAGCAATTGGGCGTGGCAGTATCGACCCAATCGGCTTGTTCCTCCAAATTGGCCGAGCCTAGCCGGGTATTACTGGCGATGGGTCGCAATGAGGCGGAGGCGTCCGGCGGTATTCGGATCAGCTTCGGCGATGAACATACAGAACAGGATATTGACGAGCTTATTCTCGCGCTCCGTCAGGCTGTGGCGCAATTGGAATCCCTTGAAAGGTGGAAACGTTAAAATGCACTATGATATGCTGTTGCTTCGCTTTGGCGAATTTACATTGAAAGGGAAAAACCGCGCCCGTTTTGAAAAAGCGGTACTGAATCACGTGAAACTGTTGCTCAAGCCGTTTCCCGGCGCTTCTCTGCGTAAGGAATTTGGACGGATTTATGTAGTTCTTGGGGGAGAGTCTTATGAGCAGATCATCCAAGTATTGCAAAAGGTGTTTGGTATCACAACCATCAGTCCTGTTAAAATGGCTCCTGTTGAGCTTGACACGATTATTGAGACCGCTGTAGCCTTGATGCGTGAGTTGAATCCGACGGAAGGAACGACTTTCAAGGTAAATGCTCGCAGGGTGTGGAAAGGATTTGCCCATTCCTCTCATGAGATGAATCATTTGATTGGTTCGCCGATACTGCGCGGGTTTCCAGTGTTAAAGGTCGATGTCCGTCAACCGGATATCGAGCTACGGGTGGAAGTCAGAGAGCAGGCGGCTTATATATTTAGCGATATTATTACGGCTGTAGGAGGCTATCCGTTAGGTACAAACGGCAAAGCTATGCTGCTGCTCTCGGGCGGAATCGACAGTCCGGTAGCGGGATGGTCCTCCATGCGCAGAGGATTGGAAATCGAATGCGTCCATTTTTACAGCTATCCGTTTACGAGCGAGCGTGCGAAAGAAAAGGTTATTGACTTGGCGAGGGTATTGGCGGGTTACGCGGGACGCATCAAGATTCATCTCGTACCTTTTACGGAGGTGCAGACGGCTTTTACACGCACTGGACAGGATAATCTAATCATCACGCTGATGAGACGGTCCATGCTGCGTATTGCTACGATGCTGGCGGAGCGTGAAGGCGCGCTGGCGCTTGTGACGGGTGACAGTCTCGGCCAAGTAGCCAGCCAAACTTTATCGAGCATGAATGTGATTGGGCGTTCGACGGAATTACCGTTGCTGCGTCCTCTGGTGATGATGGATAAACAGGAAATTACGGAAATAGCCAAGCAAATCGGCACATACGATCTATCTATCCTGCCGTATGAGGATTGCTGCACATTGTTTGTTCCCAAATCCCCAACGACCAATCCTAATTTATGGGTTGTTCAAAAGATCGAAGCCTCTATTCGGGATTTAAATACTTTGATTGAGCAGGCCGTGGCTATAACGGAGACTGTTGTTCTTGAGGCAGATGGGGCTATAGAGGGACGTAAAGAGGAAGTTGTGCAAGAGGATTGGTTTTAAAATCTTTTAAGATGCTACGCTTAGCGGTATATAAAAAGGCAGATCCATCGACTAAAGTCGGGTCTGCCTTGTCTATAGATGTATGAGTTTTTTCTTAAAATTATTTCAAAACCGCTTTTTTTCGGCTGGATATGGCTCTGCGGTTTTGAAGATAGCCTGTGAGCAGAATACCAGCCATCACTGTGGCAACAAACAGGATACGCAGTGCGGGGTGCTCGGTAAAGTATGGCTCCAGCTTGCGTTCCTCGGTAATCATATTGGAGGCAGTATAGCCAAGCACAGCCGAGCCCAAATAGATGATCCAGGGAAATTTGTTAATAAGCTTGATGAAAAGAGTACTTCCCCATACGACAATCGGCACGCTGATCAGCAGACCGAGTACCACCAGTATCAAATGCTGTTGGGCAGCGCCTGCGACGGCAATTACGTTGTCCAGCCCCATGGCTGCATCGGCTACAACGATGGTGCGGATAGCCCCCCATAAAGTCGTGCCGGCTTTGACTTCGGCGTGATCCTCCTGATCTACCAGCAGCTTATATGCGATCCAGATCAGCATTACACCCCCGACGAGTAACAGCCACGGCACTTGAAGCAGCCAAAGCACCACAATCGTGGCGGCTATACGAATGAGTAGAGCACCTCCGGTACCATACAGTATCGCTTTTTTTTGCGTTTCGGGCGGAAGCTTTCGGGCGGCAAGTCCAATTACAATAGCGTTATCTCCTGCAAGCAGAAGGTCAATAAATATCACATTAAGCAGTAGCCCAAAAAACTGAAATCCGGACATGTCAATCGTTCTCATCTCCCTGATTAAACAACCTAAGTTCAGTATGCTCTGTTTATGATTAATACCCGTTTTTCGGAAATACGATTCATTATATTGCTGTTTGCTACTGATTTCAAGGATTATGCTCAACAAATCTGGTATTGATTTTTAATAAATTATGGCTATTGATGAATGAAATGATTAGATTCCAAGTACACAGCATAGCCTCGTCCTATTTCGCATACAAGTAGCATGGGGGTGTTTGTACACATGGAGCATATCATTTTGCTGTTGAAAATATTAATGATCAATTTGGTGTTAAGCGGTGATAATGCGGTTGTTATAGCCATGGCGAGCAAAAACTTGCCTGCAAGGCAGCGGAGCCAAGCAATATGGTGGGGAGCGCTCGCCGCAGTTGTCCTGCGCTGTGTGTTGACTTTTGCAGCTGTCCTTTTGCTAGGCATACCCTTTATTCAGGCGGCGGGCGGTCTGCTTCTGTTATGGATTGCGTTTAAGCTGCTTTATGAGAATAACGATAATGTGGGAGTAAGAGCAGAAACAAGCATATGGAAGGCTATACAGGTGATTCTGGTAGCGGATTTTGTGATGAGTCTGGATAATGTATTGGCTATTGCAGCACTTGCAAATGGGGATATTGCCATCATTGTCATCGGTATTGCAATTAGCATTCCAATTGTGGTGTGGGGGAGCAACGTTATTGCAGTCTGGCTTCACCGTTTCCCTGTACTTGTTTTACTCGGATCTGCAATATTGGCTTTCACGGCAGGTGAAATGCTACTGCGTGATCCCAGACTGGGAGCGTGGTTAGCCGGGCCTGGGGAAGTTTTACATTCATGGTTGCCGGGATTGCTGGCCGCCGCAGTTGTAATTGCAGGAATATTCCAGCAGTTGCAAGCCCGCCGTATTTGAACGTAGTTTTTTTGGAAAACATCGGCTAAACTAGACATAGAGCTTTTGCAAACGCCGGGGAATCTACTCGGTTTTTGTAACACTATAAAATCCAGCAAATAAAGGAGACCACGATGAATTCCGGAAAAGAGCGTATGATCGGATTGGGCATCATTGCCGTAGGACTGATTATTTTGTTGGGAAAACTGGGGGTCTTCTCCTTTTTGGGACAAAACTTCTGGCCCTTGCTGATTTTAATACCTGGTATTATATTGCATGCGATGTACATGATGCGTAAGGTTTCTCCCATTATGCTGCTGCCGGCCGGGATTTTGTCGGTGTACGGTTTTTTATTTTTTCTCTGTAATACATGGGGCTGGCATCTGATGGCCTATCTATGGCCTTTGTTACTGCTGGGTGTGGCAGTTGGATTATGGGAATACGCTATTAATGATATAACGCTGCCTCGCACTGTATATACAGGGAGCATGATTTTGGGACTCGTTTCGGTACTTCTACTGATTATTAGCATGTTGAGGACCGGAATGATTTATGTTGTTGCAGTTGTATTGATCGGTGCAGGGATATGGCTGATGGTTAACAATCGTACCAAACGTAAATGGTGAAACGACAAGCAGTGCAAAATTTATGGCGGTAAATTACGGAACAGCCAATAATGTCTTGCTTTATGACATATTTCAACTATAATATAATGGATATGATAAGAGCGTCGGAATGTTTTCTGACGCTTATTTTAAGGTTTTCACGCGAATCGGAAAGAGAAGCTGCCTGCACAAAGCCTGAAATATACAGAGGGTTAGCAGGGAGCGGGCCTGAAGAACGATTGTTAGCCTTGGATAAGCATTACTTTCAGGATAGAGACACTATTTTGATATACGGAAAGGATATGGATACAAACCATGCATGCAAGAGAGAACATTCGCAATATTGCAATTATTGCCCACGTCGACCACGGCAAAACGACGCTTGTCGACAAGCTTCTTCAACAGTCCGGAACATTTAGAGACCACGAGGCTGTTCAGGAGCGCGCCATGGACTCCAACGATCTGGAGCGTGAACGCGGTATTACGATTTTGGCAAAAAATACAGCTATTACGTACAAAGATTATCTGATTAACATTGTGGATACACCGGGACACGCCGACTTTGGCGGCGAAGTGGAACGGATTATGAAAATGGTTGACGGTGTTTTGCTCGTCGTTGATGCTTACGAAGGTTGTATGCCGCAGACTAAATTCGTACTGCGTAAAGCGTTGGAGCAAAACCTGACGCCAATCGTTGTTGTTAACAAAATTGACCGTCCGGCAGCTCGTCCAGCCGAAGTTATTGACGAAGTACTCGATCTGTTCATCGAGTTGGGTGCGAGTGATGAGCAGTTGGAATTCCCTGTTGTTTATGCTTCAGCACTGAACGGAACATCCAGTTTGGACGCCGAAAAGCAAGATGATAACATGCAGGCATTGTACGAAACCGTTGTGGATCACATCCCAGCTCCAACGGAGAAAATAGATGAGCCTCTTCAATTCCTCGTAACACTGATGGACTATAACGAATATCTTGGCCGCATTGCAGTTGGTCGTGTAAACCGCGGTATTATCAAGCAGGGACAAGCGGTTACGGTTATGCAGCGTGACGGCAGCAGCAAATCAGCGCGTATTGAGAAGCTGTTCGGTTTCCAAGGTCTGAAACGGATTGAAACCGATCAAGCGGGCGCTGGTGACATTGTGGCTATTGCAGGGATCAAGGATATTAACATCGGAGAAACGATTGCCGATCCAAACCATCCTGAAGCTTTACCTGTACTCAAGATTGATGAGCCAACGCTGCAAATGACCTTCCTGGTTAATAACAGCCCATTCGCAGGTCGCGAAGGTAAATGGATCACATCCCGTAAACTCCGCGAACGTCTTCTGAAAGAACTCGAAACTGATGTCAGCTTGCGTGTCGATGAAACCGACAGTCCTGACGCATTTATCGTATCCGGACGTGGTGAGTTGCATCTGGGTATCCTGATTGAAAACATGCGTCGTGAAGGTTATGAACTGCAAGTGTCCAAACCGGAAGTAATCGTGAAGGAAATCGATGGCAAGAAAATGGAGCCTATCGAACGTCTCCTCATTGATATTCCTGAAGAAAGCATGGGCGCAGTTATGGAAAGTCTGGGTTCCCGCAAAGCTGAAATGGTCAACATGATCAACAACGGCACCGGACAGGTTCGTCTGGAATTCCTGATTCCTGCACGTGGTCTGATTGGTTACACTACGAACTTCCTGACTTTGACTCGTGGCTATGGCGTAATGAACCATGCGTTTGACAGCTATGGTCCATTTGTTGGTGGTCAAGTCGGTGGACGTCATCAAGGCGTACTTATTTCGACGGAAAATGGAAGCACTACATTCTATGGAATGATGGGTGTAGAGGATCGCGGTATTCTGTTCCTGGAGCCGGGTACTGAGATTTATGAAGGTATGGTCGTCGGAGAGCATACACGTGATAACGATATCGTTGTTAACATTTGTAAAGAGAAGCAATTGACGAACGTCCGCTCCGCAACAAAAGACGATACCGTAAAACTTAAAACGCCTCGTATCTTCTCTTTGGAACAGGCGCTCGAGTATTTGAATGATGATGAGTATTGTGAAGTTACACCTAATGCTATTCGTTTGCGCAAAAAGATTTTGAACAAAAGTGAGCGCGAGCGTGCAGAAAAACAGCGTAAAACAGCACAAGCAAATTCGTAATTGATTGGATTGGTTTTGGCCACAGCGGCGACGCCCGGCAACGGGATGCGCCGCTGTATCTGTTTTAGGATTGTAAACTTGGAGAAAGTTTTATTTCTAAAAACGCAGGAAAAGGTGTTGAAGCATGAGTAATCTTTCTAACGGATTGCCTCCCCGGACACAAAGCGGGAAAAAATCCGCCAAACCGAAAAAAACGAAAAAGAAAAAAAGCTTTTTCAGATCGTTTATGAAGTTTGTTCTGTTTCTGCTCATTATAGGTATCTTGGCGGCTGGCGGTTATGCCTATTACCTATACAATCAGGTAGAGGAAGTTTTGGATACGGGGATCAATAAGGAAGTGCCCAAAACACAATTGGCCGAGGCCAAGCCTTTGACCATTTTGTTGCTTGGAACGGATTACCGCCCTGATCATCCAACTTATTTGTCGGACGTTATTATGGTAGCTACACTGAATCCGAATACCAAGTCATCTACAATCGTGTCGTTGCCGAGGGATACGCGACTGGAACTGGATGGATATAAACCTCGTAAGCTGAATGAGTACTATCCGGTGTTCAAGGCCAGAGAGAAAGAGTCTGGTGAAGTCGCTGAAGAGCAAATGAAGAAGATGGTCGGCAAATATTTGAATATTGACATCGATTATGTGACGGTTATTAACTTCCAGGGCTTCAGAGATGTTGTGGATAATTTAGGTGGCGTAGATGTTACGGTCGACAAAAATATGTGTTACCGTGACAGTGCAGATGGTACTAACATTAACTTGAAGGCTGGAGCACAACATTTGAACGGTGATCAGGCCCTTGATTTTGTTCGTTACCGTAAATCAAACTGTCGCCCGAGAACAGCTGAATCTGATGATTTTGATCGCAACCGTCGACAAAATCAGGTGCTTCATTCCTTAATTGACCAAATGCAGTCCTTCAGTGCTCTAAGTAAATTCAGTGCAATTATTAAATCTGTTGATAAGAATTTGATGACAGATATTGAATCTCAGCAAATGAAAAATCTCGTACAGACCTATTGGAATATTTCCAAGCAAAATGTGAAATACAATCCGGTAGCAGGAACATGGCGCAGTCCTTATGTCTATATTGATGAGAAACAGCTTGAACTGGCCAGACAATCCTTGCAAGAGGAGCTATCAAAAAAAGCGAGCGACAATAATACTGTCTCTTCTTCCAATTCTTGAGTGTGTATCTTTCTTCCCTCTTATGTTATACTCGCAGCGAGTAAAAGCTCTATTGCATAAGGGGGTTGAGGTATGTCTGAATGGGTAGCACGCCAAGTATATGGTTTTGACATTCATACCCGTTTGCTGTCTAAGGTTGTTAGCTTTTTCTGTAATGAAATGAATGAAATAAGTAAGGTCCAGTGAGTGATCACTGGGCCTTTTGTGTCTGATCCAAAGGTGTACAGGCTCTAAGGCTCTAATTACCTACCAACTTTTCGTTGTTTAACGCTGCTGCTGGGGTCTTTTTTCAGGGAATCAGCAAGTATTGGCTACCCGGTGAATAGGTATAGGTATGAAACACGAGATTGTCCACGCCGCTTTGGAGGGGATCTAAATGAAGAAAATTTTTGTGCTGGATACGAATGTGCTACTGCATGATCCGAAAGCCATCTTTACCTTCAAAGAACATGAAGTGGTTATTCCAGCTGTTGTTCTGGAAGAAATCGACTCCAAAAAACGCAACGCGGATGAGATTGGACGGAATGCCCGCAACGTATCACGATTGCTGGACGGGTTGAGGAAAGTAGGACATCTGCACAGCGGTGTTCCGCTTCCGCAAGGTGGGAGGCTCAAGGTTGAATTAAATCATCGGAGCTTTTTGAAAGTTCAGGAGATGTTCGGGGAAGTTTCGAACGATAATCGAATTTTGGCGGTCGCCTTGAATTATCAGTTGGAGGAGCAGGAACTGCCTGAACCGCGTTCGGTGGTGCTGGTTAGTAAAGATGTGCTGGTGAGAATCAAGGCAGATGTGTTGGGACTGCTGACCGAAGACTATTTATCCGACAGAACCGGTGATCTGAGTGAGCTATATCCCGGGTACTCGGCAATTCAGGTGCATCCGTCCATCATAGATGAGTTTTATTCCAATCGTTTTTTACCGATTAAGCCATTGGAGCTGTCTTATACGCTATATCCTCATGAATTCGTTATTCTAAAGGACGAGATGGGGACTGGAAAATCAGCATTGCTGAAAGTAAACCAGGAAGCAGACCGATTAGAGCCTCTGTATTTAAGCAATGAACCTGTGTGGGGGATCAGTGCGCGTAATGCCCAACAGCGGATGGCGCTGGAGCTATTGCTTAATGACGATATACCGCTGGTGACGATTACCGGAAAAGCAGGTACAGGCAAAACGTTGCTGGCGCTCGCTGCTGGTCTGCTCAAGGTAGAGGATGAACATCGCTTCAAGAAGCTGCTAATCGCCCGTCCTGTCGTTCCTATGGGCAAGGATATCGGTTATTTACCGGGAGAAAAGGAAGAAAAGCTTCGTCCGTGGATGCAACCGATTTACGACAATCTGGAATATTTGTTTGATACCAAAAAATCAGGCGATATTGATAAAATTTTGATGGGCTTGGGCAGCATTCAGGTGGAGGCGCTCACTTATATTCGCGGGCGTTCAATACCTGGACAATTTATTATTATTGATGAGGCACAGAATTTGTCGCGGCATGAAATCAAAACAATCGTGTCCCGTGTAGGTGAGGGGAGTAAAATCATCTTGATGGGAGACCCGGAGCAAATTGATCACCCCTATCTGGATGCTGCCAGTAACGGCTTGACGTATGTAGTAGAACGCTTCAAGCAGGAAGGGATTAGCGGGCATATCATGCTGGAAAAAGGAGAGCGCTCCAAGCTGGCGCAGTTGGCAGCCGATCTGCTGTAGAAGCTCATATCACTACCCCATGATAAGGATGTTTATATACTGCGTAGTATTTGTTGTAAATAAGAAGACCTCGGGAACATCCCGGGGTCTCTTATTTTTGTCCATGTATTATTTATGATAGCAATACAAGGGTGTCAAAGCCTTACTTCAGGCTCAATTCGAGCTTAACCTCAAGTATTCCGGCTATGGTGCGTACCTCTGTAGCTTTGACATAAGAAATGAGTTGCTGCGGATAGAAGCCTAGATCAAAATCCTTTTCCAGCTTGTTACGGGTCGTATCTGGTAGCTCCAGCCCGTTAAAGACCAGGCGATCCACATGGAATAAAATTGCATTTTGTGGTTCATTCTCTACCGTGTAGTGCCCCTCTACCCTTAATTTCATGGTGCCCTGTTGGCCTTCTACAACAATACGATCCTGCCCGAAGGAAAAGTTGAAGTGATTAAATAATTCATTTTCCGATTTCAGAAAACGGTTAAAATCATCCTCACGTATGCTTATCGTAATGACTTTGCCGTTTGTAATCATGGCTCCTTGCTGTTGTTGAATAAATTGAGGCAAATCCTGCATCGCTTGAGCCAGCGCTTTAAAATGCTTGTTCACCTCGTAGACGCCTACATTCTCCCAATAAGCTGTCATTTCGCCGATCAGCTTGCGTAGAGTATCCGGGTCCTTGCTGGCGTTAACACCGTCATTTACACGCGCTTGAAGCAGGACAATACGCTTACGTTGTTCCAGCAGGTTTGTTTTGACGGTTTCCAAATCTGTTGAAGCCCGGGTGACCTGTTCTTCTGTTTTTCGCATATTCCGATAATCGGACTCGTATTCTTGAAGTACATCCTGATCGTGGCTAATCAGCAACAAGTAGTAATCGTACAGGGAGAGAAGCTGTTTTAGACTTTTGGCACCCAGTACTACACTGAGCAGCTTGTCCCTTTCACCCATATAATAGGAGCGCAGCACAGAACTCGCGCGTTTCCTTTGCATAGTCATCTGTTCCTGCTGAGTGGCAAGATTGCTCCTGAGTTCCTGCTGACGTTGTAAAAGCATCTGCTGTTCATGGCTGATCCGCTCAATTTCATGATCAATCTCGACGATTGACAGACTATCCTGCAAAATCCGGTTTGCCTCTTCTGAAGGAGCTCCCAGAACAGGATGTGCTGACATGGAGGTCCAAATCATAATGATGGTCAGCAGAACACAACTTATCATTTTTAGAGTGGGTCTGATCATTGGTTTTCCCCTTTTGTGTATTACCGAAAAAAGTCTAACAGTAATATATATGTGCCTTTCTTATTCTTTAACCATTTCATTTATTGTACAGCAGCCAGAGGATGCTTGAAACCCGAAACTATATTTGTCCACGTATGAGTTCTTATAGAAATGGAAATACAATTTAGTATCAAATAGATTCTATGAACTCTACGAGAGGCATAGAAATGAATAAACAGCTTTTATACCCTATTCAAATACCGGTAAGGCCGGTTCATGAAGACGGTTATTTCAGGATGTTGTTAGGAGGGCTAGAGGCATGACTGCAATAAGACAAGATGCATGGAGTGTTGAAGATGATCTGATACTGGCGGAGGTGACATTGCGTCATATCCGGGAAGGTGGAACACAGCTCGCTGCATTTGAAGAGGTTGGGCAAAAAATAGGAAGAACCTCCGCAGCATGCGGCTTCCGCTGGAACAGTTGCGTGCGCAAGCGTTATGATGAAGCCATCAGCATTGCTAAAGCGCAACGTCAAAAACGCAGTTATATTCGCAAGCAGAGTCCGGTTGGTGTATCTCAGGTGGCAGCTTTTGCCACGCTTGATACGGCTGAAGGGCTATACAGAGCGGATGGAACGAGTGAGGATACGTTGTCCATCGACGCAGTGATCCGTTTTTTGCGTCAATGGAAGGGATCTGTACAGGAAACCAATCGACAGATCAAGATGCTGGAAAAAGATTTACGTGAAAAGGAAGAGGAATTAAATCAACTTCGCTCCATTAATGATCGGTTGTCCAAAGAGGTTAATGAGGTGCAAACCGACTATCGCGTCGTGAATGATGATTACAAAGCCTTGATTCAGATTATGGACCGGGCCCGCCGTTTGGCTTTAATCACTGAGGATGAGGAAGAGCTTAAATCCAGATTCAAAATGGACGCCAATGGGAACCTGGAGCGCATTGAGTAGCAAAATTACAGCAGCAAATATTAAATAGAACGTCAACTCACGCTTTGCCGTAGTTGGCGTTTTTTGTATTTCTCTAGAGTGCATATGATATAGTAGAAAAAAAGATGGAAGAGAGACGATACATAGGTGATTGATATTATTGGAGCAGGTTCGCTCGGATTGTTGTTCGCTGGAAGGCTGGCAGCCTCAGGTACAAAAGTAAGGCTATGGACACGAACGCTTGAGCAGGCACGTATCATTGCATGTGAGGGGATTACTGTGCTTGAAAAAGAGGGACAGGTTGCTGTTCATGTGATTGGAGATACATTGAAGGTAGCGCCGTTGGCAGATTGGCAACGCTTGAATTCACAGGTTCCGGCACGGTGGATTTTGATAATGACTAAACAGGGGGCGATTGGGGAAGTGCTGGAGCAGATTAAATCTGCGGCTAATACAGAAAGCGATATCGGAATTGTTTGCTTACAGAACGGAATCGGACATATAGAACGAATTAGACAAGCCTATCCTGAAGCGGTGGTATACCCTGCGGTAACGACCGAAGGAGCCAAGAGAATGGGAGTAGCATCCGTCGTGCATGCCGGGCTGGGGGCTACGGAGATTGGCTGTCCGGATGAGCTGGAGGAGAAACAGGTCGGGAGTTTCGAACAATATGTGCTAAATCGGCTGCTTACAGCAGGATTTGACGTTTGCTTGTCGAAAGAAATCGAGAACGGTATATACCGCAAGTTGCTAATCAACGCTGTGATTAATCCGCTGACAGCAATATGGCGAATCCCCAATGGAGAGCTGCTTTCCGATCCGGGCCGTATACATATGATGCGCAAGCTATACGAAGAAGGCATTCAAGTGTACGAAGCCAATGGTATTCGGTGTGACAGCGCATGGTGGGATCAGATTATGAAGATTTGCCGGGCAACGGCAGAGAATCAGTCGTCTATGCTGGCCGATGTGCTTGCACATTCCATGACAGAGGTTGCTTCCATTAATGGACAACTGGTGCAGATGGCAGAGCAAGCGGGGGTTACTGCACCAACCCATGCGGTATTATGGCAATTAATTGAGGGCATGCGGCTAAAAGAGGGGTGATCAGTTGAGTCTCATACAAGGTACCATCATCACATTTAGTATTCTTCCCTTTTTTCCGTTTCTGATCGTGTTTGCGGTTTGCCGCTACCTACTTAAACTGGAAAAAAAGAAGTCGTTGCTTATATCTATGGACATTACCACGGCTTTTCTGATACTATCCGTCGCGGCGCTCTTTAATGTCATTTTTGCATCAAGATTCGGTTTTTATTTGATATTACTGCTGCTACTTTTGGCGCTGGGTTTAATTGGAGGAGCCCAAAATCGAATAAAGGGTAAGGTCGATGGGAAAAGATTATGTAGAGCAGTGTGGAGATTAACTTTTATAGCCATGACATTAGCCTATATTCTATTAACTATTGTTGGCATTTTTAAAAATATATTCAATAACATGTGATATAACATGACATGAAAACCTAAAAAAATATGAATTAATCATGTTTTTTTGAAAAAAAAGCTCAATTTAAAGAAATGTGATGTAGATTTTTTTGACCGCTGGTTGTATAATCTATAAACATATACCACTTTAGAACTAGGGGGAAAACGCTAGATGAAAAGGAAAAGCTTTTTAGTCCTTTTGACACTCGTTCTTGCAGTTGGCGCACTGCTCGCAGGTTGTGGCTCCAGCAGCAAGAACGAAAACAATGGCAAGGGCGCGCAAGAAAATACCTCAACTACACCGGCTCCGGCCGACAAACAGATTTTGCGCATTAATCTGGCATCCGAGCCGCCAACATTTGACCCGGCACAGGCTCAGGATAGTCAAACGAACACGGTTCTCAAAACTTTGTATGAAGGTCTTGTACGTATGGGTCCTGATGGCAAAGAAATTCCTGGCGTAGCTGAATCCTGGAAAATTTCCGATGACGGCAAAACCTATACGTTCAAGCTTCGTGATACTGCAAAATGGAGTAATGGCGACCCAGTCAAAGCAAGTGACTTCGTATTTGCTTGGCAACGGGTATTGGATCCTTCTACGGCTCCAGCACCTCCATATGCTTACCAATTGTACTATATAAAAAATGCTGAGGGCTACAACCTGAGCACTTCCAAATCTTTTAAAGGCACTAAAATTACAGACTTTAAAGATGTAGGTGTCAAAGCAGTTGATGACCATACATTGCAAGTAGAGCTGGATCACCCAACTCCTTACTTCCTGGGCTTGACTTCTTTCTACACCTTCTACCCTGTACATTCTTCTATTAAAGGAAATGACAAGTGGGCGGTTCAGAAAGACAGCATGATCACCAATGGACCTTACACTTTAACAACGTGGGACAGCGGTCAAAAGATCGAAGTTTCCAAGAGTGAAAACTATTGGGGTAAAGACCAAATCAAGCTGAACAAAATCACGATGTCTCTTGTAAACAGCGGTGCAACAGAGCTGGCTTCTTATAGAAGTGGACAACTTGATTATGCAGGTATGCCAAGCGGTGAAATTCCTACAGACCAAATTCCGGCTGTGAAAAAAGAACTGCCGAATGAGTTTAAGGCTAAAGGGATTGCAAGTACGTATTACTATCTATTTAACGTAACTGAAAAACCATTTAATAATGTTAAAATCCGCAAAGCATTTGCGATGGCTATTCAACGCCAACCGATTGTTGAGAGAGTAACATTGGGTGGTCAAATTCCTGCTTACGGCTTTGTACCTCCAGGTATCAAAGGAGTTTCTCAGGAGTTCCGTACCGAGAACAAAGATGATTTCTTCAAAGAAGATTTTACTGAAGCGAAAAAATTACTTCAAGAAGGTATGAAAGAAGAAGGCGTAACTACACTTCCTCCGGTAACTTTGCTGTATAACTCCAGTGAAAGTCACCAAAAGATTGCTTTGGCAGTCGCTGATATGTGGAAGAAAAACCTTGGTGTGGACATCAAAACCCAAAACCAAGAGTGGGGCGTATTTATTCAAACACGTAACAAGCTGAATTTCCAAATTGCTCGTGGTGGTTGGTCTGCCGACTACAATGATCCAATGACATTCCTAGATATGTGGACAACAGGCAACACTAATAATAATTCTGGCTACGCTAATCCTGCATATGATGCTTTGATTGAAGCAGCTAAGACAGAAACCGATCCAGCAAAACGCATGGAAGATTTCGCAAAAGCAGAGAAAATTCTGGTTCAAGACGATATGGTTATGCTGCCGGTCTATTACTATTCAAATGTTTCTTTAACGAAACCGAATGTAAAAGACATAGCTCTTGACTTTAGTGGAGCGATTGATTTCACAAGAGCGTATATTACACAGTAACTAAAGCTTAATTCTGAAGTTTGATAGTTACTTCGGGATATATATGTGGATACAACCATATATATCCCGTTTTTTTGTGTGTCATGGTCTTTTCCATTATCATGTAACCATGCAAATAAGTAGGTTGGACATTCCAATTCTATTTCGATAAAATCGAATGGTGTCGAAAAAAATTTATGGGGGGTGTAAACGGGCAATGACGCGTTATTTGATCAGTAAATTTTTCTATATGCTGCTTTCTTTGTTCATTCTGATCTCTGCGACGTTTTTTCTCATGAAAGCAATTCCGGGTAACCCCTTCATGAGTGAAAAAGCGACTTCTCCTGAGATTCAAGCCCGGTTAATGGAGCAATATGGGCTGGATAAGCCTGTATATGTCCAATATTTTAAATACTTAGGTGATATTGCTTCAGGTGATTTTGGTATTTCTATGAAAAAGTTGAACCAAAGTGTTACAGACATTATTGGACAAACTTTTTCGGTATCACTTAAATTGGGCTTTGTCGCCATAATTGTGTCGATTATTGTCGGACTCTTGCTAGGTATGCTCGCAGCTTTATACCATCGCAGGCTTATTGACAACGTAGCGATGATTTTAGCGATTATGGGGATTGCGGTTCCCAGCTTTGTCCTGGCATCGTTGATTCAGTTCTTCTTTGCACAGGAGTTAGGTTGGTTTAATGTCATGGGCTTTGATGGTCCAATGGATTACGTCCTACCTGTTGTCGCTTTATCCGCTTCGCCAATTGCGTTTATCGCTCGACTAACGCGTTCCAGCATGCTGGAAGTACTTCATGCGGATTATATCAAGACTGCCAAGGCTAAAGGTTTGAAGCCTGTTACGGTAATGTTCAAACACGTTGTACGTAACGCCATTTTGCCGGTTGTTACCTATGTGGGGCCTATGACAGCAAATATTATTACCGGTTCCGTCGTTATTGAACGTATTTTCGGGATTGGTGGTATCGGTAAAGTGTTCGTAGACAGTATTACGACCCGTGACTATACCATGATTATGGGAGTTACTATTTTTTACGGCATTTTGCTAATGGTGGCACGTTTTATTACTGATATTGCATACGGTTTTATTGATCCACGGATTAAGCTGACCGGCGGGAAGGAGGGATAACTTTATGTCTGTGAAAGACAATGCTGTGAATTTGGAGAAGCTTCAGGTAAAACCGGAAGACTTTCAGAAAATCGGAGCGGATGAGAAGCAGTCTGAAGTTATTCAGCGTGAAAGCTTATCCGCTTGGCGTGATGCTTGGGAACGGCTTCGTAAAAATAAACTGGCAATGACAAGCCTGAGCGTTCTGATTTTTATTGTACTTGCTTCGATAGTTGGTCCGATGCTTTCGCCATACGACGACCGCACGAATGATTTGTTGAGCACCAATCTTCCTCCTTCGGCGGAGCATTGGTTCGGAACAGATGATCTGGGGCGTGATATGTTTGTCCGTACATGGATGGGTGCCCGAATTTCCTTGATTATCGGTTTGGCCGCAGCAATGATTGACTTGTTGATTGGTGTTATTTATGGTGGAATTATGGGTTACTTTGGTGGCCGTGTAGATGAAATCATGAATAAATTTTCTGAAATTCTGTATTCCATTCCATATCTGCTTGTTACGATCCTGCTGCTCGTTGTACTGGAGCCAAGTATCACGACGATTATTATTGCGCTCTGTGTGACCGGGTGGATTAACATGTCGTGGATTGTGCGTGGTGAAATGCTACAGCTGAAAAATCGGGAATTTGTGCTTGCTTCCCGCTCGATGGGAGCTGGTGCAGGCCGCCTGCTGTTCCGTCACCTGTTGCCTAACGCTGTGGGTCCGATTATCGTCACACTGACTTTGACGGTTCCAAGTGCTATTTTTTCCGAGGCTTTTCTGAGCTTCTTGGGATTAGGGGTACAGGCTCCTCAAGCGTCGTTGGGTTCGATGATTGAATCAGCTCTGACAGGATGGATGTACTATCCTTGGCGTATGCTTTTCCCGGCAGGTTTGATCAGTTTGATTATGCTTGCGTTCAACCTTTTTGGTGATGGATTGCGTGATGCGCTTGATCCGAAGCTGAAGAAATAGGAGGTGAGATCATGGTGAGTAGCAACAATTTAATTGAGGTTGAAGGTCTTAAAAAGTATTTTAATGTTGGCAAAAACCGTGTGCTCAAAGCGGTGGACAACCTGAATTTTTATATTCGCGAAGGCGAAACACTAGGTATGGTTGGTGAATCAGGTTGTGGTAAATCTACAGCGGGCCGTACCATTCTTCGCTTATATGAGCCTACAGCAGGTAGCGTGCGCTTTAACGGTACGGATATCTACAAATTATCATCAGGTAAAATGAAAGCTATGCGCCGTGATATGCAGATGATCTTCCAAGATCCGTATGCATCCTTGAACCCGCGTTTTACGGTTTCTGATATTATCGGTGAGGCACTGGATATTCACAACATGGCAGGTAGCCGTGCAGAGCGCAAAAAGCGGATTGAAGAGTTGTTGGATCTGGTAGGTTTGAACCCGGATCATGCAACCCGTTATCCGCATGAATTTTCCGGTGGTCAGCGCCAACGTATCGGTATTGCCCGTGCGCTGGCAGTTAACCCTAAATTCATCATTTGTGATGAGCCGATTTCGGCTCTTGATGTGTCTATTCAGGCTCAGGTTGTCAACCTGTTAAAAGAGCTTCAAGAGCGTCTTGGTCTGACATACCTGTTCATTGCGCATGATCTGTCAATGGTCAAGCATATCAGTGACCGGGTAGCCGTAATGTATATGGGTAAAATGGTTGAGCTTGCAGAAAGCGCGGAGTTGTATGCAAACCCGATCCATCCTTATACGAAAATGCTTCTGTCGGCGATTCCAATTCCCGATCCGGAAGTGGAAGCCAACAAAAAACGGATTATTATGCCTGGTGATCAAGCTGGCCCAATTCATACAAATGATGCATCCGGCAATAAGTCAGGAGCCTATAACCTGGAAAATGCCAAGCTGATCGAAGTGTCCAAAGGACATTTTGTAGCTGAGCCTTACGCCTGATGTTGTTTTATGCACCAACCGCCGAGTTTGCTTGGCGGTTTTTTTTGTGAGAAGCTTTGACGCGGACAAGGGCTTTCGGTACAATCAAGCAGTAAGGTTTTGGTGGAGACAGGAGGCAGACCCATGAGAATAATTCCGGAAGAGCTTCGCGGAGGGTCGGCTTTGGCAGAAGATTACATACAGGGTACAGGACGCGCACGCGATTTGTATGAATATAATGTTCTGCATGCCGATGCTTATGCCCAACGAGCAAAGCGACTGGATGAGACGGAGCATCTGCGATTAAACCGTAAGGATGTCGTAGCATGTCTCCGTATATACAATGAGCAATACAACGCACACGAGGCGGTTCATGCTTCATTGGATCGGCTGGAGCAGCCAGACGCTCTGGTGGTAGTTGGCGGGCAGCAAAGTGGACTGTTCACAGGTCCGATGCTGGTCGTTTACAAAGCTGCTACGATTATTAAGGCGGCCAGGGAAGCGGAGAAACGGCTGGGGCGTCCAGTTATTCCCGTTTTCTGGATTGCGGGTGAGGATCATGACTGGGATGAGGTCAATCATACATATGTAATGGCGAATGACCCGCAAGCAGTCAAAATCAAGCTGAATAAGCAGCCGGAACGTCGTTCTTCGGTTAGTGCGATTAAGGTCGATGCCGCAGAGTGGAAGAAAGCTATGGCTGAAATAGAGCAAAGCTTGCCTGACTCAGAGCATAAGGCTGATATTTTACGCATGATTAAGCATGGTTTCAATGATTCTTACGGATTAAGTGAAGGCTTCGCCAAGTTGCTGGGACTTCTTTTCGGTGCCTACGGATTAGTGCTGCTGGATTCAGCTGATCCTTCGCTGCGCAAGCTGGAGACATCCGTTTTTCGTCGGTTGGTTCAACACAATGATGAGCTGGAGCAAGCTTACCACGCGACTGCTGCACGGATTGTAGATTATGGTTATCATTTGCAAGCAGATGTGCATGAAGGCGGCGCCAATCTGTTTTATATCCATGAAGAAGAACGCTTGCTGCTGTTCAAACAAGATGGTCTATTCACGGACCGCCGCGGTCAGGTAGCATTTACAGTCGAAGAACTGCTCGAAGAGACAGACAGGCACCCGGAACGTTTTAGTAACAATGTCCTAACCCGCCCTCTTATGCAGGACTCACTGTTTCCAGTGCTGGCCTCTGTGCTGGGTTTAGGAGAAATTGCCTACTGGGCGATTACACGCGACGCTTTCGGCGTACTGGGGATGCAGATGCCATTACTGCTGCCACGGATGTCCTTTACGTTGGTGGAGCCAGGTGTGGAAAAGCATATGCTTAAGTACGAATTGAGCTTTGGAGAAGTTAGAGACGGGCTTGAGGAACGGAAAAAGCAATGGATTGTCACCCACGACCAGCTTGGAATGCAGGAGCAGTTTGTCGGGGCCAAGGAAGCTTTTGTCCGTATGTACGAACCACTGATACAGCAGTCAGGCTTGATTGAAAAAGGTTTGCTTCGGATTGGGGAAACCAATCGTGAGAAGATTCTGGAGCAGATTGCCTATCTGGAAGCAAAAGTTCAGGAAGCACTGTTCCGGCAAAATGAAACAGCGCTTCGTCAATGGGATCGCATCGAGTGGTCACTTTTTCCGTTCGGACAGCCGCAGGAACGGGTGTATACTATCTATCATTTTCTAAACCGTTACGGCCTCAGCCTGATCGATATGATTATGGATGTGCCGACCGATCTGACGGGTACGCATCGTGTCATTTATGTATGATTTAGCATGTTAACAACTACAACAAATATGAAGGAGGAACAAATATGACTTCCCATTCTTTGCAAAACAGCATTGTTCACGATCTTAAACTGGCGCCTGAGGGTCATCTGAAAATTGATTGGGTGGAAGCCCATATGCCGGTATTGAACCGTATACGTCAACAGTTCGAGCAGGAGCAGCCTTTTAAGGGTCTGAAGGTAACCATTTGTCTGCATCTGGAGGCCAAAACGGCCTATCTGGCTAAAGTAGTACAGGCGGGCGGGGCTGAGGTTACAATTACGGGTAGTAATCCGTTGTCCACTCAAGATGATGTTTGCGCAGCATTGGTTGAAGATGGAGTTACGGTTTTGGCTAAATACAATCCGGACCCTGCTGAGTTTAAAAGCTTGCAAATTAAGGCGCTGGAAACAAAGCCGGACCTTATTATTGATGACGGGGGTGACCTGGTTACCCTCTTGCAATCCGAACGCCCTGATCTGATTTCTACCATCCGTGGTGGGGCGGAGGAAACGACTACCGGGATTATCCGCTTGAAGGCGCTCGAAAAAGAGGGTCAACTCCACTTCCCGATGGTGGCCGTTAATGATGCTTACTGCAAATATTTGTTCGACAATCGTTATGGTACTGGACAGTCAGCATTCGACGGCATTATTCGCACAACCAATCTGGTTGTGGCAGGTAGCACGGTCGTCGTGGTGGGTTATGGCTGGTGTGGTAAAGGGGTTGCGATGCGTGCGAAAGGGCTGGGAGCCAACGTGGTCGTCACCGAAGTTGATCCAATCAAGGCAGTAGAAGCACATATGGATGGTTTCCATGTGATGCCGATGGTGGAAGCAGCCAAGCTGGGTGACTTCTTCATTACGGTGACTGGCAACAAAGCTGTAATTACCGGAGAGCACTTTGATGTCATGAAGGACGGGGCTGTGCTGTGCAATGCGGGGCATTTTGATGTGGAGGTTAGTAAGCCTGAGCTTGCCAAACGTTCCGAATCCATTAGGACGGTGCGTCGCAACATTGAGGAGTACCGCTTCAAGGATGGACGTAAAATGTATTTGCTGGCAGAAGGACGCCTCGTGAATTTGGCTGCGGCGGATGGTCATCCTGCGGAAATTATGGATACCACGTTTGCACTTCAGGCGCTTGGCTTGAAATATGTGAACGATCGTTATAATGAGCTGGGCAAAGCCGTAATTAATGTACCTTATGAAATTGATGAGCAGGTAGCCCGCTTCAAGCTGGATAGCCTGGGAATCCAAATTGATTCTTTAACAGAGGACCAAAAGGTCTATCTGGATAGCTGGAATGCATAACTTGAGCATTGCCGATCACGATGTCCGGGTTCAAAGGTTTTAACGTGTAACACAGGTGTCTGTATAGGTTGGTATGATGAATGGGACTAAGCCCTTTATTTTCATGTTGTTTCGAAACCTGATGCATATTGTCGGGAGTTCGTCTTCATGGAATAAGGGGCTTTTTAGCGTGTTATGATACGTGGCGACAATAATAGACATCATCGTATGGATTTGTCGTTTATCTCTTTTTGGAAATGTAAAGAAGGTCTTTGATTTTTTAAAGCGAATCTATTATGCTTAGGTGGTGGAAAGTGGGCCAAAGTGGGAGAATGAGGTAAGGGGTGACGAAACCAATGTTTATGGGGGAGTTCCAACATAGCATTGATGAGAAGGGTCGGCTTACTGTTCCGGCCAAGTTTCGTGAACTTCTCGGTGCCTCGTTCGTGGTTACCCGCGGGCTGGACCAATGCCTCTTCGTGTATCCCATGGATGAGTGGGCTGTCATGGAGAAAAAACTTAAAGCACTGCCTTTGATGAAGGCCGATGCGCGGGCGTTTACCCGGTTTTTTTTCTCGGGCGCGACTGAATGCGAATTGGACAAACAGGGCAGGGTAAATTTACCGGGGAATTTGTGCGAATACGCCAAGCTTACCAAAGAGTGCGTCGTATTGGGAGTGTCCACCCGGGTAGAGATTTGGAGCAAGCACACTTGGGAGCAATATTTCAGCCAATCAGAAGAAGCATTTAACGACATTGCTGAGAAATTGGTTGATTTCAACTTTGAATTGTAATTTAGGAGGTCAGCCGTTTGTTTCACCACATTACCGTACTCAAGGAAGAAGCAACACAGGCACTAAACATCAGGCAGGACGGGATCTATGTGGACTGCACGTTGGGAGGGGCAGGACACAGTTCCGTCATTGCGTCACAGCTTGGCCCTGAGGGAAGGCTGATTGCCTTTGATCAGGATGACTGGGCATTGAACAATGCGCGCGAGAAGCTGTCGGCCTACGAAGGAAAGATTTCATTGGTGAAATCCAACTTTCGCCACTTGCAGGACAGGCTGGCCGAACTGGGATTGCCCGAAAAAGACGGCGTCCCGCAGGTCCAGGGTATTTTGTTCGATCTGGGTGTGTCCTCGCCCCAGTTCGATGAGGGGGAACGGGGATTCAGCTACAATCATGATGCGCCGCTTGATATGCGGATGGATCAGAGTAGCTCGCTGACGGCTTACGAGATTGTCAATGAATGGTCGGAAGCAGAGATTGCACGTATTTTGTTTCACTACGGAGAAGAGAAGTTTTCACGCCGGATCGCGAAGATTATGGTTGAACGTCGAAAGAACAAGCCTATTCACACAACAGGGGAACTTGTCGATATTATCAAAGAAGGAATTCCGGCTGCGGCACGCAGAACCGGGGGACATCCGGCCAAACGCAGCTTTCAGGCTTTGCGGATCGCTGTAAACGATGAGTTGGGTGCACTGGAAGATACTTTGCATCAGGCAGTAAAATGTCTGGCTCCAGGGGGCAGAATTTCGGTCATTACGTTCCATTCTCTGGAGGATCGGATATGCAAGCATATTTTCAAGGAGTATTTGGCGAGAAGCATCTATCCATCTGATTTGCCTATTTTGGAGGACAAAATGATAGGCGATCTGAAGCTGGTGAATCGTAAGCCGATTGTGGCGTCAGAGCAGGAATTGGAGCTTAATCCACGGTCCCGGTCAGCCAAGCTGAGAGTTGCCGAGAAATTGTAAATTTAATGGAGAAGGAGAGGCGACATGGCTTATACACGCGGTAATTTGGCTGTAAAAGAAAGAGCCCGTCAGGAACAGGTTCAGCAACAACGGTATCGTGAAACCACCAAAGTCGTTACACGCCGCAGAGAGCTGCCGATTCGGGAAAAGCTGCTGTATCTTTTGACACTTGTAACGTGCATTGTCATTGCTGGTATGCTGATTGGCAGGTACGCGCACATTTATCAAATCAATTATTCGATTAATACAGCGAGCAAGGACATTTCCAAATTACAGACCAATATCGCCCAACTGAAAATTCAGAAGGAACGGCTGGAAAATCAGATTGTACCTACGGCAAAGGAACAGGGATATATCGAGCCGACAAGAGAGCCAATTCGTGTGGAAAAGCAGGCTGCCAAATAGTTAGTTAGGAGCATAGCATCAAGCTATGCTCTGACGTACATTTTTTCGCAGAGAGGTTTGAGCTATGGTCAAAAGAATAAAGCTTCGCACACTGCTGATAGGGGGATGTATTACCCTCTTTTTTCTTGTTCTGCTACTTAAGGTATTTTGGATTCAGGTCGTGAGCGGGGAATACTGGCATAATCAGGTAGTTACGCAGGTGGAAAGAGACCAGGTGATCCAGCCCAAGCGCGGAACGATTACGGATCGCAAGGGAAATGTACTGGCTGCAGATGCCCCTGCTTATACGGTAGTGGTCAACCCGAGCATCATTCAGGAATATGATCTGGAAAACGAGGTCGTAGCCAAACTGCATCAGCTGCTCAAAACACCTGAGGACGAACTGAGAAAGCATCTCTCGGCCAAGGACAAAGACGGTAAATATTTAAAAAACCGCGAGATCCGTAACGGAGGTTGGAAGGTAGATCCTGAGCTCAAAGCACAGGTGGATACGTTCAAAGAATATTTAAAGGATAAGTACGAAGTAATTGGAGCTGTGGACACGGTTCAGGAATCCAAACGCTATTATCCGGAAAATAAGCTGGCTTCTCATGTTCTTGGCTATTACCGTAAAGATGGTACAGCAGGCATGGGGTTGGAAGCCTATTATAATAAAGAGCTCTCGGGCACGGCCGGAAAGCTTCTTTATCAGCGGGATCGAAAGGGAGTTCCTCTTCAGGGATCGGAGAGCATCTATGAACCGGCACAAAATGGTAAGAATTTAAAGCTGACGATTGATGACACAATTCAGTATTATATAGAGGGCGCTATGCAGGAAGCTATTGCAACATACAATCCTAAAACGATGACGGTTGTAGCCGCAGATCCCAAAACGATGGACGTTCTCGGTATGGCAAGTTACCCCAATTTCAATCCCAATACATACGGGAGCACATCTTCAATGGAACATTTCCGTAATAATGCGACTCAGTCCATCTATGAGCCAGGCTCCACGTTTAAGATTGTAACCTTGGCTGCCGCAGTTCAGGAAAAGGTGTTCAATCCAAATGAAACCTATCAGTCTGGTATGATCCGAGTCGGGGGATGGGATATTCGTGACGTGAGTCGAAATTGGGGAACGTTAACCTATCTTCAAGGGGTCAAGCGTTCAAGTAACGTCGGTTTCGTCCATCTGGGGCTGGATAAGCTGGGCGGCGAAAGGTTGAGGAAATATATTAACAACTTCGGATTTGGTGTGAAAACAGGTATTGATCTTCCGAGTGAGTCTAGCGGAGCCATTACGTTCCACACCCAATACAAATCCGAAGTCGCAACGGCTGCATACGGACACGGACGTGTTCAGGTAACGCCAATCCAGCAGGTAGCGGCTATCTCGGCAATTGCTAACGGTGGTAAGTTGATGCAACCTCATCTGGTGAAGGGAATTACGAACCCGGATACAGGGGAAGTACAGACGATTCAACCGAAGGAAGTCCGCCAGGTGATTTCGCAGGAATCGGCATTACAGACCAGCAGCTATCTGGAGCAGGTCGTGTCTGACCAAGAAATTGGAACCGGGCGTCTTGCTTATATTGATGGGTACCGTGTTGCTGGTAAAACAGGTACAGCGACGAAAGTTGTGGGCAAAGTGTATGACCATTCGAAGGATGTCGTGTCCTTTATCGGCTTTGCACCCGTGAATGATCCGAAAATAGCTGTCCTGGTTGTTATGGATGAACCTAACAAATCGGTAGGTGGAGGTACGGCAGCAGCCCCTGTGTTTAAAAAAATCGTATCCCAGTCGCTGCAATATATGGGAGTTCCCAAAACAGGAGCCAAAGCGAGTAAATCAGACAGTGCTGCTGTGAAAACGGTGAATCTGCCGACAGTGCCACAATTAACCGATCAGGTGAAGAAGGATGCGCAAAACGCATTGCTCAAACAGGGGATTGCCTATGAAACGGTCGGCAAAGGCTCCAAAATTGTCCGCCAGTATCCGGAGGCAGGCGTCAAAATGAAGCCGGGACAACGCATTTATTTGCTGACTGAAGATAGCGCCAACATGACCATTCCCGATTTTACAGGCGTCTCGTTGCGTGACACGCTACAAGTGTTGACGCTCATGAAGGTGGGCGTTCAGGTAAGCGGCGAAGGTTATGTTGTCTCGCAAAAGGCACAAATGGTGAGTGGCAAGCGGATCGTCAATGTGACGCTCCAGCCGGCTAAAGAAACCGTGACCGGAGTAAAGCCGGAGGAAACACCGGACTCAACTACCGGCGTAGCATCTAACCAAAAAGGCAGTACAGCGAAAACGAGTACCGATTCAAAAACCGATACCACTGCGAGTGCAAGCTCAAGCAGGGAGACTTCCAAGGGTGGGAGCTCCGCTGTAGCCGATGAAAAAAGTGCGGCTGCAATTAAAGGTGAGGATAATTGATAGCTTGTTCTAACGTCCGTTTTTTTGAATATTCATGAGGTAAGACATGTCATGAGTATATGGAGGAACGGAGGGGAGCGCGTTTGAAGAAATCTAACGTGACCATGCGGCGCAGGCTGGTATGGGGGCTGCTGGGATTGTTTGTACTGTTTGCAGCCTTGTCGGTCCGGCTCGCCTATGTTCAATTGGGTAAAGGGGGCGAACTCTCGGCCAAGGCCGAGGAATCGTGGCGCCGGAATATACCTTTTGCCGCCAAACGCGGCGAAATTTTGGATCGGCAAGGTACGGCGCTGACCTATAATGTCACTTCGCCGACAGTCATGGCGATACCGGTGCAGATCAAGGAGCCGGAAGAAACGGCGCGCAGGCTGGCGCCCTTGCTTGACATGAGCGAGGATAAAGTGCTCAAGCTGATTACCAAACGAACAGCAAACCAAAAACTTCAGCCCGGCGGACGAAAAATTACGATGGAGAAAGCGCAGCAAATTCGTGATTTGAAGCTGCCGGGTATCGTTGTTGCTGAAGACAACAAACGTTATTATCCTTATGGCGATTTGGCAGCTCATATTCTCGGGTTTACGGGAATTGATAATCAGGGGTTGACGGGGGTAGAGAAAAAGAACAACAGCAAGCTTCGCGGTATTGACGGAAGCATTGCGTATCTATCCGATGCAGGCGGTCGCCTGATGCCCGGTTCTTCTGAGAAGTACGTTGAACCAAAGGATGGTCTGAACTTGCAACTGACCATTGATAAGTCTGTACAGTCTATTATGGAACGGGAGCTTGACCAGGCTATGGTCAAATTCCAGGCTAATTCCGCGTTGGCCATCGCAATGAACCCCAAGAATGGGGAAATATTGGGTATGGCTGGGCGACCAGGCTATGAGCCTGCGCTATACAAACAATATGCACCTGAAATTTACAATCGAAATCTGCCGATTTGGATGACATATGAACCAGGCTCTACTTTTAAAATTATTACTTTGGCCGCTGCATTGGAAGAAAAGAAGGTCAATCTCAAAAACGATCACTTTTTCGATCCGGGATACATTGAAGTTGGCGGGGCTCGCCTGCGCTGCTGGAAAAAAGGCGGCCACGGCAGCCAGACCTTCCTTCAAGTCGTGGAAAACTCCTGTAATCCAGGCTTTGTGACACTGGGTCAGCGTCTAGGTAAGGAATCGCTGTTCAAGTATATTCGCAATTTTGGGTTCGGCAGTAAAACGGGCATTGACATGATTGGCGAGGGGAATGGTATTTTATTTAAGTTACCCCAGGTAGGACCGGTAGAGCTGGCGACAACTGCCTTTGGTCAGGGGGTATCTGTCACTCCGATTCAGCAGGTGACGGCTGTGTCGGCTGCGATCAATGGTGGCAATCTGTATAAACCTCATATTACAAAAGGCTGGATTCAACCAGAGACAGGCAAGGTGCTGGAAAAAGTAGAGCCTGAACTGGTGCACAGAGTCATTTCAGAGGATACCTCCCGACAGGTGAGGGAAGCGCTGGAGAGCGTCGTTGCTAAAGGCACAGGCCGTCCCGCTTTTATTGAGGGTTACCGGGTGGGAGGCAAAACAGGCACAGCGCAAAAGGTGATCAACGGACGTTATTCATCCTCGGAGCATATTGTATCCTTTATCGGTTTTGCCCCGGCGGATGATCCGCAAATTGTTGTCTATACCGCTGTGGATAACCCAAAGGGCATTCAATTCGGCGGGGTAGTCGCTGCGCCAATCGTGCAAAATATTTTGCGGGATTCGCTGCTTGCTCTGAAAATACCACCTCGTACCAATCAGATTGCCAAGGAATACAAGTACGGGGAAAATCGAATTGATACGGTGCCGAATTTGGTAGGTGCCACTGTGGCTGATTTATACGAAGATATGAATATGAACTTTATGCTCGTAAAATCCGGGTCAGGCAAGACGGTTGTCAGTCAGGCACCAAAGCCAGGCTCCCGGCTGGAGCGGGGATCAACAATCCGTATATATATGGGGGATTGATAGGTTCTTTTTATACCCATACTATGATTAACGAGAGAGCAATGGAGGAATGAAAGATGCAGCTTCAACAATTGGCTTCACTGCTGGCTGCCTCCCGCATTGTGGGGGACGGTACAGTGGACTGCCGAGGAATCGGGGCGGACTCACGCCGGGTACAGCAGGGAGATTTATTTCTGTGTCTGCCCGGTTTTACGGTTGACGGACACGATTATGCGCAGCAGGCAGTTGCGTCCGGGGCGGCGGCTTTGGTTGTGGAACGGGAATTGAATGTACCTGTGCCACAACTTATAGTCAAGGATGCCCGGTACGCAATGGCGGTTTTGGCGGATTATATGTTTGATTCACCGAGCCGCCGCATGCGCATGATCGGCGTAACCGGAACGAATGGCAAAACAACCATAACTTATCTAATTGAAAAAATCTTGAACGATGCCGGAGTGAACACTGGACTGATCGGCACTATTCAAATGCGTTACGGTGGTCAGTCCTACCCTATGTCCGGTACCACACCCGAGGCGGTGGAACTGCAACGCTATCTTGGCAATATGGCGGAGCAAGGGGTCCAATGCTGTGCAATGGAGGTATCTTCACATGCACTGGAGCAAGGGCGCGTGAAAGGAACTGATTTTCGCACCGCTATTTTTACGAACCTGACGCAGGATCATCTGGACTACCATAACACGATGGAGGAGTACCGTGCGGCTAAAGGGCTGTTATTTTCCCGATTGGGGAATACCTTCTCGCGGGATGCGTCGGATAGTAAATATGCTGTTCTGAATGAGGATGACCCGGCCTCATCCTATTTTCAGGCCATAACTGCCGCCCAAGTGATTACATACGGCGTGGAAAAGAAGTCGGATGTGCAGGCATCCCATATCGCTGTAGGTGCCAAGGGAACATCCTTCCATGTCTCTACTTTTAAAGGAGATACCGATATTGAGCTGCGAATGGTGGGCAAGTTCAATGTGTATAACGCATTGGCAGCCATCACGGCCGCTTTGCTGGAAGGAGTGGCTCTGGCTGATATCAAGCACAGTCTGGAGTCCATAGCAGGCGTAGATGGGCGGGTAGAGCCTGTAGACGCAGGTCAGCCATTTGCGGTTATCGTAGACTATGCCCATACACCGGATGGACTGGAAAATGTGCTTCGCACCGTTAAGGAGTTTGCAGTTGGCAAAGTATGGTGTGTATTCGGGTGCGGCGGGGACCGGGATCGTACGAAACGTCCTTTGATGGGGAAAATTGCTGCTCAATACAGCGATCATGCTTTTATTACCTCGGATAATCCGCGGACAGAGGACCCGGAAGCCATTTTGAAAGACATCAAGCAAGGGCTGATTGACGAAGGTATACCCGCAGAACGCTACGAGTTGATCGTAGATCGTAGAGCTGCTATTCATAAAGCTGTTGAAATGGCAAGCCCTGACGATGTAGTATTGATTGCGGGAAAAGGTCATGAGACCTACCAGTTGATCGGAAAAACGGTGCATGAATTCGATGACCGCATCGTAGCCAAAGAAGCGATAAGGGGTTTATCCAAGTGATGAAAAGAACAATCGGTCAAATCGCCTCCATGAGCGGGGGAACGCTTCACATAGAGGCGGACGCCGGACGAATGGTTGAGGGCGTTTTTACAGATTCACGCAAGCCGCAGTCCCAGGGGCTGTTCGTTCCACTCACGGGTGAACGGTTTGACGGGCATGATTATGTGCAGCAGATTGTGAGCGGAGAAGGCGCAGCTGCTTTTTTATGGCAAAAGGATCACGGTGCACCTCCGGCAGGGAATGCGATTGAAGTAGAGGATACTTTGGCGGCCCTCCAGCGTCTTGCGACCGCATATTTGCGGGAGACGGGTGCATCTGTCGTAGGGATTACTGGAAGCAACGGCAAAACGACGACAAAAGACATCGTCAACGCTCTGTTGGGCACGACCTTTAAAGTACACAAAACCGAAGGGAATTATAACAACCATATCGGTTTGCCTTTAACCGTGCTGTCCATGCCGCAGGATACGGACATCCTGATTTTGGAGATGGGAATGAGTGGACGCGGGGAAATCCGCCTGCTGACTGATATTGCCCAGCCTGATGTAGCGGTCATTACGAACATTGGCGAAGCGCATTTGCTCCAGCTCGGTTCCCGTGCGGAAATTGCACGTGCAAAGCTGGAAATCGTCAGCGGTCTCAAACCCGGCGGCTTGCTGATTTACAATGGAGATGAACCGCTATTGCCGCAAGTGCTTGCGGAGCCCGAAACGGTTAAGCCTGACGGCTTGAAGCTGTTCACGTTCGGTATGTCTGCGGATAACGATGATTATCCAACTGGAATAACTACGGATGGAGAAGGCAGTTTGTTCACGACGGCCCAATCCGGCAAGGATGCTTTCCGGCTTCCGCTGCTTGGGCAGCACAATGTTGTGAACGGTTTGGCAGCACTGGCGGTAGCGCACCATTTTGGGGTGGATGCAGACCATGTGCGCCAAGGGCTGTCGGCTTTGAAATTGACAGGCATGCGCATTGAGGTCGTGAGCTGCACCAATGGGCTTACCCTGCTGAACGATGCTTATAACGCCAGTCCGGCTTCAATGAAAGCTGCAATTCAGACGTTATCCGGTTACGAAACAAAGGGACGTAAAATCGCCGTGCTTGGCGATATGCTGGAGCTGGGTCCCGAGGAAAAGCAATTCCACGAGGAAATTGGGCTTTTTGCAGCGAAACATGACGTAGATATGCTGTTCACCTACGGTGTGTTGGGGGCGTCCATTGCGAATGGGGCGCAAGCGTCCATGCCGTCTGATGACGTACATGCTTATGAGGATAAGCAAAAACTGATTCAAGATCTGCAAGCTTACCTCCGTGCCGATGATATCGTGCTGGTTAAGGCATCCCGAGGGATGCGACTGGAAGAAATTGTGGATGCGCTGAAAAACGGTCCGCTACAGAAATGATGTTGACGAGAGGGAGACTCCCATGGATATTCAATTATTACTGCTGACGATCGTCGTATCGTTTATACTGGCGGTCATTGCCGCTCCAATACTCATTCCGCTGCTGCGGCGAATGAAATTCGGCCAGCAGGTCCGGGATGACGGGCCGCAAAGCCATCTTAAAAAGACGGGTACGCCTACTATGGGCGGAATCGTTATTCTGGTGGCTTTTACGCTGACCTTTCTTAAATTTTCGGCGATAAAAAATACGGACTTTTACGTCCTGCTGGTCGCTACGCTTGGTTTTGGGCTGATCGGCTTCCTGGACGACTATATCAAAATTGTTTTCAAGCGTTCGCTCGGACTGACTGCCCGTCAAAAGCTATTCGGGCAATTGCTGTTCAGTGGAATCATGTGCTGGCTTCTGATTAGTAACGATCATAGCACTGCCATTGGCATTCCGGGAACTTCCTGGTCGTTTGATTGGAGCGGCTGGTTCTATTATCCGTTCATCGTCATTATGATGCTGGCGATTAGCAACGCCGTCAATTTCACAGATGGACTGGACGGGCTGCTGTCCGGTACCAGTGCGATTGCCTTCGGTGCTTATGCCATCGTAGCGATTCAAGCAACCTCGCTTCCGGCTGCGGTTTGCTCAGCGGCCATGATTGGTGCTGTACTTGGCTTTCTTGTATATAACGCGCATCCGGCCAAGGTATTTATGGGCGATACAGGCTCGCTGGGGATCGGAGGCGCTATAGGTGCCATCGCTATCGTCACCAAAAGCGAAATTTTGTTCATTATTATTGGTGGTGTATTTGTAATTGAAATGCTGTCCGTAGTTTTGCAAGTAGCTTCCTTTAAAACACGTGGCAAACGCATTTTCAAAATGAGCCCGATTCATCATCACTTCGAGCTGTCCGGCTGGTCCGAATGGCGAGTTGTTATTACATTCTGGGCTGTAGGACTGCTGCTGGCAGGACTCGGACTTTATCTCAACAAGGGGTTGTAGACAAATGAACCATCCAGACACATACCGAGATCAAGAGGTCATCATTATAGGCCTGGCCAAAAGTGGCGTGCAAGTCGCCAAGGTACTGCATCAGGCCGGGGCCAAGCTGACAGTCAATGATAAAAAAGACAGGGAACAATGTCCCGAAGCTTCTGAATTAGAGGCTTTGGGAATTTCCGTTTTATGTGGCAGTCACCCGGAAGGGCTAATCCATCCGGGAGTGAAGCTGGTTGTCAAAAATCCGGGTATTCCTTATACGGCCCCGCCAGTGCAAAAAGCTGTCGAACTGGGCATTGAGGTCGTGACCGAGGTCGAGGTCGCCTATCATCTATGCAAAGCGCCGATGATCGGGATTACTGGCTCGAATGGGAAAACGACCACAACCACTTGGGTAGGTAAGCTGTTAGAGGCATCCGGTATGAAGCCGATCGTGGCTGGTAATATCGGCACGCCATTATGTGAGGCCGCTGTGGATGCCAGGTCGGACGAGTGGATGGTGGTGGAACTGAGCAGTTTTCAGTTAAAAGGAACAAAGGATTTCAAACCTGCTGTAGCCTGCTTGCTGAACGTGGCTGAAACCCATCTGGACTATCATGGGGACATGAAGGACTATGTTGCGTCCAAGGCGCGTCTGTTCGCCAATCAAACGGCGGCTGATACTGCGGTATTGAACTGGGATGATCCTGTTTGCCGGGAGCTTGTGCCCTATACCAAAGCGAAACTGCTTCCGTTCTCGATGACAGAACGTTTGCAGGAAGGGTTGTTCGCTGACCCGCCATACATACCGGATGTGACGGATGACATTGAACGCAGCATCGTATATCGCGATGTCAGTGGTGTGGTGCATCCAATTATAGGCGTGGCCGAAATTGGCCTTCCGGGCCGCTTTAATGTGGAAAATGCCCTCGCCGCTTGCGCAATTGCAATTGCCGCAGGAGCGGAACCGTCTGGATTGGCTGAACCGCTAAGCGCTTTTCGTGGAGTGGAACATCGGCTCGAATATGTTGGAGAACATGCCGGAGCAGCTTATTACAACAATTCCAAAGCCACCAATTCCAAAGCGACGATGATGGCGTTGTCTTCCTTCAAGCAACCCATTGTACTAATAGCTGGAGGACTGGATCGTGGTTCGGATTATGCCGAGCTTGTACCCTCCTTGCAAGAGGGTGTAAAGGCTGTTGTGCTGCTGGGCGAGACTCGGCATAAGCTTGCAGATCGGGCACGTCAGGCCGGAATAGAGCGTGTCGAGGTCGTCGATAATGGGGAGGACGCCGCCGCTACGCTCGTGGAGGCTGTGAACAAGGCAGCTAAACTTGCTGAGCTGGGAGATGTTGTATTGCTCTCACCCGCGTGTGCAAGCTGGGATATGTTCCGGTCCTATGAAGAGCGTGGACGTATTTTTAAAGAGGCGGCGCATAAATTGTAAGTAGGGGGGTTGGATAAGCCCCTACTTTTATGCAAGGGGTGGCCTCCTGATGAAGCAATCTCGTCCGGCGCCGGATATATGGCTTTTCGTCTGTATTTTGAGCTTGTTAGCCATCGGCATGGTTATGGTATACAGTGCGGGCGCCGTCCTCGCTTTTCACGAGTACGGGGACTCCTACTATTTTGTAAAGCGGCAGTTGCTGTTCGCCGGGTTAGGTCTTGTGGCGATGTACTTCACTGCCCGAACAGACTATCGGATCTGGCAGAAGTATGCCAAGGTCGTGCTGCTGATTTGTCTCGCGTTGCTGGTTGGCGTACTCATTCCAGGCATTGGTGTAGTAAGAGGCGGGGCACGAAGCTGGCTCGGTATCAGCTCTTTTGGCATTCAGCCATCCGAGTTTATGAAGCTGGGTATGATTCTTTTTCTCGCCCGCTGGCTCAGCCGCCCGGATTATGATATTAATTCCTTTACTCGCGGCCTGTTGCCCCCGCTTGGACTCATGGGACTGGCCTTTGGCCTGATTATGCTCCAGCCCGATTTGGGTACAGGCACGGTGATGATGGGGGCGTCCATGCTAATCGTATTTACGGCAGGCGCACGCATGAAGCATCTGGGCTTGCTGGCATTAACGGGAGCGGCGGGATTTGCGACCCTGATTGCGGCAGCCCCTTATCGGCTCCAGCGGATCACTGCGTTTTTGGACCCATGGTCCGATCCGCTTGGCGCAGGTTATCAAATTATTCAATCGCTGTATGCCATTGGACCTGGTGGGCTGGCAGGCTTGGGGCTTGGCATGAGCCGCCAGAAATACAGCTATGTTCCCGAGCCGCAGACGGACTTTATTTTTTCGATTTTGGCGGAGGAGCTTGGCTTTATCGGTGGAATGACAGTGCTGGCGCTCTTTCTGGTTCTCGTGTGGAGAGGAATGCGCATCGCTATTACCATCCCGGATACTTACGGCAGTTTGCTTGCTGTAGGCATTGTGGGAATGGTTGCCGTACAGGTGGTCATTAACATAGGTGTCGTAATCGGCTTAATGCCGGTGACAGGAATAACACTGCCCTTAATCAGCTACGGAGGCTCTTCTCTGACGTTGATGCTAACAGCGCTGGGCATTTTACTAAATTTATCACGTTATGCGAGGTGAACGTTTATGCGCGTCGTGTTGAGCGGCGGCGGTACCGGGGGGCACATTTATCCGGCGCTCGCCGTAGCCAGACAGTGCGAAGAGATTGATCCGGACGCTGAATTTTTATACATTGGCGGTCAGCGGGGACTGGAAAGCAAGCTGGTTCCCCAGGAAAAAATTCCATTCGAGGCTATTGATATTACAGGATTCCGTCGCAGCCTGTCTGTGGAAAATATAAAAACGATTATGCGCTTCTTCAAAGGGGTCCGCAGATCCAAAGCATTATTGAAAAAATTCAAGCCGGATATCGTTATCGGCACGGGGGGTTATGTATGCGGCCCTGTCGTCTATGCAGCTTCCAAGTTGGGGATACCCAGCATTATTCATGAGCAAAACGCAATTCCGGGCCTGACCAATGCGTTTCTGAGCCGTTACGTGGATACGGTGGCTGTCAGCTTTGAGGGCTCGGAAGGAGCTTTCCCCAAAGCCAAAAATGTACTGTACACCGGGAATCCGCGCGCTACAACGGTTCGTCAGGCTAACAGGGACCGGGGCTTTGCTACCATCGGGGTTCCAATGAACAGCTCGGTCGTGCTTGTGGTCGGTGGCAGCAGGGGAGCAAAGGCCATCAATGATGCCATGATTGCAATGGCTCCGCAACTTTCGCAACTGAAAGACGTCCAATTTGTATATGTGACTGGTGAATCTTACTATGAGCAGACGTTGGACAGCATACGGAATCAGATCGGATCATTGCCCAATCATCTGCATGTGTTTCCCTATATTCACAATATGCCAGAGGTGCTGGCTTGTACCTCTTTAATCGTTAATCGCGCTGGCGCGTCCTTCTTGGCTGAAATCACATCGTTGGGTATTCCATCCATTCTAATTCCATCCCCCAATGTGACGAACAACCATCAGGAGGCCAATGCCCGTACACTCGAAAAGGCAGGGGCTTCTGTCATGATTGTGGAGAAGGACTTGACTGGTGTGTCCTTGTTTCAATCTATTGCGGAGATTATGGAGGATGAGGCATTGCGCAGCCGGATGGCTGAATCAGCGTCAGCGCTTGGCAAACCTGATTCAGCCGATATTTTAGTAAAAGAAATGGAGCGTCTTGCCCGTAAAAGTTAGACCGTAGCGCAGACTGGGCGGTTGTCACACACCGGATGGTATTGACATAAGATACCCTATACATTGTGACCATCACTCAGGCTGCCGGTTGTCAGGTGAGAGCCTTATAACCCTGCGGGGCAAGCAACAAGGAGGTTTCAGTACAATGCAGCAATGGATGCCATTATTAGCGGAGCATGATATCGGAAAAGTACTGGAGCATGAGCCGCTTTCCAAATATACGACGTGGAAGATTGGAGGTCCGGCGGATGCTCTTGTCATCCCGGATACCAAGGAGCAGCTAGCAACTTTACTGCGGCTGGCTGGCGAGCACGGAATCCCGTGGATGCAGTTGGGACGGGGCTCGAACATGCTCGTTTCTGATAAAGGAATCCGGGGCCTCGTGATCAAGCTGGGACCGGGATTTGATTATGTCCGTTTTGAAGATGAACGGATCGTCGCCGGTGGAGGCGTGTCACTAGTCAAACTGTGTGTTATGGCCAGCAAGCAGGGGCTATCCGGCCTCGAATTTGCGGGAGGTATCCCAGGATCGGTTGGCGGGGCTGTCTACATGAACGCTGGTGCCCATGGGTCTGATGTGTCACAAATATTCCAGTCCGCTGAGATTGTGCTGGATACAGGGGAATTGGCTGTGTATGATGCCGAACAAATGCATTTCAGCTATCGTCACTCCGTGCTGCATGAGCAGCGTGGAATGGTGACAGAGGCGGTGTTTCGGATGAAGCAGGGTAACCGTGAGGAAATTTCGGCGGCTCTTGCGGCTTTCAAAGATCGTCGTAGGCTGACTCAGCCGTTACAACTGGCTTGTGCGGGAAGTGTGTTTCGCAATCCGCCAGGAGACTATGCGGCCCGTCTCATTGAAAATGCAGGTCTCAAGGGCTTAAAAGCGGGAGGCGCTGAGGTTTCCGTACAGCATGCCAATTTCATTGTTAATACCGGTCAAGCGACAGCAGAGGACGTGCTTACCCTAATGAAGCATATTCAAAGTACAATATCATCTCAAACCGGCATCAAGCTAGTTCCGGAGGTTTTCGTAGTGGGTGAGCGGTAAACTCGGAGGTGATACATTGGACAAATTGGTGATTGAGGGAGGCCGTCCCTTGTCAGGCACCATACGTATCCATGGGGCAAAAAACGCGGCACTACCCATTCTTGCGGCAAGCTTGCTTGCACAAGGAAAAGTAGAAATTCGGAATGTGCCCCATCTATTAGACATTAAGGTCATGCTGCACATCCTTGAGAGACTTGGCTGTACATGCCGACATGAAGAGGAAACGGTATACGTGGATACGTCGTCCGTCCGAACGTTCCAGATTCCGGAAGATTTGATGAAGCAGATGCGCTCGTCTATCTTTCTGATGGGACCGCTGCTCGCCAGATATGGAGAAGTTTCCATTTACCAGCCGGGAGGCTGTGCCATAGGCGAGCGCAAAATTGATCTTCACTTGGAGGGCCTGAAGGCTCTTGGAGCGGAGATCGTGGAAAAAGAAGAACAAATTACGTTTCGGGCTCGCAAGCTGACTGGAACGGATATCCATTTGGATTTCCCGAGCGTAGGGGCCACCGAAAATATTATGATGGCCGCTGCGTTGGCTGAAGGACGAACGACGATTACCAACGCAGCGAGGGAACCTGAGATTCAGGATCTTCAAAACTTCCTGAATGCGATGGGAGCTTGTATTATCGGAGCGGGGACGGATACGATTACAATTACGGGAGTCAACTGTTTGAATCCGTGTACGTATGAGGTTATTCCCGATCGCATCGTAGCTGGGACCGTTATGATCGCGGCTGCGGCCACACGCGGCAGTGTGTCGTTGACACACTGTAATCCCTCCCATTTGTCCGCTCTGATTCATGTCCTCAGGCGGGCTGGTGTTCAAATCGGTATCTTGAATGATATAATGACCGTAAGCTGCATGAGCCGCCCCAAAGCAGTGGAGAGGATTGTTACCTCCCCTTACCCGTCTTTTCCGACGGACTTGCAGTCTCAAGTCATGGTTCTGCTTTCTCTGGCAGATGGCTTTAGTGTGATGAAAGAGACGGTCTTCGAAAGCCGATTCAAACATGTGGATGAATTGAATGTGATGGGTGCCGATATTACAGTTGATGCGAATGCAGCTTTTATACGGGGAGTTCCCCGTCTGTACGGGGCCACGGTAGAGGCTACCGATCTACGCGCAGGGGCTGCGCTGGTTATAGCGGGTCTGGCCGCTCAAGGACTTACCATTGTCGAGCAGGTACACCATATTGACAGAGGGTATGACCGGATCGAGCGTCTTTTCCAGGGACTGGGTGCCCGAATGAGCCGTCAGTCTCCGGTGCCGGAGCAGTTGGATTTCGTAAATTAATGCCTGTAATGTCCCTCCGTTAGCGGAGGGACCAAAGGCTTTTGTGGAGAGAAGCTATGCCAAACGCTCAAATACCTGTTCTTAAACAGAACAGAATGAAGAAAAGAACAAGTCGGAAGATTGCCATACTGCTCATTTTGTTGTTTATCGTACTGCTTGCTGTTCTCTTTTTCCGTTCCTCATTAAGCCGGGTTTCTGAAATCCGTTTTGACGGCAATGTATTTTCGACCCAGGAACAGTTGCTTAATCGAAGTGGTCTGGCTATCGGTGATCAGTATTTCGGAGTCAGTTCTTCGGGCATTTCCGAGAAGCTGCGAGAGATTCAGTCGATTCAACAAGTAACAGTGGACAAGCAGTTTCCGGGAGTCATTGCTGTTCATATTAAAGAGTTTGCTACGGTTGCTTACGAGTTGCAGAGTGATGGGAGCCTGCGCGCCATTCTTGCGAATGGGACCAGCGTAGGCGTGGGCAGTAGCGGAATTGCGGTTGAGAAGCCTATTTTAACCAAATGGAAATCGGATGATCCCTACAAAGCAAAGCTATGTGATGCGTTATCTCGGATTCCGGGGGAATGGACAGCCGACATATCGGAAATCATTCCCGCGCCGATACCCTCTTTTCCAGACCGCATCAAAATGTATACACGCTCTCAATTTGAGGTTATTACGACGGTTTCTCTGCTGAGCTCTAAAATCAGTTATTTGAATCAGGTGCTGGAAACAGAAGAGCCTGGTTTGATCACAATGCTGGAGGCAGATTCCTACGTTCCGTTCAAACAGGATACGAGCGAAGAGCCCCAAGAAAAAGATACTACTCAGTGATGTGAAAAAATGCTAGAATTGATTTTATGGGTAATAGACTTGCCTCCTTCTTTTTTCTTCAAATTTTTATGTGACTGCAACCATAAATTGGCTTCTAAAAAATTTGTAGAAAAAAGAGGGAAAGCATGGAGTATGTTGAATATGTACAGAGTGTGTTCAAAGAACGAAATTCATTTTGGAGTCAGGAGGTGCCACAGACTTGAGCAACAATGACATCATTGTTAGTTTGGACATCGGTACATCCAAAGTTCGGGCTATTATTGGGGAAATGAACAATGGAACCTTTAATATTATTGGAGTTGGATCTGCCGACTCGGAAGGGATTCGCAAAGGTGCAATTGTAGACATCGATCAAACCGTGCAATCAATCCGTAACGCCGTGGATCACGCAGAGCGCATGGTTGGTATTCAAATAACAGAAGTGTATGTGGGGATTTCAGGCAACCATATTGGCCTGCAAAATAGTCATGGCGTAGTAGCCGTGTCCAACGAGGACCGTGAAATCGGTGAGGAGGACATTGAGCGTGTGCTCAAGGCAGCTGAAGTTATTGCAGTACCACCAGAGAGAGAAATTATTGACGTGGTAGCCAAGCAGTATGTCGTGGATGGCCTTGAAGGTATTCAAGACCCTCGCGGTATGATCGGAGTTCGTCTGGAAGTAGAGGCTACGATTGTTACGGGAGGCAAGACGCCGATACATAATCTGTTGCGCTGCGTTGAGAAGGGCGGCTTGAGAATCAAAGATTTGGTGCTGCTACCTCTGGGCGCCGGACAATTGTCACTTTCGAAGGATGAAAAGGTGATGGGTTCGGTGCTGGTGGATATTGGTGCAGGCTCTACAAATGTTGCTATTTTCCAGGAAGGAACGATTGTTGCCACATCTACACTTCCCATCGGCGGAGAATTTGTAACCAATGATATTGCCTACGGACTGAGAACCCTTACCGATCAAGCCGAAAAAGTAAAGCTTAAATACGGCTGCGCATGGTATGATGATGCGGCAGCCGATGTCGTCTTTAAAGTGACCCGCATCGGCAGTAATGTCGATAAGGAATTCAATCAGCAGGACTTGGCTGCCATTATTGAGCCGAGGGTGCAGGAAATTTTTCAACTCATTCAGGCGGAAGTTAAGCGCTTGGGTTACACAGAGCTTCCGGGGGGTTATATACTTACCGGAGGCACCGTCTCCATGCCTGGTGTACTTCAGGTGGCACAAAGCGAACTGGCCGCTTCTGTAAGGATCGCCGTACCAGACTTTATCGGTGTAAGGGATCCGGGTTACACAAGCGGAGTCGGCATCTTGCATAATGCCATTCGCTACTATCGCGGAAGATCGACCAGCGTTAGCAGCAACAGCGGTGGAAGTTCCAAGAAGCCGACCAACCGAACCAAGAGCAGTCCCGTTGCGGAAGGCGAGCAAAAGCAGGGGTTGATTGAACGCTTAAAAAACATGTTCAGTGAGTTTATATAACGTTCATTGCTAATTATGCCAATCATGGACGGGCCATCCATGCACATTGAGGGGGAGATGGAATAGTATGTTGGAATTTGATTTTGAAATGGAGAGCTTGGCTCAAATTAAAGTGATCGGCGTCGGAGGCGGCGGCAGCAATGCGGTTAACCGAATGATCGAAAATGGTGTTCAGGGTGTGGAGTTTATCACCGTCAACACAGATGCTCAGGCGCTTCATTTAGCGAAGTCTGAGCATAAGCTTCAAATTGGTGATAAGCTGACTCGTGGTTTGGGTGCCGGAGCTAATCCGGATGTGGGTAAAAAAGCGGCTGAGGAGTCGCGTGAACTCATTATGAACACACTCAAAGGTGCGGATATGGTATTCGTGACGGCGGGAATGGGTGGCGGTACAGGTACTGGAGCAGCTCCTGTCATTGCTGAAATTGCCAAGGAATGCGGCGCGCTGACTGTAGGCGTTGTAACACGACCATTCACATTTGAAGGGCGTAAGCGCTCCAATCAAGCCGAGCTGGGCATTGAGGGATTAAAAGAAAAGGTAGACACTTTAATTGTTATCCCAAATGATCGCCTGCTTGAAATTGTGGATAAAAAGACCCCTATGCTGGAAGCATTCCGCGAAGCGGACAATGTTCTTCGTCAGGCGGTACAAGGTATTTCTGATTTGATCGCTGTACCGGGTTTGATCAACCTCGACTTTGCTGACGTGAAAACGATTATGACGGAGCGTGGCTCCGCTTTGATGGGGATTGGCGAAGCAACTGGTGAGAATCGGGCGGCTGAAGCAGCACGCAAGGCTATTATGAGCCCGTTGTTGGAAACATCCATTGAAGGCGCACGGGGTGTGATTATGAACATCACTGGCGGCAACAATCTGTCTTTATACGAAGTGAATGAAGCAGCTGAAATTGTAACCTCGGCTTCCGATCCGGAGGTCAATATGATCTTCGGTGCCATCATTGACGAAGAGTTGAAAGAAGAGATTAAGGTTACCGTCATTGCAACTGGCTTTGAAGGTAAACCAAGCCAACCGGCACCTGGGCGTAAACCGACTGCTAACCCGGCGGCACCTGAATCGGCGGAGAAGGGTTCTCCTAACTTGCGTCCGTTCGGCAACACTCAGAGCAGTGATCAACTCGATATTCCGACATTTTTACGTAACCGTTCACGCAATAATAATAACGATAACTAGATTGAAATCGGATAGCCCGTATTCTCCTTGGAGATGCGGGCTTCTTTCTATTTTCTGTATCTCGTATTCGATTCGTTGGCTGATTCCATTGTAAGAACTCCATTTTTACCATTTCCCGTGCTTCTCCCCTTTCCGACAAAATTAGTCGGTCACCGTCCCCATCGTTAGACAGACTTTGAACAGCATGACTACTATACTTAAGCCTATCCTGCAAACGCTGGGCGGGTGAACCTTTGGTTGTTTACATCGACTTAATTTTTTTGGCCAATTTGTTCATTGATGCTGTACTGCTGATGGCTACCGCCTGGATGAGAAAAATTCGTCTGGTGTGGTGGCGGCTGCTTGCTTCGGCTGTTATCGGTGCGATGTATGTGGTCATGATGTTTGTGCCGGAGCTGTCCTTTTTATTTACATTCCTGATTAAGCTGGCATTATCGGTCATTATGCTGTTGGTGGCTTTTGGATTTGGCAGCATGCAAAAGTATCTTCGTACGATGGGTGCTTTTTATATGATCAATTTTGTAGCAGCGGGAGGAATTCTGGGGATGCATTATTTACTCCAGAGTACGGGGGAATTGTTTAATGGCATCTGGTACACGGCTTCAGGTGGAATGTCCTTTGAGCTGAAAATTGCATTCTGGTTTATCTTATGCACATTTGGCGGAGTGATGCTTTTCTTTCGTATTGTGCAATCTTCAAAGCATCGCGCGGAAAGGATGAGTGGATTTCTGGGTGAGGTGCAGGTATGGATCGGACAGGATCATATTGAGTGTACAGGCTTGTTGGATACGGGGAACCAACTTCATGATCCTTTGACCAGGTCACCAGTGATGGTCATGGAGGCTGCCTTGTGGGAGGCATATTTACCCTCTTCCTGGCTCCAAAAGCTATCTGAGGGAAATGCGGATCAACTGGTGATGGAGTTGGGAGACGAATCGTTCAACTGGCAGGATCGAGTTCGTCTTGTTCCCTATCGTGGCATTAACCGTAACCACTCCTTTATGCTCGCACTCAAACCGGATCGCGTAGAGGTGGTGATGAATGGGGCTCGTTATGTGCATCATCGGGTGCTGATCGGCTTGGATGGGGGGAAGCTGTCAGCAGAGGGAAAATACCGCGCGATCATTCATCCAGATGTGACGGCACACGCGGAGGGGGCTGCTGAGCCGGAGGATCATAAGCAGGAAGCAAGCTTTGAAGCGCAGGACGATGGTCGTGGACACACGATCAGGTCTGAAGGCAATCAGGCTATTGCTGTAACGGACGAAGGGATGCAGCGAGATTTAGCACCATTTTCAGAAGGGGGAGAATGACATGTGGGAACAGATGAAATTCAAGATGAAAATCAGGTTGACTTTACAGTTGCAATATTATCGTATTTTATTTTTATTCGGGTTAAAAAGTGAAGAGATTTATTATATCGGCGGCAGCGAGGCGCTCCCCCCGCCGCTGACGAGGGATGAGGAAGAGTATTTGCTTGGAAAACTCTCTTCCGGTGATGCAGCAGTACGCTCCATGTTGATTGAACGGAATTTGCGGCTGGTGGTGTACATTGCACGTAAGTTTGAGAACACAGGAATCAACATTGAGGATCTCGTATCCATAGGGGCGATTGGACTTATCAAGGCAGTTAACACCTTTGATCCCGAGAAAAAAATCAAGCTCGCTACCTATGCTTCCCGATGCATCGAAAATGAAATTTTAATGTATTTGCGCCGAAATAGTAAAACGAGAACGGAAGTTTCTTTTGACGAGCCTTTGAATATTGATTGGGATGGGAATGAGTTGCTACTTTCCGATGTGATGGGGACGGAAAATGATACCATTTACCGCAATATTGAGGAGCAGGTGGACCGCAAATTATTGCATAAGGCGCTGGATAAGCTGACGGATCGGGAACGTCTGATTATGGAGCTGCGTTTTGGCTTGCAGGATGGGGAAGAGAAGACACAGAAGGATGTTGCTGACCTGTTAGGCATCTCGCAATCCTATATTTCGCGTCTGGAAAAACGTATTATAAAGCGCTTACGGAAAGAGTTCAACAAAATGGTGTGACGTTTGGGTATATTCGGAAGCGATGGAAACGGCGAATAAAAAAACACCCTCAGGAGATAATGTACATTAATGTTGCTCCTTGGGAGGTAAGACACGATGACCCGAAACAAAGTGGAAATTTGCGGTGTGGATACCGCCAAACTGCCGGTGCTAACCAATGCGGAAATGCGCGAGCTGTTCACATCACTTCAGCAAAATAATGAACGATCAGCCAGAGAAAAATTGGTTAACGGCAATTTACGGCTCGTCCTGAGTGTGATTCAGCGCTTTAACAATCGGGGAGAGTTTGTTGACGATTTGTTTCAGGTAGGATGCATCGGCCTGATGAAGGCGATTGATAATTTTGACCTTTCGCAAAACGTGAAGTTTTCCACTTATGCGGTGCCGATGATTATCGGTGAGATACGCCGGTATTTGCGGGACAACAATCCGATCCGTGTATCCCGTTCGCTGCGAGATATTGCATATAAGGCGCTTCAAGTGCGGGATAGTCTGACAAATCTGAATTCGCGGGAACCGACGATTTTTGAAATTTCTGAGGCGCTGAACGTGCCTAAGGAAGATGTTGTGTTCGCATTAGATGCGATTCAGGACCCGGTTTCGCTGTTCGAGCCGATATATCACGACGGGGGCGACCCAATCTATGTGATGGATCAGATCAGTGATGACAGAAATAAGGACGTCTCATGGATTGAGGAAATCGCTCTGCGGGAAGCGATGCATCGCCTGGGCCAGCGTGAAAAGATGATATTGTCCATGCGTTTTTATGAAGGAAAGACGCAGATGGAGGTTGCCGACGAAATCGGTATCTCTCAAGCCCAGGTTTCGAGATTAGAGAAGTCGGCTATACAGCAAATGCAAAAGCATGTGAAGTCTTAGTTTTAAGGGAAGAGAAGCTTGGAAGGCACACCGATAAAAACGATCCTGTGTGGATCGTTTTTGCGTTTAAAGGACATTTTTTGGGTTCTCTCGCTCATATAGTGAAATAAAGGATGTGATGCGTGTGAGTACGCCGGAAACGTCGGTAAGGGCCATGAAAATTTCCGAGTTTCAAACAAAGGATGTCATTAACATTGTAGATGGGCGACGATTGGGACAAATCAGTGATTTGGAGATTGATGTACGGCAGGGCAAAATCGAGGCCATTGTTGTCCCTGGCAGCAGCCGTTTTATGGGCTGGTTTGGAGGGGGAAGTGAACTGGTCATTCCTTGGCGCAACATTGTGAAAATTGGCTCGGATGTGGTACTTGTACGATTGGAGGGACTGCATGAGCCGCAGGGTGATGGTGAGGAAAAAGTATATATTGAGCGCCAGGAACGAAATGATCGACGGGGATTTTGAACAGTGATTTTGAGCTTTAGGAATATGTGCATTTGACAGCTATGTGAAGACACGGCGGAGGCTTTTTGGTACACTGGGCAGTAGAGGTGAGAACGAATGGAACCGTTTGTAGTAAATACCGAGGCAACGGGTGTCGCGTCAACGGCAGATGGCACGCATCCTTTGCCGGAGTTGTTATATATTCAATCCTGGGAGAAACAGGTTCGCGGATTGACAGCAGGCTTTACTGGACGCCATGGCGGTGTCAGTGAAGTGCCTTATGAAAGTCTGAATTGTGCGTTTCATGTAGGGGATGACCCGGAGAAAGTTATTCGCAATCGGCAGCTTATTGCGGAGCAGCTCGGATTTATGCCTGAAGCCTGGACCTGTGGAGAGCAGGTACACGGTAATCACGTTGCTGTTGTAAAGGCTGCTGACCGCGGGCGTGGCTTTGTGGATCGTGCATCCGCTTTTCAGGATACAGACGGACTGTTGACCGATGCACCAGGCATTTTACTGACATCCTTTTATGCGGATTGCGTGCCGTTATATTTTTGTGATCCGGTGCGGCGTGTGGTTGGGCTGGCGCATGCGGGCTGGAAAGGAACAGTTGCGGAGATTGCGCTGAAAATGGTGCAAACGATGCAGACCGAATATGGATCTCAGCCGTCCGATTTGCTTGCAGCCATTGGCCCTTCCATTGGTTCTGAGTCATACGAGGTGGATGAGCATGTTATGAGCCAAATTCGGGTTTTGGAGCATGATTGCCCGGGTAATGATAAATGGGAAGGTACTGTCTATTTCCCGTTAGGCGGCGGAAAAACGCTCCTTGACTTGAAACAATGCAATCGACACATTATGATGAAAGCAGGAATATTGCCGAGCCGTATCGAATGTACTACCTTATGCACGAGTAGCCGCAGCGATTTGTTTTTTTCGTATCGCAAGGAAGGCGGCGTCACAGGGAGAATGGCGAGCTGGATTGGTCTGGAAGAGAGGTGAGTCCTCCCGTGTCTTTGGAGGAACGAATTAAAGAAGTGAACGCCCGTGTGGAAGCGGCATGTGCCCGCAGCGGACGTTTGCGTGAAGAAGTAAATGTGATTGCTGTCACGAAATATGTTTCAGCAGTGGCGATGGCATCCGTATTAGACAATGGCTTGGAGCATGTTGGCGAAAATCGCTGGCAGGATGCTGCGGATAAATGGAGCAAGCTGGGTGACCGGGGAACATGGCATTTTATCGGTCATCTGCAAACCAATAAGGTTAAAGATGTTATTGGAAAATTTGAATTTATACACTCGCTTGATCGGTTGTCGCTGGCTCAGGAATTGGACAAGAAGGCGGCTGCTCTTGGACTAAGGATCAAAGCCTTTGTGCAAGTTAATATTTCAGGGGAAACTTCGAAATATGGCCTTTCTTCTGAGGCGGTGGTACCTTTTCTGAAACAAATTCGCGATCTGGAGCATGTGGACGTGATCGGCTTGATGACAATGGCTCCCCATGAGGAAGACCCGGAGAATACCCGGCCTGTATTTCGGGGGCTACGTGAACTGCGTGATGCGTTAAATGGACAAGCTTTAACGAGAGAACCTATTGTTCACCTGTCGATGGGCATGTCTAATGATTTTGAGGTGGCGGTTGAAGAAGGAGCGACCTGGTTACGGCTTGGTTCTGTACTGGTCGGACGAGAGGAGGATTTCCATTGGGCGTAATGAATAAGTTCATGAACTTCCTGGGACTTCAGGAAGAAGAGGAAGTTGTAGAGCGAGAGGTTATGAATACGCCGGAAGATCAAGAAATTGAAACCCCAAGCTTTGATAAACGTAAGAACCAGAAGGGCAATAATGTTGTCAGCATCCATTCACAGAAAAATGTGAAAGTTGTCCTGTATGAGCCGCGTTCTTATGATGAAGCACAGGAAATTGCCGACCACATTCGTTCCCATCGTACAGTCGTGGTCAATTTGCAACGCATCCGTAAGGATCAGGCGTTGCGCATCATTGATTTTTTAAGTGGTACTGTATATGCGTTGGGCGGGGGGATTTCCAAGGTGGGCAATAATATTTTCCTGTGTACACCGGATACGGTTGAAATTCAAGGCTCCATTACGGAAATACTAGCTGACACTGAACAAGAACTTAACAGAATGAGGTGAGCTTTTCTTGATCGAGGTAATCGGTTGGCTATTTCAGATTTATTCTTACATGATCATTGCATATGTCCTGATGTCATGGCTTCCTAATGCAAGAGAAAGTGTAATCGGTGATTTACTTGCCAAGTTTGTGGAGCCGTATTTGTCTCCTTTTCGCAGATTTATACCGCCAATCTTCGGGATGATTGATATTTCACCCATCGTTGCGCTGATTGCTCTGCGTTTTGCGTCGTACGGTTTGATGTCTTTAATTAGCAATTTCGTCTAGGAGGACTTATGCGAACCGAGATTTATGAGCATTTTCACCCGGATGAACGGGATTATGTAGATCGCGCTTCCGAATGGATCAGTCATGCGGGGGCTTATCATGAGCAGAAGCTGACTGATTTTTTGGACCCGCGTCAACTGTACATATTGGAGACGCTTGCTTCGAAGGAAGGCAAGGTCACGATTAGGATAGATGGCGGCTATGAGGCATCGGAACGAAAGCGGGCGCTGATTGCGCCCGATTATTCGTATTTGGACGAGGAGAATATGGGGATTCAGGTTCTTTCCGTTATGTCCGATGATCATAAAATTAATACGTTGGAGCACAGTGATTACTTGGGTGCGATATTGGGACTTGGAATCAAGCGTGGAAAAATCGGGGATATTCATGTGCTGGACGATGGGTGCCATGTATTGGTGGCTTCAGAGATCAGCGATTTTATTACAATGCATTTACAGCAGGTTCATCGTGTTCATGTGTGGACCGAACTGTTGCCTCCAGAAAATCTGCGGACGAAGGATGTTGCATTGGAGCCGCTGGACCTGACGGTGGCTTCTTTGCGTCTGGATGGCATTGCCAGTGATGTGTACAAGCTCAGCCGGAGCAAGATTTTAACTCCGATCCGGGCCGGACGTTGCCGGGTGAATTGGAAGGTGGAGGAGAATCCATCCACTTCACTTAAAGCGGGGGACGTTATTTCCATGCAGGGGTTTGGGCGTTTCAAAGTGCTGGAAACAGATGGAATGACAAAAAAAGGAAGATTCCGTGTCAAAATTGGCAAGTTTATATAGCTGGAGGCAGGAATCACGAGCTTTCTGTCGAAAGAATTAAGCTATAGCGGAGAACTGGAACGATTTTGCTCTGTACAGCATTCACAAAACGGGGTATGATGACCGATAGATGATAGTGAGCGTCGTGACGCGGAAAATGTTTTTTTGTCAATCTTATAGGAGGTGGACGGCATGCCATTAACGCCATTGGATATACATAACAAGGAATTTGCCCGCCGGCTTCGCGGTTATGACGAAGATCAGGTCAATGAATTTTTGGATCAGGTGATCAAGGATTACGAGGGCGTTATCCGTGAAAATAAAGAACTGAGTACACAGCTGTTGAATGTTCAGGAAAAGCTCGATCATTTTTCGACCATTGAGGATACGTTGAGCAAGACGATTATCGTGGCGCAAGAAGCGGCTGATGAAGTCCGTAACAATGCCAAGAAAGAATCGCAGCTCATCGTGAAGGAAGCTGAAAAAAATGCGGACCGCATTGTGAATGAAGCGTTGTCCAAATCCCGCAAAATTGCGTTGGAGGTCGAGGAACTGAAGAAGCAGGCTTCGATTTACCGGGCACGTTTTCGTACATTGGTGGAGGCGCAGCTTGACTTGTTAAGTCAGGACGGATGGGAAGCTCTTGAAAATCGTGAACGCGAAGTGCTGGAGCGTGAGCGTGAAATGAAAGAGATTTATTAATCGTCATTTCTGACAGCGATGATTGGGTCTCGTCAGGGTTGACTTTTATCTTCAAACAGGCTATAACTGTAAATACTATACTGAATATCACGTTATCCGTTGGGTAATGGGTTGTTATTCAGGGCAGCGAAGCTGCTGATTTAATATCCCGATGAATTTAACATTTGTATTTCGTTGATGGGAACGAGTACGTCATGTTTTTGTCCCTCAGAGAGTTGGCCTTTTTCCGGTGCAAGCCAACGTTCAGAACATGACTGAAGATCCTCCCTGAGAAGTGAGCTGAAGCGCTTGAGTTTTATCCGGCGTGTGTAAGCTATCACCGTGTGCCATACGTTACAATGGCGCCCTGCTGTAGTTGAGTAGGGCTCGGAGAGCCGTGACGGGACCAGTCTTTTTGAAAATGGTCTGTTTACGGAATCAGGGTGGTAACGCGAGCACAGTCTCGTCCCTTTACAGGGACGGGGCTTTTTTGTTGCTTTTTTTCAGAGAATGCTACAGAAACTGATGAACAGAGAGGAAGAATGACATTATGAACAGAGTAGATGTCAAAGAAAAGGCACGGTCCCGCGACCTGCGCATCCTGAGCAAATGGAAGCAGGAGGACACGTTCCGCAAAACGATCACGCATCGTGAGGGTAAGCCAAACTTTGTATTTTATGAAGGTCCGCCAACAGCCAACGGTAAACCGCATATCGGTCACATGCTGGGCCGTGTGATTAAGGATTTTGTTGGCCGTTACCAAACGATGAAGGGGTACCGTGTCGTACGTAAGGCGGGTTGGGATACCCATGGGCTGCCAGTAGAATTGGGTGTACAGAAGCAACTGGGCATTTCCCATAAGCCTGAAATTGAGGAATACGGCGTTGAAAAGTTTATCAAAAAATGTAAAGCCAGCGTGTTTGAGTATGAGCAGCAATGGCGTGATCTGACCGAAGCTATCGGTTACTGGACAGACCTAGATCATCCATACATTACGCTGGATAATAACTATATCGAGAGTGTGTGGAACATTCTGGCGACGATTCACGAAAAGGGTCTGCTGTATCGCGGTCATCGCGTAAGTCCGTATTGTCCAGATTGTCAAACAACGTTGAGTTCCCATGAAGTGGCACAGGGCTACAAAGACGTAAAAGACCTGAGTGCCACGGCCAAATTTAAGCTGCATAGCAGTGGTGAATATGTGCTGGCCTGGACGACAACACCTTGGACCTTGCCGAGTCACGTGGCACTTGCCGTCAATCCTGATCTGGAATACGCCCGTGTAAAACAGGAAGACGGTGTATACATCGTTGCCAAAAACCTCGTCGAAGACGTGATTAAAGGCGATCATGAAGTGATTGGCACGTTGTCTGGCTCGGAACTGGTAGGCCAAACGTATACTCCGCCATTTACGTATTTCCAAGTCGAGAAGGGCAATCAGATTCTGGGTGCGAAGTTCGTAACGGACTCCAGCGGTACAGGTATCGTTCATATGGCTCCGGCGTATGGCGAGGATGATTACCGGGTATGCCGTGAAAATGGCGTTGGATTCATCAATGTGGTGGATCTCCAGGGTAACTATGTAGAGGAAATCACTGATTTTGCAGGCCGTTTTGTAAAGGACTGTGATGTGGATATTGTTAAAATGCTGTCGGAAAAAGGCTTGCTGTACAGCAAGGAAAAATACGAGCATAGTTATCCGTTCTGCTGGCGCTGTGATACTCCGCTATTGTACTATGCCATGGATAGCTGGTTTATCAAAACAACCGCCATCAAGGATCAACTGATTGCCAACAATAACGAAGTTGAATGGTATCCGGGTCATATACGCGAAGGACGCTTCGGCAAGTTTTTGGAGGAATTGGTGGACTGGAACATCAGCCGTGATCGCTATTGGGGCACACCGCTGAATATCTGGGTTTGTGAGGAAACCGGAGAGCAGTTCGCTCCGCATAGTATTGCTGAACTACGGGAACGTGCGATTGGTGACGTACCAGCCGACATTGAGCTGCACAAGCCATATGTAGATGAAGTCAAGGTTCGCAGTACATGCGGTAAATACGAAATGACCCGTACACCGGAAGTGATCGACGTATGGTTCGACAGCGGCTCCATGCCTTTTGCCCAACATCATTATCCGTTTGAAAATAATGAAACATTCGAGCAGCAATTCCCGGCAGACATGATCTGTGAAGGTATTGACCAGACTCGTGGCTGGTTCTACAGCTTGCTTGCTGTTTCGACCATGCTTACAGGGAAAGCTCCTTACAAAGCAGTTATGGCGACAGGCCACGTACTGGATGAGCAGGGGCAGAAAATGTCCAAATCCAAGGGAAATGTGATTGATCCATGGGAAGTGATTGACGAGTATGGTACAGATGCTTTCCGTTGGGCTTTGTTGTCCGATAGTGCACCGTGGAATAGCAAACGTTTTTCCAAGGGCATTGTAGGCGAAGCCAAATCGAAGCTGGTAGATACGCTCGTAAATACACACGCTTTCCTGACCTTGTATGCGGATATCGACGGTTTTGAACCGGCGCAGCATCCGTTCAAGCCATCGGCACACAAGCTGGATCGCTGGATTTTGTCCCGTCTCAACAGCTTGATTCTGGTGGTGGACAAAGCACTGGCTGTGAACGATTTCCTGAACTCGTCCAAAGCGATTGAGTCGTTCGTGGATGAACTGAGCAATTGGTATATCCGCCGTTCGCGTGATCGGTTCTGGGGCAATGGCCTTACAGAAGATAAATTGGATGCGTACCGTACACTGACTGAGGTGTTGTTGACCACAGCGAAGCTGCTTGCGCCGTTCACGCCGATGCTGGCTGAGGATATTTACCTGAACCTGAGCAACGGAGAAAGCGTTCATCTGGATGATTATCCAACTGCAAATGAAGCCCTGATTGATCTGGAACTGGAACGTGACATGGAGACGGCTCGCCGCGTAGTAGAACTGGCGCGCAATGTCCGTAACGAAACGGGGCTGAAAACGCGTCAGCCGTTATCCGAATTGATTTTGTCCATGGATCAGGATTTTGATCTGAGTGGTTATGAGGAAATCATCAAGGATGAGATCAATGTGAAAAATATTCATGTTGAAACGGACGATAGCGGCTTTGTAGACTTCACGCTGAAGCTGAATTTGAAGGTAGCGGGCAAGAAATACGGCAAAAATGTCGGCTTCCTGCAAAACTTTTTCAAAGGAATGTCTGCTGAAGATACCCGGTCGGTTGTGGAAAAAGGAGTGCTGAACGTGGCTTCTCCAGAAGGGGAAGAGTTGCAGGTTACAGCCGAGGAATTGCTGGTGGAGAAAAAAGCTAAGAAAGGCTTTGCTTCCGCTTCCGGCTATGGTTTAACCGTAGCATTGAACACGGACATTACGCCTGAGCTGGAGCAAGAGGGCTGGGTACGTGAGGTTGTTCGTGCGGTGCAGGATTACCGTAAGAAGCTGGATCTGCCGATTGAAAAGTATGTGGCACTTACGCTGGATGTAGATAGTGAGCTACGTCAGGCGATTCAAAACTTCGATTCGGTGTTGCGTGAGAACGTATTGGTAACGACAGTGACATTTGGTCAAGCCGAGCCTGTGGAACGCGTAGAAGTGAACGGTAAAACTATCGGCGTGCATATTGGGGAATAATTACAAGACCCCTGTCCCATAATACAATAACAGGCAGCATATAAAAAACGAGCCTAAGCATTGGAAACGGATGGATGATCTCCGTTACATGCTTCGGCTCGTTTGCTGCGTTCAGGGCAGTATGGGAAAAGGGGGATTGTGCATGACCGCACGATCAAGGCGCAGACAGGGCAGAAGCCGCCAAGGCATGAACGGAGGAAGTACAGGGGCTGTAGTCACAAATCTAGGTACAGCAGGTGATCAGGCTGACCAGCTAAGCCGTGTAGAAAAGCTGGTGCGTTCCGTGTCGCAGCAGCTGGAACGCAGCCGCATTGCTGATTATGCCCTGTTGCTCAACAAGCCTTGGCGATTGCTATGGCTAAACTTAATATCAGGTCTGTCTCGGGGGCTCGGTATCGCGCTTGGATTTACTTTTTTCGCGGCGACCATTATCTATGTGTTGCAAGTGTTGGGAGCGCTGAATTTGCCGATCATCGGTGATTATATTGCTGATATTGTACGGATTGTGCAACGACAACTGCAGCTAAACACCTACTAGGTACTTGTTTACCTGTTAGGATTTGGTTTAACTATTCTTCGTGCGTATCCGGATCCAGCAGACCTTCGCCCTCGCCATCATCCAGATAACGCTGATAAATGGAACTGCGGACAACAGATATATTTTTTCCATATATGTCTGTGGCTACAAAGCTTTCGTAAGGCTCTACGAAGCCCATATTATCATCGTTGGCTTCAATTTCCATATCATCGTAGCTATGAATTTCTCCACTTTCGGCCATAGCAGGTGTATTCGATGTACCCCAGCTTTCAACGATTTGCCAGGCGTCCTCGCCGTCAAAGCCGTTTTGATCTTCACGCTCATCCAGACTTGTTCTGCCGAATGCGGGAGCGAGGAATTCCTCCTCCACCGGGCGTCGGTTGGAAACTTCCGTTTCAGGGCTGTATTCTTTGCAGTAAATGGTATAGGGAACAGCTAGCAGACGCTCATAAGGAATTGGTTTGCCGCTGGCTACACAAATGCCATAGGTTCCCTTATCCATTGCCATTAAGGCTGATTCGATACGTTCTAATTGAAATTCGTCGTGCTCCAATAGGGAAATGTCCTTGGCTCGCTCATACGTTTCGGTAGCCAAATCACCTGGATGATTATCAATAGGGGAAAGCTCGCCGGTCTGATCGCGTTGGGAATCGCCGAGTCCATAATGATCGTTGTCCTGCAAACGATGTTCAATCTCCTTTTTACGTTCCAGCAGTTCGTTACGCAATCCCTGCAATTGTTGCTCCGTCAATGGGGACATGGAATCCACTCCTTATTCTAGGTTTAACCTGCGCGTACGTTTTGTCGGTTATGCTCCTTGTAGTTTGCACCGGAAAGACCTCTTTTACATAGGAAATTCTGATCAAATGCGCTGGAGTTGATTTCATTCGTAATCCAGGCCCAATAGCTTGGGGGATTCGTGGACGATCTGAGAAGGCTTATGCTACAATAAATGGGTTCGACAACGGATATAAGCAGATCGGAGTGACGAAGGACTGTGATTTATTTTGGTATTGCGCTAATTATTTTTTTGATTGATCAGGGAGTCAAATATTTGGTGGCTACGCGCATGGAATTGTACGAGCAGATACCAGTCATCGGCAATTTCTTTCTAATCACGTCCCATCGTAACCGGGGAGCCGCTTTTGGGATTTTGGAAGGCCAGCGTTGGCTGTTTATCGTGATTACGATTGTGGTGGTGATCGGTATCATATGGTACTTGCGGAAAACGGTAAAGGCCGGGCAGAAATTGCTTCCAGTTGCATTAAGTTTGGTACTTGGAGGCGCGGTCGGTAACTTTTTGGATCGGGCTATTTCAGGGGAAGTGGTTGATTTTGCTCAATTCAATTTTGGAAGCTATACGTTTCCGATTTTTAATGTGGCAGATTCGGCGATTGTCATTGGTGTAGCACTGATTATTTTGGATACATTATTGGAATCGCGTCGGAACAAAGGTAATGGCAGTGATAGCATTGAAGGGAAGTCATAGCATGAAAGAAGTAAACGAAAACGGCGAAGCCACAGGTTTGTCTTATGAGGACGAACTGGAGGGTGAATCTCTGGAATGGACAGCGGAATCCGGGGATGCCAAAACACGTATAGACAAATATATCGCCGAAGAAATGAGGGATGTGTCCCGTTCCCAGATTCAATTGTGGATCGGGAACAGTCGGGTGCTGGTGAACGGGACAGCGATCAAGGCGAATTACAAGCTGGCTGAAGGTGATCGAATTTCATTATCCGTACCTGAGCCGGAGAGTGTAGATATTGTACCGGAAAATATTCCGCTGGATGTTGTTTACGAGGATTCGGACGTCATTGTCATTAACAAGCAACGTGGTCTGGTTGTACATCCTGCACCGGGACACTCTTCGGGAACACTGGTCAACGCACTCATGTACCACTGTCATGATCTTTCCGGCATTAACGGAGAATTGCGTCCAGGTATCGTCCATCGTATTGATAAGGATACATCAGGACTGCTGATGGCGGCCAAAAATGATCAGGCTCACGCCTCGCTCGCAGCGCAGCTCAAGGACCACAGCGTCACTCGTAAATATATAGCGCTGGTTCACGGCCATCTAAGTCATGATCAGGGAACGGTAGATGCTCCCATCGGGCGTGATTCGGGGGATCGCAAATTGTTCACGGTGACAGAGCGTAACAGCAAGCATGCAGTTACCCATTTTCTCGTGATTGAGCGTTTGGGGGATTATACCTTGCTGGAACTTCAACTGGAAACAGGGCGCACGCATCAAATCCGTGTGCATATGAAATTTATTGGGCACCCGTTGGTCGGTGATCCGATGTATGGACGTAGCAAAGGAGTCCGTATGGACGGTCAGGCACTGCATGCCGCGGTATTGGGCTTTAAGCATCCCACCACTGGAGTGTACATGGAGTTCAGCAGACCGATTCCTCCCGATATGGAAGATGTACTGGCATCCTTACGCAGTCGGTAAACAATGATAAATTGCATTTGATATTCACAAACCTGAATAATGATTAAGCATAACCGCCTGATTGGCGGTTATTTTTGTTATTGAGCATGGTATATGTAAAAACAACTATGGATAATTATACATTAAAGTTGTATAATTATTTAAGTGCTTCCGGTGGCTCCGGTTGAACAGGTGTTGACACGTGATTTTCAATCTGTCATACTTCTTGTAGTTGCGATGAACTTTGTCCAAAAGATGGATTGCCATCTTGTACTATGAGAAGCCGGATAAAGGAAATCCTGAATAGCACCTTTAAATCAGTCCCGTGAGGCTGGCAAGGTAACGTGAATGGATCACTGATCAGTGCATCCGCTGCGGCGGCATGTCTTCAGTGTATCCGAGAGATCGGAGAACGGTGGAAGACTGTTCATACGAGACTCCTTGCCAAACTTGGGCAAGGAGTCTTTTTTGTATCCGAACACGGGACCAGGTCTGAAGGGAACATAACCTGAGGAGGCTGGAAGCATGAGTCATGAAACACATGTACTGATGGATGAAATTGCGATTCGCCGGGCTTTGACACGGATTGCACATGAAATTTTGGAAAAAAACAAAGGCATTGACAATTGTGTGCTGGTAGGGATTCGAACGCGAGGGGTTCATCTGGCGCAGCGTCTCGCTGCAAAAATCGCTGAAATTGAGGGCGCTCCGATTCCATGGGGGGAGCTGGATGTCACAGCTTACCGTGATGACCGGGGGAACAATGCCGAAGCCAAGGGAAATGGAAAAGAGCTTTTGATGAATCCCGCTGACGTATCGGTTCATGATAAGAAAGTCATTCTCTTCGACGATGTGCTGTACACAGGCCGTACCATTCGCGCGGCGATGGACGCATTGATGCACTGCGGACGACCGCAAATGATCCAGCTGGCGGTGCTGGCAGATCGCGGACACCGTGAGCTTCCGATTCGTCCAGATTACATCGGCAAGAACATCCCGACCTCCAAATCCGAGGAAATCGTAGTTGCGCTTCAGGAGACGGACGGTAAGGACGAAGTGACGATCAATCAGAACCGGGGGGAACAGGCATGATTACAACAACCAGTCAACTTAGAGAACGTAGCCTGCTCGGATTAAAAGAACTTAGCCGAAATGAAATCGAGTCCATTCTGGATCGTGCTCATTATTGGGAATCACAGCCGGAAAAGCTGGTTCCAGTGCTACAATCACGCTTTGCGGCTAACATGTTTTTTGAAAACAGCACCCGCACCCGCTTTTCTTTTGAAATGGCGGAAAAACGCTTAGGCGCTCAGGTTTTGAACTTTTCCGCTGCGGCCTCCAGTGTAGAAAAAGGGGAATCCATCTACGACACGGTACGCACGCTTGAATCCATGGGAATCGACGCAGGAGTCATTCGGCTTAAGCCGGCCGGAGTGCTGCAAGAGCTTGCTGAGAAGGTCAGTGTTCCACTGGTGAACGCCGGTGATGGCAACAACGAGCATCCTACGCAGGCGTTGCTGGATCTGTACACGATGCGCAAAACTTTCGGCGAGCTAAAAGGCTTGCGGGTATCCATCATTGGAGACATTCTGCACAGCCGTGTGGCTCGCTCGAATCTGTGGGCCTTGCAAAAATTTGGAGCTCAGGTTAGCTTCTGCGCGCCGGACAATATGCAGGCATCTGATCTTGCGGCGCACGCTCCATATGTACCTATGCAAGAGGCATTGCAGGCAGACGTGGTTATGATGCTTCGGGTACAGCTGGAACGGCACGCCGAAGGAATGCTGCGCTCAGCGGATGAGTATCGCGAGCAGTACGGCTTGACAGAGCAAAGAGCAGCTAATCTTAAACCCGGAACGATCATTATGCATCCGGCTCCAGTGAACCGGAATGTGGAAATCGACAGTGCAGTCGTGGAAAGCGAGCAATCACGGATTTTCCCGCAGATGGCAAACGGGGTTCCAATCCGCATGGCGGTTATGGAACGGGCAATGAAGCTATAGAAACTGTCAGCAGGATCACGGAATTAGCATTGGTAACGGTTAAAGCAAAGCATAACAAGCAGTGGCTAAAGTTGCAGAAAACCTGAGCGGAGGAACTTTTTACATGAACCAATTAATTATGAACGCAAGCGTATTGAACGAGCAGGGCGAAGCTGAACTGAAATCTATTCTGATCGCGGACGGAAAAATCCTAGCAATCGTAAATGCGGACGCTGGAGTTAGTCTACTCGTGGAAGAAGGGACATCCGAGCAGGAGAGCCAAGTCGAAAAAATCGATGCCCAAGGCAAGCTGGTAATTCCCGGTTTGATCGACATGCATGTGCATCTGAGAGAACCTGGCTTTGAATATAAAGAAACGATTGAAACGGGCAGCCGTGCGGCGGTGAAAGGTGGATTTACGACGATTGCCTGCATGCCGAACACACGCCCGGTGACAGACAATGCGGATACGGTTCAGCTGGTACTGAAAAAGGGGCAGGACACCGGGCTTGCCAAGGTACTTCCTTACGCAGCCATTACGAAAAACGAGCTGGGACGGGAGCTGACGGACTTTGAAGCGCTCAAAGCAGCAGGCGCAATTGGTTTTACTGACGACGGTGTCGGAGTGCAAAGCGCGCAAATGATGAAGGACGCCATGGCGCGGGCCAAAGCGCTGGATATGCCGGTTATTGCTCACTGCGAAGATAACACGCTTGTTGAAGGAGCAGCGGTGACAGACGGCGAATTTGCCAAGCGTCACGGACTTAAAGGCATTCCGAACGAATCCGAAGCGATTCACGTCGGACGGGACATTTTACTATCCGAGGCAACCGGGGCACACTATCATGTATGCCATGTTAGCACGGAGCAGTCAGTGCGGTTGATCCGCCATGCGAAATCTTTTGGCATCAAGGTAACGGCTGAGGTATGTCCCCACCATTTGGTATTGTCGGATGAAGACATTCCGGGGCTGGACGCGAATTGGAAAATGAATCCTCCGCTGCGCTCCCCGCGTGATGTGCAGGCCTGCATCGAGGGACTGGAGGACGGGACGATCGACATCATCGTAACCGACCATGCGGCACACAGCGAAGAAGAGAAGGCAAAAGGATTGGAACTGGCGCCTTTTGGTATCGTTGGCTTCGAAACGGCTTTTCCGCTGCTGTACACTAAATTTGTAGCTACTGGACAATGGACGCTCGACTTTCTGGTACGGCGCATGACTGCTGACCCGGCACGTGTCTTCCGCCTCGACACAGGGCGTCTAGAAGAAGGAGCACCCGCTGACCTGACCATGATTGATCTGGAGCAGGAGCAGGCGGTTGATCCGCAAACATTTGCCAGCAAAGGACGCAACACTCCTTTTACAGGCTGGAAACTTAAAGGCTGGCCTGTGAAAACTTGGGTAGACGGCAGACTGGTATGGTCTGCTGACGAAGTGAAATAAATATAAACCACTAAAAAAATAGAACCTTATAGCAGGAAATCATACAGAGGAGTGAGACGGGATGCAGGCAAGATTGTTGCTTCAGGACGGCACGCTGTTTACAGGCACAGCATTTGGTGCGGACGGTGAAAAAACAGGCGAGGTCGTTTTCAACACAGGGATTACAGGCTACCAAGAGGTGCTGACCGATCCCTCTTATTGCGGACAAATCGTAACGATGACTTACCCGCTGATTGGCAATTACGGAATTACTCGGGATGACTTTGAATCGGTACGGCCTTATGTGCATGGCTTTGCTGTTCGACGTTACGAGCCGGTGCCAAGTAACTGGCGTGCCCAATACAGCGTGGACGATTTGCTGAAGGAATATGGCATCATTGGCATTAGCGACATCGATACCCGCATGCTTACCCGGATTATTCGCCATCACGGCACGATGAAGGGCATTTTGACGACGGGCACTCAGCCTGTGGAAGAACTGAAAGAAATGATGGCTGACCTGACGATTGAAGAACTGCGTAATCAGGTTCCATTGACCTCAACGCCTCATCCGTATAGCAGCCCTGGCAACGGGGAGCGAATCGTACTGATTGACTATGGCGCTAAGAGCGGTATCTTGCGTGAACTGAATAAAAGGGATTGCGACGTAGTAGTGGTTCCGCATGATACAACGGCAGAGGAAATTCGCCGCTTGGACCCGGACGGAATTCAGTTGTCCAATGGCCCTGGAGATCCCAAAGACGTACCGCATGCCGTACGCACGGTGGCTGAACTGCTAGGGGAATATCCGATCTTCGGAATTTGCTTGGGACACCAGCTGTTTGCCTTAGCTTCGGGAGCGGATACGGAGAAACTGAAATTCGGTCATCGTGGCGGTAACCATCCTGTGAAGGAACTGGAGAGCGGACGCTGCTTCATCACTTCACAAAATCACGGCTACACCGTGAATGAGGGTTCGATCGAAGGAACCGAGCTTGAAGTGACGCATATTAATAACAACGATAAAACGATTGAAGGTCTTAAGCATACCAAGTATCCCGCGTTTTCGGTGCAATATCATCCGGAGGCTGCGCCTGGACCTTACGATAACGGCTACTTGTTTGACCGCTTTCTGGACATGATCCGTGAGCACAAAAGAAATCATCCAAAGCAACCGCGTCAGGCTGCTATCGCCGCCGCAGTGAGAGGAGAGCGCTAATATGCCGAAAAATACAGAACTTAAGAAAATACTCGTAATTGGTTCCGGTCCTATCGTGATTGGTCAGGCTGCGGAATTCGACTACGCTGGTACACAAGCCTGTCAAGCGCTCAAAGAAGAAGGCGTCGAGGTAGTGCTGATCAACAGTAACCCGGCAACCATCATGACAGACACGAACATGGCGGACAAAGTATACATCGAGCCGATTACACTTGATTTTGTAACACAAATTATCCGTCAAGAGCGTCCGGATGGCCTGCTTCCTACACTGGGAGGACAAACAGGACTGAATATGGCGGTGGAGCTGGCTCGTGCCGGAGTGCTGGAGCGTGAAAACGTCAAGCTGCTGGGAACACAGCTGACTTCGATTGAAAAAGCCGAAGACCGTGACTTGTTCCGCGATTTGATGCGTGAGCTGGAACAGCCTGTACCTCAGAGCGTCATTGTTACAACGTTAGAGGAATCGCTGGATTTTGCTAACGAAATCGGTTATCCGATTATTGTTCGCCCGGCTTATACGCTGGGTGGAACAGGCGGCGGGATCTGTGTGAACGAAGAAGAACTGCGTGAGACGGTAAGCTCTGGCTTGCGTTACAGTCCAATTGGACAATGTTTGGTGGAAAAGAGCATCGCAGGCATGAAGGAAGTCGAGTATGAAGTCATGCGTGACGGCAATGATAACTGTATCGTTGTCTGCAACATGGAAAACTTTGATCCGGTCGGCGTACATACTGGCGACAGTATCGTTGTAGCGCCGAGTCAGACGCTGTCAGATCGAGAGTACCAGATGCTGCGCTCCGCTTCCCTGAAAATTATCCGCGCTCTCAATATTGAAGGCGGATGTAATGTGCAGTTTGCGCTTGATCCACACAGCTATCAATACTATGTCATTGAAGTAAATCCGCGGGTGAGTCGTTCCTCAGCGCTGGCATCCAAGGCGACTGGATATCCAATTGCCAAAATGGCTGCCAAAATCGCGCTGGGCTACACGCTGGATGAAATCGTGAACCCGGTAACGGGACAAACGTATGCTTGCTTTGAGCCGACACTGGATTACATCGTGAGCAAAATACCGCGCTGGCCGTTCGATAAATTCATTTCTGCCAATCGCAAGCTGGGCACGCAAATGAAAGCAACTGGCGAAGTGATGGCTATCGGTCGCACGTTCGAAGAGTCCATCCACAAAGCGGTACGCTCGCTGGAAATCGGTGTACACCGTCTGCATCTTAAGGGAGCCGATCAACTGTCGGATGAGGTGCTCACGGAGCGCCTGATTAAAGCAGATGATGAGCGCTTGTTCCTGGTAGCTGAGGCATTCCGTCGTGGCTGGGAGCAGCAGGAAATTCAGGATTTAACGAAAATTGACTGGTGGTTCCTTGACAAGGTAGAGGGCATCGTCAAGTTCGAAGCTAAAATGGCTGAAGAGTCTGAACTGACCTACGAAACACTCTATCAGGCCAAACGTAATGGCTTTACGGACCGCTCCATCGCCGAGGTTCGCAGTCTGGGCCAACCGGGTGGCAGCATGACAACCGAGCGCGAGGTACGTGAGTTCCGTCTGAGTCACAACCTGCGCCCGGTCTATAAAATGGTAGATACATGCGCAGCCGAGTTTGAAGCTACAACGCCGTACTACTACTCCTCTTATGAGGTGGAAAACGAAGTGATTCCATCCAATAAAGAGAAAGTCATCGTGCTCGGCTCCGGGCCGATTCGGATCGGGCAAGGGATTGAATTTGATTACTCCACTGTACATGCGGTATGGGCCATTCAAAAAGCGGGCTACGAAGCAGTAATTATCAATAACAACCCAGAAACGGTATCTACGGATTTTAACACATCCGACCGTCTCTACTTTGAGCCGCTTTTCTTCGAGGATGTTATGAATGTCATCGAGCAGGAAAAACCGATTGGCGTTATCGTCCAGTTCGGCGGTCAAACGGCCATTAATCTCGCTGCTCCGCTTAGTGCGGCAGGCGTGAACATTTTGGGTACGAGTCTGGAAAGTATCGACGAAGCGGAAGATCGGAAAAAGTTTGAGCGGTTGCTATCACGTCTGGCTATTGCACAGCCTAAAGGCAACACGGTCATCTCGGTAGATGAAGCGGTAGGAACTGCGCAGGCGCTGGGCTACCCGGTGCTGGTGCGTCCATCCTACGTCCTCGGCGGACGGGCGATGGAGATTGTATACTCCGATGCGGAATTGCTGCGCTACATGGAAGAAGCCGTTAAAATCAACCCTGAACACCCGGTGCTGATCGACCGTTACATGCTGGGCAAAGAAGTTGAGGTTGACGCCATCTGTGACGGCGATACGGTACTGGTGCCGGGCATTATGGAGCATGTGGAACGGGCTGGGGTTCACTCAGGTGACTCTATCGCGGTGTATCCGCCGCAGCACTTGTCCGACGAGTTGAAGCAAAAAATCGTGGAAATCACGATCAGCATCGCCAAGGAATTGAAAACGATTGGTCTGGTAAACATCCAGTTCGTCATTCATCAAGATGAGGTGTATGTGATCGAGGTCAACCCGCGTTCCTCGCGGACGGTTCCTTTCCTGAGCAAAGTCACGAATATCCCGATGGCGAATCTGGCAACACAGGCCATTTTGGGCGGCAAGCTCAAGGATGCGGGCTATACAGAAGGGCTATGGCCTGAAAGTAATTATGTCTCGGTCAAGGTTCCGGTATTCTCTTTTGCCAAGCTGCGCCGTGTAGAGCCGACACTGGGGCCGGAAATGAAATCGACGGGTGAAGTGATGGGACGCGACATTCAGTACGCCAAAGCGCTGTACAAAGGACTCGTGGGTGCTGGTATGAAAATCCCATCTACCGGAGCGATCATCATCACGGTGGCGGATAAGGACAAAGAAGAAGCAGTCGAGCTGATGCAGGGCTTTTACAGACTGGGCTACAAAATTATTGCAACAGGTGGAACGGCAGCTGCGCTGGAGCAGGCTAACATTCCAGTGAAGACGATCAACAAGCTGAGCGAGGGTACCCCGAACATCCTGGATATGATCCGCACGGGTGAAGCCAACTTCGTCTTTAATACGCTGACCAAGGGGAAAACGCCAGAGCGTGATGGATTCCGTATCCGCCGTGAAGCGGTTGAGAACGGCATCGTCTGCATGACCTCGCTGGATACCGTACGCGCTTTGCTGAGAATGCTGGAGACGATTAACTTTACATCCGAATCCATGCCGGTTTTGAGCCACTAACGCGATACGAATAGAAGATGAGAAATAAGTAGTACAGGAAAGGACATTCATCAGCTTCGGCTGACGGATGTCCTTTATCACGGGCAAATATACCCGAATTGACGTGAAAAGGGGATGCAGGACGATGAACGAAGCATTTCAGCAGATGGCAGGACGGCTGATGGTCGCGTTAGATTATCCGGATGCGCAGCAGGCGGAGCGGCTCATTCAACAGCTGGAGGGTATTCCCTGTTATATAAAAGTAGGCATGCAGCTGTTTTATAGCGCAGGGCCAGCTTTTGTAGAGCAGCTAAAGTCGAGAGGATACTCCGTATTTCTGGATTTGAAAATGCATGATATCCCCAACACCGTACGGGGAGGTGCGGAGAGCATCACCCGCCTGGGTGTGGATATGTTCAACGTACATGCTGCCGGAGGGCGAAATATGATGGCAGCCGCCAAGGCTGGGGCCGAAGCCGCTGTTTTGGCAGACAGTTCACTTGCTATGCCGCTCATTATAGCAGTTACACAGTTGACCAGTATGGACCAGACAACCATGAATAAGGAGATAGGCATTCCCGGTACAGTACAGGATGTGGTCGTTCGATACGCACAACTGACCCGTGAGGCAGGATTGGACGGAGTAGTGGCATCCCCGTTGGAAGTGCCTGCGATCCGCGCTGTATGCGGGGCGGACTTCAAGACGATTACCCCTGGCATACGTCCGGCAGGCAGCGCTACAGGCGACCAGTCACGTGTAGTGACACCTGGGCAAGCCATCGCCCAAGGTAGCAGCTACATCGTCGTTGGACGCCCCATTACGGCTGCATTAGACCCGCGTGCCGCAGCGGAACACATTATTGAGGAGATGAACCAAGTATGACTACATTAAATAATATCCCCGAGCAAATTGCATCCCATCTGTTACGAATTCAGGCGGTAGCGCTGCGTCCGCAGCAGCCTTTTACATGGACATCCGGCATTAAATCACCTATCTACTGTGACAATCGCCTGACTATGTCCTATCCGGAGGTGCGCGAGCTGATCGCTGATTCGTTCGCTGCTGTGATCCGTGAGCAATACCCTGAAACCGAAGTCATAGCAGGCACGGCTACAGCGGGGATTCCTCATGCTGCCTGGGTGGCGCAAAAGCTTAATCTGCCGATGGCGTATGTAAGGGACAAAGCCAAAGGACACGGCAAAGAGAACCAGATCGAAGGTCGGATTAGTGAGGGACAAAAGGTTATTGTTATCGAGGATCTCATCTCTACTGGTGGCAGCTCCATCAAAGCAGCGCAGGCCGTAGAGCAAGCAGGCGCCCAGCCGTTAGCTGTACTCGCTATTTTCAGCTACCAGCTTGATAAAGCGACTCAAGCCTTTGCAGAAGCAGGTGTGAAGCTGCAAAGCTTGTCCAATTACACGGCCCTGATGGACGTTGCCTTGCGTGAGGGAACGATTCAGGAGGAAGAACTGGAGCTGCTGCGTTCGTGGCGTCAGGACCCGGCCTCCTTTGGCAAATAAGGCTTAGCATATAAAGTGTAACGGGGCCATTTATTTAAAGCGACTCATACTCGTTGCAGATTGTTATGATGCAGGCCGTGTAATTCGAATTCGATCCGGTTACACTAACTTCTACCATCATGTGAAAAGAGGGAGTTCGGATGTATTGGATTTACTACGGCAGACTGTACACGACCAAATTTCAGGCAGGTTGTCTGGCAAAAAGGCTGGAGCACGACGGCTGGATGTACGGCTACAACGATCCTCGCGCAGTGGAGGTGTACCGCTCGCGTAAAGGACGTTACGGAGTTCGATTTATTCCTTAGTTTTTTATGAAAAATGAATCCGAAAAAAATATTTTTTTGAGAAACTATTGACGAAACACAAGAAAATGTTGTATATTAATTAACGCCGCTGTTTTATGTAAATGTAGCGTGAATATACATATTTTTTTGAGGGCCCTTAGCTCAGTTGGTTAGAGCGGTCGGCTCATAACCGATTGGTCGGGGGTTCGAGTCCCTCAGGGCCCATTTCCTCAAAAACCCTTGCGTAGCAAGGGTTTTTTTGTTGTTTTATATCTTCTTTCGCTGAGCAGATAGGACACTATCTATAAGCTCATTTATAATGACGTAAATTCTTCGCCTTAAAACTTAGCCTGTGATGATCGTTAAACTAAGAAACAAGAGAACCTTTATGTATGGAGGTGCCCTGTTTCATTCTTTGAATAAGAAATTTATAAAGCTCCACTAATAACGAGGTCTGCTCTTTTAAAGGGTTTATGAGCTTCTACATAAATGTCTTCTGAAATCATCCAATTATCTTCCCACATCCCACGAGCACACTCTCCGTCTCTTTCAAGACCTCTTGAAAGCCTAATTTCTCGTGGACAATCAACCCAAATTTTGAAGTCATATTTATCCTCCAGTTCCTTTCGAATGGAATATACTCCTTCGATTATGACAATGCCACCAGCAGGAACAGTATGCCATTCCGCTAGCTTATCCGTCTCCCAATCATACCGTTGATAATGCCCATCCTTTTCATTTCTTATTGGCTCCAGTACCTGATTTAAAAGACGTCTCCAATCATAATCAGCACCGATAGGTTTTTTTGAGGGATGTGTATTTAAAATGTTAGAGGAGGAGAGATAAAAATTATCCTTGTGAACAATAGTTGAGTTAGTTAGTTCTTCTTTTAACTTGTATGCGAATGTACTTTTACCAGAACCACCACAACCATCTATCCCAATCAGCAAAGTAGATTGCTTTTTAGATTTTTCGTTTATAGCATTTACGAAGTTTTGAAAAGAGTTGAAATGCCCCTCTATTATTTTAAAATCGCTCATAAATGATCATCCTTTCCATTCAACAATCCTGCCCTTTAATGAAATATTCAATATCTATTATTTAGTAAATTATGATAAGCTAAGCTTATCATAGGTCGCTTCCGTTGAGAACGGACAGCTTAACGGTATGTATCTCATCAACCACCGCAGCAAATGTTGGAAATTGGAGGAATGAGGATGATTTCAGTTGGGTAAAGCTAGAAGAAATTATATCTGTCCGTACATAATAAATATTGTTGGAGCCAGTGGACATTCGGAGTATTTTTATTGATCTCACGAAAGTTTAGAAAAGAGGACGTTTGAGCATGTGGCACTCAATTCGAGGAGTATTTAAATAAAACTTCTCATGAGTCTGTGAGTTCAATGAAAACTAATAAAGGGTTCCACTGATAAAATAGAATATGAGTTCTTATTGCCCCATTAAAGAAGCACTGCCCTAATAAACGGACAGTGCTTCTTTTGATATTTTCAAAATCGCTTAAAAAGGGCCTTAAATACTCCCCACTGATTCACCATTTTTGATAATGATCGTTGATTCTACATTCCCAGGAACACTTACTCCAATCTTAGAGCACCTTAACAGTGTACACCATTCTCAATTTACCGTTACCGCCATAAATTTCGACTCTTGCGGTTGTTGCAGTAGTGGTTGTTACCACGCCAGAAGCGGAGACTGTCACATTTCCACTTGCCACTTTATAAGTATCCCCCGGATAATTTGACAGCGCATAGGAATAATTTCGCGGTAACGTAGCAGTTCTGTAGTATACTCCGTTAGCTTCTACAATAGGCGTAATTATCGGTGAAGGACCTACTGCTGCGGACGCACTAGGGACGATGATACTACCAATGAGCCCCAAAGACATGACCGTTGATAATAATATTTTCTTAGTATTCATAAAAATTCCTCCTGATGTATGATATGAGCTCCTAAAATATACCATGTAAAATTGTTGATTTCACTTCATTCGACAAATGTTGTCAAAATAATACAATAAAACGATTCTAAAGCCCTATAAAATACAAAAGAATTAAAATATAACAATTCAAGTATTTGCTTTTTAACTTACCGTACTTTTGAACTATTCTCCATAGCTGTATAGTCTTTGACCCACACGGAATAAAAAACGGACGTCAGAGTGATTAGCCCTAAGTCCGTTTTTCGTGTTTGTATCTTTTTAGTACTTGATATCAGTTGACAAGTTGGTGTGCAAGTCTCTCACCGCTGTCTTGATTCGTTCCTTCCATGCGCATGAGCTGCTTTAAGGCGTGCAATTCCGCACATTGGCTAATTGCTTCAGCGACCAATTTAGCGATCTGACGCGCTCCTTCATCAGAAAAATGAGTATTATCCGTTACGCCAGCGGGGTAATTCGGATGCACTTTTTCAGGTAAATGCATAAATAGCTGCTTGGATTCTTCTTCTCCCAGGGTACGATAAAGCTGCTGAGAGGCTTTAAAAATATCGAGCAGGGGTGTCCGTGTTTCCTCGGCTACTCGTCTCATCGCTGCGGGATAAGCACCCACAGCAAGCGGATCGGGTTCTCCGTTTGCGGTAAAGCGGCGGCGGCTTACAGAGGTTAACAGTACTGGGATTCCACCACGCTCCCGAGCAGACTCGATACATTGAATTAGGTTTTGACGGTAGTCCCCGTCAGGATCGGTATAGCGGGTGGGATCTTCTTTCTTCTCATCGTTGTGTCCAAATTGAATAAACAGATAATCGCCGGCTCGAAAATCCTTTTCAATATGAGACAATCGACCTTCCGCTATAAAAGATTTAGTGCTTCGTCCATTAACCGCACGATTGTTCACTTGAACAGACGGGTCAAAATAACTCTGCAAGTGTTCGCCCCAGCCTGTCATCGGTTTTTCGGTAGCTCCTTTTTGGGCTGCGGTGGAGTCACCAGCGATAAACAGCCTGGATGTGATCCGCTGTCCTTCCGTAACATAGCTATGTTTTTGGAGCCACTTTTCCGCAAGAGCGAGCCATTGCTGGCATTCGCGGTTATCTTCAGCCAGTCCCAAGCCGTGGCGCCCTTCCTCAAACACATGCAGCTCAAATGAAATGCCTTCTCTGGATAATGCGGAAGCTAGCAACAAGCTGTTTTCGACCGGAACAGTGGCGTCATTAGCTGTTGTCCAAATAAAAGTTGGAGGGGTCTGTGAAGTCACTTGTTGATCGGATGAAAAGGCGTCAAGTTGCTCCTGTGTCGGCTGTTCACCTAAAAAATGAGTGCGGCTTCCGATATGCGTATAAGCATCATGAAACGAAATCACGGGGTAGCCCAACAGCAGAAGATCGGGTTTTTCCGCCCCACTGGTGGCGACGATGGAGGCCAAGTGCCCGCCTGCTGAAAATCCAACCAGACCGACTTGCTCCGGGATCACTTGCCAGTCTTTGGGCGTTTGTCGAATCCACCTCAGGGCATGTTCCACATCCTCCAACAAGGAATCGACCTCAAAGTCTCCGACTTGATAATGCAGCACACCTGCATGAATACCTAAATCATTCAACCACCGAGCTATGGGTTCTCCCTCATGTGAAGCCAAGTGCTCGTAGCCACCGCCGGGCAGTACCAATATAAAAGGCCGAGCTTCATGGGCCACTGCTGGATAGAGGTAGAGAAAGGAAGTGTCTGCCGGAAATTCTTTTTTTACAATCTGTTCTTTATGACTAACAACGTGTAACATAAGGTACCTCCAAATTCCTTTTTTAAATTCTGCAAGCTAATCCAGATGAACATAAAACGGGATGGGACGGATGTAATGGTATTTAACATTTCTGTTTGAAGAGTGGGCTTAAGCCCAGGTTTGTTTTTTAAATAAATGCACACGTGAAAAAAATGATTTAAACCTTGTTATGAAAGCGCTATAATTTTGGTATGATGCAAAGAACCAAAGGGGGAGCGCAATGAAAAAAGGCAGGATGTTCTATACCATTTTTATTACGATTCTGGTTTTGGGAATAGGGTTGGTGGCCAGCTTCGGCAGCTACATCTATTTTACAACAATTAGCTCAGTTGTGGAAAGAGTTTCCAACAGTAAACAAAGCTACATGACGCAGATCAAAAACAGTCTGGAGCAGAAAATCCAAACGATTGAATATGCTTTTAATACGTATAGTACGACCAGTTCATTTGATGAAGTCGTAAAACATCCCATTACAGAAAAAGATTTTGTAGCGTATCGGAATGTGAATTCGCAACTCAATTATATTGCTACGATGGGATTAGAAGGAACGGAATACTCACTGATTAGCCTGGATCAGAATTGGAAAATATCCAATGGAAGCCTGTCCTATTTGACGAAAACAGAACGGGAGAAGCTATTTAAAACCTATATCGACCATCAGGATAAGGGGCTATTCTGGATTAAAACAGACAAGGGAATCCGCTTTGTAAATACTTTGCCTGTATTCTCCAAAAAGAAGCAAGCCATTGCGCTGTCGGATATTTCGTTGCAAACGTTAAATCGTACAATTCAAGCAGAGGATCACATGGCCGTTTTTATTCTGAATAAACAAGGCGATTTAATGTACGAAACCGAGCCCGTTGAACAATTATTGACCACCCAGCAGCTCCAGCACATTTCAGAGGCTACGGCTACACCCGACAATTCAGGCATGTTGACACTGGAAAAAACGAAGCATCAGCCTGCTCAGCAAGTCATTTATGCCAAGTCTGCTTATAACAACTGGACGTATTTAACGATATTAGATAAAAAGGAGATTTCGAATGCATTCCAAACGACCAAATTCGGGATCATCACGATGGTACTTGTACTCACACTCTTGATTGTGGTGGTGGCGTATATCATAGCCGTCTATTTTACAAAGCCATTCCAGCAAATTAAACGCAGCCTGCCTAAAAATCCTAATTTTTCGTTCAAAAATGAGCCTTCCAAAAATGAAATTGACTGGATTATTGATTCCATTGACAGCATTGTAACGGAAAAGGAAAGCCTGGAAAGCCTCATTCAGTCCGAAATGCCACAGCTTGAAACCCAATTGATCCTTAACCTGTTTCGCAGGCGTATTTCAGCCGAGGAATTGGCACGAAAAATGCCACGTTTGGGCTATCCTCAACTGGAGAACCAAATGTATATTACCCTGTTGATTCAACTGGATAATCTGGGAGATCGGGAGCCCTCGGATAAGGACATTTTACTGCTGGCTATTAACAAAATCGTAGAAGAAACCATTCCAGAGCAGCAGCGAATGCTTCCCATCATTTTGAACGATGACATCCAGGCGACCATTTTAATGTTTACAGGAAAGAATGAACAGGAAATAAACAAGCAAGTGCTGGATGATGCCACCCTTTTGATTCGAACCGTAAAAGAGTATTTGAATGTATCCATCAGTATCGGCATTAGTAAATCGTATGACAATTTGTTAGAAAGCAAGGAAGCCTGTGAGATGAGTAAGCAAGCCTTGCACCACCGTTTAAATTTAGGCAAAGAATCCATTATATTTTACGAAGACATTTCCACAGTCATTTCAGGCCCGGTGCTGCTTCATTATCCGACGGAAATGGAATCGCAGCTGTTTGACGCCATTCGAATAGGAGATGAAGAGCGAGTACGACTTACCGTACATTCCTTATTGACTGAAATAATGACAAAGAACAATCATTCCATGAACTTTGAGGTGCTGTTGGTGCGGTTTGTGAATAACCTCATTCAATTGGAGCAGCTGCTAGGGATCGAAGTGTTGCTGACGCAGAACAATCATGCGTTGTACCATCGTCTGCTGGACATTCGTAATCCGGAAGAGATCGAGCGTATGCTGGTGGAGCAAGTCATTTCCCCTATGGTAAAAAGTATGAAGGAGAAGACGAACCAGCAATTCCGCTGTCTCTCCGAGAAAATTGCCGCCATTATCCGGGCTGAATATGACCAGGAATTGTCACTGGAGCTCATTGGGGACCGTCTTCATTACAATCCCAATTATTTAAGCAGTATTTTCAAAAAAGAATACGGTACGACGTTCAGCGAATATCTAATGGGCTACCGGCTGCAAATGGGCAAAAAGTGGCTCATTGAGACGGATATGACGATTAAAGAAATCGCCGAGCGATTGCAATATCATAATCCGCAGAACTTTATCCGCTCGTTTCGGAAGAAGGAGCAAGTCACGCCCGGAGCATACCGTAAGATGAAGCAAGCGAATTAAAATGAACTTCACTAGCAATCAAGGGGCAGTTTATCCTTTTACCGCCCCTAATAATGCTCCTTTGACAAAGTGTTTTTGCACAAATGGATACACGATTAGCATAGGAACAGTTGCCACCACAATGACCGCCATCTTAATCGTCTGCGCAGGTGGGATGACATCCACAGAGGTTCCTTCTGCCTGCATACCACTGGAAACGATTACAATTTGGCGAAGCAAGACCTGAATAGGCCATTTGGCGGAATCATTAATATAGAGAATGGCATGCATATACGTATTCCAGTAGGCTACCGCGTAGAAAAGTGAAATAGTTGCAATAGAGGGCATAGCTAACGGCAGCATAATTTTAAAGAAGATGCCAAAATCGTTACACCCGTCCATCTTGGCCGATTCCTCCAGATCATCCGGCAACGCCTGAAAAAAGTTACGCATAATAATCAGGTTAAACGCATTAATGGCAACGGGAAGAATAAGGGACCAATACGAATTGATGAGCCCCATGCTTTTTACAACCAGGAAAGTTGGAATCATCCCCCCGCTAAACAACATGGAAAACACGACAATGAAGTTAATCGTATTTCGGCCAAGCAGATATCTTCGGGATAATCCGTACGCCATAAAAGCAGTAAAGATCATACTCACCACGGTACCGACTACAGTCACTCCGATCGAAACCCCTAGTCCTCTGAAAATCGTTGGGGTCGACAGGATATACCGATATGCATCCAGGGAAAAAGTGACAGGGAACAAAATGAATTTTTTAGCTACCACTTCTTGGGTTGAGGCAAAAGAGCTGGCGATGATATTCAGAAAAGGCAAGAGACAAGTGAGGGCAATGAGAATTAATAATGTACTATTTACGATGGTAAAAATACGACTGCCCAGCGATTCTTTTTTTAGTGATTTTTGCACCAAGTGATTGACCTCCTCGTAATCGTTTACATGTAAACTGTACCAAGAGGGCGGAATTCCGTATATAATCAAATCTTGAGGTGTTCTCCTAAGCATGGAAAAAAGAGGGTAATCATTAGGTTGTGTAGTAATCATTAGGTAAGGTGAAAATCCGGAAAATAGGCGGTATATAAGGTTTTGTAAACGCTATCATTTGATGATTATATGCGTAATGCCAAAAATCACGTACTCTTGAAAACGTATACAGGAACGTTTGAAGGAGGTCGAGCTAATGAAAGTTTCAAGTGTCCCCGCACCGAACATGAAACCGAATATGAAAAAGAAAAAGAACAACAGAACGACGGAAAATCTTTTACGTATGCAAAAACATAAGTTGCTGTATCTGATGGTTTTACCCGGGCTGGTGTACTTCATTATTTTTAAGTATTTCCCTATGGGCGGCTTGGTCATTGCGTTTCAGGATTATCAAGCCTTTTTGGGAATCACGGGCAGCCCGTGGGTAGGAATGAAGCATTTCATTCGTTTATTTACCGAGCCCACGTTTTTCATGCTATTACGTAACACCCTGGTTTTGTTTGCGCTCAACATTGTGATCTTCTTTCCATTACCGATCATTTTGGCATTGATGCTGAATGAGGTAAGGAAGCTTGTTTTTAAAAATATCATCCAAACGATTATCTACATCCCGCACTTTATGTCATGGGTCATCATTGTTTCGATTTCTTATGTATTTTTAACCGTAGACGGCGGGGTACTGAATGAAATGATTGCTGCACTAGGCGGTGAGAAGATCAGCTTCTTAACTTCCCCGGAATGGTTGCGTACCGTTTATATGGGGCAAGTGATCTGGAAGGAACTCGGCTGGTCTACCATCATTTATTTATCGGCGATTACAGTCGTGGATACGCAACTGTATGAGGCAGCAGAAATGGACGGTGCCGGACGTCTCCGAAAAACATGGCATGTTACCTTGCCTGCGATTCGCCCAGTCATTATTACGTTGTTAATTCTGAAAATCGGCAGCACGCTGGATTTGGGCTTTGAGCATATGTATCTGCTATTGAACTCATTAAACCGCGAGGTTGCCGAAATATTTGACACCTACATTTATACAGCAGGCTTAAAGAATGGACAATTAAGCTTCAGTACGACGGTAGGACTTTTTAAAGGCGTGGTGGGACTAATCCTGATCATGGGTTCCAATCGACTGGCCAAGAAATTTGGTGAAGACGGCGTTTACTAATGACGACGGGAAGGATGCGGAATGGTACGGTTTGTAGAAAACATGAACAAATGGTGCATGCGCCTGCTCCGGCTGGTTTACCTTAATTTGCTATGGACGGTTGCGACGATCCTGGGCTTGGGATTTATAGGCGTGGGACCTGCTACTGTCGCTATGCTCAGTATTTTAAGGCAATGGATTCGGGGGAATGAGGAGGTCGCCATTTTCTCCACGTTTGTACGTTACTTTAGAGAAAGTTTTAAAGAAGCGGCGATCATTGGAGCGATTTACAGCCTCGTGGGCTACGTGCTCTATGTGGATATCGTCAATGTCTCATCCTGGTATGTTCGCGTAGTGACGCTTATTGGAGCCTTTTTGTATCTCATCTCGTTGGCGTACATTTTCCCGTTACTGGCTCATTATGATTGGAAAGGGATCAAGCTGAAAATCAGAATGTCCGTGGTGATTGGGTTTTCGTATTTACAATATACACTTGTTCTTTTTGTTGCGATTGTCGCGCTTTTTACATTGATTCTAGGCTTGTACCCAGGAATTCTGACTTTTGCCGGAGCCAGTATCATCGGTTATCTCGTGATGTGGATGACGCATCAGGTGTTTAGCAAAATAGAGCGAGAGGTTCTGGTGAAAGAGGAAGATATGGCATGAATATACGATCAGAAAAGGAGCAAACACAATGAAAAAAGGGATATCGATGAAAAAGGGAGTATCGGGCCTTCTTGCCGTACTTATGGTCATGAGTGTTTTTTTAGCTGCTTGCGGTGACAAGGGGGCAGAGGATCAAGGCAGCCAAACCTATGATCCGAATTCAAAGCTGGAATTAACCTGGTTAAATGTATTGCACACAGCCTCTCCACCTACAGACACGATTAAGGACAAAATTGAAAAATACACGAATTCCAAGATTACGTTCAACTGGGTTCCTGATGCATCGAAAGAAGAGAGAATCACTACAGCGCTGGCGTCTGGTGAATTGGCGGATATTGTGACTCTTACGATGATGACAAATTCTTCAGTTCGAAGTTCATTGAAATCAGGTCTATTCTGGGATGTAGGGAGCTATTTGGACGATTATGACAATTTAAAAAAGATACCTCCCGAAGTTAGAAATGCAGCCTCCATCGAGGGAGTTCTGTATGGAGTTCCATTCCAGAAAAATTTGGCACGAGCAGGCTTGGTTATTCGCAAAGATTGGCTGGATCGTTTAGGACTTAAAGTACCTACGACCCTGGATGAGCTTTACGAAGTTGCGAGAGCGTTTACAGAAGATGATCCGGACGGTAATGGCAAAAAGGATACGACAGGCTTTGGCGACAGATCTGATCTGCGCTACAGCAGCTTTAAAACCTTAAGCTCTTATTTTGGCACACCTAATGGCTGGAAAGTAGATGAGAATGGCAAGTTTACGCCGGAATTTGATACACCTCAATATTTGGAAACGATAAAGTATTCCAATAAATTATATAAGAACGGGTATATATCGAAGGATTTCGCCGTAACCGCTAAAACCGATCAGCAGCAGCAATTTGCTCAAGGGAAAACCGGAATTTATACGGGAATGGTGGATATCACCAACTTGAGAAATCTGTCACAAGGCTTGCAAAAGGGGCTTGAATTGGTGCCTGTAAATAAAATCTCCAATGGAGACGGTAAATATCACATTTGGTCCGAGGGCAGCGGAGTTGGCGGTTTGCTGGCATTTCCTAAATCCGAGGTGAAGACGGAAGCTCAATTGAAGAGATTACTTCAATTTGTCAATGATTTGATTGATGAAGAAGTATTTATGGACATGACAGGTGGTATCAAGGGAACTCATTATGACATTGATAATGAAGGAGCTTTCAGAATTATTAACACCGATTTGTGGCAAGCAGATGTACAGCCGTTTGCAAGCTCCAGACCGAGTGAAGTAACTTACACGTTAAAAGATGCCAACCCTGAAAAGGAACTGGCCAATCAATTAATCAAGGAAAATAACGAATTTGCCGTTTTGGACCCAACCGTTCCTCTGGATTCTGTAACTGCCAATGAAAAAGGAACTGAGCTCGAAAAAATTATTACCGATGCTACGTTTAAATTTATTATGGGTGAGACCGATGAAGCCGGATTTAAAGCAGCGGTAGAAAACTGGAAAAATTCCGGTGGATCACAGATTATTACTGAATACGAAGAAGCGTATAAGAAATCGAAAAAATAAGGATATAGATATAGGTTGAACATCAGTGTACATGAAGTGCCACTACGCAGGCGGATGGTGCTTACCATCGCTGACGCTTGTTCAGCACCATTCCGCCTACTCCGTTTTCCAGTGTATTTTTAAGTTCAGCCTATACATCATTTTCGTATTCACAAAAAATGAAGACAGGAGAGAACGAGATGCAAATGTATAACATTGTAGATTATGGAGCACCTCAGGATGGTACGACGTTGGCAACAGGGGCGATTGCGGCTGCGATCGAAGCGGCCAGTAATGCCGGGGGAGGAACGGTATTTGTTCCCTCGGGTACGTATCTGACAGGCGCAATCTTTCTGAAAAGTAACATTGAGCTGCATTTAAGCCCCGGTGCAATTCTTTCCTTCAGTACGGATTTGGTTGATTATCCTGTAGTAGAATCCAGATGGGAAGGCGTTCAGCGAGAAGTACATGCGTCGTGTATTTATGGGCAGAACCTAGAGAATATTTCAGTTACAGGCAGCGGAACGCTGGACGGAAATGGTCAACCGTGGTGGGAAAAGCATCGGAATCATCCCGAGGAGTTACAGTACCCGAGACCCAAATTAATCAGCTTTGACCGTTGTCAGCGGGTCACCATTAAAGATATCATGTTGAAAAATTCCCCCAGTTGGACTGTAAACCCTATCGCTTGTTATAACGTTACGATTGACAATGTGTCCATTCTTAACCCGGCGGATTCCCCCAATACGGATGGCATTAATCCCGAATCCTGTTCCAATGTTCGTATTAGTAACTGCAATATTGATGTGGGCGATGATTGTATTGCGATCAAAGCAGGAACCGAAGATACACAGGAGAGGATTCCTTGTGAAAATATAACGATTACCAACTGTACGATGGTGCATGGACATGGCGCTGTCGTACTGGGAAGCGAGATGAGTGGAGATATCCGTAATGTCACGATCAGCAATTGTGTGTTCAAGCAAACGGATCGGGGCATCCGCCTGAAATCAAGACGGGGACGTGGCGGAATCATCGAGGATATTCGCGTTAGCAATATTGTGATGGAAGATGTGATTTGTCCATTTATTCTGAATCTCTATTATTTCTGCGGACCTCGGGGCAAAGACAAATATGTCTGGGACAAAAATCCCTATCCAATTACCGATGAAACGCCTTGCTTTAGACGGATTCATTTTTCCGATATCACGGCACGACAGGTTCATGCGGCTGCTGGATTCTTATACGGACTTGCAGAACAATATATTGCTGAAATTACATTTTCCAATATTGATATTTCCATGGCGAAAAATGCGATTCCCGGCCGTCCTGCCATGATGACAGGAATCGAAGATATGAACAACCGTGGTTTTTATCTAGGCAATGTGAGAGATATCCGTTTTCAACAGGTGACCATTGAGAATCATGAAGGCCCTGCTTTTTATATTGAAAACGGGGAAGGCGTTGAAGTCAACCGTTGTCATTCGAAAAATACAAACCAGCCTGAAAAGCTGATCGAACAAGTGACGATACAACCTTCTGAACAAAATGTTTTTAATTGAGGATTTTGCAAAAATCCTGATTTAGGAGGGGCATGGAAGGAGGGAACACGTGGATAAGCTGCAAGCATTATTGGGAGATCTTCCGGCAGATCGACCCGTTACAGCTACCGTGCTAAAGCAAGAGGAGCAAGAGGGATACCAACTGGAATCTCTCCTGCTGGACATAAACGGAATCGAGCCTGTGCCAGCTTATATAGCCACACCACTACAAGGAAACAGTCCGTTTCCATTGGTCATTTTCAACCATTCGCATGGGGGCAATTATACGAATGGACGCAAGGAATTTATCCATAGCAGCTCCTACTTGCAGCAGCCCTCGTTTGCCAAAACCCTGACAGACATGGGCTATTGCGCTTGTTGTATTGACATGTGGGGCTTTAATGAACGTGGGGGCAAAACCGAAAGTGAGCTGGTAAAGGAGATGCTCTGGCAGGGCCAGGTGCTGTGGGGCATGATGCTGTACGATAACCGTCGTTTGGTGGACTATATGTGCCAGCGAGAGAGTGTTGATGCTTCCCGCATCGCAACGATTGGCATGTCGATGGGAGGTCTGATGGCGTGGTGGCTGGCAGCGTTAGATGAGCGGATACAGGTCACCATTGATATTTGCGGACAGGTAGATGCCCACACGCTGATCGCCAAAAGGGGACTGGATCAACATGGCTTCTATTCCTATGTCCCCGGCTTGCTTAAGCATTTTACCACGTTGGATATTCAAAAGCGGATTGTTCCCCGTCCACGAATGAGCATAACAGGCCAAAATGACCGAATGTGTCCTATCGAGGGGGTCGAGCATTTGGCGGAGGGACTGCTGGAAGCTTACCAGGAAGCAGGTCACCCTGAGCATTGGCAGCCTGTGATTGCAGGTGGCGGGCATATGGAGACCTTGGAAATGCGAACGGCGTGGCAGTCATTTTTAGCAGAACATCTGTAATTCCAATGAAAGGATTGGGGCAACCATGCTGGTAGGGAAAGAATCCTTTTGTGATTTTCATACGATTCAGGAGGCGATTGCTGTATTGGAGCAGTCGCCTTCTAACGAAATGGAAACGCTGTATATTTTATCGGGTACCTACGAGGAAGAGGTGCGAATTTACCGTTCGTATCTCCATATCATAGGCATCGGACAGGTAGACATTCGAATGCATCGATATGCCAAGGAGCGGGATGAGGCAGGGGAGGAAATAGGGACCTTTGCGACTCCCACTTTATTTTTAGGCGGTAGCCATCTGATTTTGGAAAATCTCACGATTTCCAACACGGCGGGACAGGGGGAAGCCATTGGACAGGCTGTTGCCGTATATGCTCACTGTGATAAAACGGTTTTTAGAAACTGCACCTTTCGCGGGCATCAGGATACATTATTTACAGGCCCCTTGCCTCCGGCACCGAAAGAACGGCTAAAGTTTGGCGGCATTCATTTGAAAGAACATCATGCCCACTATCGCCAGCTTTATCAGCAATGTTATATCGAGGGAACGGTAGACTTCATTTTTGGTGGGGCTACCGCTTATTTTGAACATTGCGAAATTCGCAGTTTGCGCCATCATGAGAACCAAACGAGCTACGTTACAGCCGCCTCCACTCCCCAGGGACAAGCGTATGGCTATGTATTCAATCATTGCTACTTAACCGCAGAGCCTGATATTACTCCGGTATTTTTGGGGCGTCCGTGGCGTGAGTATGCCAAGACCGTATTTGTGGATTGTAAAATGGGCGAACATATTGATCCACGGGGTTGGGACAATTGGGATGATGCTGCAAATGAGAAAACAGTTTGCTATCAGGAGTATGGTGTATCCGATGTTGCCTCGTTGCGTAGGCAGCGTGTTCGGTGGGCGGGTTGTTTTGAAGCAGGAGCAGAAGTGTGGAGCAAGGAGCAGGTTTTTGTTGGATACACTTTTTGGAAGCAAGGAGGAGCAATTTCTCATGATGATCCAAAATCCCATATTAAAAGGCTTTAATCCCGATCCGTGTATTGTACGAGTCGAGGATACTTACTATATTGTCGTGTCATCGTTTGAGTGGCTGCCGGGAGTACGGGTGTATCAGTCCACAGATTTGGCCCATTGGGAGCACTGTACAGATATTTTGACCGATCAGGTTGATTTAAAAGGAAACCCGAAAAATTGCAGCATTTGGGCGCCGCAGCTGAGCTACGCGGATAACCTTTTTTATCTGCTCTATACGGATGTGAAGAGCACCAGACGTCCGTTTAAGGACGTTCATAATTTTGTGATGACGGCGCCTGCGATTCATGGCCCATGGTCAGACCCGGTTTATCTCAACAGTAGTGGATTCGATCCGTCTTTATTTCACGACGAGGATGGACGTAAATGGCTATTGAATGCATTGTGGGATTACCGCATGTTGGACAGCAATAAATCTTCAGGTATTGTTATGCAGGAATACGATAGCAGGCAGCAACGACTTATTGGCGAGCCTGTGAAAATTTTTGATTGCACGCCTTTGAAAAAGACAGAAGCCCCTCATATTTACAAGCAAAACGGATATTATTATCTTATTACAGCGGAAGGTGGAACGGGTACGGGACATGCGGTAACCGTAGCCCGTTCGAAGCAGCTATCCGGGCCTTATGAAGTAGACCCGCATAACCCGATGCTTACGTCACGCGATCGTCCTGAATTCCCTTTACAATGTGCAGGACATGGCAGTCTTGTACAGACGCCAGATGGCGATTGGTATATGGCTCATTTATGTACTCGTCCATTGGAAGGGAAGTATGCCATTTTAGGGCGAGAAACAGCCTTGCAGCACGTGTACTGGAATGATGAAGGCTGGCTGCGATTAACCGGCGGGGGCCATACGCCGCAATTCGAAGTGCCTGCACCTATCGGAACCAATTTCTCGGCAGGGCAGAAGCACAGCTTTATATTCGAAGACTTTTTCGAGGGGCCCGTTTTAAATAAAACGTGGAACACATTGCGCATACTGGCGGATGACCGTTGGTGCTCACTGAGCCAGCGTCCGGGCTATCTTCGAATTCTGGCTGGAGAATCCATTCAAAGTCTGTTTCATCATCATGTGCTTGCCATCCGGCAAACCGATCATCATTTTCGGGTGGAAACGGCACTGGAATATCAACCTGTCAGCTATTTGCAAATGGCGGGGCTCCTGCTGTATCTAAATGATGAAAATTATCTATATGCCTATGTCAGCTATGAAGAGGGACAAGGGAAAGTACTGCGCATGATGCGATGTGAAGCAGATACATTCACATTAGTTCCCCATGCGATTATACTTCAGGAGGATCTTCCTATACATTTGGCCGTAGAAGTCCATGCAACCCAAGGACGATTTTATTACCATCTCGGGAATGAACCCACCTGGACTCCACTTTTTGAAAAGCAAAATATCAGCTTTTTATCAGGTGGATTTACAGGGAATTTTGTAGGGATTGCCGCCCACGACATGCAACAATTTCAAGGCAGCTACGCCGATTTTAGCCACTTTTTGTATCATGGGCAAGACCATCTATCCTCTTAAAACAAAAATATAACGAGTGTGTTGTCTATCCAACATTTTGTCTTTTTGATGATTGCAGCAGGCGGGCCGCCGCTATAACATATAAGTGCAACACATGTTGTTTAAGCAACCGCAGTCATCCGATGGAATTGAAGGAGCAGGATTTGCTGCCCCTTGCTTTCAAGCAAGGGGCTTTTGGATCTTTTTCATAAAAACGGAGTAGGCGGTTCACCTTTTCACGTTATAACCTCGTAAAACCTCTAAAAAAACGGTAGCCGCTTTCGTTTCAAATACCGCAGAAGGGGTCAGAAAAGAGAATTTTCGAACGACCGGGAAGCCGCTTATATCCAACACTTTTAAAGTGCCCAAGGTGAGTTCCTTTTGAATTGTCCACTGTGACAGCAAAGAAATGCCCAAGCCTGCTTCTACAGACTCTTTAATAATCTGAGTGCTGCCAAAATCCATAATATGAGCAGGGGCAAACTGAAATCGTGCAAACATCTTTTCCGCCGCTTCCCGGGTTCCAGAGCCTTCTTCGCGCAGAATCCAAATGTCCTCTTGTAGCTCACTTAATCCCACTTGAGCTTTACCAGCCAAACGATGATGATGTGGAACGACAATATACATTTCATCTTCTGCAAACGGTTCAATGTACAAATGGTCATGCTGAAATTCTCCTTCAATAATCCCCACATCCAGTTGATTGCCGATCACCAATCTTTCAATTTCCTGAGTGTTGCCGATGCTAATGGAGGGCTGAATGAGCGGATATTGACTTCTCATTTGCGCAATCACATGAGGAAGTACGTACTCTCCGTACGTGTAGCTTGCGCCAATGGACAGATTGCCTTTTGCTGTATTCATCAACTCGTCCACTAAATACTGCATTCGGGTGTGGAGGCGGATAATTTCCTGGGCATGATGATATACAATTTCACCGGCTTTGGTTAAACGCACATATTTATTACTTCGCTCCAAAAGCCGGGCTCCCATCGTACGCTCCAGCGTTTGAATGTATTGACTTACGGCAGGCTGGGTCATGTGTAACTCTTCGGCTGTTCTTGTGAAGTTTTGTTTCTCCGCTGCCATAACAAATACGATTAAAGATTGATCCAAAGCCAACTCCTCCATTTTCATCATATGTATTTACTTATGAATACTATTATAATGATTTATTTTCCTTATGACAAAATACGCATTAAGCTTTATGAAGACAGAATTGGAGGTATTCACCATGAGCAGTCACATAAAGCGCATGAAATGTTCACTAAGTTCCGGTTTATCACAAAAGCGTTCCCCACACTCTAACCGAAATCGCTTTATCCAGCGTATCTTAGGCATTGGACTGACCATGATATTTGCATCCGTGGGGTATGGTCTGAACGAAATACCTGGCTTTCATTATGTAGGCCCTTTGGCTTGCGCCATGTTTCTCGCAGTCTTATACCGACAGCTATGGGGATATCCCGAAGCTTTACACTCAGGGGTTGAGTTTTCGGCTAAAAAATTGCTGAGAGGGGCTATCGTATTATACGGACTAAAGCTCAATATGGATGTTGTTATTCATCACGGTATGGGCTTGCTCCTGCGTGATATGGGTACCGTCGTATTTTCCATCCTGTTTACGATGTGGCTGGCCAAGCGCTTTAAGGCAGATGCTTCGCTCTCGCTTCTTCTCGGTATTGGGACAGGTGTCTGCGGTGCGGCTGCGATTGCGGCTGTCTCTCCCCTGTTGAAATCCAAGGATGAGGATACGGCTATAGGAGTAGGGCTCATTGCTTTGGTCGGAACTGTATTTGCCATTTTGTTTACTGTCCTTCGATCCTGGCTTCCTTTGACGGATATGCAATATGGAATATGGTCAGGCATCAGTTTGCATGAAATTGCACATGTGGCCTTAGCTGCTGAACCTGCCGGACAGGATGCTCTCGCGATTGGCTTACTAGCCAAGCTGGGCCGTGTCTTTTTGCTAATACCGCTTAGCTTTATGATCATGTACTGGATGAAGCGAACCGGAAAGATCCACTCGGATGCGAAAATGGAGTTCCCCTGGTTTCTCATTGGATTTGTCATAACAAGTTTGATCGGTAGCTATGTTTTGGGAAAATATATCGTAGTTCCTTCTAGTCTGATGAACGGACTTTCTCACATCACCACATTTATGCTAACGATGGCAATGGTAGGCATGGGGCTGAATGTGAGCTTTAAGACCTTGCGGGAGAAAGCGGTGCTTCCTTTACTGGTGCTGTCCATCACCTCGGTCATTCTTGCAGGCTTAACATTTTTAACCGTGTGAATAAGGATACAAAAGAAGTCTCTGCTCGCTATGTAGCTGGTAGAGACTTTTTAGTGCTGTAAATGATAAACTTGAGATATGTGATGACTTATCCGTAACTTTTTACATATTATTGGCGTCTATCAAAATGGCGGGTACTGAGGATACTAGATTGCACGATTTTCATAAGTGAAAATTTATAGAATGGTAGGGTACATAATGAAGAAAATTTGTTTTTTGGCTTTTTTATTTCTGTTTTTATGGGTATTTCCAGGGGAAACTCACGCTACGTCTTCAAGTTCACATATTGAGCTGGATGGTAAAGATTTAAGTACTGCGAAGGGAATTCAGATCCAGGAAATAAAAGGTAATGTGTTGGTCCCACTTCGTCTCATTGTGGAGGAATTGGGTTATAAGGTCAATTGGGAGCCCAAGACAAGTACGGTAACGATACAGGATCGAGATCATAACCTCAGCCTCCAGGTAAATAGCCCCATAGCGTCAGTCGATGGTCATCAAATGGGGTTGATGGTAGCTCCATTGCTTAAAGACGGAACGACTTATGTTCCGCTTCGCTTTGTATCTGAACAGACAGGGCTTGATGTGACATGGAGCAGCAAGTTAAAAACGGTGTTTCTGACTTCCCCACCTGTCTCAAGCGGAAGTAGTGTTTCTTTGAATCAGGATTCAGAAGAAACACTGGAGTCAACATCTACTGAGCCTGTTACATCTACTATAGCTCCTGATACAATCGTCCCTGAGCCTGTCATCTCTTCCGACGGACATGCTCAAGGGATCGATGTCTCTCACTATAATGGCAATATAGATTGGCAGCAGGTTGCGGCCGCAGGCAAGACATTTGCTTTCATCAAGGCTACTGAGGGGACAGCATATCAAGATAATCAATTTTTAGCAAATGTTCAGGGTGCGAGGGATGCCAACATACTGGTCGGTGCTTATCACTTTTTGAACGCTACAACTACGGATGGTGCTCGTCAGGAAGCTGCTAATTTTGCCAGGGCTATAGAATCAGCAGGGGGCAGTCTGGATCTTCCACCAGTGATGGATTATGAAAATAACCCAAAAGGTCTTACTCCTTCGCAAATTAGTGAAGTGGCTCATGCATTTTTGGATGAAACGGAGAAGCTTACCGGACGTCTGCCAATCGTGTACACGGGAAATGTCTTCGCTTCCAAGTTTGATCCTACACTTTCTATGTATAAATTGTGGGTAGCCAGATACAGCACCACTCAAAAACCGACTGCAGTTCCAGCCTGGGATAACTGGTGGGCCTGGCAGTACAGTAGCACAGGTAGTGTTCCGGGTATCCGTGGTAATGTGGATTTGAATGAATTCAATGGAACGATAGATGAACTCCGTTCTTCGCTGGCGGGAGATAATTGAATAGCAGAAGCTTATGACAATAGTAAATCCTCGCGAATCTGGCATAGGATCGGCGAGGATTTTTGGCGTCTAATCGTCTAATTGGGCATAATCCATACGATTTCACAGATCCGGACAAAGAATTTCTTTCCGTACACATCCAAAATAACATGATCAGGTTTACAATCCACTACACAACCGTCAATTCTGCCACGAGTGGTCTCCAGTACAACATATTTGCCAATGACCGATTTTAATGTTTCTACCACATACGGGTCTACAGGGGTTACCATGATGTGATGAGGGGTATGGTGGTGATGGGGAAAAGGTTGGTTCGTACTGTAATTAAGCGCTTGATTTGGATTCAATTGCTTCACTCCTTCAGGATTAATTGTGATATCTTATGCTCCTGCCCAGAAAGGGTGTAGGCGGATGCCCAATCGACGGAAAGATTCACATCATTGCCGATAAGCCCGGTCCATAGGAAGCCTCTATACATAAGCTATGATGTACCTTGAATTGAAGGAGGAACTTACCATGAGTGAATGCGAAAGAGGTTGTGGCGGCGGTCAAGGATACCCAGGCGGAGTTTGGACATCAACAGGGGCTATCCTGGTACTGTTCATTCTGCTGGTCATCATCACCAAGTCGTTATGGATCTAATTTGAATTGAGTGTATTAAATCCCTCACCGGTGTATAGCTGGTGGGGGATTTAGCATTTTAAGGGATTCAAGTGACTTGTTTGGATTGTAAAACACCCCAAATAGCAGTTACCACTCCCTGACGGATGAGTGTCGGGGGTGGTAGCTGTCATATGAGGTGTCAATCGGTTTGGTAGACAGGGCTTGACGGGTGCAGTGGACTAAATTAAAGCAATCGCTAATAGGGTGAACAGGCTCAAGGTTAAGATTTGATTACCATATCCATAGCCAGGATAAAATGCAGAGGTTTGAACACGCCCGTTTGATTCCGCTTTTAAGTACACATTATTGCGATCCACCTTCACGATGGTTCCTTCGTGCTGTTGTCCGTCCATAGTCAAAACACGTACCCGTCTGTTCATACAGCCCAAGCAGTTGTAATAAGCGTCCATTCAATCACCCCCTCTTGTACATTCGCATTTTATGAGAGGAATGATGTAACGGTAACGGCTAATATACAGGGAGAGGGCATTCCCACGGATTTATGATCTTATCAGGGTCAGGTCCATTCATGATAAGGGTTAAAGGCGAAGCCGGGATATCCGTTTGTAGGGGCATAGTTTCTTTCCGGGGCGACCTGTTGGTATGGGGGAGTATCGGCAAGTCTCACATGTATTCCCGTTTTTTTGGCCTGCTGGTGCTTGCAGTCATTAGGCGGACCGATGATCACAGGCTTTTTGATAGGAGCGAGCGCTTCCTGAATTTTATTCTCATTCAGGCAGTAGGTATGAGCCAGAATATTGCTTGGCGTTAATCGCAAGATGTCGGAGCCGAGGATGAATTCAGGGGTGGGAGCATTAAAAATCGCTATCAAATGAGTATGATCCATTGTGGCGACCTCGTAGTGCCACCATCCCTGGGGAACATTAGCGACCTGACCAGGTATGAGCGGGAAATGGTGCAACTCGCGGGTGAAAGGGTTAATTAGTGACACGGTCACTGCTCCAGAGACGCAGTATACCAGTTCTGCTGCATTTTGGTGGTAATGAGGCTCTACGACGTTGGCTGTGCTGAGGTAAATATCCAGCAGCGATATATTCGCCAACGTATTTAGTTGCTGGATCGAAAGCTCGTTGATGTAGTTTTGAGCATCCTTTTGAAATAAAACATTGTCTTTTAAATCATAAGTAAATTGTGCGGAGGGAGAGGTGTAATCCATATATGAATCCACGCGTCGTTCCTGCCTTTCTGCTATTTAAAATTTGATGGTCGTACAGCTACCCTATGCATTCGCCCAATGTTGTGTGCAAGGGATAGGGGCACTCGTCAGTCCGCTAAGGCTACGTTATTTGTATGCGCAGTCATAGGACCAGAGCCGGATGATACGTAAATGCGGCTTGTGGTATACTGCAACGGACGTGTGAGAGCATCTTTGTCCGATTCCGTATGTAGCAACGCGTCATTTCCGCAGCTAGGCATAAGCTATAGCCCAAGAAACATCATCGGATAAACGCCCCTGAGTTGTACAGGCCGGAATGGTTGTACCGGACAGAACAAGAAAGAGGAGGTTGTCTGGAATATGAAAAAATGTTCTATGTTGATCCTGTCCTGTGCATGTATGCTGGGTGCTGTGTTGTCGGTTGCTCCAGGACAAGTACAAGCGCAATCGTCAACGCTGACGAAAGGGGCTCAGAGTGAGCAGGTGCTGGAGCTTCAACAGCAGCTTCATTCGCTCGGTTATTTTAAAGCCGGTTTTACCGGGTATTACGGATCCTTGACCAGTAAAGCAGTTGCCCGTTTCCAACGGGACTACGGCCTTACGCCCGACGGTGTAGCCGGAGCGACAACGCAAGCCAAGCTGGATTCCTTCGGGAAGGTGCGTTTAACCGCCCTGGAGCAGTTGGCCCGGATTATTTATGCCGAGGCACGCGGGGAATCTTTTCAAGGGCAGGTAGCCGTGGGGGCGGTCGTATTAAATCGTGTGCAGTCCAATGAATTTCCAAGCTCGATTCCGGACGTTATTTTGCAGCCAGGCCAGTTCACCGCTGTACAGGATGGTCAATACCGCCTGAAACCGAACAAGACCGCGTATCGTGCGGCAAGACAGGCTCTTAATGGTGCTGATCCGACGAACGGGTCCCTGTTTTATTACAATCCGGCCATTGCCACAGCCAAGTGGAGCAAGAGCCGTCCGGCTGTCATTTCACTCGGCCGCCATACGTTTACAAATTAATTCAACGTAAGAACACGTAACTCGTTAGTCGTCAGTTGCTCCCTGTAGCCAGGAGCAGTGGCGGCTTTTTTTGCATATTCACAAATTTGTAATATATTAGTGTCGATTTCTCTATTTTAATATTAAAATTTCTACATATTTTTCCGATACTATTAATAGTAAAAAATATGATTTCAAAGGAGTCTTACTGAAATGAGTCAAAATCCTTACAGCATCGAAGTGGATCAAACCATTAAAACGGTACATATGGCGGTGAACGGTGTGTTTAGCCCGACTGAGTATGATAGTTTTGTCAATGAGTATGTATCCAAGACTTCCTCTATTCAGGCTTCCAGCTTTACGCTCAAAGTAGACTGTACCCAATTGGCACTGCTGGGCCCAGGAGAAGTAGAAAAACTGAAAGGTTCTTTTGTACGGTATAAAGAGACCGGATTTGCCAAAGTGATTTTTGTTATCAGCCTTCAACAAACGATTATTAAAATGCAACTCGGTCGTGTAGCACGTGAAGCGGGATTAAACAACGTAGATATCGTCGTACAATAATGTTCTGAAGCGGTGACAAACAGCGAGATGAATGTGTAAGGGGGAACCTGCTGATGAGCCATATTAGAATAAAGGCATTGGGTGTGTATCATCCGCCTCATTCAGTAGATAACGAATATTATATCCGTCATTTTGGCAAACAGGGCAAAGATATTCGGCGCTTCATGGAGCATATGGGCAGGAAAAAGCGTTACATTATTGATCACCCGGACGAGAACGGTTTGGCGATGGGGATCGCGGCTGCCAAGAAAGCGCTGGATCAGGCTCAAATGACAGGCCGTGATGTGGACATGATCGTGTTTTCCACCCAAGTCCCAGAGTCACTGTTCCCTATGAATGCCCTATTTATTCATCAAGCGATTGAGGCCAGACATGACGTGGTTGTCATGGATTCTAACGCGAATTGTGCAGGCATGACGGTGGCTGTCGATCAAGCCAGCCGATCCATGCTGTCTAGTCCTGACGTGAGGACAGCACTTATCATTGGTTCGGATTATAATTCACTTGTTTCTGGCCCTGAGGATGAAATTACTTATGCCAATTATGGGGATGCCGCTTGTGCGGTTATTTTGGAGCGTACAGAAGAGGATACAGGTTTTATGGATTCTATGTATTTTACGGACCCGGTCAACATAGATAAAATTTTGTACCCGGCTCAGGGATTAGCGGCAACACTCCAAGCAGATGCTCCGGGAAAATATATTCAGTGGCTTCCGTTTGACGCTAATATGGCCTTGCCCCCTACATTTGAGCTGCTTGAACGCATTTTGAAGAAGAACGGACTGGCGCCTCAGGATATACGGGCTTATTGCCTGTCCCAGTTTTCGCTGGCAAATGTGTTGAAGATTCAGGAGCACTTGAAGCTGGAGGATGCCCAAATGATCTATGTGGGTGATCGCTATGGCTACACGGGTACCAGCAGCCCGTTCATTGCCTTGTATGAAGGGATTGAATCCGGTCGCATCCGCCGCGGTGATTATGTGCTGTTCTGGACAATTGGAGCCGGATATCAGCTGGTTGCTATGCTGTTTAAATATTAAGGAATATGAAAAAGACCTTGCGGCCGCAGGGTCTTTTTGTGCATTATACCCATTCAAATGTAATGAGAGATTATTTTTCGCAGGCAATTCCGTCATGATCACGGTCGAGTGCTAAGCGGTAGCCGGGATCACCTTTGTAGAGAGGTGCCTTACCTGCCTTTTTAACAGCTGTACAGTTTTTGTAATAGACGGAACTTTGCGTAGCTGATTTATGGGATTTTTTTGATTTTTTGGCCTCCACGGTGGGGGCGAATTGAAGAGAAACGCTGAATACTAGAGCCGATGCCAGTGCGATGGAGATGATTTTGGATTGTTTGTTCATCCTTACTCTTCCTTTCTGTTCATGACTATAGTCCCGGTCCTTTATACAAATATGTAGGGGATTAGACTGATTATAGTCTATCAGAATCAGGGATATTTTTCTATAAAAAAGGATGAATGGATAGTTTATGGCTATTTGTTTGTGTTTTGTCCGATTGTTTTGTAAAGTTTATACATTGAATTCCTGAGGGGGCTTATATTGCGGACGTTTAATAGCATAATAGCTAGAGCGAAAATGGGACAACATAAAACAGGAGATGGAGTGTCATGACAATCGAAAATTTATTTTATGGGGACCGGATTAAACTATCCGCTGTCAGGGAAGAAGATGCCGAAACGATGTTCAAATGGGGAGAGGATGCGGAGTATTTGCGTAATGTGGATACGGACCTGGCACTTCCTTATACGCTGAAGCAAATGGAATCGGAAGGTTCACCCAGTTCGAATGAGGTCTATTTCCGGTTGAGAACGTTAGCAGATGATGTCCTGATCGGATTTGTGGCCATTCACGGGATTGAGTGGAATAATCGGATCGGCCAGTTGGCGATTGGCATAGGCAATACGGACTACCGTGGGAAGGGATACGGTGCGGAAGCGGTGCGTCTCATTCTTCGTTATGCTTTTTACGAATTAAATTTGAATCGGGTCGGTCTGGATGTTATTGAGTACAATGAACAGGCCATTCGAACCTACGAAAAGGCGGGTTTCCAGCTTGAGGGCAGGGTTCGTTCGGCTGTTCTTCGTGATGGCAACAGTTACGACCGTATTATGATGGGGATGCTGTATTCCGAATGGAATGAAAGCGTTAAAGTTTGAGAGATACACAATTTGTTCATAAAATATTCCATAAACAGTCTTTTAACAGGGTCAAAAGAGGTCTATAGTTAAGTTGTCACATACTGAGATACATAGTGTTTTCGGTGTGAGTCAAAGCTAAGGAGGAATTTACATGACAAACGTTGTAAGGTCCGTCACTTCACCCAAGAAATTTATTTCTGGCCAAAATCTGCTCTCGTCGTTAAATGACTACATTAAGGATTATGGCGATAAAGCCTTTATTATTTGCGATGAGTTTATACTTGAAAGGGCTCAAAGGGAGGCTGGCGCTTCTATTGAAGCGGCTGGCAATCAGGCCATTTTCGAGAAATTTCAATATGAATGTACTAAAGAAGAAATTGAGCGTAACCGGGAATTGGTGCGCAAACATAGCGCTAACATCATTATAGGAATCGGCGGCGGGAAAACGCTGGATACCGCTAAGGCAACGGCTTACTATGAAAAGCTGCCTGTCGTTATTTTCCCGACGATTGCTTCTACGGATGCCCCTTGTACAGCCCTTGCGGTTATCTACAAGAAAGATGGCTCCTTTGATGAGTATTTGTTCCTGCCAACCAATCCCGACGTTGTACTCGCAGATACGGGCATTCTGGCAGCGGCGCCTGCACGTTTCTTCGCAGCTGGCATCGGCGATGCGCTGGCTACTTATTTTGAAGCGCGGGCTTGTTATCAGTCCAATGGGGACAACCTCGTGCTGAACAAGCCTTCCACCACAGGGCTGGGGCTTGCCCGTCTCTGTTATGATACATTGCTGGAAAATGCCGTGAAAGCCAAGCTTGCGGTGGATCGTAAAGTATATACTCGTGCGGTGGAAGATACCATTGAAGCGACAATTTATCTGAGTGGTGTTGGTGCGGAATCAGGTGGTTTGGCAGCAGCTCATGCGATTCATAATGGCATGACGGCTGTTCCTTTACTGCATAAAGCACAGCATGGCGAGAAGGTCACATTCGGCTTGCTAACTCAGCTGGTGCTGGAAAATGCACCGAAAGAGGAACTGGAAACGGTCATCAAACTGGTTAAGGATGTAGGTCTTCCATTGACGCTTCGTGATTTGGGTGTAGAGGAGTTTGTCGAGGCTGAATGGCGTCAAGTAGCCGAAGCTGCCTGTGCATCGAATGACACGATGGTCAATATGCCGTTTCCGGTCAGTCCTGCTGACGTGTACAACGCCATCATTGCGGCAAATGCGATTGCAGAATCCTATCAGGGATAGTTTTTCCCTAAAGAACGAAAATATCTTTTGCAAAAACGGGTCTGTCATATTACTGGCAGGCCCGTTTGGTTTAAACGCGGACTTATATCATATCTTATTCTGACCGATATACATGTAACAGATGAAATTAGGAATGGTTACAGCAGGAGGAGATTTGATGTTGGTACATGGTAAAACACGAAGAGGCAGTTTGTACATCCATATGTCCAGCGGTTTTCATAAAATTGGAGATTATCGGGAAGAATATTCAGTAGCGCCGGGAGATCGACTGATGTCGAGATTGACCAAGCGGATCTATACCATTGTATCTGTGCATCTCGGTGAAGAGGCGTATGCCGATATTGATCTGGAAGAAGTGATTAGAAATAGTTAAGCGCTTGGTTAGACTCAAAAAAGCTTCAATTTCACTCATAGAGCGAAGTTGAAGCTTTTTTTGTTATTTCAGCGCAGAGCCTCGTTGAGAAGGTCCCGTGTGATAATATTATTTTGATTCATAAATGTTCTGATCGCTGATTGCGAATTGGTTGTGGATAGTTCCTTTCCCCAAGTCATGGCATAAGCCCAGGCGGGTTGATTTTTTAGTACATTGGCGCTCGGCAGAATATTACTTTCTCCAATTCCAATCGGCTTGCCTTGTGCAAGCTTGAGCAGTCCGGTGTAATAAGAGGCTTTGTAATCATTATTGTATATGTCAGCTGCGAGAATATCCACTCTGTTTATGCCTGGAAAAGTTCGACTGTACGGTGTGCTGTATACGTTCGGTGCATTCGGACTCCATACCCATAACAGATTATCTAGATGATGAACATTAACGAATCGGTCATACATCACATTCCACAGTTTGGCGTAATTTTGTTTGTTCCCCCACCAGAACCAGTTACCGTTCATTTCATGATAGGGTCTCCACAAAACAGGCACATCTGCATCCCGCAAGGTTTTGAGGGAGAGTGCAACCTCATCAATATCTGCAATCAGCTGTTGATATTGCGGGGTACCCGGTGTGATGTAACGATTAAATTCCGCCTGACTGAGCTTGGTTTGCACGTTTTTCCACGTTTTCGGTTTACCTGGTAACGCCTGATGAAAGGTGATCGCTACAATCCCGCCAGACTGGCTCCACTGGATCGCACTGTCCACAACACGCAGACGTTGCTCTTGTAAGGCTGCGTGGGACTGATTGGCTAATCCTCCAAACTCATAGCCATGGAGTCCTGCATATTGTCCGCTGATTTGTTGTAGCTTGTTATTTTGTTCATCCGGTGCCTCCAAATAATCATGCTGCCCGGAAATTAGCGTACCCCCCGGCACATTGGAAAGGTAGGTGAGTAGTTGCCTGGCTTTGGCAGAGGCCTGGGAATTAACAGGCGGAGCGGCATCAGCTATAATGAACGATTGCTGTAAGACACTGAATAGTAAAACAAGTAGTAGCAGTAGCACCCTTTGCAACCAAAAGCGTATTGAGTGAGATTTCATGGCGCTCCTCCTTTGATGACATCATGATGAAATTACAAGTTTTCTTTGCGCTTTCTCAGCTGGATACATGCGCTAATGAGGATTATTAGCAAACAGGAGAAAACCAACCAGTTCGGTTCCTGTGAATATATCCAGCTTTCCAGCAGAAGGAAGCCGAAAATCAACGCAAGCAAACCCATGGTAAGAACCATTTTGGTTTGCGCTGGACGGCGGCTACACTTGGAAATCCAGTGTATGATGCCCAGAACGATGGCTACCTGAAATAAAAACATGCCCGTTAACATTAAAGTAGCTAAAATGATTGGGGACATCGGTATCCTCCTCCTAAATTACAATCAGAATATGCAGGTTGTAACCGGGTGCGGATTCATGAATGTGAATTCAATATAGGTAGGCAAGTAGTTGTACTCTCGTTACAATCTAATTAAGTTGACTAAATTATACCATAACTACCGTCCTGCAATAAAAGGTGTCAAAATACCTACTCTGCCTTGATTCGCCATCGTACTCTATATTCAGTGAAATATTGACACATAGTTGTACACTTCATAAATATGCAGGAGAAGTGGGAAATATACAGTAAGCATGAGTATAAAATCAACGCGAAATCAGCGGGAAAGTTTGGTATCATTAAGGTGATATTGATAAGGGGGCCATTCACATGAATGAAGATAACCGACCGTTTTCTAGCCCTGTAGATGCTGAAGGAGCCAAAGCGAATTTTGATGCGAACCAGCGGAAGCTTCACTCTGAGGGAGCCTCTGGCTTATGGCGTCAGGTCAGCAATCTGCTTATTCTGGTTGGCGTGATTGCGTTGATTATTATTTTAGGTCGAGTGCTCTAAGGATAACATCTAAAAATAAAACCAAGAAGATTAGAAGAACAGGGGTGTGAAGTGGTGTTAAAGGCAGCGTTACTTTTTATGCTGGCTGGCATAGCCGAAATTGGGGGAGGGTACTTGATCTGGCAATGGCTGCGTGAAGGGAAGACATGGTATGTCGGACTTTGCGGCGGGGTGATTTTGGCTGTCTACGGAGTCATTGCGACCTTTCAGGTTTTCTCCTCCTTTGGGCGTGTGTATGCAGCATACGGGGGTGTCTTTATAGTCCTTTCCATTGCATGGGGATGGTGGATTGATAAAAAGACACCTGATTTGTACGATATCGTGGGTGGCTTGATTTGCTTGGTCGGAATAGCCGTAATACTTTTTCCCCGATCTGGATGATAGGACAAAAAACCCTTTTTTATTTTTTTGAAAAACATGACTATTGATCTACATAAATGAGCTTCATATTCCGAAATAGAACTTAAGGAGGGGGTTCTATGAACTGGAATCAAATGAAGCTTAGAATGAAATTTGGCCATGCTGTACCGAAGAGTGAAGGGAATTTCTCAGTAGGTATCGTATGGGGAATCCTGATTAGTGTTGTGCTTTGGGTCTCGATTATTGGCTGGTTTATGCTTATTTTCAAGTGATCTCTAGGAATCACTATATAAGGCTGTTTAGTTAAATGCTACTTAAGTAACCCGTGCCCTATGACCCAGGTTTTAATCTGTAAAATCGTTACGAAGCTTGTCCAGGCCACGGTTTATAGCTTCATCAATCATATCTGTAGCAGCAGGAGTATCGGCATTGATGTCAGGAATACGATTAAAGCCTGGCTCGCGCTGATCTAACGACTGTTCATGTTCGACCTGATCGACGGTGCGATTCTTTTCTTCCCTAATGTTTTCTTTCATAATACATCACACGCTCCTTTACGAGTGCAAGCATATTGTACGCTTTATATAAACGTTAACGCTCAAGGCAGCTAAAGCGGTTATAATAATAAAGCCGGGGAGGAAATAGCTCCCGCCCGGCACTTCCCAAACGACTAGCGATGCTCAATCAGATCAATCGCTCCCAGAACAACATGAGCCAGTCCGAAACCGAGAATGCCTGTAGCCGCAAGCTTGTACTTACTGCTCAGCAACACAGCGCCTGAAGCCGATACTACCGTTCCAAGAACAGCTGGAATCATACCTTCACGCATTCGTAACACCCCTTCTGGTAGTTTGGAAAGACGTTTATTATTGTAATTCAAATGGGCCCAAGTTATACAAAAAAGAAATTTTATTGTTTTAGAAAAAAACACTTTACAACTCGATGAAATTGTCGTATTATATGTTGGTGCCCAATAAAACGGTATTTACATAGCGAGAACCATTTTGTACATAAGCTGGATGTTTCTCCGATACTTATAAGTCAAGTAAGTATGAAAAATAGCGTTCCTAAATTTATGCCGGGGTGGCGGAATTGGCAGACGCACAGGACTTAAAATCCTGCGGTAGGTGACTACCGTACCGGTTCGATCCCGGTCCTCGGCATTAGTATGCTTTACCACGGTCACATCAGAGTTAAATGTACGAAAATAACAAGAGGTCCTGTATATCTGCGGAATGTTCCGTTATAGGTATACAGGGCCAACGAAACGCCTCACCGTTACTATCCGGAGGGGCGTTTTTTGTTTTGTCAAGATTACGGTGTATTAATCCGAACGCGGGCAACGGGACCGATAGGCGACAATTATTTAATAACCATCTGGTTACTGTAAAGAAACAAAAGACAGAGGGCCAGCAGTTCGGTCGATGTTGATGTGCTGACTGTGATATTAGCTGTACCTAACGAAAAACGTTTGTTGAGCTTCGAACTACACGGCCATGTTCGTGACGCTGGATACTGGCACACGTCCACTGGAGGGTGCAAAAAGCCGAATACGGGCAACAAAGAAAGTAACTGAAGGGCCTGACAACACTTATACAGTAGGTCAGGCTCCACTCATAATCTTAGATACTTTAAAACGATTTATTGATCTTAAAAAAGCTTGGAAGCCATGACAAACGATTATTTGAGCTGCGTAGGTTCATTTGCTCTCGCAACATCTACTTTGCTTAGAAACAGATAACAGATTGTAAAGGAGAGTGCGACAGCAATGATCATTCCGGAAATGGCATAGATAAAGTAAGGCCCGAAGTAAGCGGGAATGCTAAATATACTCGATAACACATATCCATACAATCGGACACCGAAAAAGCTGATAAAAGCCGAAGCAACTGAACTTGCGATGATGGCGGCTAGAAAAGCTTTTTTGTACTTAGCTAGAACACCGAATAAAGCGGGTTCAGTAATTCCCAAAAGACCGGAGACGGCGGCTGAAACAATAATAGATTTTTCTTTAGGTGTGTTTACCTTGTAATACACTGCAAATGTTGCGCCTACGATTGAAAAGTTAGCCATACACATCATAGGCATTAACATATCGTAACCTTGTGTTGCAAAATTCTGCAAAGCAATCGGAGTCATTGCATGATGCATGCCAGTAAAGACGGCCAAAGGTCGAATCGCACCAACAACAACGCCAGCAAGGATGGGAGAGATACCGAATAAGCCTTGAACAAGCCAAGCCAAGCCATTGCCTAGGTGAATGCCAATGGGACCGATAACGGATAATGCAAGGAAGCCCGAAATAAACAAGGTTAACGTTGGCGTAACTACGGTTTTTAACACTTCTGGAATAAACCTGTTGACGATTTTATGAATATGGCTCATCGCCCATACGGCAAAGATAATCGGGATTACTGTACCGGTGTAGTTAAACACTGGGATAGGTATAAAGCCTAAAAACTGAAACGAGGAAAGTTCCCCGGCCTTGGCCGCATCCACCATCGTTGGAAACATAATGGTAGCAGCGATTGCTATCGCTAAATATTCGTTGGTTTTGAAAATTTTAGCCGCCGATGCTGCCAGGAAAAACGGTAAAAACGTAAATACTCCGCTCGCCATCATGTTAATGATCTGAATGGTTTCGCTTTGATCCGAGATGATATGGAGGGCGGTCAACCCTGCGATAAGTCCCTTGATCAATCCTGCCCCGGCAATAGCTGGAACGATAGGCCCAAACACGCCGGATACAATATTCATGAAGAGTGTAACAAACCCCTTCTTTTTTTCAGAGCTTGCCTCATCTTCCTTTTGAACATCCGTTAGCTTTAATTCACTGGCCAAAATATTAAAATATTCCGCGACTTTAGGACCAAGAATGATTTGGAATTGGTCATTATTAAACTGCGCGCCCAAAACCGGGTCCAATTCCTTAATTTTCTCTATGTCCACTTTGTTTTTATCTTTTAAATCAAACCTGAGTCTGGTCATGCAATGCCAAGCGTTTTGAATATTGCTTTCTCCTCCGACCCCATAAATCATGTCTTGTACCGCTTTCACTTTGTTCATTAAAATTCTCCTGTCCTAGGAATATAAAGTATTGGTTCCGTTTACATTCTGAATGGTATCACAAAGATCTGGTGAATAAAAGCAGTCCAAAATAAGCCTTGTTTTATAAAAAAACCTTGATACATAAGGTTTTTTTGAACTTTTTATGATAAATTGGACTGGTTTTTTTAAACAATTCGACAATTTACCCAGCCAAATTGATTCTGCATTTCAAACATGTTTCAATAAACCTAGAAATTCTTAGAAAAGAGGAGACATATGAACCCTTCCATCATCACTAATGTGGAATGTTTTGTGCTTAAACCTGATCGACATAATCTGGTGGTCGTCAGAGTAACTACAGATAATAAAATTACGGGATATGGTTGCGCCACTTTTCAGCAGCGCCCGAAAGCCGTTCAACTCCTCGTCGAGGAGTACCTTAAACCTATATTGATTGGAAGAGACGCCAACAATATTGAGGACTTATGGCATATGATGATGGTCAACTCTTATTGGCGTAATGGACCTGTACTGAATAACGCTATTTCTGGGGTGGATATGGCTTTGTGGGACATTAAGGGTAAAATTGCCGATATGCCCTTGTACCAGCTGTTTGGAGGCAAATCGAGGGATGCGATACCTGCATATACTCATGCAGTTGCAGACAACATCGAGGATTTGTACCGAGAGATTGATGGTATTCTTGAGCAAGGATATAAACATATCCGGTGCCAACTTGGCTTCTATGGGGGGAATCCTTCGCACTTGCACGCTCCGGATTACCCTACCCAGGGTTCCTATTATGACCAGGACGAGTATATGCGAACAACCACCAAGATGTTTGCTCTATTAAGGTCAAAATATAATGACCAGTTTCATATCCTGCATGACGTGCATGAACGACTTTTCCCGAATCAAGCCGTACAGTTTGCAAAAGACCTCGAATGCTATAAACCGTACTTTGTTGAGGACATTTTACCGCCGGATCAAAATGAATGGTTAAGTCAGATACGTTCCCAAACTTCAACTGCAATAGCCACCGGGGAACTGTTCAATAATCCTTTAGAATGGAGAAGCCTTATTGTCAACAGGCAGATTGATTTTATTCGCTGCCATGTATCTCAAATTGGAGGGATCACGCCTGCTCTTAAGCTCGGAGCCTTATGCGAGGCATTCGGAGTTAGAATTGCTTGGCATACACCGTCAGACATTACTCCTATTGGAATCGCCGTTAACACTCATCTTAATATTCACCTGCACAGTGCCGCGATCCAAGAGAATATTCCGATTAAGGAGAACACACGCAGCATCTTTACGCCCATCATAGACGCTAAAGACGGATACATTTACCCTCTTGAACTTCCGGGCATCGGCGTGGAATTCAATGAAGAACGGGCGAAAAATTATCCAGTGGAATACAGGATGCACGAATGGACGCAGGCGAGATTGCCAGATGGAACACTGATGACCCCTTAAAACAAAAATACTCCAGCATATAGGGACCCTTATGCTGGAGAAGCTGCCTGTTTAGTTGAATGCTTCTATAAGCTTCTTCTTTTGTGATGCTCGTTATTGAAGGCTGTCAAATACGTACATTTATAGTCAATGGCTACGATTTCGCTTATCTCAAAGATAATCCCATTATTAAGAATGCCGCGGCTTGATATTTTCATCGCTGGGCTCTTTCTCTTTTGTTGCAAGAGCATAGCCTGTTCTTTATTAAGGGCGATTGCCTCATAGGTATTTAGGTAATGCGAAATCGTATATTTATGTTTTTTCACGTAGGATTGAATGGAGTGTTCGGCATCCGTGTGCGTAAGGATTGGAAACAAAATAACAGGTAATCGGGACAACTCTAATTGCATCGTTTGATAGTTAACGATTCTTAGACGTTGATATACCCATACCTCATCGCTACTTGTTATTCCAAAAATCTGTTGGTCCTCGGGAGTAGCGGGTTGCTTTTGCAACTCGATTACTTTGGATTTTATGTTGGAGTATGGGTTCTCAGTTAAAGAGTTATAGATGAGCGGACTGGTCTGAATATTCTTTCCAATGAAGATGCCTGATCCCTGAACGACTTTAACCAGGCCCATGTATTTTAATTTTTTGATTGATTCATGAATGGTATACCTTGAAACATTATACTGCTTCGCGAGTTCTCTTTCCGTCGGCAGTTTCCAGTCAGGATAATGATTTTGGTAGATTTTGCTCAATAAATCGTGAATTACAAATTCCCTTTTGTTCACTAATAAGCCCCCTAGTCGTTGGTTCATTGATATTTTTATCATACTGTTATAGCAACTATTATCAAGTGATTATAGTAATTATTTCTCTTTCTTGGACATTTTATCTCTAGCAAATCTTCATGTCCCGTTGGGCTTACTATGCCACCAACCTATAAAATAAAGGTAAGAAGAGTCTTCATCGTTGAATAGGAGATGACAATAAATGAAAGCCTTTGAACCTCTGATCATTTCATCTGTAAGCGGATACAATCTTCAAGCTGTCGGAAGTGTGCCAGTTGCCCACGCTTGGAGAATGATTGCGCGAGATCATAAGCAAGTGTTTGGCAGAGAGCCCTTGCAAGCAGAAGAAGAGGCCTCGATAATTATCCGTTATGCGCAGGAAGAGGAAGGATGTCCACAGTGGCCAGAGGGCTATTGTCTTCGTTTTGTTGCAGGTGGCAAGGGAACGGTACTTCATATCATTGGCCGTGATGAGCTGGGGATCATTTATGGGTTGCTTCATTACAGTCGCTTCGTGCTTGGTGTGGAGCCGTTCTGGTTCTGGGCGGAACTCCCTCCGACCAAGCGGGATACAATAGTCCTGTCGAGCCAGGATTATGACAGTATACCGTCCAAGGTTCGCTATCGGGGCTGGTTCGTCAATGATGAGGTATGCCTGATTGGCTGGAAGGATGATTATCCGCCAACGGAGCAGGTGTGGGAGCCCGTTTTTGAAGCGTTACTACGCTGTGGTGGCAACATGGTGATACCGGGAACGGATTTACCACGCACGGGTATTCATCATAAGCTTGCAGTAGAAATGGGATTATGGATTACACATCATCATGCCGAGCCGCTGGGTGCAGAGATGTTTTTGCGTGCTTTTCCGGGGAAACAGGCCAGCTACAAGGAGCATCCCGAGCTGTTTGAGCAGCTATGGCAGGAAGCGATTGAACGGCAAAAGGGAGAGAAAATTGTATGGGTATTGTCTTTTCGTGGGCAGGGAGACAAGCCTTTTTGGGAAAATGATCCTTCCTTTAATACGCCGGAGAAGCGTGGACAATTAATATCGTATGTGGTTCGCAAGCAGTACAGTATGATCAGTAAATTTGTAGAGCAGCCTGTGTGCAGTATGGCGATGTATGGCGAGATTGCCGAGTTATACAACCAGGGTCATATTGAAGTCCCCGAAGGGGTGATTAAAATATGGGCGGACAATGGTTACGGTAAAATGGTATCCCGGCGCCATGGGAATCTCAATCATCGTGTACCCGCATTGCCCGAGGTGGAGGATGAAGGCAAGAACGGTGTATATTATCATGTGACCTTCCACGACTTGCAGGCGTCGAACCATCTTACTCAATTTCCCTCCTCAGCCGAGCTGATTGTGGACGAATTAACGGCAGCATTTGTCGCAGGAGCAGACGAGTATCTGTTGGTCAATTCAGGTAATATTTTGCCACATTTATATACTCTGGATTTGGCAGCGAATTTATGGACGTATGGTAACGTGGATGCTGAACAGCAGCTTACTGACTTTATCGGGCGGTTGTACAGTCGTCAGCATCAAGAGATTTTCCAATTATACCGGGATTATTCCCGTTGTACTATTGTTTATGGCCCGCATAAGGATGATCGGGCGGGGGAGGAATTCTATCACCATCCAGCGCGGCAAATGATGGGCTTTTGGTTGCAAGGCAAAGAAGGAAGTGATCAACGGCTGTGCTGGGCTGCTGGAGAAAGACCTTTTGCTGAGCAGGTACGCTGGTTCAAGGAAAAAGCCGAGTCGGCTATCCCGGGCTGGGTTGAACTGCGAGAGCGGTGTCTACAAATTATGAAACAATTACCTGAAGATGAATATCGCAGACTATATAATCAGCTTCTTGTACAGATTGAATTGCATCTAAGCGGTTGTCGCGGGCTGGCTAACATCTGCATCGCTTACGGGTTATTTCTTGAAGGAGATTATCCACGAGCATTTATACAAGCTTCGCATGCCGTTTGGAGCTACCAGACGGGTAGAGAAATGCTCTCGCTCGCAGGGACTGGAAGATGGGAGCATTTCTACCGGGCGGATTGGTTGACTAATCTCGATAACACCATTTCTCATGCGGACACAGTGCGGAGATTTCTGCGGATTCAGGGAGATAGTCCCGATATGTTCCTGTGGTACAAACAATATGTAATGGCGGAAACAGAGAAACATATCTACCTGGAGAATACGCATCGCAAGCCGCTACCCGATGATGAATTGGCACGCTGCTTGGAGAAGGTGCTATATTAGAGGAGTCGGTCCTGGTAAAAGAACCTTCCAATCCATCAAGATGGAATGGAAGGTTCTTTCTAACTTAACCCATGTTTCATTTAGCTTCTGCATATCTCATGATGCAACTTTCAAGCTACCATCACCTGCTGACCTCTAAACAAAATTTCTCCTTCTATATCGTTTCTTGAGTTTCAGGTCTACACATATCTTCTTGTAGAGAACCCGTGTTCCTTGGCCCCCCACGAAACGACGAAGGCAAGAAGCATAAGGATAAGCAACGTCCACGGGAAAGAGCGAACCCCAAGCGTCTCTAAAAGAATTCCGCCAAGCAAGCCGCCCCCGCCAATGGCCAAATTCCAAGCAGTTACAAGCATAGACTGAGCTACATCTGCGCTCTCGCCTGCCGTTTCGGCCAAGGCGGTCTGTAATAAGGTAGCAGCACCGCCAAAGGTCAGTCCCCACAGGGCAACACTTAAATACACGATAGCAGGTTGGTGACTTCCGATTCCTAGTGCTACAGCAGTTACAGCAAAGCCAAGGGTACTCATGAGTACCAATAGACGCAGCCAGCGGTCGATCAATGCACCGATCAATCCAATTCCGGCAACCGAAGTTATCCCGAAAATAAGCAGCACCACATCCGTTCGGGAGGACAGTCCAGCCTGATTCAAATAAGGAGCGATATAGGTGTACAGAATATTATGCGCCAGCACCCAAACCAAAACGACAAGTAAAATGGGACGTACACCGGCAATCGTGAAAACCTTACTCAGTGGGAGTCGCTGTTGGGTAGCCTGTCCGGGAAAATCCGGAAGTTTCCAGAGTACCCAGAAGACTAAGACTACCGCGAGAAAGGACATGGTACCAAAAACCGTTCTCCAGCCAACAAGCGCACCGAGGAACGTTCCTAACGGAACGCCAAGGGCAAGAGCCAGCGGGGTTCCTGACATGGCGATAGCCATGGCGCGTCCTTTTAATGCATCCGGCACCATTCGCCGGGCATAGCCAGCAAGCATCCCCCATAACACACCAGCGGCTACGCCTGCAAGGAAACGGGCAGCCAGCGTCAAGATATAGTAAGAAGACAGTGCCGTAATGGTGTTAAATATGAGAAAGCCAATGATACAGAGCAATAATAAAGGCCGTCGTCGCCAGCCCCGTGTTGCGGCAGTCAACGGGATTGCGGCAGCGAGCGAACCTAGAGCATACAACGTGACCAATTGGCCAGCCAAAGCTTCCGATATTCCCAGTCCTTTGCTGATTTGTGGCAATAGACCAGCGGGAAGCGTTTCGGTGAGAATACAAATAAATCCGGTCATAGCAAGCGCCAGTAACCCGCCCCATGGAAGTCCTTTAGATGAAGCTGTATCTCTGGTAGTGCGTTCGGTAAAATTCAGATTTGAATTCATATTCCAATCCCCTTCTATCAAGCATTACATCTGCTCATAAGGAGCAGGAGTTGTTTTTTATCATAAGGTATGTTTTGATATAACTGAAATACTATTATTTCATAGAGGGAATAACCGTACGGTTATAATGGGTGTATGTCTGTGAATATGAATCATCTTGAAGTGTTTATGAAGGTTGCGGAGAAAATGAATATGACGGAGGCTGCCAAAGCGCTGTTTATTTCCCAGCCTGCGGTTAGCAAGGCTTTGATCCAATTTGAAAATACTTTGCAGGTAAAATTGTTTATTCGCGACAAGCAGAATGGACTCGTACTGACCGAAGTGGGAAAAGAAATGCTGAGTCTGGCCAGACAAATGAAGGAAATCGAAGATAAAATGGTTCAGCTTGCGTGTCAGGAGAATAAGCTTTTACGCGGTAAAGTAAAAATAGGCTCCTTCCCGGCAGCCTCTACGAACTTGCTTCCAGAAGCGATCTGCTTATTCCGCTCCCAATACCCCGATGTCACTATTGAACTGATGGAAGGAAACTCGAATCAAATTAAACAATGGGTGGAGGATCGCACTGTTGAAATTGGAATAGTAGCTTCTCCATTCGATCATTATGACGTCCATATTCTTGAACACGATTCCATGGTTGCGATCATACCGGAGAATCATCCATTGCAAGCAGAACATGAGGTTTCTCTGGAACAGAACAGGAACGACCTTATCTTCTGTAAAGGAGGACATGAATCTGCTGTATTAAACACCTTGCATGAGCAGCAAATTCCTTTCCAGGAGAGTCTCACAGTCCAAACGGCTGAAACCTTAGTCCATATGGTCCAAAAAAAGCTGGGCATTGGCATTATATCGAAGTTTACGCTTTCCTCGGTGTCCCACTCACTAATCGTTAAAGAGATCATTCCCCAAATTTCGCGGGATATCGGAATTATCGCGCATTCCTTTGATGAAGCGACCCCGGCAGCCCGTGAGTTTGTAAAAGTGTTGAGTCAGTTATATCGTTCGAGTGAGTAATTTAATAACAGGGCCTTTGCAAAAGCAAGGGCCCTTTTTGTATGGATTGTTTTGGGGAGATATGAGGAATGAAGTATAGAGATTATTTATAAAACGGGAGATTCATGCTGTTGTTGCACTACAGACTGAACAGCCCGCTGCCAGCCAGTATAATATTTCTCTCTGGTAGCATCATCCATCTTTGGTTCATATGCTTCATACATTTTAAGATTGGAAGCGATTTGATCTGAATCGGACCAAAAGCCTGTGCCGAGCCCACCGAGATAGACCGAACCCATGGCGGACAGCTCGGCACATGTGGATCGGGTCACAAGGTTGCCCAGAATATCGGCCTGAAATTGCATCAGCCAAGTGTTGGAGGAAGCCCCACCGTCCGTGCGCAGGCCGACCAACTCAATCCCGGACTGTTCCTGAATAAACTCTATAGCATCCCGTACTTGGTAAGCGATGCTCTCCAACGCAGCCCGGACAATGTGTCCTTTGCCAGTTCCACGGTTCATACCGATAATTGCCGCTCGGGCATAGGGATTCCAATAGGGAGCGCCCATTCCGACAAAGGCAGGTACAAGATAGACGCCATCGTTTGCAGGAACGCTTTCGACTAAGTGCTGCATCTCCTCAAAGGTAGAGAACAGCCCTAAATTGTCCTGCGTCCATTTGATGCTGTCACCTGTTGTCCGGATGATGGCTTCAAGCGCATACGTAACAGTTCCGCCGGCCCCCCAGGCGATAGCGGTTACAAGTCCGTCACCGCCATCCACCGGATGATTCCCTACGTTCATTAATACAGAGGTGCCCGTGCCAAAGGTTGCTTTGGCTGTTCCGGGCTTGAAACACAGATGCCCATACAATGCGCCTTGTGAATCCCCGATGACGCCTGAAATCGGTATTTTCTCATTGAAAAGGTCGCAATCTGCCGTATATCCGAATACAGCGTCAGATGGTTTAACCTCGGGCAGCAGGGAAGAAGGAACGGAGAACAGCCGGGCAAGCTCTTCATCCCACTCCAGCGTGTGGATATTGAACAGCGATGTACGACTGGCATTTGTATAGTCGGTTGCATGATTTTTACCGCCGGTAAGCTTCCAGACCAGCCAACTGTCCATGTTCCCTGCAAGCAGCCTCCCTTCAGCCAGCAGGTTGGCAGCTCCTTCCGTATGTTCAATGATCCATTTGAACTTGGCAGCGGAGAAATAAGGGTCAAGCATAAGCCCTGTTTTGGCGTGGATGGTGCTTTCGTGGCCGGCTTGCTTCAGCTCGGCGCACAGGTCCGCCGTACGCTGGCACTGCCAGACAACAGCATTATATATTGGCTGACCAGTCGTCTTATCCCACACCAGTGCCGTTTCGCGTTGATTGGTGATTGTCAGCGCAGCCAGTGCGGATGGATGTACGCAAGCCTGCTCCAATACGCTGCGGGCAGTTATTTTGACATTTTCATAAATTTCGAGCGGATCATGCTCTACCCAGCCGGGATGGGGGTAATATTGCTTATGCTCCATCCCGCTGCGGGCGATTACTGCACCCTGATGGTCTACAAGGAGTGCTTTGGTGCCTGAAGTGCTCTGGTCGATGGCCAATATATATTGTTGATTGTGCTCCATATGCTTCGCCCTCTACTTATTAATCAATTCGAATGCAATTTGTTTGATATTGTCACCCGTAATGCCGTAGTGGTGGAAAACTTCCGCCGATTTACCGGCAATCGCTGGCTCATCAGGGATGCCGAGCACTCTCATAGGAACCGGGTGATTCTGCACAACAACTTCTGCCACGGCTGCGCCGAGACCGCCGTAAATGCTATGTTCCTCAACGGTAATGATGCGTCCAGTTTCACGTGCAGCGGTGATGATCGCCTCTTCATCCAGCGGCTTGATTGTATGCATGTTGATTACCCGGGCGGATATGCCTTCGTCGTTGAGTGCCTTGGCGGCATCGAGTGCGATTCGCACGGTTTCACCGACACCAATAATTGTAACGTCGTTGCCTTCTCTCACAGTGATGGCCTTGCCTATTTCAAATGGGTAATCATCGGTTTCGTAAACGTCTTCAACGGGATTACGCCCGATTCGCACGTATACGCCGCCGTCATATTTTACAAGCGCTTCGGTCAGTTTCTTCGTTTCGTGCCGATCAGCAGGCATTACAATCGCCAGTCCCGGAATTGCCCGGGCTACTGCGATATCCTGCACGGAGTGGTGTGACATGCCAAGCGCCCCGTAGCTGACGCCTCCGCTAATGCCGATGAGCTTCACATTTGTCCGCGAATAAGCAACGTCAACTTTGACTTGTTCAATACTGCGCATACTGAGAAAGCAGGCTGGTGAAGTCACAAACGGCTTTTTGCCGCTGTGGGCCAGGCCTGCGGACATGCCTACGATATTCTGTTCGGCAATGCCGACCTCGACGAACTGCTCCGGGAACGTATTGGCAAAGGGAGCCATTGCAGCAGAACCACGCGAATCGCTGGCCAGTACCATGATATCACGGTCGTCTTTGGCCAACTCCAGCAATGTGTCACAGATTACTTGGCGATTAGGAATTTTATTCATGCTTAATGCACCTGCCCTTTCTGCGTCAATTCTTCGATCGTTGCCTTTAGCTCTATGAGAGCCAGCTCCAACTCTTTATCATTAGGCACATGGTGATGCCATGCCGGGACATTTTCGGCGAACGATACGCCTTTGCCCTTGGTGGTATTGGCCATAATTAGCGTTGGCTTTCCCGCTACTTCAGGGGCGGCTCTGAATGCCTTAAGCAATTCTTCCATATTGTTGCCGTTGATAGAGACGACGTTCCAGCCGAAGGCAGCCCACTTCTCTTCCAGCGGCTCCAGTCCCATGACTTCTTCGGTAGCACCGCTGATCTGGAGTCGGTTGCGGTCGATAATGCCGATCAGGTTATCCAGCTTATAATGAGAGCCTGCCATAGCAGCTTCCCAGTTGGAGCCTTCGGCCTGTTCGCCGTCTCCCATTAGACAAAATACACGGTAAGGACGGTCATCCCGCTTGGCAGCTAGTGCCATGCCTACGGAAATGGGCAGGCCGTGGCCGAGGGCCCCGGTGTTCATTTCAATCCCTGGAACCTTGTTGTTCGGGTGGCCAATGAGTCGGGTACCGAACTGGCTGTAGGTCTCCAGCTCTTCTTTTTGGAAAAAGCCCCGGTCGGCCAGAATACACCATAGAGATTCTACGGAATGCCCTTTGCTGGCGATAAAGCGATCACGGTCATCCCATTTTGGATTGGCAGGGTCAACGTTCATGATTTCATAATATAATGCCGTTAAAATGTCTGTATTGCTCAGCGATCCCCCCGTATGTCCCGTTTTGGCGCGGTGAATAATGGTCAGCAGGTCCATGCGGATTTGTGCGGCTTTGACTTTCAGTTCCTGGATTTCCATAATGTCCTCCTCAAGATAGATATAATAGGGATGGGTTTTGGCGATTTAGACATCTCAAACGTGAATGCTCGGGCGCTTATTACGGGCGAGATCGGATCCTCTAAGCCAGCTTTGAATTTCCTGTTCCGTGGGATCGACCGGGTCAGGCGTCAGGCCGGGTATATAATTGCAGGCCTCATAAATGGCCGGGATCACATTGGCGTGGATACCTACGGAATGATGGACGTAAGGCCCTTTTACGAGCTTTTCCTCCCACAGCGGCCAATCGTTTACTTCCACCCATACATAGGAGCCGCGGGTATAAGGACCTTCAATACCCCGGGCACGCCCGAGGAACATGGAGTACTCACCGTGGTCGCCGTCGAATCGGGCAATAGTCATACCGCCACCGCGGATTTCACCTTCATGCGTTCCGGGCGAATGGTCGTCGAAGAGAAAATGCTTACGCAATTTCGGTTTGTTCTCTACGGAGAGCGAGACCGGGAAATTGCCACAGTGGAAGAGAAGTTCGCCGTTATCATTCTCGGGATGCCGAACAGTAATATCCGCGAAGAAGGTCGGCAATGTGTTCATGGCGGCGGCCTGCACCATAATGGAAGTAATGGCTCCATGGATATCTGTTTCACAAGTAACTGGAATTTGCTCGTCAGTCAGGATAGCGTTGGCAAGACATGGCATAATAGATAGGGCATCCTGTAAAGAGGACCAGCACTGGATCGCGATAGCGCTGCTTCCTGTCTCACGGGCGAAAGATTTCATGGCAACCTTTAAAGCAGCTATCCGTTTTACGTCATCTTCGGTCACTTCGCTGTAATCGAGTTTTTCTTTAATGTAATCCATCGTTTCCAGAAGCTCAGAGCTGTTGCTGGAGGCGATTTTTTTGGTTCTCAGTTGAATGTCGACAAGGGTAATGGGGTGAATCTCAATGCCGAAGCGTTCGAGCAGCTCACCTTCATTGCACATCATCGTCCAGAACGAAGCGGGGCGGGGGCCAATTTGGAGAATGCGCAAGCTCTTGAACTGACGCACAACGTTGGCGGCAGCCACAAAGTTGGTAAAGCCCCTTTCAAAAACCGGATCATTCACCCAACTGTTCGTTACATAAGTGAAGGGAACGTCGAATCTTCGCAACACTTTACCTGTGGCGAAAATACCGCATTGGGTGTCGCGAAGGCGCATGCCGTCCGCGAGCGGCGCTTCATCCCGCGGTCCCCACAACAGGACGGGCTTGCCGAGCGCTTTGCCTACACGGGCTACAGTATCTTCTGTACCAAAGTTGCAATGTGGGAAAAAAACAGCGTCGACTTCTTCCTCTTTGAATCGCTTTGCAATTAAATCCGCGTTTATATGGTCGTCATACAGCAAGCCTTCCTCATTAAGGCCCTCCAGGTCTACAATGTCGATATCCATGCCAAAGCTCTCAATTTTCTTGCGAATTTCCACTTTGTACTTAAAGGCATCGTCGGCGCTGAACGTAAATCGGCGCGTCGGAGCATAACCCAACTTTAATTTCTTCATGATCATGTCTCCTCTGTACTCGAATAAACAACATTTGCTGAACAAAATAAAATGAATTAACTAAATTAAAGTAATAAGTTTAGTTGAAAAAAACTAAATTCGATGACTATTTCTATGTCGAAGCCATAGTAACATCGAATTAAAGCGGTGTCAATGAACTATTTAGTGATATTTAGTTGTATAACTAAACTAATAACTAAACAAATATGAATAAATTCAGCTAAATATTGCATCGTATCTCACTTCGGTGTAAACTTCAGTTATTCACTTCACTGCTGTGTTCATCTTATTGAGAATGGAGAATTAGGGCATGAAAATGGAAGACATCGCTAAGCTGGCCAACGTATCCAAATCAGCTGTTTCACTGGCCTTCAGTGGCAAGCCGGGAATTGGTCCAGATACGCGTGAACGTATTCTCCAGGTAGCCCACGAGGCAGGATACAGTCCCAAAAGTAAGACGATAACGGCTACGAGAAGTGATAAGTCCTTGCTTTTTCTCGTGTGTACCAATTCGGGTATTGTCCTTGAGGAATACTATCAACAGCCATTTTTTAAAGAATTAATCCAGTTTATTGAGGAGCGTTGCCGACAAAAAGGGTATTCTTTGATCTTTTCGACGGTCGACGTAGAATTTTTCCAGAGGGATATCCAGATGGTTGCAGAGGAGAAACGCAGTGCAGGGACTATCGTTCTGGGAACCAATCTGACCCGTGAGCAAATCAGTGATATTCATGCCAAGCTGCCGAATCTGATTGTGCTGGATACCTGCTTTGATACGCTTCCCGTACAATTTATCCAGATTAATAATGTTATGGGTGCTTATCAGGCAGGAGCTTATTTATGCGACATGGGCCATACCTCAATCGGATATATTGCTTCTAATGTACGGATTCATAATTTTGAGGAACGTAAACGCGGATTTTTGGCGGCACTCATGGAACGGGGGCTGAAGATTCCGGAGACACTAATGCTGGCGGTAGCTCCAACCATTCTTACATCGCAGCAGGATCTGAATCGGCAGCTAACTGTTTATATGGAGAGCGGAAAAACTTTACCGACGGTCTGGTTTTGCGAATGCGACTATATTGCTATCAGTGCTATGAAGACCATGAGCGAGCTTGGTATCCGGGTGCCGCAGGATACTTCAATTATCGGCTTTGACAACATTACGGAATCGGTCATTGTCACGCCGGAGCTAACGACCATTCATGTAGAAAAAGAAAGAATGGCCGTTCTTGCTGTCGATCTCCTGACCGATACTATTGAGCAGGGAACGCAGGTTACGGCAAAAATCACAGTGGATACGAAATTTGTAGAGCGCAATTCCTGTGCTGCTCCTGCCACTTTCGTATCTAAAGGCGAGGTAACCGAGCAGGTCTGAGTAGAGGACAGATTTGGACAAAAGAACGGGAGGGGGTCACTTTGAATGAATACGCGAATGGTTTCGATTCTACAGCATTTGCTGGCTGCGGACACTCCTGTCAAGAGCGAGCATCTGGCAAAATTGATCCAGGTTACTTCACGTACCGTACGTAGCGATATCAGAGAACTGGATGAATTTCTGGCCAAGCATGGAGCATCGATTCAGCCTGTTCGTTCAAGGGGGTATGAACTGAAAATCACGGACGACCGCAGCTTTCGTACGCTCCTACAGCAGTTGTTCCTGTATAACGAACCGGATGATCCCAATTCTCCTGAATACCGACAGCGTTATTTAATCTCGCGCCTCCTGTTTACAGAAAATTATTTGAAGCTGGAAGAGTTGGCGGATGAGTTATACATTAGCAAATCCACCGTACAAAATGATTTCAAAGAGGTTAAGCATATGCTGCAGGCATACGGAATCGGCATTGATAAGCGCCCGAATTACGGTGTCAAGCTGAGGGGCGACGAGGTTCGCTTACGTTTCTGCATGTCTGAATTCATCGTCAACCGTTCTGAAGAAAGGACTGGGGGTGTGGAGGCTGCGTCGAGGATGGTATCTCCATGGGAAATGACACTGATTCGCGGTATTATTATGGAGCAAATCCAGAACCACGGGGTCGCCTTGTCGGATGTTGCCTTCAACAACCTGTCCATTCATATCGCTATAGCTTGCAAGCGCATTCGTAATGGGAACCGGGTCGCGATGCTTTCCGATGAAAAGGGAGGTTTTCGGGCTACCGAGGAATTTCGAGCCGCTGAGCATATTGTTTGCCACATTGAAAAGGAAATGGATTTGACCTTTCCGGAAGATGAAGTTGCTTATATCGCCATGCATCTGGCCGGGAACAAGTGGTTTGAGGGAATTACGGAGCAACAGACGGTAGAGGCGGGGCCTCAGAAGCTCTTGGATCGGGGAATTTATGAGCTTGGCAGAGAAATGCTGGATGAAATTGACAAGGGCTTTAACCTGAATATCAGCCGGGATCAAGAACTGTTAATGGGCATATGTCTTCACCTGAAGTCGGCACTGAATCGCGTAAAATATGGGATGAATATCCGTAATCCGATGCTGGATCATGTAAAGAATAATTATCCTTTGGCTTTTCAGGCGGGGGTCATAGGTGCCAAGCTGATCGAGAGCAAGTTGAATATGGCTATACCAGAGACAGAAATGGGTTATTTGGCGATTCATATCGGAGCCGCCATGGAAAGGCAGCAGATGAACAACAGACCTAAACGCTGCCTTGTCGTGTGCACTTCGGGTGTTGGAAGTGCCCGCTTGCTGTATTACAAGTTGCGTAGCAAGTTCGGTGAAAGGCTTGAGGTTGCTGGCACGACCGAGTATTACAAGTTGCAGCAGGTTCCTCTGCATGACATTGATTTTGTGGTAAGCACAGTTCCAATCCCGCAGACATTATCCGTTCCGGTCGTGGTAGTCCAGACTCTGCTTGGCGGCGGTGACATCGATAAGATTGAAGAGCTGCTGACGGGTGAAGGGGAGTATACTTTCCGCTATATTATGGAAGAGCTTGTATTTCTAAGACAGAACTTCACCACAAAGGAAGAGATCATTACTTTTTTGGGAGAAAGAATGCATGCTTCCGGATTGATCCGCTCTTCCGAGGGATTCATCGGACTGGTGCTGGAAAGAGAAAATGCTGCTCCTACAGCTTACGGAAATCTGGTAGCCATTCCTCATCCCATTATTCCGCAAAGCAATCGGACGGTATGGGCGGTCTGTACACTGAAATCTCCCATAGATTGGTCTGGCAAGCCTGTGCAGCTCGTCTGCCTGCTCAGTATTAACAAAAACGGTGACGAGCCCCCGGCGAAAATGTATAAGCATCTGATGGGATTGGTTGACGACTCCGATATTATCCAGCAGATGCTGGAATGCAAAACCTATGGAGATTTTGCTCAAATTATCGTCAAACATAAACTGTATTAAAATAAAGCTCTGCACGACATCTGCTTGGATTCTGGACAAGCATCGTGCGGAGTTTTTCTATTTTTTTCATTGTAAGCATTTCCGCTTCTAGTGGAAAAGAGTTGCGTTTAGAAGTCGGCAAGAATCGTATACACTGAATCTGTAAGCTAAAGAGATGAAATGCATGAGGTGAATTCAATGGATGAGTATCAGGAAATCATAATGGGACTTATAACAAATTCGGGTATTGCGAAGAGTAAAGCTATGGAAGCTATCAGCTTTGCCGAGAAGGGTAATGCGGAGCAGGCAGCAGAATGTCTTGAAGAATGCAAAAACGAGCTGGTCCAAGCGCATAAATCACAGACGCGACTGATCCAGCAGGAAGCGGGTGGGACAACTCATGAAGTGACACTGCTAATGGTGCATGCACAAGACCATCTCATGTCAGCCATTACGACAAAGGATCTGGCGGGGCATATCGTGGAACTTTACAGCAGATTGAACCGTTACGAAGCAGCAGTATCCATCACACCATTATCGGGGAGGAATAACAAATGAAACAAATTACGCTCGTATGCGCAGCAGGAATGTCTACAAGTATGCTGGTACAGAAAATGCAGAAGGCCGCACAGGCTCAAAATGTTGAGGTTGAGATCAGAGCTACTTCCGAAAGCTCCTTTAAAGAGTATGCGGACAAAACGGATGTACTCCTAATTGGACCGCAGGTCGGCTACCTGGAAGACGATTTTAAAACCAGATACGAGCCTAAAGGCATCAAAGTAAGCGTAATTGACAGAATGGATTATGGCATGATGAATGGCGAAAAGGTACTTGCCGAAGCGTTAAATCTATAAAGGAAGACATTGCCTTATTCACAAGTTTCCATGGGTACAAAAATGTGATTTCCTCAAATGGAAGCGCTCTCTAGATTATTGTTCAACAGATGAAAGTCTAAAGCAGGAGTTGAAGGAAAATGGCTAACGAAAAAAAACTATCGCATAAGTTGCAAAGATACGCTGGGAAAATTCAGCAAAATCGCTATATGAGCGCTATTTCAAATGGACTGATGTCCACCCTTCCTTTTTTGATTATCGGGGCATTTTCGACCCTTTTTTCCGCACTTGCCTGGGAGCCTTACCAGAACCTCATTGCACCGATCAAGGGTATTATCGGATTAGGATCGACGATGACAACTGGCATCATCGCCCTTTATGCAGTCTTCTTCATCGCCTACAGACTGGCGCAAGCTTTTGACAAGGATCCGCTGATTCCCGCAGCAACGGCACTGCTCTCGTTTCTTATTTTGACGCCGATTCAAACATTCGATAAAGTCCGGGCGCTTCCACTTCAGTGGCTCGGTGCGCAGGGTTTGTTTGTTGCTATGTTGGTTGGCTTGCTGGCTTCCCGATTGTATATCTGGATTGTCGATCGCAACTGGACCATTAAAATGCCCGAAGGAGTACCGCCCACCGTTGTCAAAACATTCTCAGGATTAATTCCGGCGATACTCGTAGCTATGGTATTCGTTATTGTTTCCGGTCTGTTCATGCATACGTCATTCGGTACGGTCCATGAGTTTATTTATACCTATCTGCAAGTGCCACTGGAAGGACTGGGTGGATCACTGGGGGCTATGATTGTCGCCCTCATCATTATGCAGGTGCTCTGGATGTTCGGAATCCACGGTGCAATCGTAACGCTTGCCATCGTCAAACCGATCTGGATGAGCCTGGATCTTGCCAATCTCGACGCTTTCCAGGCGGGAGCTCCGCTACCGAACATTATCGGGCTGGCTTTCTGGTATATCTTCTCAAACTATGCGCCGATGCTGGGCTTCGCTCTCCTGCTGGTCTTCTTGGCCAAGAGCAAGCAATTACGCACGATTGGCAAGCTCGGCCTTCCGGGGACTTTCTTCTCGATTCACGAGCCACTCAATTTCGGAATTCCAGTTGTTTTGAATCCGCTCCTGGCTATTCCGTTTATCATTTCTCCTATCGTCTGCGCCGTCCTCGGTTATTTTGCGACAACTGCGGGCTTGCTGCCTGCACCCATCGGAATTTACCCGGCATTTGGCACTCCGATTTTTGTTCTGGGCTTTATTGAGGGGAGCTGGAGACTTGCTGCTGCACAGCTTTTGCTCATTCCCGTTTGTATGTTGATTTACTATCCGTTCTTTAGAACGCTTGATAAACAAGCGTTGAACAGGGAACGCGAAGCACAGGAGAAGTCAGAACAGGAGGGAACGGCTGGAGCCCAAGCAAGTATCGTTACTTCATAAATGAGCAATAAAACGGAAAGCGGCGAACTGTTCGCCGTTTTCTGTCATTACAGCAATAAGGGGGAAGCCGTATGATCAAGCTTGGCATAGCGGAGAACAAACGTTACTTTGTCAATGAAGGAGTTCCATTTTTTTATCTGGCGGATACCGTCTGGAGCGCATTTACCAACATCTCACTGGAGGAATGGGCTGATTATCTTGACTACAGAAGCAGCCAGGGGTTTAATGTTCTGCAAATCAATTTGTTGCGTCAGTGGGATGCCAGCGGCAGTGATCTGGATCACGAACCGTTCGCACAGATTGAGGACGGGAGCTACGATTTTTATTCACTGAATCCAGACTATTTTGACAGGGCGGAGACTATGGTCGAGATGGCAGTGAGCAAGGGATTTGTACCCGCGCTGGTCTTGCTTTGGTGTAATTATATCCCGGATACTTGGGCGGCCAAGCTTCGTGATGAGAAAAAGATGCCTCTGGAGGCGGTGGAACCGTATGTGCGTTATGCAGCAGACCGATTCTCAAAGTACCACCCTATCTATATCGTGAGCGGGGATACCGACTTCCCGTCAGAGCGAGCGAACGAGTATTATCGCACTGCACTTCACGTTGTGAAGACGCATAGTCCGGAGTGCTTGACTACTCTGCACATTCAGGGGAGACTGGCGGAGGTGCCGGATGAGTTCATTAACGATCCTAATTTGGACTTTTACATGTACCAATCAGGTCACAATTCGCAGTTTCAGTCCAAGGCTTACGCCTTGGCGTTGGACTTCTACAACAAGCGGGTAACACGGCCTGTGCTGAACTCGGAACCTTGCTACGAGATGATGGGTTACAGCCGGAGAGAATACGGTCGTTTCGGCCGTGCCGACGTGCGTAAAGCTGCATGGCAAAGTCTTTTGTCCGGTGCGGGAGCCGGCGTAACCTACGGAGCACATGGAATATGGAGCTGGCACAAAAAAGGGAAACGCTTCGGAGTTACCGGGGAAGGTTTTGACAGCCCCTATGAGTGGCAGGCTGCCCTTAAATTTGAGGGAGCGTGGGATTATGGATTTGCGAAGTGGCTGTTTCAGATGTACGGATTGATAGATTTGCAACCTTGGAACATAGTACTTAAGAACACGGAAGAGATTCGAGTTGCCTCAACCAGAGGCTTCGAAAAAATTGCTATTTACGTGCCTGTAAACACGGTCCTGAAGCTAGACGCCGATCTTAGAGAATACAAGTTTACAATTATCGACCTGGAATACCGCCGATTTGCAGCAGCTTCGGTAGCGTTCCAGGACAATGTAACGGTTATCGATATGCATAATTTTGAGGGGGATGTCATCCTGATTGGTGTGAAAAGATAAGAATTGATCATTCCGCAATCTTCATCCGAATCTCTGTTAGATCGCTTGCAACCTTTCCAACCTGTACTACGTCAAAGAGGTTGTTAATGGCCGGGCGGCCTAATTCAACTACAAGGTGGAACTTGACATGAACATGAGAAAAAGTGCATTCGCAGCCATGACCACAGTATCACTTCTTTCCTTCTCTTTTGGGGGTCAAATGTTTGCGGCGAGCAATCCGTTCAAGGATTTGGACAGCGTAAGCGGTAAAGATAAAATCATCTCCCTTCAAAATCAGGGTTTGCTCAAAGGGGTCTCTGATACGCAGTTTCTCCCCGCCTCTAAAGTGACTGCTGCCCAAGGCATTCAGTTAATCTCCGGCGGATTTCAGCTTAGTTTGGCCGCTATTGATTTTAATAAGGCGCCACAGGCCAGCGGACTGTTCACCCATGTTAAGGATACAGCATGGTATGCCGAAGCCTTTATCAACGCGCATTATAATGGCGTGGAGATTCCCCAAAATATCGATCCTTCAAAAACTCTGACCAAGGAAGAGTTCACCCATATGCTGATTCAGGGCATGGAAAAATCAGGCAGCCTGCCGATGATCAAAATTGCACCTGCAACGATTGCCGATGATAGCAAGTTGGAGCCTTCGTATCAAGGCAGCATTCAGCGTTCGCTGATATACAAGGTCAATACCTTGGATGCAAGTAAAAAGTTTAATCCAAAAAGTGAGATTACACGTGCGGAAGCAGCCGTTATGTTGTATAACGCGCTAGAATATCTAACAGCTCATAAGGCTTAACCGACTATTCTGGGCCAACCTCTTGATTTTTATGAGGTACCGTGTGGATTTGGGCTTACAGTTACTTGACACCATTATCGTTAATGCTATAATAAGGAAATCGAATTTAGATCCAACGGTAGCTGATTATCGTATGGTTTCTATCCTGGTCCTTCGGCATGTAACACAGGTAACGAATAAATAAGCTGGCTCCGGATGAGGGAGACCAGCTTATTTTTTTGTGAATAAAACGTTTAAACATTTCGGGACCCATATATCGAGAGGAGACGGGAGTTATGTTTGGTAATGATTGGGATGAAGTTTTACGAGAAGAGGTAGAAAAGTCTTATTTCAATGAATTGAGGTATACATTAGCACGTGAATACAAGATACATAAAGTCTACCCTCCAAAGGAAGATTTGTTTTCTGCACTTAAATTAACACCATATCATCTTACCAAAGCGGTTATATTGGGGCAGGACCCCTATCATGGAGAGGGGCAAGCCCACGGCTTGAGCTTTTCCGTAAGACCAGGTGTGCGTACACCGCCGTCTCTGCAAAATATATATAAAGAGCTGCGCGATGATCTCGGCACCCCCATTCCCAATCAGGGCTACCTTGTTCCTTGGGCAGAGCAGGGAGTGCTGCTGCTGAACAATGTGCTGACCGTGCGTGAAGGACAACCGCAATCTCATCAGGGAATAGGCTGGGAACGTTTCACGGATGCCGTTATTGAGGCGATTAATGAACGTGAGCAGCCGGTAGTGTTCATTTTGTGGGGAAGCCATGCTCAAAAGAAAGCAAGCTTTGTGAATACGAGCAAGCATTTGGTTTTGAAATCCGTCCATCCGAGTCCTTTGGCGGCTCATAGGGGCTTTTTCGGCAGCAAGCCTTTTTCGCAAACCAATGCATTTTTGCTGGAGCATGGAATGGAACCGATTCGGTGGGAGATTCCTAACCGCTAGCACTGGAGGTGAGGACATGCGTCAATGGAAGGGACGTCAGGTCATTTTATATCACGGCAACAACGGTCATACCCAAAAGGTGCGCGGCACGATTGAAAAATGGGATGACACGCACAAGTGCGTTATTTTAGGCCCGAAGATGTTGTCTATTCCTTTTGAAAATATAACGTATATTACGATGCTCCCTCCCGGGCGTGAGCGCAGAAGCCGTCATCCGGCGAAGCTAAATTCTATCGGTTATGTGATGAGCGTTCCATTGCAGTTTGATAATGCCATTCTTTTTCAATCGGCGGTGACCGTTTGGAAAGAAGACCAGCTGATTGCCTACAACACAAAATTGACCAGTCACACGGATTACGATGTCGTTCTGGATGATGGACAAACCTTGTCCAAGGAAGGTCATCTGTTCGTGGTCAGGTCGCTACACGGAGAACTTTAACTGTTATAATCCACCTTTTTTTCTTCCTAAGGGTTCAAATCAAGTAGCTGTTTACCGATAAAGTAATAGGATTGTTAATTATATCCTATTTCATAGAGCTGAAACTAAGGGAGAGAAACGAATGGAACGTATGAAACGTATGAGCAAACGGAGTACCTTCTTACTTGCTGTGCTGATGTTTTTATTTGCAGCATTGCCAGCGGGTTTGATCCAGGCGGCAGAGGAGAGCAAGACCTCTACGGTACAGTGGGACAGTCAAAATCCGACTGCAGTTAATCTGGGTGGAAACCCCGCTCAATTAAAAGTGTGGTCATTGACAGAAAAGGGCAAAGAAGATGTTACACAAAAGGCAGAATGGATCTCTGGAGACTCAAGCATATTAAAGGTAGATAAGGGACTTATTACTCCAGTGTCAAAAGGGCAAATTAAGGTTGTTGCCACATATGAACAGCAAACGGTAAGCACAACGATTACGGTTAAATCGCCTTACAGCAAGCTGCAAATCGATCCATCTGGTCCCATCAATCTGGTGGTGCGCGGAGATTCGAAGAAATTGACTGCCCAAGGTACGCTTACGGCGGGCGGTACAGAAAAAGTATCCGATGTGGAATGGACATCCACGAATCCGTCCGTGGCTACAGTGGAAGATGGTCTGGTTCGTCCTCTTGCCAAGGGCATGACTTACATTAAAGCAAGCAAGGATGAACTCAAAGCACAAACGATCGTGTATGTACGTTCCTCTTCCCAGGCATTAATATTGAATCCATCCGCTTCCCAATCGGTCTTTCTGGGTAGTTCACCAATTCAGATCAAAGCGACCGATGTGAACCTTACCGGAGGTAAAACTGATGTCACCAGCACTGCAGAATGGACTTCCTCCAATCCGCTGGTTGCCACAGTGGAGCAAGGAAAAATTAGCCCATTGGACGCAGGAAATTCGGTAATTACTGTGTCCTATCACGGCTTGAGCAAGACCTTGAAGGTCAACGTATTGCCGACCATTGAAAAGCTGGTATCAAGCAAAGCGAGCTTATCGCTCGAAACAGGAAGCAAAACGGCTCTTCCGAGCATATCTGCTTACTTGGTCAATGGAGCCAAAAAAGCAGTACAATCCGATATAAAGTGGAGCCTGAGCAATGAAAGTGTTGTCAAAATCGCAGACGGTAAGCTGGTTGCAGTGAATCCGGGTAGCGCAACATTGACAGCTACATTGGGTGCCATCAAGCTGGATATCCCGGTAACTGTGCAATACAAAGTGCTCAAGCTGACCGCTTCCGAGAAAAAGTATGTGCTGGTAGCAGGACAAGAAGTGAGTGTTCCCACGGTAAAAGCACAAATGGCTGGTGGTGGAACGCTCGATGTTACGAATCAGGTAAGCTGGGTGGCTACTACTGCGGCCGTAACAGTGGGAAATGGCAAGGTAAAAGCAGTAAGCGGCGGTAACTCCGGAATCAAGGCCATGTATTTGAATAAATATGTGAAAGTGCCTGTCATCGTAGAAGGAACGATTTCTACGTTGACGCCAAGCCTTTCAAGCGCTGAAATGAATTTGAAAGGGAGTCAATCCGTCAAGGTCATCGGTGCATATACAGATGGTAAAAAAGTTACGCTCAGCAACAAAGTGAAATGGACAACATCCAATGCTTCCGTGGCGATTGTAAAAGGCTCAGCCATCAAAGCGGTTGGGATTGGAACAGCGACGATTACGGGCACATACCAGAATAAGTCGTTTAACATTGAGGTCAAGGTTACACCTAAGCTGCTCAAGCTGGTTTTGAGTAACAAGAACTTGAAGCTTCCTAATGGTTCCTCTCATGTGCTGAGTGTGAATGCGGTTTATGACACAGGCACAATTACCAATGTGACAAGTTCAGCGGTATGGACTTCCTCCAAGCCTTCTATCGTACAGGTTAGCGGAGGACAGGTGAAGGCATTGGCTTACGGAAATTCCAGTATTAAAGTGGTTTATAAAGGTAAGACTGTAGCTACCTCTGTCAGAGTGTTAAAATAATCTTCATGATCGCTTATGCAAAAATAACCCCGGTCAATGACCAGGGGTTATTTTTCAACTTATTCTACGCCGTCCTGATAATGGTTCTTCCAGTGTTTGTCGCCTTTGTGTGAGAAGTCTTCAACCGTCTTTTCCAGCGTGGCCACCAGTTGAGCTTTAATCTCGGAAATGGTATCTCGGAACAGTCTTTCTTCCGTGCCGTTAATTTTTTCACCATACAAAGCCTGAGCGGCTATAAATTGACGATGTTGCTCAACAAAGCTGTCAATTGAATGCAGCGCATGTTCCACGTATTGTGAAATGCTATGATGCTCGCTAGGTAGTTGCAATTTTAACTCCTGTACTCTGTTTAATAATGCCATGATGATCACCTCGTACGTTTTATTATGTCAATAATTATACATCATTTTCGGAAAACTTTCATTAAACTTTGATTAAAATGTGATTTTTTTTATATCACAATTGTCATTTCCAATAGGATGAACTTATTTCCGGAATGATTCCAATTTATCTTCAGATTATTATGTTTTAAAATTAAAATATTTATGGTTAAGATATATGCGTGGCATGTTGCGACAACAGTCTTTCTGGCATGTTATAATAGGGCAAAGCCCAGTCGGAAAGGTTGTCAGTGCGGTATGAAGCTTTTTAAAGGTTTATTTTGGGGAATATTGATCAGTCTTTTCCTGTGGTGTGCCTTCTTTGGGTTTGTCCGCTGGATATCTCATTGAGTCGGGTTATAGAAAATAAAGTTCGGGGATTTCCTTGATTGAAGGTTGTCCACTGGAATAGCTTGAAGGGAAGAGGAAAATTGAAGAAAAAGTTGTTAAGTTTTATAACTCTAGTGCTGCTAGCTACTGGCGTGTATTGGTTTGAAGGTGCCAATCTTCTTACGAAAACGACAGGAGAGAACCCGCCTTCATCGGCTCAGGTTACGTTGCAATTTCCGTCAGGTCGTTATCCTGAAACGGCGCAGCATATCAAGGAAGCCATTCAAGCGGGGAAATCATCCATATGCACAATTGACCGTGAAGGAGCCGAGCAGAATCGCAAGCATTCGCTTACAGGAGTTCCCACTCGTAAAGGATACGATCGTGACGAATGGCCGATGGCTATGTGCTCAGAAGGTGGAAAAGGTGCAAATGTCAAATACATAGCTCCTAAGGATAATCGTGGGGCAGGATCATGGGTCAGTCACCAATTGGATGAGTATGAGGATGGAACTCGCGTAAAATTTGTCGTCAAATAATATGTTATGAGATCGTATCGTTACTTTTTTTTCCCCTTAGTAGGCTCCTGTTTGGCCCTAACCAGAGCCACAAAATTATTTTCCTTAGGCTCCTGTTTGGCTCTAATCAATGCCAAAAAAGCAAAAAAATCACCTAGTGTAGTGAAGCCGGCACCTAATATCGCCAGATCTTCAGCGGATAGTTGATTGAACCATTCCATTTGCTTAGCATCAAACATTTTATCACCGCCAACCATTAATAATGTATAGTATGTTCTGATGGCAACGAAGGTCAGGGCTCTGGCATACCATTTATGTATGCCTGTTTTTTGTGCAGAGGATGTGTAGAACACATGTTAAGATTTAATTTTTATACTAAAATCGTCTCTATCGTTATCGTATTGCTTATTCCTGTGCTAATCCTGTATGTGTATTCGAACCAGACAACGACAGATGTGTTACGTAAGGAGCTGAATCAGTCTAATTATAACCAGTTGACTTTTTTCCAAAATCAGGTGAATACGAATATTGAAATGATATCCTCCTGGCCGCATCTGCTGATTCATGATCCTGACGTAGCCAGTTTTCAAGCGATTTTTTTAAAGGATAAGACTCTCAATCTGGATGGCATTAACCTTGTCAAACGGATCCAAACCAAGCTTGGACTTCAAGAAAGCTCATCGAATTGGAGAACGGGTCTGAATATTTATTCACCTTCGCTTGGACGTGTTGTATCAGAAAAAGGAGCCGGTTTTTATGATCAGAAAGAATTAAAGCAAATGATTAAAAACGGCTGGCAGGTATCTAAAAAAAGGATGTACGGGAAGGATCAGTTTATATTTTCGTTGTATACATTATCCCCGTTTTCTTCACTTGGTAATCCGGAAACCGCTAACACGATTATTAAGGTCGAATTTGACAGCAGCAATATTCAGGACATGCTTGACCGTTTCAAAGGCGATGGACGGAAGGAACCTTTTTATTATAAAAAAGGCGTAGGAGTGATCTATAATCGTACTGCGAATGAAGAGCTGTCAGGCAAGCTGATTACGAAACTGGAGAAGATGGGATTGCATGAAGTTGATAATCTGACCGTGAAAGTTGGAGAAGAGAGTTACCTTGTTCACGCTGTTCTTTCGCAAACGACGGGCTGGTATTTGATTGACTACATGCCTTTGTCCGATATGATGTCTCCGATTTACACATCTAATAGACTATTTTATATAACCGTTGTTGGCTTGCTGCTGGTAGGCTTCATTGGTGCTTATCTGCTTCATTCACAGGTGCAAGTGCCGATTCTTCAGCTTGTGCGGGCATTTCGGAGATTAAAGGATGGGGACTATGCTGTTCGATTGAGTCCGAAGGGGAGTCATGAATTTGCTTTCCTATCTCGTCAATTTAATTTGATGGTCGGACAGATTCAGGAGCTGTTTGAAAAGGTTTATGTTGAGAAGCTACATGTGAAGGAAGCACGTCTAAAACAGCTCCAGTCACAAATTAATCCACACTTTTTCTATAATTGTTTTTCTTTTATTACAAGTATGGCGAAGCTGCGTAATCATGAGGCGGTCGTGGCAATGGCTCATAATTTGTCCAAGTATTATCGATATACGACAAGACAGGAACGGGATTTGGTACCTTTATCGGAGGAAATCGAGTTTGTTCATTATTATTTGAAAATTCAGCAGATGCGTATGCCGCGGCTAACGTTTTCAATTCATGTTTCTTCACAGGCTAACAGTCTGCTGATTCCGTTGCTTGTAGTGCAACCACTAATAGAAAATGCGGTGCTGCATGGGATAGAACCTCAAGCAGAGGATGGTATAATCCGCATTACAACGGAACAGATCGGGCTATATATGTGCTTGATTGTGGATGATAACGGACTCGGTTTGGGCAGGGAGGCTATAACATCCCTGAGATCAGCACTTGACAAGCCTGTAGAAGAGGAAAGCGGCTATGGTTTATGGAATGTGCATCAACGAATGCGATTACATTTTGGGGAAGACGCCGGACTGGACTTCTCATTGTCACCTTTGGGGGGACTGCGCGCGGTTTTAAAATGGCCGCTGTTAACAGAAGAAGAGCAGGCGAATAGCTTGATCAAGCTCAAACCTTCGTCAAATTCGAATATGGTTAAAATGGAGGGACCTGATGGTTCAGATATTACTGGTAGATGATGAGAGCTATGTAACAGAAAGCCTGGTGGCTACGATTCCATGGGAGGCGCTGGGCATTGAGAGGGTTCATCAAGCGGCTTCCGCATTAGCAGCAGTGGATGTGCTGGAAGCGTATGATATTGATATTCTGGTTACGGATATTCGTATGCCTGGCATGACAGGGTTGGAGTTGATTGTTGAGGTAAACGAACGATGGCCGCATATCCGATGTTTGCTACTAACAGGCTATGCCGATTTTGATTATGCTAAAAAGGCACTTCAGCTTAAGGCTTTTGATTATATTTTAAAACCGGTGGATGATGAAGAGTTTATGAAATGTGTATCAGCTGCCATCGATTCGCTAAAGGAAGAATGGGAAGCTTTTAATAAGGTTCATCAATTACAGTATAACCGCAGGACGGATTTTGGTGTGCTGCGCACCCACTTAATGCACGATTTGGTACTTGGACGCGATTTATCTGTACAGATGATAGAGGACAAGTTATCCCAGTACGAAATCATGTTACGTACGGGACAACCCGCAGATATGCTGCTTATTCAGATGGGCAAGCATTTTTCTGATATGGATTATCATTCAGTATCCTTAATCGAGTATGCGATTGGAAATATTGCTGAAGAAGTGCTCGCACCCGATTTTCACGTCTGGCACTGTAAAGCACCACATGACTGCTTAATTGTATTAATAGAATCAAATTGGAATAACAATCTGGAAAAGCATGGTATACATCATAAGGAAGAATCAGATGATGTCCCAGAACAGCATGAAATGAAGCGAATAACAGAAATTAGTATGGACGAGCATAGTAGTATTTTGCGGGCGAGTATCGAAACCTTTCGGAAAAATGTGAGCAATTACTTGAAAGGGGAAATTTACGTCACGGTAACTGGTTGGTTTATGTTCCCGGAGGAGCTGCCTAAGGCATATCAGACAGCGATAAGATCCTTATACTGGAACCACCGGGAGGAGGCGGATACGTTGCTATTTGTGGATGAGCAGACAGAACAGTCACACAGGTCAGTCAAGTCGCTGGAGGGACTATATATGCCTCCTACGCTTACTCATCTACTGGAGTCTAGGCAATGGGAGGAAGCTGAAGCGAAGTTGAACCGTGTATTTGGGAAGATAGAAGAAGCAGGATATACCCGCGAACATTTATATGAGCTGTTTATCTCGGTTACGAGCGCCTTTATGTACACGGCACACAAGCAAGGGCGCTTCATTACGCAGATGGATCAAACGGGCTTCGACCCGTTGCATGCGCAGAAAATGGTTCAATCGTTCTCCAACCTTAAGGAATGGATATTTTCCATGATGAACAAGCTTAAATCGGAATGGTCTGCAAGTGAGCAAAGCGCCAAAAGCTATGTGGTCAAACAGGTTCAGGAGCTCATCTCCCAGGATAAAGGTCAGGAGCTGTCTGTTAAGACGCTTGCTGATCAGGTTTATCTTCATCCGGTCTATTTGTCGAAAATATATAAAGCTGAAACCGGAGAAGGTCTGGGAGATTATATCATCCGAATGAGAATGGAGCGGGCTCTTTATTTGCTCAAGTATTCCAACAAAAAAATATATGAAATTACAACTGAATTGGGCTATCAGAATCCCCAATATTTCAGTAAGATGTTCAAAAAGCATTACGGAATGACTCCGCATGAATTTCGGGACCAGTAAAGATGAGACCAAGAAGAGAATAGTAAAGATCAGTTGGGAAAGGTGCAGAAATATTTATTTTGTGACATAGGCTGCGTAGAAAAGCCCTCTTATAATTAAAAGAGTAGAAAATGATTTTTTAAGGGGGAACAATATGCGAGTTCATTCGAAAAAAAAGCTGTTGTCGTTGCTCGCCGCAACTATGGTAATAGGAGTTGGCCTTGTGGGCTGCTCAGGGTCGGGGAATGATGGAAATGCGGCTAGCACAGCTAAAACTGAAAACGTATACAAAGAAAAATACAATCCGGAAGTCACAATTTCCACAGTATGGGGTGTAGATCCCGCCTTAAAATTTAAAAATGGCGAATCTATCGAAAATAACGTTGCGACGAAGTGGGCTAAAGAGAAATTCGGGATTAATGTAAAATCACTCTGGTCTGTCACGGATACGAATGGTGCATTTGCCACCAAGCTGCGTTTGGCTATGTCCTCAGGTCAGGAGATGCCGGACGTCGTTGTACTGGGGACGGAGAATGAGCAACTGGCACAGGATATGATCGATTCCGGTATGTTTGCGGAAGCGGGTCCGTTGTTCGATAAGTATGCTTCGGATTCCTGGAAGCAAGCGATGAATCAGGATTCGAACGTATGGAACCAATATAGTCGGGATGGCAAAAAAATGGGTATTCCTGTGCTGGATTTCGCCTATAATCATGACTATGTGTTGTGGGTACGACAGGATTGGCTGGACAAGCTGGGCATGAAGGCCCCTCAGACGATGGATGAGCTGGAAAAAGTGATGGATGCTTTTAAAAACAAAAATCCGGACGGATTGTCTCCGGACAAAGTTATTCCGCTCAGCATCGGTTTCAAAACGTCCATGAACACTTGGATGGGTGACCCGTCCTGGATTTTTGGGGCATACGGTACACTCCCGCAACAGTGGAACAAAGGTACGAACGGCAGTCTGGAATATGGCTCCGTGCAGCCTGGCATGAAGCCGGGTTTACAAAAGCTTAGCGAGTGGCTCAAAAAGGGATATATTCCGCAGGAAGCAGCATTGTGGGATGAGAATAAGACGGCAGAACCCACAGTCGCGGGAACAGCAGGTATGATCCCGGGCCCATACTGGATGAGCGGCTGGCCGCTTCAGGACACGGTCAAAAATGCGCCGGGCGCCGTATGGAAGCCGATCAAGATTCCGGCAGGGCCTGACGGTAAAGCCATGCGGCACGGTACGCAATACACCAATGGTGTCGTACTGATCAACAAACAAATGCAGCATCCTGAAGCTTTTTTCACCTATCAAAATTACCTGTTTGATCACTTTGCAAATGCCAAATCGGAAGGGGATTTGGCGAACGGGATGTTTAAGGGCTACGACTATGATTTGGATGCGGGCGGAAAGCTGTTGCCGATCGACAAAATAGCAGGAGGTTATGTAAACTCTGTTCGTTATTTGCTGGTTCGTGATGGTGCGCGTATACCTGATGCCCAAATGAAAGCTTTGTTAAGCTTGGCTAACGGCGGGGAAGCGAAGACCCGTCTGGAGAAGGATGTAATGGTTAATTACGGGAAAGGCACTCCTGCGGCTGCCAAGGTGTTGATGGAACAAAAGGACATCTCCATGAAGGATCAGTTCACGGGGCCTACTACGCCAACGATGAAGGCTAAAAAGGACTATCTGGACAAGATTGAAAACCAGACCTTCAATGAAATTATTTATGGTAAACAGCCGATTTCGGCCTTTGACACCTTCGTGCAGACGTGGAAGACTGCCGGAGGCGAACAAATTACAAATGAAGTGAACGAATGGTATAAAAGTGTTGAAAAGTAATAACAGTTAAAACGGGTTAACAGGCTGTCCCAAACGGGCAGCCTTTTTAATACAGATTATCAGAATGAATTGGAAATGAATGCATTATAATGATGCTTGCGAGATAGACTTTCATTCACCGGGTGAGACTAAAAAATGATTGCTTTTGTGCCATGTATGTTGGTTTTTTGAACTGTTGGGAGAGTAGAATCGTCTTTATAATTGAAGTATAACATGAGAGTTACAGGAGGAACTGCAATGAGAAGTCTGCAACGTACGTGGCCATTTCATATTATGCTGCTGCCAGCCATCATTTTCTTAATTGTATTTAGCTACATTCCGATGGGCGGCATTGTGATGGCCTTTCAAAATTACAAGCCTTGGCTCGGCATAACCGGTTCCGAGTGGGTTGGACTGGACAATTTCCGCTTTTTGTTTCAACGGGAAGACAGTCTTCAGGTCGTCTGGAATACGCTCATTATCGCGGTATTAAAGATGTTTTTCAATCTGCTGATTCCGTTTGTTTTTGCTATACTGCTCAATGAAATCCGCAAGGTTGGACTTCAGCGTTCCATTCAGACACTGGTCTACCTGCCACACTTTCTGTCGTGGGTAATCTTGGGCGGAATTCTGGTTGACCTGTTGGCTACAGATGGATTTATGAACCGTATTCTCGGAAGTTTCGGGATCCAGCCCATTTTCTTTCTGGGAGATAATAACTGGTTTCGCTTTACTGTCATTGTGTCGGATATATGGAAGGAGTTTGGCTACAACACCATCGTATTTCTCGCCGCACTGGCGGGCATTAATCCTTCGTTGTACGAAGCATCCGAGATGGATGGGGCAAGCCGCTGGAGACAGACGCTACACATCACTGTACCTTCGTTGATTCCTATGGTGGTGGTTGTCGGTACGCTTGCACTCGGCAATGTCCTGAATGCCGGTTTTGACCAGATTTTTAACCTTTATAATCCGTTGGTATACCAAAAAGGCGATATTATTGACACCTTCGTCTACCGGACAGCCTTAATTAATGGGGAAATGGGCTTTGCTACCGCCATTGGGTTATTCAAATCCGTTATTAGTATGGTTCTCATTCTGATATCTTATCGACTTGCTTACAAATGGGCAGGTTACCGCATATTTTGATTCTACGAGGCTGAAAGAGGGAGAGTCATGTATCATAAAACAACGGCATATCGCATCTTCAATGTGTTTAATATTTGTTTGCTTGTGTTTTTATCCATCCTGTGTATCGTTCCGCTGATTCATGTATTGGCGGTATCATTTAGTGCCAAATCAGCAGCAGACGCCAATCTGGTTGGACTGTGGCCAGTGCAATTTTCATTAGAAGCCTACAAGAAGACGATGAATAATCCTATTTTTCTGCACTCTATCTGGATTTCTGTTCTCCGGACCGTGCTGGGAACTGGTTTGACGCTGCTCATTACCTTCTTAGCTGCTTATCCACTTTCAAAGGAAACATCTGTGTTCCGTAGCCGAAACGTATATTCATGGCTGTTTGTATTCAGTATGATTTTTAACGGTGGCCTGGTTCCATTCTATATGGTTATTCAAAAGATTCATCTAATGGACAGCTTTTGGGTACTTGTTTTGCCAGGAGCGGTCAATACATTTCTGGTAATCCTCATGTTGAACTTTTTTAGAGGAATACCCAAAGAGATGGAGGAGGCCGCACTGATTGACGGGGCAGGTCATTTTCGGACCTTGTTTAGTATATTTTTGCCGATATCCATGCCATCTATTGCGACGATTGCGTTGTTTAGTATGGTATTTCACTGGAACTCATGGTTTGATGGCCTGCTTTATTTGAGCAATGCCAAGGATTATCCATTGGCTACATTCCTGCAAACGGTAATCATTCAGAAGGATATGAGCTCCATGAGTATGAGTCCCAAAGAGATGGAGTTGCTTTCGCAAACGACAGTGAATGCAGCGCAAATTTTTATTGGTGCAGCCCCTATTCTGATTGTATATCCATTTTTACAAAAGTATTTTGTTAAAGGTATGACGCTTGGTTCTGTCAAGGAGTAAACAGCATTGATTAAAAGGAGATGATTTATAGTGTCACAGCAAAACATAATCAAATACCCGCCAATCAGTGAGCGAGTTCCACGTATGCTGCATGGGGCGGATTATAACCCGGAGCAATGGCAGCATTATCCCGAGGTGCTAAATGAGGATATTCGGCTGATGAAGCAGGCTAAATGTAATGTGATGTCCGTCGGCATATTCTCATGGGTTTCATTGGAGCCTGAGGAGGGTGTATTCACGTTCGAATGGCTGGACCGTATCCTGGATTCGTTTGCTGAAAACGGGATCTATGCGTTTTTGGCTACTCCTAGTGGAGCAAGACCGGCCTGGATGTCGCAGAAATATCCAGAGGTATTGCGTGTGGAGGCTAACCGTGTCCGTAACTTGCACGGGTTTCGTCATAATCACTGTTCTACGTCGCCTGTCTACCGGGAAAAAGTACGTATCATGAATACGAAGCTGGCCGAGCGTTATGCAAATCATCCGGCTGTCATTGGTTGGCATATTTCCAATGAATTTGGTGGGGATTGCCACTGTGATTATTGTCAGGAGGCATTTCGCGTTTGGGTGAAGGATAAATACGGCACGTTGGATAAGCTTAATCACGCATGGTGGACGACCTTTTGGAGTCATACGGTTACGGATTGGAGTCAAATCGAATCTCCGGCCCCTCACGGTGAAACGCAGGTCCATGCTATGAATTTGGACTGGAGACGCTTTGTAACTGATCAGACCGGAGATTTTATCAAAAATGAGATTATACCGCTCAAAGCTGCAAACCCGGCGCTTCCGGTCACCACAAATCTGATGGAGTTTTTTGAAGGATTGAATTACTGGAAGTTTGCCGATCTGCTCGATGTTGTATCCTGGGACAGCTATCCAACGTGGCATGACCGTGGGGGAGATGATAGCCGTCAGGCTGCCAAAGTGGCCATGATGCATGATATTATCCGTTCAATCAAGGGCGGGAAGCCTTGGATGCTGATGGAGAGTACGCCAAGCTTGACGAATTGGCAGGAGATTAGCAAGCTGAAGCGGCCGGGTATGCATCTGCTATCGTCTTTACAGGCTGTGGCACACGGATCAGATACAGTCCAGTATTTCCAGTGGCGGAAAAGCCGCGGTTCGAGTGAAAAATTGCATGGTGCAGTCGTCGATCATGTGGGGCATGAGCATACTCGGGTGTTTGGGGATGTGACAAATGTGGGCAACGCGCTGGAAAAACTGGAGGAGGTTATCGGCACATCTGTACCAGCAGAGGCGGCAGTTATTTTTGATTGGGAGAATCGCTGGGCGGTCAACGACTCACAAGGGCCACGTAATAAAGGTGTAAAATATGAGGAGACAGCCGAAGCACATTATTTGGCTTTGTGGGAGCAGGGTGTGCCTGTAGATGTCATTCATATGGATGCAGATTTCTCCAAATACAAACTTGTGGTAGCTCCAATGCTATATATGGTGCGCAGCGGTGTAGGTGAGCGAATACAAAAGTTTGTTGAAAGCGGTGGCATTTTTGTAGCAACCTATTGGTCCGGTATTGTGGATGAACATGATTTGTGCTTCCTTGGAGGCTTTCCGGGGCCGCTTCGTAAGACGCTTGGGATCTGGTCGGAAGAGATTGACGGGCTGCATGATCACGACCGTAATCATATTTTGCCAGTTGAAGGCAATGAGTTGGATCTGCATGGCGAATATGAGGCTGTAGAACTGTGCGATCTCATTCATACGGAAGGTGCAGAGGTACTGGCTGTATACGGTTCAGACTTTTATGCAGGACGCCCAGCCTTGACGGTGAACCGCTTGGGACAGGGAAAAGCTTATTATATCGCCTCACGCAACACCGGATCGTTCAACAGTCATTTTTACAGAAGTTTGATTGATGGCGCAGGAATTAGTAAAGCACTCGATGTTCAGTTGCCGCATGGAGTGAATACGGCGATTCGTACCGATGGAGTCCATGATTATATTTTCATGCTGAATTTCACTCATGAGCCGCAAGAGATTAGGCTGGATGGACGAATTTATGCGGATATGCTCGAAAATCATGTGGTGGAAGACGGCAAGGTTCTATTGGATGCCTATGCTGTTAAGGTACTAAAGACAGAGCGGAGTAAATCGGAAATAGTATAGAGTGTGATGGCTGACGTTTTCCCGAATGAGGGATCTGGGTAGATTTGTCAGAGACAATGAGGGGTACACAATTCAGATGGGGGATGACTTATGAAAACAAGTAAACGGACTATGGTATTTGTGATGTTGATCTTGTTATCCAGCTTTTTGTATCCATTTGGCTCTGCGGGATTAGGTGCGGCCTCGGCCGCCCCTGCTTTTGCCAAAGGAGCAGATATAAGCTGGGTAGCAGGAATGGAAGCGCAAGGTAGGACCTGGAAGGATAAAAAAGGGGTTCGCGGAGATGTGCTGCAAATTTTGCGGGACGATTATCAGATCAACTCGGTGCGTATCCGGGTGTGGGTAAACCCTGACATGAAGGATTATGGAAGCGGATACATGAATGCCGAAAAGGCAGCAGAACTGGCGCAGCGAGCTAAAAAATTGGGTATGAGCGTCATGCTGACGCTGCACTACAGCGATTCATGGGCTGATCCCGGGCAGCAGAACAAACCTTATGCGTGGCGAAATCTTACATTTACGCAACTTATGGATGCGGTCTGGTCTCATACGGTTTATGTTATGAACACGATGAAAAGCAAGGGGGTAACACCGGATTGGGTGCAAATCGGCAATGAAACGAACAATGGAATGCTCTGGGAAGACGGCAAAGCCTCAGTGAACATGAAAAACTACGCCTGGCTCGTCAATACAGGGAATAATGCTGTAAAATCGGTAAGCAGCAGTACTAAAACGATCGTACACCTGGCAAACGGGGATAGTGGCTCCACCTTAGCCTGGAATATTGGCGGCTTAATTGACAATGGAGCTCAGTTTGACCTCATCGGGTTTTCTCTGTATCCGTCTCCTTCGAACTGGCAGGGAAAAGTGAACCAGACGATTACCAATGCCAATGATCTCATTGCAAAATACGGCAAAGGTATTGTTATCAGTGAAATCGGAATGGAATATAATGAACCTGCAACCTCAAAGGCATTTATTGCCGACATCAAAACGAAGGTTCGTAGTATCACGGGCGGCAAAGGCTTGGGAGTATTTTATTGGGAGCCGGCTGCAACCCCAGGTTATAATCAGGGCTATAACAAAGGTGCTTGGCAGGCTGACGGTAAGCCAACCTCAGCGCTGGAAGGCTTTATAAACTAGAGTACGTGACGAGTATGTCAAAGAACCTCTAATCCGCACAATGTGCAGAATAGAGGTTCTTTGTTTTCGTTGGTTTATTGAAGGTAGATCGTTAGGATTTCCGGTTTACCTTGAAGAATGAAATAAGCTCTCCTAACTCCCCGGACATCATGGTAAGCTTGTCGGAAGCTTTGACGATAGAAGCCATCGACTCAGCCTGTTCTCCAATGGTGTTTTCAATTTGTTTGCTGCTGTCTGCTGTTTTGCTTACTGTGGAAGACAGCTCGTCAGAGGTTGCTGACATTTCCTGCGTACTGGCTGAAATCTGCTGCGTCGCACTGGATACCTCCTGAATTTGTGACGATACATTATTGGCCGCATTCAAAATCTCCGAGAACATTTCGCCCGTCTGACGTGTGACTTCCAGCCCGACTTGAACTTCCTTCGCGCCTAGACTCATTCCTTCTACCGTTTGTTCAATTTCCTTTTGAATTTCCCCAATAAGCTCGGCAATTTGTCTAGCGGATTCTTGAGATTGCTCAGCCAAATTACGCACTTCTCCTGCTACTACTGCAAAGCCTTTACCTTCCTCACCTACTCTGGCGGCCTCAATGGAGGCATTCAGTGCGAGCAGATTGGTTTGGCTGGCAATGCCTGTAATGATGCTTACGATATTACTGATTTCGTTAGATCGGTTCTGTAGCGCATTAACGGAATCAACTGTTCTTTCTATTGTAGTAGAGATAGAATCCATTTGAGTAGATAGCTTCTGGGCTACCTGGTTGCCTTCTACCGAGCGTTTTTCCATGGAATAAGCTTGATCTGATACGGAAGATGAGCTTTCGGCAATGGTTTGGATAACCGTAGACATTTCATTCATAGCCCGGGAGCTTTCAAGCGCAGCTTGATCCTGGGATTCAAGTCCTTGGGTTATTTCCTGAATATTGCTATTAATGATGTTCGTATTCTCACTGTTTTTCTCGCTAATACTTAGCAATTCCTGAGCTGATCCTGTAACCTCTTGCGTCGTATCCTGTACTTTTACCATCGTATCGTTAATACGTTTGATCATGGTATTAAACTTTTGATTGATAATGCCAAGATCATCCTGGCCTGTTTTGATGCTAACATTCAGATTGCCCTCGCTCACTTCCTCGATGCCCTTCATCAAGCTGCGAATCGGGGAAAGGGTACGTTTTACCAGCAAATATTGAATGGTTAAGAAAATAGCAAGGAACAGAATGAGCAGGGATACACCGTATAAAAGCAGTTTATGAAGTCCGGCAGGCACTGAGCTTGCGTCTACGTCAAAGTAGATGGCGCTCGTAATTTTACCGCTTGCATCAGTAATGGGATAAACAATGGTAGTCCATGTGCCATAATCGTCGGAATAAAAGCTGCTCAACGCCGATTCTTTCGATTTTAGCATTTCATTTACGGCGTTTACGTTTTCAATAGGAAGAGCATACATATCCCCTATGTTCATTTTGGAATCTTGGAACGATTGAACCAGATTTGTGGGAACGCCAATGATGGAGGTTTGGTCTCCTTCTTTTAACTCTGTACCAAATATGTAAGCTTGGGCAACATTAGGATAAAAGGTGTGAATGGAGTCGAGAAATTTGCGTAAATCCTGTTGAACAGAGCCATTATAATCTTTCTCGGTCAAGGCTTGCTCTACTTTCGTTTTATCGACATCATTTGCCCATTTTTTGGTTAACACCTTAACCTGGTCTTGCAACTGTGTGGTCAGAATGTTCTTTTGAAGTATGTAGCTGGATGTGATGAGAATCGTACCGATCAATACGATGTTAAGGAATGAAATCAATAGATTTTTACCAAAAAAGGACATAGTACTCCACTTCAAGTTTTTCACGTGCTTCTTCTCCTTTAAGTTGAACTATATTTTTAATATACAACCTATACCTTATATATTTCGTCAATTAGCTTTCTAAATGTTAGATATTTATTAAATTTGGAGAATATCGGTTACATATTGGTGAAATATAGTGACAAAAACCGACAAAGATTCTTTTCACTTTCATATGGGAAAAATGGGGTTTGGAGGAGAAAAGGAAATGGGAGGCTACATAATAACAACGGTGGCTTACAACGAAAGAACGTTGTGGAACGACCGCTTGTCGGCATGAATAATTCATTTTATTGTTTGGACAATATTTAAAAAATAAGATATTAAGGAACAGACGAGCACCCTAAGATCATGTATATGTCTGCATCACGTCGAGGCTTATAGAAAATCCTGCCCCTTATATAAGCAATGAAATGAGCAAGGGGAGGGAAATAAGCGACAATACTGAGCTGATGACAAATGCAGATGCGGCTTCCGTTTCCAGCGTTTCATAGCGGGTAGCAATTATAGCGGCTACCGCCGAGCCTGGAAATGCAACAAGCAGTACAGCTTTGGTTATATCTTCATGGGACAGTCCTACGAGTACAGCGATGCCTAGCATGACTATAGGCATGACGATGGCTTTCAGTACAGCAATGCTAATTGCTTTGGGACTGAACGTAATCTTTTTGATTCCGATGGTTACCCCGATGGCAAACAAGGCTGTACCAGAAGTGACGTTGCCGATTTGATCAAACATGGATTGCAGCAACTTCGGAGCCTGAAATCCACAAAGGGTGAGTATGACGCCGATCAACGGTACACAGGCAAGTGGCTCGCTGAGTCCGTGAAGGACTGATTTCATAGTAACTTTAAACAAGTTGCCTTGTTCCTTCGTTTCTGAGTTGCGCTGACCGACCGTTCCTAAAATACTTGCAAGTGGATCAAGAATCGCATTAACGACGATGCCAGTGATCGCAGTCGGAATGGCGACAGCAGCGCTTCCGAATAAGCTGCCGAGAACCGGTATTCCCATAAACGCAAAAGAAGGCTGAGTTGAATTCAAAGCGAACATGGAGGATTCGGTCAGAGCTTTTTTGGCAATTAAGCGATATCCTACGAGCAATACGATATAAAAGCCGATAATCCCAAGAAGCAGGGTTAAATGCTTTGAACAAACCTGCAACATAACCAATTAAAATAACAAAGAAAATAGGAATTAAAATGATAAAAATATGACCTGTAGCCATGATGTCGCCTCCAATAATGAAGATGTCCGCCAAATGGATGGCGGACATCGGGGAATCAATAATTACTTTGTTTGTATGCAAGTACAACCTGACGTTGTTCGCTAATCTTAAACCAGGACCGTTTCTTTGCCATTCTGTTTGATTGGTCTATACTTGCAGTCCCACATTGCATCCCGAACCGCTTGGCGGATATCATCGGGCTGGTGACGTGCTACGCCATCCTGAACGGCAGCCTCTGCAACTGCTACAGCTACTGCTTCAGATACTTCACGCAACTCGCTGATTTTCGGCAGCAGGGAAGCTCCAGGCTGTGACAAATCGACCATATCGGCTACTGCATGGGCAGCGGCGGCGAACATGCTGTCTGTGATGATTTTGGATTTCACTACAATCGCGCCAAGTCCAAGACCAGGGAACACGAAAGCATTATTGGATTGTCCAATTTCAAACTTAACATTATTATAGGTTACTGGTTCAAAAGGGCTGCCTGTTGCAATCAATGCTTTTCCTTCAGTCCAGCGGATCAAGTCTTCCGGAGTTGCTTCAGCCAGTGGAGTTGGATTAGACATAGGCATAATAATAGGACGTTCTGTATGCTTGGCCATTTCTTTAACGATTTCCTCACTAAATGCTCCGGTAACACCGGAGGTTCCGATCATAATGGTCGGTTTCACCCGGCGAATAACTTCCAAAAGTGGAATTTTGCCGTCCTCCGCACGTTCCCAATCACGACATTCTGCGGCATCCCGTACATAAGGAACCTGGAATGGGAAAAGTCCTTCTGTTTCATTAGTAAGCAGGCCGCGGTAATCATAAGCCCAGAAGTTACTTCTTGCTTCGGTTTCCGATAGTCCTTCCAGCATCATGGCTGCACTAATTTGATCTGCATTACCGATACCGGCGGCTCCTGGACCAAAGACCAAAACTCGATGCTTGCTTAGTGGGACTCCGGACAGTTTAACACCAGACATAACACCTGCGAGCGTAACTGCACCAGTGCCTTGGATATCATCATTAAATGTCAGAATACTGCTTCCGTATTTATTGATAATGTTCCGGGCGTTGACATTGCCCAGGTCTTCCCAGTGCAGTAGCGCATTCGGAAAGTAAGACAGTGCAGTTTGAACATAGGTGTCAATAAATTGGTCATATTGTTCTCCGCGAACACGTTTGTGACGGTTCCCCATGTATAAAGGATCTTCCAGCAGTTTTTCGTTGTTCGTACCTGCATCAAGAACAACTGCCAGCACCCGGCTAGGATCAATTCCGGCAGCAGCGGTATACACGGCAAGCTTACCGATGGAGATATTAATTCCACCAACTCCCCAGTCCCCGATTCCCAGAATACTTTCGGAATCCGTGGCTACGATGAGGTCAATATCCTCAGGGTCCAGGCTCAAATTTTTAAAAGCTTCTTCAATGGCGGAAAGGTTACCAATAGATAAATACATACCGCCGGGTTTGTGGTATTCATGACTGTATTCCTGTATAGCCTGACCGACCGTCGGAGTATAAACAATCGGAAGCATTTCGTTTAGGTGCTCGGAGAGCAAGCGATAGTAAAGGACTGTATTCCGGTTAAACAGATCGTTTAACGCGATATTTTTACGCAAATTATCCGGTTGGCTCTGAAATTGCTCGTAAACCCGTTGAACCTGTTCCTCAATAGTCAATATGGTAGGAGGAAGGAGACCGTCAAGTCCAAGCTGCTGCCGTTCTTCAAGAGTAAAAGCCACTCCTTTATTCAGTAGTGGATTAGCCAGCAATTCCTTTCCGGTTAATTTGGTTTCGATAGAACCATCTTCCGTCAATTGAAAAGCACGCATTTCTAATTCCTTCTTTCTAGAAAATTACATTTAGTTAAACCTTGAACAATTCGTGAACCAGTATACGCCTTATTTTAAACCAAGTGAACAAGTATGTTGTGTGAAAAATGGTTATATAAGTGTTTACATAAGAAAATTTATGAAAATGAAAATATTTTTCAATCATTTTTATCTGAAAATTACATTTAATTTTCATTATATTTTCAATAATTTTTATTAAATGTAAGTTTTGTCATAGCGAAGCTACTATGGAGCTGGATGGGTCTTTCAATCAGGAATAGAATTTATTTCATTCCATAGATAGGAAGAGATTTTTATAACAGGTGGATAAAGTGAATGAAGAAGAGAGAGGGGGATATACACAATAAGTCACTTGGAGTTCTAACTATGAGACTTTTTTATTTTCAGGCAAACAAAAAAGCCTTGAGTATCAAGGCTTTTTGACGTATAGGACGGATGGGGATCGAACCCATGACCCTTACCCTGTCAAGATAATGCTCTCCCGCTGAGCTACCGTCCTTCGGTTATTAGATAATATCATGTATTAACCATAAATGTAAAGTAGAAAAATAGAAATAAGCTTGTACTTCATTACCATTTATATATATAATTCAAATTTAGTGGGTTTGCAAATTGAAGCAGTGATAAGGGGGAGCGGATGATGGCCGCAGAAATTATTAGTGTGACGACAGAAGAACAGCTACAGGCAGCGATATTGATCCGTACTAAGGTGTTTGTCGAGGAGCAGAAAGTTCCTCTCAATCTAGAAATTGACCATTTTGACAAGCTGGGGGATACTGCACATCATTTGTTGATCTCTGATCATGGTGAGATGGTGGCAACGGGACGCTTGACCTATTATGAGGAAGATACAGCTAAAATGCAACGTATTGCGGTTCTCAAGGAGCATCGCTCCGGGGGGTACGGACGTATATTGCTGCTGGCTCTGGAGGAACGCGCACGTGAGCTGGGGCTGCGGCATTCGCTGCTGGATGCTCAATGTCAAGCTGAAAAGTTTTACGAGAAGCTCGGTTACGAGACGATTTCGGAAGAACCTTTTGACGATGCCGGGATTCCACATGTGCGCATGCGCAAAAAGCTGTAGCCGGCAGCCCGAAGATGCATATAATTCTGCATAGGGTGCATGCTAGTAAAAGTTCCTCCACTACACTATGGATAAGGAGCGATGCAGCATGGCTAATGTAGAACGGGAACAAATTACGGCAGTACGTAAAAACGGTGATGGTGATCTGACGTCATTTCAGACATCTACCGGACGGGTTCTGGATTACAGTCAGGCTCTAAATGAAATTGAAGCAGGCTCGATTGCCGGGGTCAATGTTTTCAAAGCCAAGGACGGAAGCAACCGGATTCGCGGAGATGCTGATGGAGATCCTACGAATAATTTGGATCAGTTGCCGTTGTTCTGACGTTCATTTCAAGCATCTATCACTAAGCACATAACTACACGCAAGTATATGCCAAAGTCGCCGGGCTCTTTTTCCAGTTGGAAACCCGGCGGCTTTTTGCTTTCTCACTTTGTATCCAGTATTATTTTTGCTCTGTGCGTTCCAGCTCCACAATGTTGTATACGCGCTGCTGCTCCAGAAAGGACATGACTCCAGCTTTTTCCTTGAATTGCTCCATGTCGTCACTATAGTGCATGAGACGAATCCGCTCTTGAAGCTGGATTGGCAAGCTGAGCAGCTCGTCCAACGTCGTATGGACTTCTCCTGCACCCTGTAATTGAACCTCATGCAAAATGCTGCGACAGCCTCGCTCGTGTACCAGTTGATTCAGCAGATCTGGATCAAAGGTCATATCCGCACTATAAAAAAGACGGTCATTAATGAACAGGGAGTAGCTGTCTTTACCGGGGATATGACGGGTAGGAATGAGTTCAACTTCGATGCCGGATACTAAGCTGGTGGGTTCACCAGGCGTCAGCACGTTTACCTCAAACACATCCTCCAGCTTGCCAATCATTCCTTGCTGTGACATGCCGCCCTTGAGCGTATTTTCCCATAATGGATGAATTAGCGGTTCTGCGATACAAAGCACAGGTTTGCGACCATGTAGGATATTCATTTGAAAGCCAAACTCTTCCAGACCCCCGACATGATCGGCGTGAATGTGGGTGATTAGAATGGCGTCAATTTCGGGCAATGGGACACCCATTTGGTGCAGAGCCAGCGAAGCGGTTGTTCCACAGTCGATTAGCAGCTTGCCTTCTCCACTGTCCAGCAGTGCGTTATTGTTGTAATAGTTTTTGGCAAAGGCACTGCCTGTGCCTAGCATTTGTATGGTCAGGCTCATTCGTATTTCACCCTCCAGGCTAAATGTGTATAAATCCTCTTCAGTCGTATCTTACCATCGATGCTGTTAGAAATTAAAGATTTTACGCCATATCAAAAACTTTGGACAATTTGTGATGCCTAGCGCAACTTGTGGAACTGAGCTAGGTATAAATGTAAGACAGAAGTTATTTAACAGATAATGATGGAGGGATATCTAGCGATGAAGTGGAGAAAAGTTATGGCCCTAGTGATGGCCTTTTCGATAATGGGAGGGACCGTTATTTCGGCGGAATCCGCCAAGGACCAAGTGAAGTTGATTATTAACGGTGAGGTGTCGAAGGATGGCGCGGTTGTCATTGATGGCAAAACGTATGTGCCCATTCGGGATTTTAACGGGATTGTCAGTTTTGATCCGTCCGGTGGAAAAGTTGTTTTCGACCAACCAAATGTACACATGTTCTTGTTTAAGGGCGATACGGTGTTCGGTAACGTGAATAAAGGCAACAAAGTGAAATTCAATGTATTCAGTCAGATTGATACGTTGAAAGCGGATATCTCCGGAGTGAAGGTAGCGATTACTGACCCGGCGGGTAACGTGAAAGATATTCAGTCCCAGGATATCAGCGGAGCACAAAAGGATAACTTTTGGTTCCGTACCAACGACTTTACGTATGATTTTAAAACAGCAGGGAATTACCGGGTTGGTTTCTACATTAAAGAAAGTAAAGACAGCAGCTATACACTGGTGTCCGAAAAAGTCATTACAGCGATAAATTAGGCATACCACAAATTGACCTGTACCCTTGATCATGTTACGATACGGGGGAAAATAAAACAATTTGAAGGTAGGTATTTCCATGAGTGATCACAAACATGAACACGGTGAAGCCTGCAACCACGATCATGACCACGAACATGAAGAAATGGTTCTTACGCTAACTGATGAAAATGGCAAAGATGTAGAAATGGTGCTGGTAGAGACCTTTGACGTAGAAAATCACGTTTACGCTCTCCTGCTGGAGCGCGGCAATCCTGAAGCAGACGGCATTATTCTTCGTATGGAAGAAGAAAACGAAGAAATGGTGCTTTACAATATCGAGGACGAAGATGAATGGAAACGTGTAGAAGAGGCATACAGCGAGCTGGTTGCCCAATACGAATAACCTTGGATCTATCGGCTGCTACAACTTTGTAAGCTGATGAAAAAGCCCCCAATCGGGGGCTTTTTTTGTTAAGCATTTAAGATGCTTATAAGATTTTTCAAGCTTGTTACGGCTCAGGAGGCTTAGGAAATGGCGTCCGTTTCGACGATAACCTTCACTTGATGTACCGTTCGATCCTCAGGCCCTTTAACAGGCAGGCCTACTTCCACATGATCGACAATATAATCAATATTGTCCTGTGAGATCACTTCGCCCGGCAGCAGGATCGGAATACCTGGCGGATATACATAAATGAATTCTGCAATAATGCGTCCAGCAGATTCCTTGAATGGTACCACTTCCGTATCTCCGTAAAAAGCGTCTCTCGGAATCAGGGAGAGCTGGGGGATTTCCTGTATTTTTACATCCAGTTCATGCTGCTGACCTGTAGAATAATGAATAGCAGCCAGCTCACGCAGAGCCTTCAATAAAATCTCAATGTCCTCTTTCGTATCCCCGGGGGTCACCAGACAGAGAATATTGTACATATCGCTAAGCTCAACCTCGATATTGTAGTTTTCTCTCAGCCAATTTTCCACGTCGTACCCAGTAAGGCCTAGATGACGAATATGAATGGTGATTTTGGTCGCGTCATAATTATAGGTTGCCTCTGTACCGAGAATTTCACTGCCAAAGCAATATAATCCTTCAATCTTGTTGACCTCTGCACGGCAGTATTCGGCCAAATCAAGCGCACGTTGCGCTATTTCATAGCCATTGAGAGCCAGATTGCGGCGTGATGTGTCCAGAGAAGCCAGCAGGATATAGGAAGTGGAAGTCGTTGTCAGCATACTGAAAATCGTCTGCACACGCTGCGGATTGACGTATCCGTTTTTGGTATTCACATTCAGAATCGAGCTTTGTGTCAAGGAACCGCCTAGCTTATGGACGCTTGTAGCTGACATATCTGCTCCCGCTTCCATGGCGGACATCGGCAGATCAGGATGAAAATGAATGAGTACACCGTGGGCCTCATCGACCAGGACCGGCACATTATAGCTGTGAGCGAGATCAACTATTTCTTTCAAATCGGCGCACACACCGTAATATGTCGGGTTGATGACGAGGACGCCCTTGGCGTCAGGATGGCGTTCCAGTGCCCGGCGTACGGACTTGGTTGTAATCCCGTGGTGAATACCAAGATTTTCATCACTGACCGGAGATACGAATACAGGCTTTGCTCCAGACAATATAATGGCAGACATTATAGATTTGTGTACATTTCGGGGTACAATAATTTTATCACCTGGCAAGCAGATGGACATAATCATAGTAATGATAGCTCCACTTGTACCCTGTACACTGTAGTAAGTATAATCTGCTCCATAGGCTTCTGCCGCAAGCTTTTGGGCTTCTTCGATGACACCCGTAGGTTGATGCAGATCGTCCAATGGAGCGATGTTGATCATATCTATGGAAAAGGCATTATCCCCCATAAATTCGCGAAATTCCGGATCTGCCCCCACTCCCTTTTTATGACCTGGGATGTGAAATTGAACCGGGTTGCTCTGAGCGTGCTTTTTCAAAGCAGTAAAAAGCGGGGTGTTGCTTTGATTCATTAGTGTTGTCACAACCTTTCGTGCAGGATTTCGACAATCCTGGCAAGTGATAATAGAACAAAATTGAGTATAGCAGTTTGAAGTAGGAATGCAAGCGGTTGACGGTGCTTTTATTTGTGAATGAGAGGAGCATGGAGACAACCCGGACTTTATGACGAAAAAACGAAGGTAGAGGATGTGGGACAGATGAAACAAATCGGAAGAGAAAAAAATCCTCGGCGGTTATGGTCTCCCTTTTTTGCGGAATTATGGGTACTGGTATTTCTGGTTGAATTTATGAAGGGATCTCTTCTGGTAGCTATCCTGCCGGTATATATGGGAGAAACGCTCGGACTGTCAGCCGGAATCATCGGTCTGGCCTTTTCGCTCCAGTATTTTGGTGACAATGCGTTCCGGGCACCGGCGGGCTGGATAGCTGAACGGCTCGGCTACCGGGGAACGATGTCGACCGCGTTGCTGTTCACACTTGTAGCGGTGATCATGCTAAGCGTGCTGACAGAGCCAGTGTGGCTCGTAGTCGCCTGTCTGCTGCTCGGTCTGGGCACTTCTCCGCTCTGGCCTTGTGTCATGACTGGAACGACTGAAATGTCCGGGCCTAATAACAGCAATGGTGCGGCGATGGGCACATTGGAAATTGCGTCCATGGGCGGAACAGGAATGGGGCCGCTTGTTATGAATTTCGCTATGGCACATTATGGTCATTCCTACGGAATGGTGTTTATGATTTTGACAGGATGCAGCATTTTGTTATTGCTGGTCTCCCTTATGCTGCCCGGACGCAAAAAATCTGCTGACAAAGGAGCGCTGCAACGGAGCGCCTTGGTGTCCTCCGACGGTCTCGCGAAGCAAAAGAAGCAGCTACTGGGAGGAATCAAGGAAACGTTCAACTCTCTCAAAACAAAACTTGATGTAAACCCGTTAATTTACCCGGCGCTGTTTTTGCAGTCGTTTGTTATCGGTTTGATCAGCCCAGTATTGACACTGTACGCCCGGACAGACCTCGGCATTTCGCCGAATCTGTACAGTGTATTTTTGATCGCGGGCGGCGGGGTGACGGTGCTGGCGCTTATTCCTTGCGGAAAGCTGGTGGATCGGCTGGGAACAGAGTATTTTCTGCACGCCGGTTTTTTGCTTGCCGGGATTACGCTGTTTTTCTTTTCCGCCGTCCGATCCATTCCGCTTGTGTTCGTATCCGTAGCGCTCATTGGCTTGGGCTATGCGCTTATTTTACCTGCATGGAATACCTTCCTCGCTAAATTGATCCCGGAAAGCGAACGAGCGACGGTATGGGGCTTTTTTCTGACACTCCAAGGCTCCGGCATGGTCATCGGTCCACTCGTTTCAGGAGTGCTGTGGGACCGCGCTGGACACACAGCTCCATTTATCATCAGCGGAGTTGTAATGCTGCTTATGTTCGGCTGTCATTTGGCTTTGGCGCGTAATCCGCGCAGAAAGACGGCCAAAGCCTGAATAGCAGCTTGATTAGCTAATGCTGGTTACTCTTTCGAGAAGGCAATTTGGTACAGCGGCAGCAAACGCTCAAAAGTAGAACGCACTGTCTGTAGCAATGCAGCTCCGTCACTGGCGAGTGGATCGTCCCGGTCGATACGGATACCACACATGACCTCGGATTTTTTTACCTGCTGTAGCTTGTCGATGATCGTTTGAAAATCCTTCTCGTCCATTTGTTTTTGCTCTGTACCTTCCGGAGCCATATGGTCCATGGACCAGTAAAAATGATCCGGTATGTTAGAGCGTACATTGCTCAGGTTGGCTTTGAGTGCCTGGGCAAACGTAGTTTTATTCGGACTTTCATAAATAATTGCAAAAATGACGAATAGATGTGAAGCAAACATACCTACCTCAAAATGCGGTAACGCCTTGTATCCACGCTTGTTCGCCGCCCAAGCTACCCAAGAATCCTTGGGTGGGTTTACTTTGCGTCGTGCATGCTTTGCAACATGAACGTGCATAGGCTCGCCGCACAAGTCCGTCAGGAAAGGAGCCAACTCCGCACCAATCGCTTCCAGTTTGGGTCGAACCTGTTCAATCAGTACCTCCATGCGAGGCTCCAGCCCCGGTATTCCAAAAACATCAAAGTCCTTTGCAGTAAATCCACTGAATGTCATACCTTTTCCTCCTGTAACTGGGTTAAGCCATTTCGTGTGGCGTAATATGTCCGATTATAGCATAATGCCATCAGGCTTGACCGACTTTAGGCCGGGTTTGGGACAAGAGTATAAGGCAAAAGTAGGATTGTGCGTTGTTACTCATAAAAATAGGTCAAATAACCAAGTACCCTTACATAAAATGAAGTATAAAATAGAGCAAGGGAAGATCAAGCGGGAAAGCCGCAGGCTTGCTGTAGCCGGACTTCTTGAATCGGACTTGAAAAAGGAGGGAATGCCGTGAACAAGGGCTGCGAGGTAGAATATTGTAATTTGGAGCTCCGGTTTAGCCGTCGGCATATCCATAATCTGATCAAGGATTTGATATCGGAAGGATATTCGCTGTACTGGAGCGAGGATGAGTCGTACCTGGTGCTGTCGGTAAGGACCGGACGCAAGCTGGTGAAGCTTCGTTTTCAACAATTGCGTACAGGGCACTACAAGTTGGCCGGAGATTATGTGATCCGCGACGCCAAGTTGGCGGAGTGGTTGGAAAAGCTGATTGGAAGCACCCGAGGCCATGCCATTGTCAAAAGAGTCAAGGACCATCATATTTTGGTGGAAAATATTTTGTTCGGTGAGGTCATTCGTCTGGTTGAGGTTACTGGTTTTAAGCAACGCGTTATTTATCAGAAGGGACCAGTGCTGTCAGTGCAGGAGATGGAGGAAATGTATATTTCCAATGAGGGAGAGACCCGACTGCTGCTGCTCAGAATGCAAGTGGATGATGAATTGGAGAAGCTTTTCACGGCAATGACAGAGGGAGATACGACCAGAGCCGAGAACTGCCATGAACGCCTGCAAGCGCTATCCCGCCAACTGCTGATGATGGAAGCATAATGATGTAGATTTAGTATAATTGAACACCTCATGAAAATGGGGTGTTTTGATCTGCGAATAGACAGGGGTTCACTTCTGACACCAAAAACGTTAAAATAGAATTGCACGTGTTCCGATTCACATAAAGTGTAATGCGGTAAAGCGGCGATATAGAATAAAAAATATGTTGCAAAGGATGAGGAACCAGATGGCAAAACAGCAGATTGGTGTGATCGGCCTGGCGGTAATGGGTAAGAATTTGGCCCTTAATATTGAGAGCAGAGGCTTCACCGTCTCGGTATTTAACCGCTCTCCCGAAAAAACGCACGATCTTATCAAAGAAGCAGAAGGTAAGAAATTGACGGGTACTTTCTCCATTGAAGAATTTGTGAACTCACTGGAATCGCCCCGTAAAATCCTGATCATGGTTCAAGCTGGTAAAGCAACGGATGCCACGATTGAGCAGCTTGTGCCTCATCTGGACAAGGGCGACATTATTATAGACGGCGGCAATGCCTACTTCCCTGATACACAGCGCCGCAGTAAGGAGCTGGAGGAAAAAGGATTTCGCTTTATTGGTACAGGCGTATCCGGTGGCGAAGAAGGTGCCTTGAACGGTCCTGCAATTATGCCAGGTGGACAAGAAAGTGCCTACAAGCTGGTAGAGCCGATTCTGACAGCAATCTCTGCAAAAGTAGAAGGCGACCCTTGTTGTACATATATCGGTCCCGACGGTGCTGGTCACTATGTAAAAATGGTGCATAACGGTATCGAGTACGGCGACATGCAATTGATTGGTGAGGCTTATCACCTGTTGAAATCGGTCCTGAATGTGAATGCGGAAGAGCTTCATGAAATCTTCACAGAATGGAATAAAGGCGAGCTGGACAGCTACCTGATCGAAATCACGGCTGACATCTTCTCCCAATATGATTCCGAAACAGGCAAACCAATGGTAGACGTTATTCTGGATGCAGCAGGTCAAAAAGGTACTGGTAAATGGACAAGCCAAAGCGCGCTGGATCTGGGCGTGCCACTGTCTATGATCACCGAATCCGTATTTTCCCGCTTCCTGTCTGCTATGAAAGACGAGCGCATTGCGGCAAGCAAAGTGCTGAGCGGTCCTAATGCTGAATCCTTCAGCGGAGACAAAAAAGAATTTATCGAAAGCGTACGTAAAGCATTGTTCGCAAGTAAAATTGTGTCTTATGCTCAAGGGTTTGCTCAAATGCGTGCAGCTTCCGATGAATACGATTGGGATTTGAAATACGGAAAAATTGCTATGATCTTCCGCGGCGGTTGCATTATCCGTTCGCAATTCCTGCAAAACATCAAGGATGCGTATGACCGCGATCCTGCTCTGAAAAACCTGTTGCTGGATTCCTACTTCAAAAATGTAGTAGAAACTTACCAAAACGCATGGCGTCAGGTGATTTCCGTGGCTGTATCTCAAGGTATTCCAGTGCCGGGCTTCTCCAGCGCGCTCGCATACTATGACAGCTATCGTACTGAGCGTCTGCCAGCAAACTTGCTGCAAGCGCAACGTGACTACTTCGGTGCGCATACGTTCAAACGTGTGGACAAAGAAGGCGTGTTCCATCACCAGTGGTTCTAATAAATTGATGGATATGTAAGGATAGCATCGATGTAATACAGCGGAAGCTTTTTTTACCCTTGTGGTAGAAGAAGCTTCCGTTTTTTGATTTTCGTGGATAGTTGATTGGATGAGGATGAAGCTAGAGGATTGTGTAATCTTTTGGCGCTGTGGTATGATAACGACAAGATATTTTAACGCATTACCGCGTCTAAGCTTTGGGTTGTAACAAAAAGACGGGAAGATCCCGTCTCTTGTGGTGAGCAGCATTTTACTGCTCTTGTGACCATTGCAGCATACCGCCAGTCATGTTAGTGCAGCCTTCATAACCGAGCTGTTGTAAATATTCGCAGGCTCGTTCGCTGCGATAACCGCTCCGGCAAATAAAGATAATTTCACCGGTACGTTCAATTTCCTCAAGACGACTCGGAATCTGTCCGAGCGGAATATGCTTGGCACCGTCAATCATGCCTTCCGCTACTTCTTCTGCCTCGCGAACGTCGATCAATTGCAGTTGCTCTCCTGCTTGCAGGCGTGCGCGAAGCTCAGAAGGTTCAATCAGGGCGATTTGCGTCATGGCTGGACCTCTTTTCTAATGTATAATGGGTGCTGCGTGTGTTATTGACGTGTGCAAAACATCACACTCTCTATGTATGATAGCGAAGCTATCTCTAAGCTGTCAATTGGGTTAATCCTAAAGAAAGATAGAGACTAATCAACCTGCTGGATTAAACTCCGAAAGACCTAGATGAATATTGTATATTTTTTTGGGTAGAGAAATGAACGCTACAGCTTGTATAATTAACGTAAACTAGGATGGTTTGAATCGAAAAGGAGCATGTACAATATGGATGTTATCGTTAGACCTACCCCTTCCTTGCAGGGAGAGATTGGGGCCTTGTCCTCCAAAAACTACACTACACGCTATCTGCTCACAGCAGCGCTTGCCGATGGAGAAAGTACCATTTATTTTCCGGCACACAGTGAGGATAGTGATGCTATGCGTCGTTGTATCGCTGATCTGGGGGCAGTGCTGGAAGAGGATGACGAAAAAATTGTCATTACGGGTTTTGGTAGCCATCCTCGTGCTGTGAAGGAGTTAAATGTGGGGAATGCCGGAGCGGTGCTCCGTTTTTTGATGGGAATTACATCCTTATGTCCGGATGTTACTTTCGTTAATACATATCCTGACTCATTGGGTAAACGACCACATGATGATCTAATTGATGCGCTGGGCCAATTGGGTGTGAGAGTGGACCATCGCGAAGGTAAGTTGCCAATTCGTATCCAGGGCGGTCAAGCTAAGGGCGGCAAAATTCAGGTGTCCGGTTCGGTTAGCTCACAATATTTGAGCGCTTTGCTATTCCTTACACCTTTACTGGAGGAAGACAGCGAAATCGAGGTGCTGCATGATCTGAAATCCAAGGTGGTTATTGGTCAGACGCTGGAGGTGCTCCAAGAGGCAGGTATAATCATTCATGCAAGTGACGATTATTTGTCTTTCCGTGTTCCGGGACGACAATCTTATCAGCCGCGCACGTATACAGTGCAGGGGGATTACCCGGGCAGTGCCGCGGTGCTGGCAGCGGCTGCCGTAACGAACTCGGATGTCACCATCCATCGGCTAAAGGAACAGAGCAAGCAGGGAGAACGTGCTATTGTAGATGTGCTTCGTATGATGGAAGTACCGCTGACGCACAAGAACGACACAGTTGTCGTGAAGGGGAATGGACGTTTGAAGGCAATCGAGTTTGACGGCGATGCTGCAACCGATGCTGTGCTGGCCATGGTGGCTGCCGCTGTATTTGCTGACGGCACATCCCGTTTTTATAATGTGGAAAATTTGCGGTACAAGGAATGTGATCGCATTACCGATTATTTGAACGAACTGACCAAGGCCGGAGCTCGCGTGGAGGAACGTCAGGCTGAAATTATCGTACATGGCCGACCGGAGGGGGTCGAAGGCGGCGTTGAAATCAACGCGCATTTTGATCACCGTGTTATTATGGCTTTGACGGTAGTCGGTCTACGGGCCCAGAAACCGCTGGTGATCAAGGATGCGCATCATGTTGCCAAATCATATCCGCAATATTTTGACCATCTGACGACGCTTGGCGCCTCTGTAGAGTGGGTAAAATAATAGTAAGCTTTAGAAGTGAACAGGAGGGGACAGGATGGCTTTTGAAAATCCGTCAAGAGAAGAGATCAAAAGCATTTTGGAACAAGTAGGCAACATTGCGGTTGTGGGTTTGTCTGATAAATCGGACCGGACCTCGTATATGGTGTCTTATGCTATGCAAAAGCGGGGATACCGGATTATTCCGGTTAATCCTGCAGCAGCGGGGCAAACGATTTTAGGAGAAACTTGCTATGCAAGTCTCGAAGAAGTACCTGAGCCTGTGGAACTGGTCAATGTATTCCGTCGCAGTGAGTACTGCGCGGAGGTTGCTCGTGAGGCAGCTGCCATTGGTGCCAGGGTTTTGTGGCTTCAACAGGGCATTATCAGCCAGGAAGCCGCTGACATCGCGCAGGAGCATGGAATGACGGTTATTATGGATCGCTGCATTAAGGTAGAGGATTCCGTAACCCAAGCTGTACGCAAAGGATAATCTGGACATGAAGAAAAACCTTCGCCCCGATGAAATACGGGGAAGAAGGTTTTTAGTGTGGAATTAAACTATATTTGGCTTTACTTTTTTTCACTCAGTTGCTTGGTTAAGTTTAGTCAGGAACTGTATATTATACTTACAGGAATTCATATAATGTATGTATGCCATTATGATGATATTATCTTGGTGAATTCGCTTATTTTATTGGTTATGGTAATGGAATCGCTGCTCCATCCCCCTTTGTTTCAGGATAGCTTGGTCCAAGCTGATAAACAAGCAAAATATAACTTAAATAGGCCATTTAATGGAGTTGTCCAGACCTTTAAAGCGTATATAAGTATTTTTAATCAAGCAAGAGAATCGCTTTGACAAAAGTATCTATTCGGCTTACCATCAGGGATAGAAAGGAGAGGAATGCCATGAATTGGCTCGGATCCTTACAACAGCTTGGTCGTGCTGTCATGCTCCCGACGATGGTGTTACCGGCTGCTGCTATATTACTAAGTCTCGGTAGCCTTCCCTGGTCCACTTGGGGATTTCCAATGGTGTCTGATATGGCTAATGCGGCAGGGAACGGTATTTTTTATTTTTTGCCGTATTTGTTTGCGGTTGGTGTAGCACTCGGCATGTCAAATCAGGCAGGTCAGGCGGGATTGGCGGCATTGGCTGGTATGGCAATATATGATCAGGTCACATTGAGATTTGGAAACGGACTCATTCATCCGGCGACGCTCATTGGCATCATTTTAGGTGTCATTTCAGGGGTGGCGTATAACCGCTTCAAAAGCATTAAGCTGCCCGAGGTACTCCAATTTTTTGGAGGGACTCGATTTGTTTTACTGCTAATTGGCTTGTTCTCCGCCGTGTTCGCAGGACTGATGCTGATTGTGGCTCCACTCATTCAGAGAGGATTGCAGTTTATAGCAGGTCTGGAATTGAGCTTGGGCGGCTTCGGATTGTTTATTTATGGTATTTTGTATCGGGTGCTGGCGGCTTTTGGCCTCCATCATCTGCTTAATAATATATTCTGGTTTCAACTGGGTACATATAAAACACCGTCAGGCAACATAGTGCAGGGAGACTTACCCCGATTTTTTGCTGGCGATCCGACGGCGGGCTATTTTATGTCAGGGTTGTTTCCAATCATGATGTTTGCGATTCCAGCCATTGCGCTGGCGATTATTCAGGAAGCACGTGAAGACTTGAAGCCAAAGGTGCAAAAGACATTTTTGACTGCTGCCCTGGTCTGTTTTTTTACCGGTGTATCGGAACAAATCGAGTTTGCCTTTTTGTTTGCTGCTCCTTATTTGTTCCTTGTTCATGCAGTCATGTCCGGTCTGGCTATGTGGCTTACCTTTGAACTGGATATTCATCACGGTTTTTCATATTCAGCGGGTTTTATAGATTACGTACTCAATTTCCATCTGTCACATAATGCCTGGTTGTTGATTCCGTTAGGTGTGGCGTATGGGCTGGTGTATTATGTGCTATTCCGCTGGGCGATTCGGAGGTTCCGTATTCCCACTCCAGGTCGCGAGGAAGGTTCAGTTCTGGAGGATTGGGCAGGCAATATTCCCTACAGCGCTCCGCTCATTTTGGAGGCGCTCGGCGGGAAGGAAAATATTGTTCGGGTGGAAGCCTGTATTACACGGTTGCGCCTCACCGTCCACAATGACCGGCTGATTGATACTGGAGCGATAAAAGCCTTGGGCTCGGCTGGACTCATCAACCTGGGAGGGGGCAACTTGCAGGTTGTGTTCGGGACGTATTCGGAGCTGATTCGTGAGGAAATCGCGAAGCTTATGGATCGTGATCTTCCTCAAGTGTTGTTCAACGCTCCTGTGCATGGAAAAATGCTGCCGATTCACGAGGTGCCGGACAAAATTTTTGCGACGAAGCTGGTCGGAGACGGAGTTGCTTTTGTTCCCGAACGAGGTGAACTTGTGTCTCCGGTGTATGGTACGGTTATGCATTTGTATCCGACCATGCACGCTTTGGGCATTTCTACACGAGAGGGACTTGAGGTTCTGCTTCATATAGGGATTGATACTTCACAGCTAAAAGGGAATTTTACTGCTATGGTAGAAGCAGGCGATACGGTGGAACCGGGACAATTGCTGATCAAATTTGATTTGCAGGCGCTGCGGGAACAAGCTCCATCTTTAGTGACCCCTATGGTCATTACGAATCCGGATCGCGTGAAGTCATGGAGCTTTGCTCCGTTTAAAACAGTGAAAAAAGGTCAGACCTCGGTAATGTCCGTTGTGCTGCATGACAGGAATGTTGGAGGGGTAGAGACATGATAGAAGGCATCGGCGCCGCAGCAGGTGTGGCAATCGGGAAGGCTTTTGTCCTGCCGAGCTGGGAGTGGGATTTACCTGAGCAGAAAATGGATGCGGTGGATCTCGCAAAGGAATTCGAGCGGCTGTATGAAGGGATACGCACATCCAAAAGTGAAATCCAGTTTATTAAGGATGAGTTTCGGGAAATGGTGGGACCGGAAGAATCCAGCATTTTTGATGCGCATCTGGCTATATTGGAGGACCCTGAATTCATGAACGAAGTTCGTGGAATCATCGAGCGTCAATATAAAGCAGCCGAGGTGGCTGTTAAGGAAGCAATTGACCATTTTGTGACGATGTTTGATCTGCTGGATGATGAATATATGAAGGAGCGGGCGATCGACATCAAGGATGTGGGGAATCGGTTGCTCAAGCATTTGCTGGGTGCGCCGGAAGTAACTCTTCCGAAGGACACACAGCCTTACATTCTGGTAGCCAAGGAGCTTTCTCCATCTCAATCGGCCCACTTGAATCCAAGCTATGTATTAGGAATTGTAACTATGAATGGGGGCAAAACATCGCATTCCGCGATCATGGCCCGTGCGATGGGCATTCCGCTTGTTTCGGGACTGGAGAGCAATCTCAATTTGCCTGTCCAGACTGGGGATATGATGGTTGTCGACGGAGACTTGGGTAAGGTTTATGTGAAGCCGGAGAAATCCATTATTGATCATTATACGGCATTACGTGATGAGCAGCTCCGCAGAAAAGAACAGCTTCAGGTGCTCGCTTCCGTGGAAGCCGTGACCAAGGATGGAACTGAACTGAGGCTGGCAGCGAATATCAGTTCTGTCAAGGAACTGGAGGCGGCATTGAAGCATGGGGCGCAGGGTGTTGGACTGTTCCGCACGGAATTTTTATATATGGATCGAAACTCTGCACCGGATGAAGATGAGCAGTATGAAGTGTATCGGCTGGTAGCAGAAAAGGCAGGAAACCACTCCGTTGTTATCCGTACATTGGATATCGGCGGGGATAAACCGCTGGACTATCTTCAACTGCCGGTGGAAGAAAACCCGTTTCTCGGCTATCGCGCTATACGCATCAGTCTCGATTGGAAGGAATTATTCAAGACACAACTGACAGCTATTTTACGTGCCAGTGCGGCAGGGAATATCAAGGTCATGTATCCGATGATCTCATCGGTGGAGGAGATCCGCCAGGCGGATGCAATCTTGAAGGAAGCTATGGCGGATTTGGATGCGAGAGGGGTTGCCTACAATCCACATATCCAGCAAGGGATTATGATCGAGGTGCCAGCGGCAGCAATGATTGCCGATCTACTCGCTGCTGAAACAGATTTTTTCAGTATAGGCACGAATGATCTGGTACAGTATGTGCTGGCCGTAGACCGTATGAACGAGCAGATTGCCCATATGTACCATCCATACCATCCGGCTGTGCTGCGGATGCTGCGTATGACGGCACAGGCGGCTCATCAAGCGGGAATTGATGTGAGTGTGTGCGGTGAAATGGCAGGGGATGAACGCTCCATTCCCTTGTGGCTGGAGTTGGGAATACACCAGCTAAGCATGTCTCCCCAGTCCTTGCTGCGAGTTAAGCATCGTGTGCTGAACACGTCCGCAGCTGAGGCAACACTGGTTGCCCAGGCGTGCTTCAGCATGTCTACCGGCGCGGCGATCGAAGACAAGCTGACCGCAGTTAGTGTCAGTTGTATTTCAGTCGGGCCTGGACGGCAGTAATCATGCAATGGCTGTGTAGCTTGTTTTGGAATAAAAAAACACCTTCAAAACCATGGATAACGTGGTGATTTTGAAGGTGTTTTTGCTCATTATATTGGACTGCCTTATTTCTTTGCGTTGTTTGCCAACAGATCGCAGAACGCTTTTCCATATGGCGGAAGGTCAGGCGGGCGGCGGGCAGATACGATATGTCCGTCTGTCACGACAGCTTCGTCCTTCCAGATGGCTCCTGCGTTTTCCATATCATCACGGATGCCCGGTGTGGAAGTTACGGTGACACCGTCCAAAATTTTGGCGGAGATCAGCACCCAGCCTGCGTGGCAGATCTGCCCGATGGGTTTGTGGGCGGCGTGAAACTCCTGTACAAGTTGAATCACCTTGGGATAGCGGCGCAGTTTATCCGGCGCCCAGCCTCCGGGGACAAGAATCCCGTCATAATCGCGGCTGTTCAATTCCTCAAAGGCATATTCCGCTTCAGCAGGTACGCCATATTTTCCAATATATTTTTTACCCTTTTCAGCACCGGCCAAATGCACTTCTGCGCCTTCTTCACGGACGCGGTACACGGGGTACCATAGCTCCAGATCCTCGAATTCCTCATCTACCAGGGCGATAACCTTTTTTCCGGCAAGTCTCGACATCTAACCATCCTTTCGTGCGTCACTTGATGACACGCTGTTTTATATCTGCACCTATACATCTTAAGAAAAAGAGCGCCGGAAGTCCATTCCTCTGCACATTCTCATAAATTGACTAGCTCTTTTAATACTAGCATCACCATTCCGAAACCCACTAAACCTTTGGTAATTTGTTCATAGCTGCAATCTGTGGAAGGATTTGAGGTCCCAAAGTCGAAATAAAAAAGAGTGTGAAAAATTTTATAGAGTTAACAAATCTTTTATAGACTAGTAGATAGATATATCTGGATTCTGATGAAATCCTCATATAGCTTGATCCTACGTAATGAGGTGGTTAAATGCATAAGCAATGCCAATGCGGTAAACCGATGGGGCTGGAGTTGAGAAAGGTAGTTTATGCGGACAAGGTTGAAATTTTACATGTTCCCGTATTTTCATGCCCTTCATGCTTCTCCAGTGAGGTTTTGCAGCATGTAACGAAGGACATCAAGGAGCTATTGCAAAATTTGGGGAGCAAGCCTACGGCTCGGCGCATTTCCTTTGCCCGTAACAACGAGCTGGCTGAAATTATTCGCAGGCTGGTGCTGGAGGAAGCGGACAATCCTAATGTGGACTGGCAATCCTCTTTGGAGGAGCGAATGGAGCTTCGAATCAATCTGCTGCTGGACCTTTATCGTTATGCGAGAAGTCTGGGAGATGAGGATTGGATGAACGATGTACAGAAAAGATTGGGGCAATTATCCGGTTTTACCAGTGAATCGGTGTTTATGAATACAAAAAACTAAAAAAAATGAAAATTTTCATGGTCACCATTGGATTTTACATGTTCTTTTTGTTAGGATGTGAATAGGACATACGACAATACGAGGAAAGGAATGTATATCCAATGGCGACGATGACAAAGATGACTACTGTTCAACAATTAAATGCGGCGCTGGAAGCGTCATCAGACAAGGCATTGCTTCTTTTTAAACATAGTACGCGCTGTCCGATTAGCTCTGGCGCACATCAGGAACTGGAGTCCTATTTGCAAGGCACTCCCAACGAAAATATTGAATACGGTATCATTTATGTAGTAGAAGACCGGCCGGTGTCCAATGAGGCTGCGAACAAGCTCCAACTGCAGCATGAATCACCGCAGGCCATTTTGATCAAGGGCGGAGAGGCTGTCTGGCATACATCCCATTCGAATATCACTGCGCGTGCGCTTCACGATCATTTGGTATAGATAGAATGAGCGCTGTCGTTGCATAAAGTAGTATTTTGTCGTATCATAGTTCTAATTAGTTGTTCTTGGATTCGGTTGAAAATTTATTGGCAATGGAGAGAAGGAATTTGACGGTAACGATCTATGATGTAGCTCGCGAAGCTGGTGTCTCAATGGCGACAGTGTCCCGTGTAGTTAACAATAATCCTAACGTAAAACCTCAGACACGCAAGAAGGTATATGAAGCGATTGAGCAATTGGGATATCGGCCTAATGCGGTGGCTAGAGGTCTGGCCAGCAAGAAGACAACAACCGTCGGCGTGGTTATCCCTGATATATCAAACTCAATTTTCGCAGAGATTGCGCGGGGCATTGAGGATATTGCGAATATGTATCACTATAACATTATTTTGTGTAATGCCGATAAGAGGAAAGAAAAAGAGATTCGTGTCATCAATACGCTGCTCGAAAAACAGGTTGATGGACTTCTGTTCATGGGTGGCACAGTAACGGACGAGCATATTCAGGCTTTTCATACGGCTGCGGTTCCTATCGTTCTGTGCGCAACGAGTGATGAGAAAGGCAGCTACCCTTCGGTTGATATTGACCATGAAGCCGCTGCTTTTGATGCAGTGAATACATTGATCCGCCACGGGCACCGTCAAATCGCGATGATTAGTGGTACTCTTCAGGATCCTGCGAACGGCTATGCACGTTTCCAAGGCTACAAGAGAGCGCTGGAAGCAGCAGGAATGGAGTATCAGGAAGATCTCGTGCGAATCGGGAACTATCGTTATGAGTCCGGTGTGGAGGCAATGAAGTATTTCCTGGGCCTCAAGAAGAAGCCAAGCGCGATTTTTGCGGCTACGGATGAAATGGCAATTGGTGCGATTCATAGCATTCAGGATGAAGGCTTGAAAGTACCGGACGATTTCTCTGTCATCAGTGTGGACAATATCCGTATGGCTTCCATGGTTCGTCCGCAGCTTACGACAGTAGCGCAACCGATGTACGATTTGGGTGCAGTAGCGATGCGTTTGCTGACCAAGCTGATGAAGAAGGAAAATGTGGAAAATCCCCGCGTTATTTTGCCGCATGAAACGATTTTGCGGTTGTCGGTTAATTATTTAGACTAGACAAATTTGTTAACAGGATAGACCTTCGATGAAAGCTCCTTTTATGGAGCTTTTTTCGTGAATACATAGTCCATAATGCACATCATTAAACAAAGAATAGAGGGATTTGAGATGAGCCGAATTTATGGATTAATTGGTGCCATGGATGAAGAAATTGAGCTGCTGCTTGCTGCAATGACTGAAGCTAGTAAGTCGGTCAAGGCTGGAATCACCTATACAAAGGGAGTCATTCACGGTCAACAGGTTGTCGTATGCAAGTCCGGTGTAGGTAAGGTCAATGCTGCGGTAACGACACAAATCCTTATCGATAGCTTTGGAGCGGAACAAATCATATTTACAGGAGTGGCAGGGGCGGTGCATCCGGATTTAAATATTGGGGATATCGTGATCTCCTCGACGTGCATGCAGCATGATATGGATGTAACGCCTTTGGGTTACGCCAAAGGGGTCATTCCTTATCAGGATACCTCGGAGTTTGCGGCTGATCCTGATCTTGTTCGCCTGGCTGAGCAAGCCTGTCAATCCTTCGGCGATCGTTATATTATCGGCAAGGTGCTTTCCGGTGACCAGTTTATCGCCAGTCGTGAGCTGGTAGCTGCATTGCATCAGGAGATGGACGGTGCTTGTACCGAGATGGAGGGCGCAGCAGTGGCTCAGACAGCCCATATGAACGCTGTGCCTTACGTTGTCCTCCGCTCTATGTCTGATAAGGCAGACGGATCTGCCCATGTTAATTTTGGCGAATTTACAGTAGAATCTTCCCATCGTTCGCATCGGATTGTGGAGTATATGCTGAAGTATTTGGCTTAAATGGCTAGTAGTGTAACATTTAATACATGAACCTTCTCACAAACCGGATACGATCAAACTGTTCCCGTGATGTGAGGGGGACATCCTCTCCCATTCGGACCATTAGGCAATTCGCCGGGTGAGAGCATATTTCAGGATCATCCGTTGCGTACCAGATCATATCCACGGTTTTCATCAGACGTTCCATCATGCGGCGGTATTCCCATACAGAGAGACCGCTGCCTTTTAAATCCCAATGCCAATAGTACTCAGTCGTAAAAATGATATAGGATTCCAGTTGTCCGTCCTCAAAGGCGACACGGATCATTTGGCTTCCCAGACCCAGTCCGCGATATTCGTCGGCTACCTCAATCGCTCCAAGCTCCAGCAGGTCCTTCATTCCGGCTTCCGACCAGCGTTCCATCTCATCCGGATAGTGAAAAGTCACGTATCCGAGAATGGTTTCCCCATCATGTGCGATGATAATCCTGCCTTCCGGCAGTCCCGAAATATCCATCAGCGCGTCGAATTGCTCCTTCGGCTTGCGAAAGGCGTCCAGTTGTGGATGCATTTGAAATGAACGCAGTTGATCAGCGGATACGGGGCCTTCTACGTAAATCTTTTGCCCGTTATGACTCAGCGTGTCCAAATGGTGCAGTTTTAAATGCTGCATACATGCGCCTCCTTCTTTACCGTGACCTAGCTCTCCATATCCCCTACTTATAGCAAAAAAACAAATAAATGAAAAGGATGGTCGTCACATCCTCACCTATGATATACTGTTTTAGACATAAATTGTTCACAATTAGTCGCTTTTATCAGATGTTAAACAAAGGAATTGACATGCTTGTATTGAATTTGTAAGCGTTATCTTGTTCTGTATTATTCTCATTATATCGTGAGGAGGCTGAACGCATGAAGATTGAAGAACTCCAGGCTGTAGTTCCCACATCCAACATGGGCCCGTATGAACAAGCTTACAACCGCTTTCAGTGGGAAGATGCAGAGCGTCATTTTACGTGGTATGAATCAGGCAAGGTGAACATGGCGCATGAAGCGATTGACCGGCATGTAGAGGAAGGGAGAGGCAGCAAAACGGCGTTGTTGTATTGTGACGCGAACCGCCATGAAGCCTACACCTTTTCTCAGTTGCGTGCCAGCTCCAACAGGTTTGGTAATGTGCTGCGTAAATACGGAATTGGCAAAGGGGAGCGGGTATTTATATTTATGCCGCGTTCACCTGAGCTGGTCATTAGTCTGCTTGGCATTTTGAAGGTAGGAGCAGTCGTCGGACCTTTATTTGAGGCATTTATGGAAACGGCGGTCAAGGATCGGCTGGAGGATAGCGGGGCGGTGGCGCTGGTGACCACGCCTGGACTTCTCTCGCGCGTACAGCGTGAGGAACTTCCGGAGCTGCGGCATATTTTTGTGGTTGGCGACGTGGACGAACGGGAACAAGGGATTATTGATTTTGAAACGGAAATGCTTGCGTCCTCCGAGGAACTTGAACCGGAATGGCTGAGTCGTGAGGATGGGTTGATTATTCATTACACGTCAGGCTCAACGGGCAAGCCTAAAGGCGTGTATCATGTGCAAAACGCGATGATCCAGCACTATTATACCGGAAAAATGGTGCTGGATCTGCGTGAAGATGATGTGTATTGGTGTACAGCCGATCCCGGTTGGGTTACCGGAACGTCATATGGCATTTTTGCCCCATGGCTGAATGGAGTAACAAATGTTATTCGTGGCGGTCGTTTTAGCCCCGAGGACTGGTATCGAACCATTGAGCGTTACGAGGTGACCGTATGGTATAGCGCTCCTACGGCGTTTCGGATGCTCATGAGCGCAGGGGAGGATATCGTTGACAAATATGATCTCGGAAGCCTGCGGCATGTGCTGTCCGTCGGAGAGCCGCTGAATCCCGAGGTGGTGCGCTGGGGCTGGCAGGTATATAAGCAGCGTATTCATGATACCTGGTGGATGACGGAAACGGGTGGCCAAATGATCTGTAATTACCCTGAGCTGCCGATTAAGCCCGGCTCGATGGGAAAGCCATTGCCTGGCATTCAGGCCGCTATTCTGGACGACAGGGGGCAAGTGCTTCCGCCTAACCGAATGGGGCATTTGGCGATTCGTACGCCGTGGCCGTCTATGATGAACCGTATATGGAACAACCCGAACAAATTTCAGGAGTATTTCCGTTTTTCCGACTGGTATGTGTCTGGTGATTCTGCTTATATGGATGAGGACGGATACTTCTGGTTTCAGGGACGAATTGATGATGTCATTAATTCGTCCGGGGAGCGAATTGGTCCTTTTGAGGTCGAGAGCAAGCTTCTGGAGCATCCCGCTGTAGCGGAGGCTGGAGTGATCGGAAAGCCGGATACTGTGCGGGGAGAGATCATTAAAGCTTTTATCGCACTCCGTGAAGGCTACACCCCCTCTGAAGCTTTGCAGCAGGATATTTATCGCTTTGTCAAAGAAGGGCTGTCTGCCCATGCTGCACCACGTGAAATTGAGTTTAAGGAAAAGCTGCCCAAAACCCGTTCCGGTAAAATTATGAGACGTGTACTGAAAGCTTGGGAGCTTAATCTTCCTACAGGAGATTTGTCTACCATAGAGGATTGAAATGCTTTTTAAGAAAGATACAAAAAAGGGAGTCTCCAAAGCCGTGATGGCTAAGGAACTCCCTTTTTGTTGGTTCTGATAAAGTGGGTTTTTACCAAATATCAGTATTTGTTGCTGTTGTGAGCTTTTATGGACGAACGGCTCCGGAAGGAGCTGATTCCCCCAAGGCATTCATGGAAGTGATGCGGAACCAACCCTTCGGTTTGCTGCCCGCTTTATATTGAAAGCTGGTGGATGCGGTGGAGCCGATGTTTGTAAAAGGCTCCGCACCGCTTTCACTGTAGTACACGTTATAGCCTGTAATCGCATCCGCAGGCTTTCCTGCACTCCATTGGAGCGCTACGGCTGAGCCTGCTGCTTTCGCTTGAGGCTGCCCAGGAGCGGTAGGAATCTCCGTAGGCTGCGCACTTGGTCCATCTCCTTCACTCGGTACAACTGGATTCTCGGGATCAACAGGTGGTGCTACAGGCGCTGCACTTGCTTGGGAGCTTGGCCCTGACTCATGTCCGCCTACATCAACGGCGGTTACGTAGTAGCTGGAGCTGCCACCACCCGGGCTGTCAGAGAACACTTTGGAGCCGTCAGCCATGACGACTTTGCCAAGCCGTTGGAAGCTGCCCCCATCTGTAGAACGATATAGACGGTATCCTACGACATCGCTGTTTCCGCTTGGGCTAAAGCTGATCATAGCTTTGCCGTCACTATAGCTTACGCTAACGTTAGACGGAGCACTAGGATCGGCTCCATCGTCTTTGCGCGGATCAATCTGGGTAGGAGCCGCCTTATCTGCATCCTGAGGCAGATAGTAGGACAACGAATTATGTCGTCTCATCACGGTAAAGGCTTGCTGGAGCTCTTTAATCAGCTCTGAAATCGGTTTTTCCCGTTTGCTAACGGTCCGCTCGTTCAACATATCATCCGGTGTGCCGTCCCGTGGAATGTAATTGACACCTTGATAGGTAATATATTTGGCACGAGTGACACCATTTTCACTGTTTTTGGGTGGATACTTACTGTTGTAAATATCCGAACCGTATGCGGATGCTGTTCTTGTTACAATACCGTCTGGTCGCTTGAAGCTGTCGGTTCGGAACAGATCCGGATCCTTTGCGGTCACTTCATTCATGATTTGCGCCCACAGGCGGCGTGCCCGCTCTTTTTGTGCTTTCGTTTCAAGCTTATTGACAGGTTGCTTGTAACCAACCCATACACCCAGTGTGACGTCAGGCGTAAAGCCCTCGAACCATACATCGGTATAAGATTGTGTAGTACCTGTTTTACCAGCAATCGGAATCTTGCCAGCTTGATTGAAATTACGCTTCACCAGTCTGCCTGTACCTTCCGACACAGCTGTACGCAGCATATCCGTCATCAGATAGGCGGTTTGTGGTGTAAAGGCTTGTACGGGATTAGGCTGATGCTTATAAACGATATTCCCTTGCGAGTCCACAATCTTTTCGATCATGTAGGCGTCATTAAATACACCGCCGTTTGGAATCGCACCATAAGCATTCGTCAGTTCCTCGACTGTGACCCCATGGGCCAAACCGCCGAGTACACCCGTCTGGGCGTTGTTATCGCTTGGTTCCAAGGTGGTAATGCCTAGCTTCTTGGCAAAATCCCAAGCTTTGCTGATACCTACCTTTTCGTTAAACAGCTTGAGTGCTATCGTATTTAGTGACTGATTCAACGCATAACGGGCCGTAACCAGCCCCTGATAGCGGTTATTGGCGTTTTTCGGGATGTGATACCCATTGCTGCCATCCTTCAAAATAATAGGTGCATCATCCACGATGCTGCCAGGCTGCACGAGACCGCTGTCCAATGCAGGGAGATAGGCGGCAATCGGCTTCATAGCCGATCCCGGCTGGCGTACCATCTGGGTAGCATAATTCATCTGTTCTTTTTGGAAATCCCGGCCTTCCATCATACCGAGAATCGCGCCTGTTTTGTGCTGGATAAGAATGGCGGCCGCTTGCTCGTCACCCTTGGTTTTACTTGTGGAAGAGAAATTATCCTTGTTTTCTGCAATTTGGCGCATCGACTTGTAGATACTTTTATCAATAGTGGTGTATACCATATAACCACCTGTTCGAAGCTGTTGTTCAGCTTCTTTGAGCAAGTCGTTATCATCCTTGGTTTTGGCATCTGCACTGGCATTGGCCGCTTGACCCGGATTTGTGACTGACATAAGTGCCTGTGCCGCTTGCCGTTCCGTTTCCATCATAAGATACGGATACGTGTTGTAGGCTTTAACAGTGCGTGGAGCGAGCGACTTTTTGATATCAAAAGCCATCGCCTCATCATACTGTGCCTGATTGATTTTGTTCTCCTCTAGCATCCTGCTAAGTACCAGGTGCTGGCGGTTGATCGCCCTTTTAAAGCCGGACTCGTTAAATTCACCCTTACCGTTGTAAGCGGAATAAGAGGAAGGAAGCTGTGGCAGACCTGCCAGATAGGCGGCTTGAGCCACATTCAGCTTATTCAGATCATTCTCATTAAAAATACCTTTGGCCGCTGCTTTGATCCCAAAGACGTTATAACCGCTTGATCCGTTACCAAAAGGTACTTTATTGAGATAGGCCGTAATAATTTGCTGCTTGCTCAGGAAGCGCTCAAGGCGCAGAGAGAGCAAAATTTCCTTGACCTTGCGGTCATCCGTGCGATCCAGATTCAGAAAGACACGACGGGCGAGCTGCTGGGTTAGGGTGCTTCCCCCGGTTTGTACGGATTCATGCAGCGCTTTTTGTTTTATAGCCCGCAGCGTTCCCGACAGATCGACACCTTTATGCTCGTAAAAATGGTTATCTTCAATGGCAATGACTGCGTTAATAACGAGTTGCGGAATCTCCTTAAACGTGACAGGACGCCGATCTTCTTCTGTCCGGAGCTGTCCGATAGGGGAGCCATCATTGAAATAAGCGAAGCCTGTAATTGCATTTTTGTCTACTTCCTGTTCAATCATGGATCTGGAGCGCACTGGCTCGCTTTTTACAATAGAGGCTACATAGCCGGCTGCGGCTCCTCCTGCAAACAGCGCTCCCATAAAACCGATGATGACGACCCACTTTATGACACGGCCGAGCCTTCGCATGTATGTCCGTAAGCGGGAAGGCTTTGGCTCTGACACATTGTTTTTTTCTTCAACCATTAAGTCTTCCTCCTTTATAACAGCCATTATTATAGCATAAAATTACAAAATGAACCCATATGCTAAAAAGCCTGTCTTTTGGTGTCGTTGACTCTATAAAAGTGGTGTGTTATAAATAAGTCAAAGTAAATATCGTGAAAAGCAGAGAAAGACTTCAGTAGAAGGTGGAATCACGTTGTGCAGAGAGCCGATGGGTGGTGCGAATCGGTAACGACCCTCCTTTGAATTACTGTCTGGAGCTGTCTGGATGAATGGTGTAGCTTTTGCAGATTTGTGAAGCTGACTATAGTAATCCAGTACCGGGTGTAGGCCCGTTATAGGAATGAAGTGAAAGAAACGCTTGTCTTTGGCATATGTTTCTTTAATTAGGGTGGTAACGCGAGCGGCTCCTTCTCGTCCCTTGGGATGAAAGGGGCTTTTTGGTCTGTTTAATATGTAATATTTTGGATAAAAACAGGAGGTATACAGGATGAAATGGGAAGAGTTGAAGCCTGAACAGCAGGTAGAGGTAGAACGTCAATTAAATGTGATTCAACGTGGTGTGGCAGAAATTGTACCGGAGGACGAGCTGAAGCGTAAGCTTATTAAATCGGTCGTTAGCGGTGAGCCGCTTCAAATTAAATTAGGACTTGACCCATCGGCGCCGGACATTCACATCGGGCATACGGTCGTTATGCATAAGCTACGCCAGTTTCAGGAGCTTGGTCATCAGGTACAACTTATCATCGGCGATTTTACGGGCAAGATTGGTGATCCGACAGGCAAATCGGAAACTCGTAAGCAGCTGACCGAGGAAGATGTCCAGCGCAATGCTCAGACGTATAAGGAGCAGATATTCAAAATTCTGGACCCCGAAAAAACAAAGGTATACTACAATTCCCATTGGTTGGCGCCCATGTCTTTTGCGGATGTGGTAACGCTGGCCGCTAAAGTAACTGTCGCACGTATGCTGGAACGGGATGACTTTACGAAAAGATACCAAAACGGCTTGCCGATCAGCATCCATGAATTTTTCTACCCGTTGATGCAAGGGATGGATTCCGTGGAACTCCGAAGCGACATTGAGTTGGGCGGTACAGATCAAAAGTTCAATTTGCTGATGGGCAGAACTCTGCAAAAGGAATACGGAGTGGAGCCACAGGCCACCATTACGTTGCCACTGCTTGAAGGGCTGGATGGCGTGCAGAAGATGAGCAAAAGTCTGGGCAATTACATTGGTGTCGATGAAGAGCCGAACGAAATCTATGGAAAATCCATGTCGGTTCCTGATGAACTGATGTTTAAATATTTTGAGCTGGCAACAGATTTGAACAATGAGGAACTGGCTGAGCTCGCGGAAGGTATTAAGAACGGTTCAGTGCATCCGCGTGACGCCAAAATGAAGCTGGCCGGAACGTTGGTACGCATGTACCACGGTAAGGAAGCGGAGGAAGCAGCGAAGCAGCATTTTGTGACTGTATTCCAGCAACGAGCACTGCCTGACGATATTGAAGAGTTCACTTTGACGGAGGATCATTTGGAAGATGGCGGCATCCGTGTCATCCAATTGCTGACTCAATTGGGCTTTGCGGCTTCTAACGGTGAAGCCAAACGCAGCATTCAGCAGGGCTCGGTCAAAATTAACGAAGAGAAATGGACCGATGTAAACGAAGCATACACGCCGCAGGAAGGCGATATTGTGCAGGTTGGTAAACGGAAGTTCGCCAAAATCAAGCTGGGTTGATTTTTATAGTTGGGAAATAAAAATGCTTTTAAAAGCAACGCTGAGACGATATTCATGTCTTAGCGTTGCTTTTTTACACATTCTATTTGAAGTGAAAAACCGTGGTAAACTTAGCACAAATGATCAAACAAGCTTGTGTAGGATTGTACATAATGGATTACGAAGTCTTATTAAATTCGCTTGGCGGATGAATGGTCAAACCACAACGAGTAAGGGGAAGGATCGTATGGACTACTTTAAAAGAATACAGTGTGCGATTGAGTTTATTGAAATGAATCTTCGGGAGGAGTTAGAAATTACTGAAATTGCTTCGCAAGCTTGCTTTTCAGCCTTTCATTTTCAGCGGCTTTTTCAGGCGATATCGGGCTTTACGGTTCAACAGTATATAAGGAAGAGAAGATTATCGGAGGCGGCTGTAGGGCTGAAACGGTCCCATCAAAACGTATTAGATATCGCTCTTGAATACCAGTACAGCTCGCAAGAAGCGTTTACACGTGCTTTTGAAAAAAGTTTTGGTGTCACCCCGGGGAGATACCGGAACGGTGATATAGATATTTCTCGACAACACAAGATCAATTTTCTGGATTATCAAAAGAACACCAAAGGAGATTTAGATGTTAATAAGCCGGTGATGCTGCAACTCGATACGATTAAGATTATAGGGCATGAATACAAAACAAACCTGAATCATGAGCAGCATTATAATGAGATTCCAGGATTTTATGATCACTTTGGAAAGAATGAGCATTTTATGCGCATTCCGAACAAAATTGCACCGGGGATGTCGTATGGTATTGCTTGCTATTTTCAAGATAATGGTGAATTTTCATTTGTGATTGGCGAGGAAGTTGAGGGAGAAGCGGAGGATTTGGCAAAGGGCTTTATCTATATGGAGATTCCAGCTGGAAGGTATGCCGAATTTAACGCTTCAGGTCCAAATGGCCGGGTTCAGGATGTAAGAAACTATATCTACGGCACATGGCTTCCCAACTCTAATTTTGAGCGTAGGGAAGGACCGGATTTTGAAATCACCGATGTGATGAATTCTTCCTTTCCCGATTTGGATATTAAGGTATATATACCGATCGAATAAAATGTTGCAAGCTTCACGCAACAGTAACACGAAAAAAAGCACCCGAACGAAGTTCGGGTGCTTTTCGGTGCTATCACAAGGATTAGCGGTTGTAGAATTCGACGATTTGTTTTTCGTCGATATCTTGGGACAATTCGCCACGCTCAGGCAAACGGATGTATTTGCCTTCCAGAGCTGCGTCATTGTACTCCAGGTAAGCTGCCAAGTGGTTGCGGTTTTCCAAAGCTTCTTTGATGGAAGACAGGGAACGACTTCTTTCACGAAGGCCGATCACGTCGCCCAGGCTTACTTGGTAAGAAGCGATGTCAACTTTTTTACCGTTCACAGTAACGTGACCGTGTGCTACCAATTGACGTGCGCCTGCACGGGAGTTAGCAAAGCCAAGACGGAACACGAGGTTGTCCAGGCGGCTTTCCAGCAAGAACATGAAGTTCTCACCAGCGATACCGTGCATGTGTTGAGCTTTGTTGAACAGAGTGCGGAATTGTTTTTCACCCAAGCCGTACATGTGACGCAGCTTTTGTTTTTCTTGAAGCTGCATACCGTAGTTGCTGATTTTTCTCCGTTGGTTTGCACCATGTTGTCCCGGAGGGAAAGGGCGTTTCAATTCTTTACCTGTGCCGCTCAGGGAAATTCCCAGACGACGGCTCAATTTAAATTTAGGACCAGTGTAACGTGCCATTATAGAGTTAACTCCTTCATAATTAAAATTTGAGTTGGGGCTCTCTTTGCGCTCCAATTTGTTCGGCGCTCCCTATCAAGGTGATGCGCACTACTGACAGAAAAGTTCAGCCGCTGTCCTGTCAGCAACAAATAAGATGAGGGTGACACAAACTGTTACGCCCAAAATTTAAGATCCGCACAGTAGATAGTTCTGCCGTACAGTCTTTTTCATTAATATATACTATATGTAATAGTGGGTCAATGTCAAGAAGAGAAAAAGAATGAAAACGTCAAAATTTGTCGATAGGGCTTTAGAACTAAAAAAGTGGGACGAATTTCTGGAAAATGGATGCATATTTCTGTAGTTAAGAGTAAAATAGATCATATTATAAGCTATAGTGGTGTATAGCCGCTGTCTTGGTACAGCTAATTTTGCTGTGAAGGAGCGCCTTAATATGTCGGACTTTTCAACAACGGATCAGCAAACGCTTGACGGTAAAACAGCCCAGGCTAGCGATGCCCCGCTGTTTGATGATAAAGGATATACGTCTTTTGCCTGGCTCCAAAACATGGATATGACACCATTTGATTTCCCCTATATTAATCAGCTTCTTGTCCAAGGGTATCGAAACTGGTTGCAGCAGAGCAATGGCATATCGTGGGTTAATGAAGAACATACCGCCGTTTTTAATTTTACAGGTGTTCGGGTTGCAGGTAGGGAAGAGGATGATGACGAGGATTTGGAGCTGGTCGAACGTTGCTGCTTGTCCAGAGAAATGGAAATAAGCCAACGCAAACTTCGGGACGGAAGCCTTGCATTTGTGTACATGGTTCCTGTATTTTGCCGCAATTATAAGGGTGAGACTTTTGCTGCTCTTCGTTTTACACTGCCTGCTCAACATTCTGTTCCTGAGCAGGATGCATTATTGGCGGCAGCTTTGCATTTTAGATCCTGCTTTTATACGAGATTTGAGTATATATTTATGGAAGACATCCTCGGGATGAAGAACCGGAGCGACCGCGAAGGCAGGCGACGCTCTATTTTATTTCAGATTGTAAAGCGGATGCATGACAAGATTGATGTTGAAGGCGTGCTGGACGAGGTATTTGGCAGCATAGCTTACTTGTTTCCTCATGTGGATATCACGTTATATATGAGCCAGGATCGACACAGTCGTAATCCACAGGTCAAACCTTTGTTGTTGCACGAGCGGGACGAGGATGTATGTGTGCGTGCATTTATGAAAGGTCAAATGGCTGTAAATGAGCCTGGAGGCACAGAAGGAGAAATGACCGAAATTGGCATTCCTTTACGTGGCAAGCAAGGAGTATATGGTGTATTCCATATGATTCTTCCATCAGGTGTCGAAAGCATGAAGAAAGTGGATGTGGAGCTGATCGCCATGATGGCAGACACAGCCGGCACCGCATTTGAAAATGCAAAGCTGCTGGAGCAATCCAATGTGCTCATCCATGAGTTGCGCCTCATTAATGAACTCGTTCAGCGCTTGAATCAAAGCCTTAAACTGAATGAAATATTCGAGTTTGCTGTGCAGGAATTATTGAAAATGTTCTTGGCTGACTTTTGCTGTATTGTGCAACTCGATCAGGAGGAAAATTGCTTTAAGGTCACGTCAAGCAACGTAGAAAGTTCGAGGCTGCATAGTTACTCTGATGAGGACGGGTTTGCAGGGCTGATACGCAGAACAGGAGAGCCTCTCATCGTGTCGGATTACAGAAAGGAAGGGAAGATATCCTCCGATTTTATGGATATGACCGACTCCCTTTCTTTGATGGCGGTACCTATGAAGACCAGCGGCACGCCGAGAGGGGCTATTTTATTGTCTAGTAAGCTCCCTCACTTTTTTTCGTACGATAATTACAAAATGCTGCAAATGCTGGCGCCCCATATCGGTTTGGCTGTAACAAATGCCATGCTGCATGCTGAGGTACGGCGTCTGGCCAATATGGACATGTTAACGGGTTTGTATGTACGTCATTATGTGGACAAAGTAATTCAGAGGCATCAGGAGAAAGATTTTTGCGGATCTCTCATTCTGGTGGACATTGATCAGTTCAAACAGGTGAATGATACATACGGGCATCAGATAGGTGACCAAATATTGAAAAGCGTCAGCGATATTGTTCGTTCGGCGACTCGCAGTGTGGATGTATGTGCCAGATGGGGTGGCGAGGAACTGGCGATCTATTTGCCGCAGCTTGGGGTGCAGCAGGCGTTGGAATATGCGGAAAAAATCCGTTATCGCGTAGAACATGAGACCCAGCCACAGGTGACCGTCTCCTGCGGAATTGCCGAATGGAATTGGCTGGATGAGCAGATTAGTATTGAATCTTTATTTTACAGGGCAGATATGGCTCTGTATGAGGCGAAAAATGAAGGGCGCAACCGGATTGTTATTGATCATGTCAGTAATTCATAGAGAATGTTCCTAATGGAATATTCTCTTTTTTTTGCTGTGCATAACCTTTTGTAGACAGGAAACCCTAATCGTAGCTATAAAAATAACAAACTCAGACGTGTGGCGCATAAGCGGCACTAGAATGGATAAGTACAAGTAACGTAGTTTTCCTGAAGTGCGATTCCTTGTTTACTGGGTAGTGGTTATTTCAGGACATGATGGGCGGATGATTGGATGCGTTGGAGAAGAGAATGGGTTATGCTAGTTTGTATATTGCTCGTGATGTGCTCGTTGAGTGGATGTACACTGACAGAACAGCAAAATGCGCCGGAGCAGATTTTTAAAAGAGCAGTTGCAGGAATAGCGGGCAAAGAAATGTTAACGTTCAAAGGACAGGCTGGTGTCATAACCAAAAACGGTTTGCTGATGAACAAACAATTTGCATATCATGGGAAAGTGAGCAATCACGATGAACTGACCATGCATTGGGGTTCTGCGGCGGCTTTTAACAAACAGTCAAGCTATGCTGCATTCGAACAAGGCGTATCCGGGAATGGGGTAACAAAGGAGCGTTTTCTTCGTCTGGATGGAAAATGGATTGCGGTGACGCCTGATCGTATAGCTATGAATGGAGCAGGGATGTTAAATCGTTTTAATCCGATTCAGGAGCTGGAGGAACTGAATGCACTGAATAAGACTGTTCGTATGGAGGCCGGGGCAGCGAGGGGAACCTGGGTAGTGAGGATTGAGCCGGAGCCTGCTTCCGCAAAGCGATGGTTGAAAGAGCGTTTAATGAAAGAAATGAATGCCATAAATCCTCAACTCTTGCAAGCGAAAATGAAGTATGACGGGACGAATCGAGAGCTACAGCAAAAATTGAATCGAATATGGGCGCAGAGTCGCGAGGATATGAGTAGCCAATTAGAACATTCTGATGTGCAGGCTGTGTATCATCTGACGATAGAACGTCAAACAGGTCTGCCCCTGAAGTTGTCGTCGGAATGCCGAATTGCCCGGCAGGAGGCAATCGGAGAGGAGCATGAGGAAGCTCTGATTACCAGAGTTGCTTTTGAGGGCTACAAGTAACAGGGCGGGCATGATACAATGGATTTCGAATTAACCGTTGTTCAAAAAGAATGAAATAGAGAAGGAGAGACAACAAATGAAAGATCCCAGAATACTTAAACTGGCAGAAAATCTGGTAGGTTACTCTGTTGAGGTACAGCCGGGTGAGAACGTGTTAGTTGAAATGATCGGTACAGAACGTGACCTGCTTAACGCCATTATTCATGAGGTGGGCAAAAAAGGCGGCAACGTTTTCGTTCAACTTACTGATCGTAAGGTACAGAGCGCCATGCTTCGCCATGCGACAAAGGAAATGGTGCAAACCTGGGCTGAAATAGACCTTAATCGGATGAAACAAATGCATTGCTACATCGGGATTCGCGCTGGTGAAAATGTCAATGATCTGTCAGACGTGCCGGAAGATAAGATGAAATTGTATAATTCGATTTATCAGCATGCGGTACATAGCGAGCAGCGGGTGAAGCATACGAAATGGGTTGTATTGCGTTACCCGAATGACAGCATGGCGCAGTTAGCGAATACGAGCACAGAGGCGTTCGAGGATTTTTATTTCAATGTGTGCAATCTGGATTACGCGAAAATGGATAAGGCACAGGATGCGTTGGCAGACCTGATGAACCGGACGGACAAGGTGCGGATTAGCGGATCGGGCACGGATCTGAATTTCTCTATTAAGCAAATCGGTGCCATCAAATGCTCCGGTCAATGCAATATCCCGGATGGCGAAGTATATAGCGCACCCGTGCGAGATTCCGTTAACGGAACCATTAGCTATAATGCACAAACGTTGTACAATGGTATCACTTTTGAAAATGTAAAATTCCGCTTTGAGAATGGTAAAATTGTAGAAGCAACGAGTAATGATACAAAGCGGCTGAACGATATTTTGGATTCCGACGAGGGAGCACGCTATATTGGCGAGTTTGCGATTGGGTTCAATCCGTATATTTTGCATCCGATGAAGGATATTCTGTTTGATGAAAAAATTGCAGGCAGCTTGCATTTTACGCCGGGTCAGGCTTATGAAACAGCAGACAACGGCAACCGTTCTTCGATCCATTGGGATTTGGTCTTGATTCAGCGTCCGGAATATGGCGGCGGCGAAATTTATTTTGACGATGTTCTAATCCGCAAAGACGGCATATTTGTACTTCCTGAGCTGGAGCCGTTAAATCCTGAGAATTTAAAATAACGATATCTCTCCTTGCTGAGAAAGCGATTTCAATGTATTATAATGGATGAGTAATGATACATGATAATCCAGTAAAGCGAGGGATCTCTATGTCTAATAATAATGCGGCGGTTGTTGAAATTGCACAGACAGCGAGCAAGTTTACTTCTTCCATCGTCCTTCATTCCGAAAATAAGTATATTGATGTGAAAAGTATACTTGGCTTGTTTACGACATTGGTCAGCAGCCACAGCTATGAGCTGCATGTTCACGGACCTGACGCGGAGGAAGCCAAGAAAGCGATGACTGAAGTGTTCCAGAAGCACGGGCTACACATAACGGTAGCCTCCTGACTATATTCTTGGATCAAAAGCATCCCTACCTGTAACTGTAGGGATGCTTTTTTTGTCAGGTTCTTGTATTAGCCTGCAATTTGGTCTAATATTAACGTTAGGACGTCTTGTGCGACATTGAGACATAGGGGGGAAGAATCCATGACTTCATCTGATTTGCAGGAACAATTGAACATCAGGGCCATTAATCTGCTTCAGGACGATGCAGATAAAATAAAGAAGCTTATTGAAGTACAGATGGAGAATCTGGCAACCCGTTACTGCCCTCTCTATGAGGAAGTGCTGGATACTCAGATGTACGGATTTTCCAAGGAAGTGGATTTTGCGGTTCGCGCCGGCCTTCTTCCGGAAATGGTAGGTAAACAGCTGGTCAGTGAGCTGGAACGCAATCTGGCTATTCTATATGAGGCCATGAACAATAAGGCCAATTAGGAAGACGGTTTTAATTGATGAGAGCATGCGAGTCTGAGAGCATGCTTTTTTTGATGCCTTTACATATGCAATAGGAACGAGTCAACCTACCTTGAAAGGTGTCTACACCAGGAAGAATGATACGCCTAACAGAACATACACAACCAGCAGCATCAATCCCTCATACCAGTTGGTTGAGCCGTCTTGGGTAATAGACTTGGCGATAAATACAGCGACGGCAATGGCAACCAGCTCAATCGTGGTGAAAACGATATTCATCGTATTTCCCATGAAGTAGCTGACAAAAATCAGCACAGGTGCAACGAATAGCGCAATTTGCAGACTACTGCCGACTGCGATTTCGACAGATGCGCCGATTTTGTTTTTCATCGCCAGCAAAATGGCCGCGCTGTGCTCAGCCGCATTACCGATAATGGCAACGAGGAATGCACCCACGAACAATTCGCTGAGTCCGAACTGGGTCGTGAATACCTCCAGTGTTCCTACAAGCCATTCGCTGACAAAGGCGACCATAACGGTAGCGATTACCAGGTAAGTAATAGATTTGTTTCTGGACCACACAGGGGCGTGCTCATGCGGCAGTTCTTCGTCCTGTTGTTCAGTTACGTCAGATAAATAGTCTTTGTGTGTAATCATGGAAAAAATAAGCCACGCAATATAGGCCACAATCAGTGTGCCTGCCACAATGAGACTGAGCGTATCCGACTCACTTTCCGTAATGACATGTGTATTCAGAAATACAGCCGGAACAAACAGGGCAATGACCGCCACAATCATCAGTGAACCGCTTAAGCCAGCCAGTGATACATTAAAATTTTGTACTTTGTATTTCAACCCACCAGCGAACAGGCTTGCTCCAAGCACTAGCAGCAAATTGCCGATGATCGAGCCGGTCAGACTCGCCTTCACCATATCGTAAAGACCTTCTTTTACGAGAAAGATGGCAATGATCAGTTCGGCTGCGTTGCCGAAAGTGGCATTCAAAAATCCGCCCAGACGTTGGCCTGCATAATGTGCTACGCTTTCGGTGGCTCTGCCGAGAAACCCGGCTACGAACACGACAGAGATTGCGCAAATGACGAATTGAGCGATCGCGTTCCAATGTGCGTAATGAGCGACTGCGCTAAGGGCAAAGGTCGCTACCAGCAAGCTGGGAGATAACCATTTTTTCAATGTAGTGCACCTCGATATCAAAGGATATGTACAAGTTTGGTGAATGCTGTCACTTGTATGGATTTTCTAAATTAATATACCCAAATTGATATAGGTTGTAAACGAAAGTTATTTTTCATACGTAAGGTTTGCAATTGCAGTGGCTGAGGCTTTACAATACAAATAAAGGATGGATGAAGGGGGACATAGGTCATGGCAGAGCAAATTCAACAACTGGAAGCAGGAAACATCAAGATTTCCAACGATGTCGTAGGTAAAATTGCGGGGATGGCCGCACTGGAGACGCCCGGCATTGCTGCAATGTCAGGTGGCTTATCTGAAGGCTGGGCCAAAAGGCTGAGTGGTAAAAATGTGCAAAAAGGCGTATCAGTGGAGGTTGGACAGTTGGAAGCTGCCATTGATCTCCGTATTATTGTGCTCTACGAAACACCTATTCATGAGGTGTCCCGAATTCTTCAACAAAATGTGCGGGAAGCTGTCGAAAGCATGACAGGTCTGCGGGTTGTGGAAGTGAACGTAAAAGTAGAGGGTGTCGCTTTCAAGGACGACGCAGTGTAAATAAGACAAGGCGGGTACATCGACGTTTTCCGCCAGTTTTATACATGCAGGGAATTTCCCCGCGAAGATACAAATAAAACACAAAAACTGGCGGTTTCAGGATCGCCAGTTTTTGTTTGCAGATAAGCAGCATCGTATATCGCCAGATTGAACGCATGTATATACATATACAAAAGAACTTCCAAACCACCGTCGCCGGCGATCGGGGAAGTTCTTTTTTTAACGGGAACGGTTGGCTCTACGAGTTTGAAAACGGTTAGGCACTTCGGTCCGAACTGCTACTCCTGTAGTACGTTCCTGTACTGCCTGCTTGGTGTTTTCGCGGGAGATGCTGAGCATGATTCCAATGGAGAACATCGTGACGAGAAGCGATGATCCACCAAAACTGATAAAAGGAAGCGTAACCCCGGTGATCGGAATAGTCTGGGTTACACCGCCGATATTAATGAACGCCTGAATGGCGATCAGGCCCATAATACCTGTACCCACCAACGTCCCAAACGGATCATGGCAACGCAAGGCGATAATCATCCCTCGCCAAATGAAATACAGGTACAGCATCAGAAATATGGCTGTTCCGATGAATCCGAATTCTTCACCAATCACGGAAAAAATAAAGTCATTAAAAGAGTTAGGCAAGTAGTGAAGCTTGATAATGCCCTTACCGAATCCCGACCCATTTATTCCGCCTTCCCCTATAGCTTGCAAGGATTGCACCAGATTATATCCAGTTCCCTGCCTATATTTCTCAGGATTAAGGAAAGCTTGAAAACGTCCGATTTTGTAATCTTGCTTGGCTGTGGCTTGTCCATCTGTTGTTCCAGAATTTCCTCCAAACAACGAGCCTACACCGAAAACGAGGGCAGCGCCCAGTAAGAGCAGACCAATCGAAGCCGTAATATGCTTGACACTGGCTCCCCCGGCATAAATAATCAGGCCACTGGTGGCTACCAGAATGAAGCAAGACCCAAAATCCGGCTGAAGCATAATGAGTCCTGCAACAAAGCCTACAATGACGGTTACGGGTATGTAGCCGGTTCGTAAATCTCTAAAGCGATCCCCTTTTTTGACAATCAGCGCGGATAAGTACAGGATAATGGATATTTTCGCAAGCTCGGTTGGCTGGAAACCAATACTACCAAATCTGAGCCAGCTTTTTGCGCCGTTAAGAGAGCCTGTAAAAAGAACGATGACCAGCAGTAAAACTGTAATGAAAAATAAAGGTACAAACAGCTTTTTATATTTTTCCATCCTAATATTCATAGCTACGAACATGATGAAAAGTCCAAGTATAGCAAACGCAGCTTGACGCTTCACAAAATACAAAGAGTCAAAATTGTAATCTTTATTCAGCAGAGCTACGCTGGAGCTGGCGCTAAATACCATGATTACGCCGAATCCAACCAGCAACAAGGTGAGGATCAGCAATTGGAAATCCGGTGTGCCTCTTCTTCGAGTCTCCGGCTTCGTATTTCTCATATCAGCTTCCCCCGGTATTCGCCGCAAGTTATACCTCGCAGACGTTTATCATTATTATTTTATCGTTTATCCATTTAATCATAGTATTTTTGGAGGGGTTCTGCAACCTCCATACAGCAACGGATATCGCAACAATTCCATATCTGCTACAATAGAATACAAAATTAGGTTTGAGAGCAGTGGCACATACGTTGTGAATCTGCAAGATTTATCGGGAAGCTACCCGGTGTTTTAACCGGTGCCTTAAAAGGAGAGGTGGAGCAATATGACACAACATTCGACAGATAAGAGCTGGTTTGACCAGCTACAGGAACATATGGTGGAGTGGCGCAGATATTTACATAAAAATCCTGAAATCTCTTTTCAGGAAAGCCAAACGGCAGCCTTTGTAGCGGACAAGCTGGAGAGCTGGGGTATTGAGGTCCGCCGTCAAGTAGGGGGGCACGGTGTTGTCGGTACCATTCGTGGTTCCAAGCCCGGGCCTGTTGTGATGCTGCGCGCCGATATGGATGCTCTCCCCATTCAGGATGAAAAAGAATGCAAATATCGTTCCAGCATAGATGGAGTCATGCATGCATGCGGACATGACGGGCATACGTCCGTTTTGCTAGGAACGGCTTACTATTTTAGTCTGCATCGGGATGAGCTGGTAGGAGAAATACGGTTGTTGTTCCAGCCTGCGGAGGAATTGTTGCCCGGCGGTGCGGTCAATGTACTGAAGGATGGTGTGCTGGAAGGTGTGGACGTTATTTACGGCATCCATCTGTGGACACCCTTTCCGGTCGGAACGGCTGCGAGTTGCGCAGGTCCGTTGATGGCGGCGGCGGACGATTTTTATATTGAAATTACGGGCAAGGGTGGTCATGGCGGTATGCCTCAGTCCACCCATGATAGTGTGGTAGCGGGCTCAGCTCTTGTTATGCAACTGCAAAGCATCGTGAGCCGTTCAGTAGACCCTTTGCAACCTGCTGTGTTGACGGTAGGAACGATTCAAGGGGGGGCTGCGCAAAATGTGATCGCGGAAACATGCCGTCTGAGTGGGACGATTCGTACGTTTGATGAGGAAACCCGGATGGTGATGAAGGATCGGCTACATGCGGTTGCGGAGCTTACAGCGGCAACTTACGGAACAACAGCCAATATTCGTTATATTATGGGATACCCGCCTGTTGTAAATGATGCGCACGAAGCTTCGCGTTTCTTTAAGGAAGCAGGACCCGTTTTCGGTGAGGGAAAAGTTCAGGAAGCGTCGAAGCTGATGCCTGCCGAAGATTTTGCTTATTATCTGGAACGTGTGCCTGGCTGCTTCATGTTCGTGGGAGCGGGTAACCCTGCTAAAGGAGCCGTTTATCCGCATCACCACCCTAAGTTTGATTTTGACGAGGACGCGATGATTAAGGCGGTTCGTTTGTTTATTGCGATGTCTACCGGATATGCAGCGGAGCGAAAAGCAGAAAATTCCAGCCGTTGACAGCTAACGGAGCTGAAACGGTATGAGCTGATTCGGTGTATGAGCAGAATGAAATGGGGTACCCTACTCTTGAAAAGGAGGGAGTACCCATGAAAAAGGTTCAGGAAGTTATGACTGAAAAATGTGTAACGGTTACCCCGCAAGACAATATTTATGAAATTGCGCTCAAAATGAAGGACAACGACACCGGTTTTATCCCGGTTGTGGAGAGTGAAGGCAGTGACAAGCTCATCGGTGTGGTAACGGACCGTGACCTTGTCGTTCGCGGTTATGCGGCTAAGCATTCCGGCTCTAGTTCGGTCGACACAGTGATGACAACAGGCATCCGTACCGCTCAAGCCGACATGTCGGTGGATCAAGCAGCCGAGCTGATGGCGGAGCAGCAAATCCGCCGTCTGCCGGTAACGGAAGGGGATCGTTTGATCGGGATTGTTTCGATTGGCGATCTGGCCGTACGTAATATTTTTGCAGACAACGCTGGAGAGGCGCTTAGCCATATTTCAGAGCAGGTTCACTAGGTAAAAAAGCAAGGATAGGCTTGGATGATAAGGAGTTCAACCCATATACGGGTTGGACTTCTTGCTATTCCGGTTGATCTGCGAATAAACGGACAAACTGTTTGTTATATAGATTTTAAGATGATGTGTTATAGATTGACGGGAGGTAATTATGAATCCGGATCACCCTTGTATTGTACAACGCGATTTTACCGTTTTGCTGGAAATCGGCCTGCCCGCTTCGGAGCATGCACGTTCACAGTTGCAGGTCTATGCGGAGCTGGTTAAAAGCCCATCCGCTTTTCATACATATCACATCACTCCCTTGTCCCTGTGGAATGCGGCCGCCCTTGGGTGGAGTGCCGCCGATGTTCAACATAGTCTACAATCCATGTCCCGTTGGGAAATTCCCCGTGAATTGTTAAAGGATATTGAACAGCTCGTCGCCCGTTACGGGACGCTTAGGCTGTCACGGGCGAGAGTGGAAGAAGAGGGCCGTTACAGCATGCATACTGCTGATCTGAACAGTATAGAGCAGGATGCAACTATAGGCATGGAAACGGATAAAACTCATAGCTGTACAGCGGTCGACCGCTTGATACTAACGGCGGACAGCCCGGCTTTACTGGATGAACTGCTGCTCAAGCAGGATCTTCAGCAGCTTGGTTTGCTTCGTGACAGTGAAGTGACCGTGTCGGTTCTGCCAGAAAATCGGGGCCTGCTCAAGCAGGAACTGGCACGACTTGGATTCCCGGTCATGGATACGGCAGGCTATCTTGAGGGGAATCAGCTTCGTTTTTCTCTGGGTCAGGGACAAACGGAGCTGAAGCTTCGTGATTATCAAGTGGAGGCAGCCGATGCGTTTGAAGGGGCAGACGGTCTGGGTGGCAGCGGTGTGCTGGTGCTTCCATGTGGAGCGGGAAAAACCGTAATCGGTATGGCGGTGATGGAGCGGCTTCAGTGCGAGGTGCTTATTTTAACCTCCAATACCACATCTGTTCGGCAATGGATTGAGGAATTGAAGCTAAAGACGGATATTCCTGTTGATTCCATTGGAGAATACAGTGGACAGAAAAAGGAAGTGCGTCCGATTACAGCGGCAACCTACCAGATTTTAACGCATCGCCGTACTAAAGATGGAGGATTTGAGCATATGAAGCTACTTAGCGAGCGCAAATGGGGGTTAATTGTATATGATGAGGTGCATTTGCTGCCTGCGCCGGTATTTCGGGCAACGGCGGATATTCAGGCCACCCGTCGTTTGGGATTGACCGCGACGCTGGTTCGGGAGGACGGGTGTGAGCGGGATGTGTTCTCCTTGATCGGACCGAAACGGTACGACATGCCGTGGAAAGAACTGGAGCGACAGGGCTGGATCGCTCAGGTCGATTGTGTGGAGCTGCGGCTTCCCATGTCGGCTGCACTTCTGGAGCGTAGTATGCGTGCTGAAGGCAGGCAGCAGTATCGGATTGCCGCCGAAAATCCGGCCAAGCTGGAAGCGGTGCGCAGCCTGATGCAACAGCACAAGGGCTTGCCCACGCTTATTATTGGGCAATATTTGGATCAATTGCGTATATTGGCGCAGGAGCTGAGTGTGCCGTTGATAACCGGGTCTATGAGCCAGGCTGAACGGGTGCGGTGGTTCGATGCGTTCCGCAACGGTACAATTCGGACTCTTCTGGTGTCCAAGGTGGCGAACTTTGCTGTGGATTTGCCGGATGCGGCCGTAGCTATTGAGGTATCGGGCAGCTTTGGCTCCCGTCAGGAGGAGGCACAGCGGCTTGGCCGCATTTTGAGACCAAAGTCTGGTGAAAATAAGGCTTATTTTTATGCGCTGGTGACGGAAAACAGTAAGGAGACGGATTTTGCAGCCCGTCGTCAGCTGTTTCTGATTGAGCAGGGCTATGAATATGCGATTCGCAGATTCAGCTCCGGGGAGGTTATCAGTAACCTGAATGATGAGACCGAAGCTGGTGGAAAGAAAAGGGAGGCGTAATCAAGGATGGGCGTAACGGACACGGAAGGCGGCTGGAAGGAGCTTGCATCGGATGAGCTGTTGGTGCTACGTCGATGCTTTATCCGACACGCGGGACAGCCCATGAAGGAAGAAGAGCCATTACGGCTTACCCGGGGAGCATTGAGCGGAGCCGAAACGAAACTGGCACTGCACGGACTGCGCGACCGGGGCTGGCTGGAGGCGGTTACCAAATCGTGGGGCGAACGAATGTTATATATTCCGGTTTATCGGCTGCCAGATCTGTACGAAATGCTGTTGGAGCAAAGCCAAAGTACGATGAAAGCGATGGATACAGACCAACCGCTGACGGTGCATGAAGCAATGACGGGACTGGAAGCGGAGCTGCTACATGTGTTGTCCCGTATTGCAGTGCAGGGAGTACCTTTGACAGCGAAAGGGACCATTCATAAACGGTCGCTGCAAAAGCTAAACGAGCTGACTCCCTTTCATCCGAAAGATTTGACTGGACTTGGGCTACAATATGCGCACGCCGAGCTATATCCGGTGCAAACGGTGGTGATGATGGACTTGCTGCTCAGCTTGGGTCTGCTGCTGAAGGAAGCTGCTTCTTTTCATGTTCAGGAATCCGGGCTGGCAGCGTGGGTTCGCTTGTCCGCTTGGCAAATGCGCAAGCATATTCTTGTCACGCTCATGGAAAGGTACGGCAAGGCCGAAGCGTCTATGCAGCATTTTCGGTATATGCTGTGTGTGGCCTCCACTCATGCGGGACCAGAAGGCTGGATACATATCGGGCCGTTGCTCCAATGGATGACTCAGACGGGACTGATTACGCAGGAGAGTCTGAGTAAAGAGGATCGGAAAAGTAGTAATATTTTGGAATTTGCTGCTATTCATGCAAGCCCCGTAAGAATTGAGGGCAACACAGTCTCTGATTTCAACTTTAACGGACAATACATAGATATGGTTAAGGGATGGCTGACCGCACTGACCGCCTTTGGAATGGGTGATTGGGGGCTGACCGCGTCGGGAGAACTGTGTTTTCGCTGGAACGTACCGGTGCTGGATATGCTTCGTTCCGATGATGAGAAGGATGCGGTTCAGGAGCCAGGTACCTTTTATGTACAGCCGGATTTTGAAATATTGGTGCCACCGGATGTAGCTTATGATGTGCGCTGGAAGCTGGAATGCTTCTGCAAACGTGTGACGGGGGACCGAATGGTGGTATACCGGATCACCCGAGACAGTGTTACAGAGGCGATCGAGTTGGGGATGGAGGCCAAAGCTATTCCTGCTCTTCTGGACAAGTTTAGCCGGACAGGCGTGCCTGACCATGTACGCGTGGCAGTGGAGCAGTGGGCAGGAGATGTGGGACGGATAGCGTTTGCAACGGTAACACTTCTGCGCTGTGGTACCCGAGAGGACGCAGACACTGCTGCACGTCACCCCGGACTGGCTGGATTGCTTGAACGGATTGGTGAAAGGGACTTTATTATTCCGGCACGTTCGGCTGCCAAAATCCGCAGGACACTTGCTACGATTGGGCTAAGTCCGCGCCGGGAGCTGGAGGGGGTGGACGAGCCTGTTCACCGTTATCCGCTGGTTGCGGAAACGGAGGGAATTTGTACGGATAGTTCCAACAGTCTATTTGATGTGGATGATACAGAAACGACGGTTGGCGAAACGTTAACAGACTCAACTCAGGAATGGCCGATGTTTTCTCAAGAGGGAAGGGCAGGTTTGGTTTATACGGGGCGGACGTTGCATTTTTATGAACGGGAGCATACGCTACCTGACCCATCCGATTATTTTCCAGAGAAATTGGCAGTACCCGCGTCATGGACGAAAGAATGGAGAAGCTACCATGCATCCACCGCTCGGCAGCTCATGGAACAGGCGATTCGCTGGCAAGCGGCGGTAGGACTGCGAATCGGTGAAAAAGAGGTCAAATGGATACCGGAAGCGGTGGCTCCCGGTGAGCCGTGGAGTGTGACTGGCTGGTATGCTACCGGAACGGACGGTGAGACGTTGCCCCGCACGACTTTACAGCCGGGGGAATGGTCGGACATGCGCCTGCTGGTTCCTTTTACATAGAAGAGCCAGGATGTGCATGAAACTCCTTCTTCTCAAAAGAAGGATGTGGTATGATAAATGAGTCTACTTTACCAGTAGAACTTTATATAAAGTGAGATGAACATTCATGAGCGTAGCCGAATTGAATACGGTCAATATGGCAGAAGTGCTTATTAACGCCTATGAATTGGGCGATATGGTCAACCGGTCCTTTGAGGTATCGGATTATTTATATTGGAAACAGCGTGTGGAATTGAATCCGTCGATTCAGGCGTGTGTACGCAAGCTGGATGCCAAAAAGGAGCTGTTCGCGGAAACGGAACGCTTTGGGCATTTTCACCCAAACTTTCATGAAGCGAAGGATGCAGTGCAGCTCGTTGAACTGGAACTTGAACAATTTCAGGAGGTTCAGGAGTTCAAACGGGCAGAAAGGGCGTTGGATGATATGCTCCATGCCATGTCCGAAACGATTGCTTATTCTGTGTCCGACACCATTAAAGTGCCGAGCAATGATCCGAATGTGAAAAAGGGTGGCTGCGGTAGCGGAGGCAAGTGCTCCTGCGGATAGGCCATAGGGATGATATCGAATGGAGGGGAGATGAAGCGAATGTTTGCCGAGCGGACAGGGTACATCATTTGGGTAAGCGATATCAAGGCTGCCCGCAATTTGGAGAAATACGGGAATGTCCACTATATTTCGAGGCGTATGCATTATGTTGTCATTTACATGAATGCGGATCGGGCAGAGGATACCGTTAAAAATATTCGCAGGCTTTCCTATGTGCGCAAGGTCGAACGCTCCTTCCGAAATGAGATAAGGACGGAGTATAACGACGATAAGGAAAAATTAAAAGAGTATGAAATATAATTTTTAAAGGTGTTATTTTTCAAGTTTTATTAAAAAGTCGGCCTATGGGCTGGCTTTTTTTTATAAAGTCAGGACTTTTGCATAATAGCCTTAATGCTGATAGACCTAAAATAATCTTTAAAAATTAGCGATAAACTTCAATTTTGTAACTTGTAGTCCCGGGTCTGTTGAGGTAACATATGAATATATTGGTAGATATAAAGACCTATCTGGTGGGGAGAGTGATCCCGTGCGTGACAAGGCAATGCAGCGATGGAGTACATACGAACCGTTCTACGTAGAGATGGGCGACAAGAAGGTCGCCGATATTGTGATTACAAATCATGCGCAAACACGCTACTTAGACCGTATAGAACAGAAACAGTCCGAAACGAATCATATCGCCGCCTGGCTTTGGGAATGCCTGAAGCAAAACAGGATGGAGTCCTATTATCACAATGAAGAGGATGTATATTTAATTGATGGTGACCTGGTCGTCGTGGCCGAGTTTGGTGAGTTGCCTGGCGAAATGGATATTGCGGGTAACCCGCTCCACAAAATGATTGTGATCACCTTTTTGGGAAGGATGTCAGAGACCATTGAACTGCGGGATTTGAAGTCATACTATTCCTGGTTGCGCCATTCGCGGCGTATGACACTGATGAAAAGCACCCGCAAACGGAAATAGACGTTGATTTGGCGGAAGGGATATCGTCTAGTACCTTATCTATTAGAAGTATGCAGGAATCAGCTGCATACTTTTTTTATTTCAGCATTTTGCATCATTCGATTTCCGACGCTTAAAAGTACAATATATAGACAAACTAGACCGATTTTGATCTATATATTGCTGATTTGAAATCGCTCTTGGGATTTATGCAAAATGCTTATTTATAAAATCTATAATAAAAATCCACTAATTTAGGTCTGTTTTCTTGGGAATCCTTCGACAGATGTTTTTCTTATGTTAAAATAAGGAGATCAGAGAGGGGAGAGGGCTGTTAGTATGAACTTTCATCAGCTGCATATTTTTTATACGGTAGCGGAGCGGGGGAGCTTCTCGGCAGCGGCGCAAGCGCTGCATATGACGCAACCTGCCGTGACGATGCAAATTCAGTCTTTGGAAGATTATTTTGGTACGAAGCTACTGCATCGATCTACCAAAAAAATCGAGCTGTCGGAGGCAGGAGCGACACTGCTGCCTTTTGCGAAAAAAAGCATGCAGCTAATTCGTGAAGCTGATGAGGCGATGTCTGCTTTTACTCACATGCTGGAGGGGAGATTACATATTGGCGCAAGTCTTACGATTGGCGAGTACATTGTGCCGAGAATGTTGGGGCCGTTTGGTCAGGAGTACCCTCATATACGCATGGCAATGAATGTAATGAATACGACTCAAATTATGGATGATATTTTAAAGCATCAATTGAATTTAGGGCTGATTGAAGCACCGATTCAACACCCGGATATCGTGGTGGAGCCCGTGATGCAGGATGAGCTGAAGCTGATTGTTCCTTCGGATCATGTACTGGCCAAGGGCAAAAAGGTAGTTCTGGAGGACGTGTTTAAGCATCCTTTTGTAGCAAGAGAAAAGGGGTCAGGTACAAGGCAGGTGATAGAGGATGAGCTGAAAAGCCGTGGTGTTGATGCGTCCCGACTTTCCATCGTTATGGAGATGGGCAGCACTGGAGCGGTCAAATCGGCGGTGGAGGCGGGATTAGGCATTACGATGCTATCGCCTTCTTCGGTGAAGCACGAGGTTGCACTCGGATTGCTGAAAATCGTAAATATTTCCGATATCACCTTTAAACGCGAGTTTTATGCCATTCATCTGAAATCAGCGCTATTGCCGATTCCGGTGGTGACCTTTCTGTCATTCTTGCGTCGTCATGATCAGGGAACGAACGTGTCCGGGGATACGGTGGACGAGCTTGCAGAGATGAAAGAGGAGGAGAATGCGTAATGGAGGAGCAGACGAATTCGGGACGATACGATTTACACACTCACACTCAGGCATCTGACGGAATGCAGCCACCAGCGGACAATGTGCGTTGGGCCAAGGAAAAAGGACTGGCAGGGGTTGCAATTACGGATCACGATACGGTAGCTGGGCTGGAGGAAGCGCTTGAGGAAGGGCGGCGATTGGGCATTACAGTGGTGCCGGGTGTGGAAATTAGCACACGGGCAGGTGGTAAGGATATTCATATACTCGGTTATTTTATGGATTACCGTAATGAAGTTTTTTTGGAACGGTTGGAAAAGCTACGTCAGGCGAGGGATACCCGCAATGATCTGATTTTGAGTCGGCTGCGTAGCCTGGGTGTGGAAATCACACTGGATGAGGTGGTAGCTACGATGGGCAGACCGCTGGCGCCAGATGAAAGCATTGGACGTCCGCATATGGCGGATACGCTGGTGCAAAAAGGCTATGCGAAGGATATGAGGGATGCGTTTGACCGTTATTTGGCAGAGGGAGCGCCCGGTTATGTGTCTGTGCCCCGAGTGGAGCCTGCGGAGGCCATAAGCTGGATTCGGGAAGCAGCAGGGGTATCAGTGGTGGCTCACCCTGGATTGTATGGCAATGATGAGCTGGTTCGCTCCATTGTAGAGGAGGCGAAGCCTGCGGGCTTGGAAGTGCGACATTCAGACCATGATGATGCGGCTGAGAGTCGATATGCCGCAATGGCGGCACACTACGGGCTGATCCCGACTGGTGGCTCGGATTTTCATGGTGCACGCCAAGGCGTTATTTTTCACGGTGATCTGGGCAGCCGTAGTGTGGAGAGTCAGGTCGTGGAGGAGTTGAGAAAGGCTGCTATTGCACATATATGAAAATGTATCACAGAATGACGATAGGAAACAGCAATAGGAAACACAAATAGCCCCTTGTATTGTGTCTGCACACATGAAGTGTGGCTTTGCACAAGATAAGGGGCTTTAAGTGGATGCAAGGAACTTGTCCGCTATGCTATGCTTCGTGGCGGGCGTTCCTGAATGGATACTTATTTACTAGATTATGCTAGTGCGGCTCAGCCGTTTTTGATGCGATTTGGCAGCTTTTTGACCAGCTCCTCGTCGGGTGTGATGAAGAGCGTGCGCTGATGATCGTAGATAACAAAGCCGGGCTTGGCTCCGCTAGGCTTGCGCACATGCCGGATCAAGGTGGCGTCTACGGGCACGCTGCTGGACTGTTTGGCCTGGCTGAAATAGGCAGCGAGCTGAGCTGCTTCCTCCAGCGTTGTGTCTCCGAATTGCTCAGCGCGAATAACGACGTGTGACCCCGGAATATCTTTCGTGTGCAGCCACGTGTCATTAGGCCCGGCCAGTCGGTTCGTTACATATTCGTTCTGTAAGTTGTTTTTGCCGACCAGCAGCTCGATGCCTTCGGATGACGTATATACGTGTAAGGTTGGACGGTCAGTTTTCTTCTTTTTCTTCCCTTTTTTGACCCGGTCTCGGAGATAGCCTTGCTGAACCAATTCTTCACGTATTTCCTCGATATCGTTCATGGAGGCATGAGCCAGTTGCTGTAGGAGATTGTCCATATACCGAATTTCTTCGTGTGTTTTCTCCAGTTGTTCATCAATGACAGCCAGGCTGTTTTTATATTTATTGTACTTTTTGAAGTACCGTTGCGCATTATCTGATGGACCCAGCAACGGGTCCAGCGGGATAGTCATTGGACGCTGTTCTTCATCATAAAAGTTGGTGAGCGTCACTTCCTTGTCGCCCTTTTTCACTTCATGCAGCGAAGCGAACAGCAGCTCCCCGTAAATGCGAAATTGATCAGCGTCCTCGGCCTCAGCTAAATCCTGATGCAGATGGTCTAGTTTTTTTACGTTTTTGCTCCGTTCATTTTGCAGGAAGCGCAGCAGGTCACTGACCTTTTGCTTGACCGTATCCCGTTCTGCTTTTTCACCGAAAAAGTCCTCCATACACTCGCTGATCGTAGTGTATTCTTTGCGCTCTCCTTGAATCAACGTGAGGGGAATGGCAGAAAATATCACTTTTTCCTGTGCGTTCAGACCGGATACCGGCTGAAAACGATGATCCCGGACGTCATCCATGATGTGACTAAATGTATTCCACAGCGGACGATAATCCTCAGCAGGTGCTTCGTTGGAAACTCGGGTCAGCATCTCCTCGGCAATAAGGGGACTCAGTCCAGTAAAGGTGTTCACGATCCAGCGTTTGGGAGCTTCTTCTGCTTCGATAGCTGTCTGATATGAGGATGCGAAAGCTGTTTCTTCCGTTTCCAGCGGATTCAGCTTATTTTGTTCAGGAGGCTCCGTGTATTGAAAGCCGGGCATGATGATCCGATAGCTGCTGATAGACGGTGTAACATGATGGATGCCGTCCAGCATAACGCCTGTTTCCGGGTCAAGCAAAATAATGTTGCTGTGTCTGCCCATCAGCTCAATGATAATTCGCTTGAGTGAAATATCCCCCAGCTCATCACGCTGACGCACATCCATGTGAATAATACGCTCCATGCCCACCTGGCTAATTTTTTCGATGATACCACCTTCGCAGTGCTTGCGAAGCAGCATACAGAACATAGGGGCCTCCGTCGGATTGAGAAAGCTTTGTTCTGTAAAATGTACACGCGGGAATGTCGGGTTGGCCGACAGCAGCAGCTTGACACTCCCGCCTTGAGCCCGCAGATTCAGTAAGATATCGTGATCGTTCGGCTGATGTATTTTATTGATGCGCCCGCCCCGGATGCCTTGCAGCTCGTGTACGATAGCGCGGGTTACGATTCCGTCCAATGCCATAATGTTTGTTCTCCTTTGAAGCAAATATTTTTGCCTTCCTTCTATGATACATAACTTTGGGACAAAACTTAAGCGGCATTGTGATATTTCAGGTCCTGTCCGAATAGATTGAATCTAGAAAGTCTGTCCAGCTTATCAGCATTCGTGGCACAAAAACGCAATTACGGGCAGCCATCCTACGCACTACCGACGGAAACGGACTATCTGACCGGGAGGGAATTGGGGAGAATGGAACAAGCACACTGGCACCAATTAAGCAATGAACAGCTTTCAACAAGCCTGGAAGTCGACCCGAAGCAGGGTCTTTCGGAGGAACAGCTTGCGGAAAGAAGAGAAAGGTCAGGATGGAATGAGCTGAGCGAGGGGAAGCGTGTCTCGCCGATCCTGCTGCTGCTGAATCAGTTCAAGGATTTTATGATGCTCGTACTGATGGGAGCCACACTGATATCCGGCCTGCTCGGCGAATATCTGGATGCGATTACCATTATTGCTATTGTTGTGCTGAATGGAATTCTTGGTTTTGTGCAGGAGTTTAGAGCTGAACGTTCGCTTCGAGCTTTGAAGCAGATGTCCGCTCCGACCGCTAAAGTACTGCGAGCAGGCAAACGGATTCAGATTCAGGCCAGAGAGCTGGTACCGGGTGATATCGTGCTATTGGAAAGCGGCGATCGTATTCCCGCAGATATAAGATGGCTGAGCACGAATGGCTGCGATGTGGAGGAATCCGCCCTGACTGGCGAATCGGTTCCAGTGAGCAAGCATTGCCGTCCTATTCATGCCGCCGAGGTACCGCTGGGAGATCAAAAGAACATCGGCTTTATGGGCACAATGATGACCAGAGGTACAGCTCAGGGAGTCGTTATTCGTACAGGCATGAATACGGAAATGGGCAAAATCGCAGACTTGATCCAAAATACGGAGTCTCAGGAGACCCCGTTGCAGCACAGACTGGAGCAATTGGGTAAAATTCTGATCATAGTAGCACTGGCGTTAACGGTGCTTGTCGTCGTAGCGGGTATCCTGCATGGACAGCCAGCGATGAGTATGTTCCTGGCAGGGGTGAGCTTGGCTGTAGCAGCTATACCGGAAGGCTTGCCTGCCATTGTGACGATTGCGCTCGCCTTGGGCGTGCAGCGTATGATCAAACGCAAGGCGATTGTGAGAAAACTGCCTTCGGTTGAAACGCTCGGATGTGCGTCTGTCATTTGCTCTGACAAAACAGGTACACTGACCCAGAACAAAATGACGGTCACCAAGCTATGGGTGGACGGTCGCTTCTGGGGAGTGACAGGAGAGGGCTATGACCCGCACGGACATATTATGGACAGGGATGCTCCTGCGGACCTCAAAAACGGACAATCACTTCGCAGACTGCTGCAAGCCAGCGTGCTGTGCAATAACGCGGAAATTGTTCAAGCCGACATGGATGAGCTACGCTCAAAAAAGAAAACCAAGGAGCCGATGCCGTCCGCTGTTTGGGAGCTGAAAGGCGACCCGACGGAGGGGGCGCTTGTCACGTTAGCCGCCAAGGGCGGGGTTACGCGCCAGGGGCTGAATGAGCTGTATACACGGGAACGCGAATTTCCTTTTGACTCGGAGCGGAAACGGATGTCTGTACTTGTAAGGCATCAAGGAGGGCATATCGTATTTGCCAAAGGCGCGCCGGATGTGCTGTTAGGTCAGTGCTCCTACATTTTATGGGAAGGGAATGTCGTTCCACTAACGGGCACGCTGCGCCAAAAGGTGCTGGCAGCCAACGAAGGAATGGCCTCGGAGGCACTCCGTGTACTGAGTGTCGCTTACCGGGATATCCGCTCGCATGAGCGTGTCGTCTCGGTGGAAGAGGCTGAGAATCAGCTCATCTTCATCGGCCTTACGGGTATGATTGATCCGCCGCGCCGCGAGGCCCGCGAAGCTATTAGCAAGTGCCGCCGCGCTGGCATCCGCACGGTGATGATTACGGGCGACCACGGTACAACAGCTGAGGCCATTGCGCAGCAGTTAGGCATTTTTCAGCGCGGCTCGCATGTGCTGACCGGACAGCAGCTATCTGTGATGGATGATGCGGCGCTGGACAAAGCAGTAGACATGGTCTCTGTATATGCGCGGGTATCCCCGGAGCATAAGCTGCGGATTGTCAAATCGCTGCAAAGACGCGGGCATGTCGTAGCCATGACTGGAGACGGCGTGAATGACGCGCCAGCGATTAAGGCGTCGGATATCGGTATTGCGATGGGCATAACAGGAACGGATGTGACCAAGGAAGCGGCTGCGCTCGTGCTCAGCGACGATAATTTCTCGACGATTGTAGCAGCGATTGAGGAAGGGCGAAATATTTACGAAAATATTCGTAAATTTATCCGTTATCTGCTTGCCTCCAATGTCGGTGAAATTTTGACGATGTTTTTCGCGATGATGGCCGGTTTGCCATTGCCGTTGCTTCCGATTCAGATTTTATGGGTGAACCTGGTGACTGACGGGCTTCCCGCGATGGCTCTGGGTGTAGATCAGCCGGAAAAGGATCTTATGGAGCACAAACCACGCGGCGCGAAGGAAAATATTTTCGCCCGCCGTCTTGGCTGGAAAATCATTAGTCGCGGCCTGCTGATCGGCTTATGTACGCTTGCGGCGTTCTGGCTGACACTGCGTATCGCGCCTGATAACGCGGCACAACTGGTCAAGGCACAATCGGTTGCCTTCGCCACGTTGGTGCTGGCACAGCTCATTCATGTGTTTGATTGTCGCAGCTCCCGTTCTATTTTCCACCGTAATCCGTTTCAAAATAGTTATCTCGTGCTTGCCGTGCTGTCTTCGGTGGTGCTGATGCTGGTGGTTATGTACGTACCTGTGCTGCAACCTATTTTCAAAACGGTACCGCTCGGCTTCCGCGAATGGGCGCTTTCCATTGTCGCTGCCGGTATTCCGACCTTCCTGATGGGGGCGGGAAGCGTATGGGGTGGCAGACGCAACCGTCGTCGTGGCGGACATACGCGCTTCGCTCCAGGGCGCACGAAGTTTTCGGCTTAAGCTTCCTGCTCGGGACAGACATACTTGCATCACTTTTCCCTTTTTGCCCCGTATGCTATCATGGAACCAAAGCTTCATAAGGAGCATGAGATTAGCAGCAACGGCGGGGGGAAGCTATGGAATTCACAAAAATGCACGGATTGGGTAATGATTTTATCGTTTGGTTTGGGTATCAGGAATTGCCGCCTGACGCTTCGGAATTGGCTGTTCGGCTGTGTGACCGACATTTTGGTGTCGGCGCTGACGGTCTGGTATATATATTGCCATCTGAAAGAGCGGATTTCTGCATGCGCATCATTAATTCAGACGGCTCGGAGGCTGAGCAATGCGGAAATGCCATCCGTTGTGCAGCCAAATATGTGTATGACCGCAAGCATATCAGTCGTGATCAGATTACGATTGAGACGCTGGGTGCAGGTGTGCAGCAGGTCGAATTGACCGTAGAGGGCGGACTTGTACGTCAAGTGAAGGTGGATATGGGAGAACCGATTCTGGAGGGTTTGAAAATTCCAACAACGCTGGATCTGGCTAGTGTCATCAACCAGTCCATCGAAGCTGGAGGCAGCGGCTTTCGTTTTACAGCTGTATCCATGGGCAATCCGCACTGTGTCATTTATGTTGAGGATGCACCTGGCTTTGATCTGGAAGCCTGGGGGCCGAAGCTGGAATGCCACCCGCTGTTCCCTAGAAAAACAAATGTCGAGTTCGCTACGGTACGAAGCCGGGACCACATTGACATGAGAGTATGGGAGCGGGGAGCCGGGCCTACGTTGGCATGTGGAACCGGAGCCTGTGCTACGCTTGTGGCGTCTGTATTGAACGGATATAGCGACCGCCGCGCGATTGTCAGCCTGAAGGGCGGAGATCTGGATATCGAATGGAACGAGAATGACAATCATGTATATATGACGGGGCCGGCTGAGATTGTGTACGATGGTCGTTTGTCCTGAAATAAGCGAATGCAGCATTGTGATAGAGGAAGATTGGGATAAGTGTGATGAAGACCTTAGCCGGTCTTCTTTTTTTCGCCTTTTTTCGTATAAAATGAAGGAAATGCGGGGCATGAAGCAACATTCTGTCTTTTTTTGACGTCTGAACCATGTATAATATAGAAAATGAGAAAACGATAAGGAGGCCGTTCATGGTGCGGAAATTTCGTTGGATTTCAGCGTTTGCAGCTCTTATATTTGTAGTCGCCGCGCTTCCGGCTCAGGCCGCGACCGTTCCTGCTACTGCGGAAAAAACGACTGATAAGCAGGTCGGCTCACTAACCCCTACTGTCGTGAATCGTTTGGAAAAGGCAGTACAAGAACTCATCGGTACGAAGACGGCATTTCAATTTGACGATGTGACGGATATGGGTAAAACCTGGATTGTCGAGGGCGAACTGGAGGATGGAACAGCTACGATTCAGACGGAATATAATAAGGAAAAAAACAGAGTGGATTCTACAACCGTTCGATATAAAATAAGCAGCTTGGCAAAAGCGATGGACGCGCCACTCAAAACTAAAGTGCTGAACAGCGCCAAAGCGTTTGATAGCAAGCGTCCCCTGCAATTTGAGGCATTCTGGCGGGTCAAATCCCCTTACCAGTCTAACAAGCCTTCGAATTATTGGGTGTTCTGGGGGGCCGGGGAAAAGGCTTCCTCGCTGTACGTTGATGTGGATCGCGGCAACAGCATCACCATTAATGCCGACTATCCGCTGAAGCAGGTGGACCCTGTATTGCTAAATCGTGCAGTGAACAGCTTCAAGCGTGTTAGCGGACAGCGTATCACGGTGCTGCATGCTTCACGTTACAAGGACGAGGCAAAGGGGCTTTCTTATTGGTCGTTTGAGGATGCAAGCGAGGCGAGTGAGATCAAAATTGGCGCAGTAACCGGCAAAGTGCTGGCTGTATCCACCTTTGGGGTGGACTGGAACGATGACACGGATTTCAAAAAATCGTTTACCAGCCCTAAATATACGGCCTCTGAAGCTTTGAAGCTGGCCAAGCCCAAGGTCCAACTGTTATTTAACATTAACTTATCCGATTATAGTGTTGAAATCCAGGGGAATGCATATACATTTTCCAAAAAACAAAAGGGGACGCCCTCTATTGTGGGTAAAGTGAATAAAAAAGGAACTTTTTACGCATTCTCTCTTCATTCTGCCGATGGGAAATTGCAATAAAGGTAATAGAATATAGCTATGATGAGTCAAGTTGCTTCGCTCCTGATCGCATAAATATGGGGAGTGGGGCGGCTTTTTTTGTTTTTGGCTTATGTTTGCAGTCTCTTTATGTTACATTAGTATGAAAATAAAGAGCGGGGTGGAGAAGAGGACATGAAACCGGATTTGCGTACTGTGCTGGATCGTGAAATTATTGTCGGAGACGGCGCAATGGGAACCTTTTTATATCAGCTTGGATTTCCGGTAAATACGTCTTACGAAGAGCTGAATATCACGTCGCCTGACGTCATATCAGACGTGCATCGTCAATATGTACAAGCGGGAGCACGGTTGCTGGAGACCAATACGTTTTCTGCAAACGATTATAAACTGGCCCGCTTCGGGCTGGAATCCAAGGTGGAAGAAATTAACCGTGCCGGGGTGAGAATTGCCAGAGCAGCGGCTGGCCCAGAGCACTATGTGGTGGGTGCGGTAGGCTCCATATGCGGTGGCAAACGGCTTAATATATCAAAGGTAGAGCTGGCACGTAACTATGATCAGCAGATTGATGCACTTCTCTCCGAAGGGGTGGACGGCATTTTGTGCGAAACGTTCTATTCGCTGGATGAAGTGCGCATTGCCCTTCGTGGTGTGCGTAAATATAGTAATACCCCGGTGATTTGTCAGTTTGCGGTAGATCAGGTAGGGCGTACACAGGATGGATTTTCGGTGGCGGAGGCTTTTACGGTGCTGCGAAATGAAGGGGCGGATATCCTCGGATTTAACTGCCACTCTGGCCCACAGGGGATTATGAGTGTGATGGAGCAGCTGGACGGTCCGCTGTCTGTACCGCTGTCCGTATATCCTAATGCGGGTCTGGCGGATTATGTGGATGGTCACTATGTGTATGGTGCATCGCCTGAATATTTTGGGGAATGCGCTGCTTCCTTCGTAGAGCTGGGTACGAGAATCATCGGTGGCTGCTGCGGCACCACACCAGAGCATATCGCAGCGATTTCAAAAGCTTTGAATGGTTTGCAGCCTCCTCCTCTGGCTCCAAGAGAGATACTGACAGATGCGCCAGTCATTGTGGCTGAGCCGGAACAGATTGCACGTGAAGGGGAACGGGGCAACGGTAGAAGCGCCAGCGAACCCAACATTGTGGAATTGGTCAAGGAACGGCATACGGTGATTGTAGAGCTTGATCCTCCGCGCGATCTGGACATTACACGGTTCATGCAGGGGGCACAGGCACTGAAAGCGGCCGGGGCCGACGCGCTTACGCTGGCAGACAATTCACTTGCGGTTACTCGCATGAGCAACATGGCGCTTGGACATTTGGTGAGCCTTGAAACGGGCATGCGCCCGTTAATTCATATTGCCTGCCGTGATCGTAACCTGATTGGTACCCAGTCCCACATGATGGGCTTTGATGCGCTGGGCATTGATCATGTATTGGCCGTTACAGGAGATCCGGCGCGGTTCGGTGATTTGCCTGGTGCCAGCTCGGTGTATGATATGACTTCTTTTGAAATTATACGTATGATCAAGCAATTGAATGACGGTATCGCTTTTTCCGGCAAGCCACTCAAGCAAAAAGCTAATTTTGTGGTGGGTGCCGCTTTTAATCCCAATGTCAAGCATTTGGGCAAAGCTGTGCAGCGGCTGGAGAAAAAAATTGCTTCCGGTGCGGATTACATTATGACCCAGCCTGTTTACGACCGCGAACTGATTATAGCCATGGCGGAACAGACCCGTCATTTGGAGGTGCCGATTTTTATCGGTATTATGCCGCTGGCCAGCGGGCGCAATGCGGAGTACTTGCACAACGAGGTACCCGGCATCCAGTTGTCGGACGAGGTTCGTGCACGTATGTCTGGTCTGGAGGGGGCGGAAGGCCGCGCGATGGGCGTGACCATTGCCAAGGAGCTGCTAGATACGGCGATGGAGCATTTTAACGGTATCTATTTAATGACTCCATTTATGTTCTATGAAATGACGGCGGAGCTGACTTCTTATGTATGGCAAAAATCCGGCCGTGTGCAGGCCCCCTTGTTTCGACTATAATAATCAATTACAATAGTATAATGGATGTGATGCCGATGTCATTGAGTATGACCGGATACGGTCAAGCCATCCTTCATTATGAAGGCTATAAAGTGCGCTTGGAGCTGAAATCGGTGAATCACCGCTATTGCGAAGTGATGATGAGGATTCCGCGCGAATGGACTCGTTATGAAGATGACTTGAGAAGAACGGTTCAACAGCAAATCAAGCGCGGCCGTGTCGACGTCTTCATTCACAGGGAACGTGATGAAGAACAGATACCCGCCGCACGGTTGAATGACACTGTAGTGCAGGCTTATTTGCATGCAGCGGAGCAGCTGGCGGATCGGTACGGCGTGAAGGGAACGTTGGGTATAAGCGACATTCTTGCGCTGCCTGACGTTCTGGGTGAGCCTGGTGAGGCTTGCAATGGAGACGAAGAGGGCTGGGGAGAGCAGCTTCAGCAAGCTCTGAATGAAGCATTGCAGGGACTGCTGGACATGAGAAGACGAGAAGGCGGGCATTTGGCGCAGGATGTGGAATCCCGTATTTCGCGTTTGGAGTCCCTGCATCATGAAATGACTGTGCTGGCTCCTCATGTTGTGAGCGACTACCGTAACAGGCTAAAACATAGACTTACTGAGCTTCAGGATGGTTCATTTACGCTTGATGAGCATAAGTTCGGAATGGAGATTGCTTTATTCGCGGATCGCAGCAGTATTGATGAGGAGCTTACCCGGCTTCAAAGTCACTTTGGGCAATGCAGGGGATTGCTGCTGCCGGACGAGCCAGCCGGTCGCAAATTAGATTTTTTAATCCAGGAAATGAACAGGGAAGTCAACACGATCGGCTCCAAGGCCAATCATCTTGCGCTAGTTAATTTAGTCGTCGAGATGAAGGCGGAGCTGGAAAAAATTCGTGAGCAGGCTGCAAACATCGAGTAGCTACCTGGTAGCGGCACGGCTGCAATAGTCACATGTATAGGGGGAAAGACCTGAATATGGCAATCAAATTGATCAATATTGGTTTCGGCAATATCGTGTCGGCCAACCGAATTATCTCCATCGTCAGTCCGGAGTCTGCTCCGATCAAGCGGATTATACAAGAAGCTAGGGACCGTCATATGTTGATTGACGCTACCTATGGCCGCCGGACACGAGCTGTTATTATAACGGACAGTGATCATGTGATCTTGTCTGCGGTGCAGCCGGAAACGGTCGCTCATCGACTATCCACTAAAGATGATGACAATGACGAATAAAAATGGAGTGTACTATGGCTAAGGGATTATTATTTGTATTATCCGGACCTTCGGGTGTCGGCAAAGGAACAGTAGGCAACGCACTGCGTGAAAAACTGCCGGAATTGACATACTCGGTTTCCGCGACAACCCGCACGCCCCGCATGGGTGAACAGGACGGAGTTAACTATTTTTTTAAGTCGCGTGAACAGTTTTTGGGCATGATTGAACGGGATGAGTTGCTGGAGCATGCAGAGTACGTAGGTAACTATTACGGCACTCCACGTGATTTTGTAGATCAGACGCTTGCGCAGGGAAAAGATATTTTTCTGGAGATTGAGGTTCAGGGAGCGCTCAAAGTGAAGGAGAAATTTCCTGATGGCATTTTCATTTTCTTGCTTCCGCCTTCGCTGGATGAATTGAAGGACCGGATTCGGGGACGGGGCACAGAAACTCAGGCAACCATTGATCACCGCATGTCGGTAGCTGTGGATGAAATGAATCTGTTGCGTCACTATGATTATGCGGTTGTCAATGATGAGATTGATTTCGCTTGTAAACGAATAGAATCCATTATTATCGCCGAACATTGTAAGGTCCATCCATAAACGAGGACTATATATATGCCAAGCGTACTTAAAGAGAAAATTACTATACAAGCTGAACTCGGAAATGTACACTGGAATTCAGCTTGTATAGTCCCAAAACTACATGAAGAGGTGTCTATTAGTGCTGTATCCTTCCATTGATGAAATGATGAAAAAGGCAGATAGTAAGTATTCGTTGGTTGTAGCGGCTTCACGCCGTGCCAGACAGTTGCGCGAGGGTGAGAAGACGACTCTCAAGAATCCTAAATCCCACAAGCAAGTTGGAGTGGCGTTGGAAGAGATCTACGCGGATCATTTGCGTCTTGAAAGTGGCGAAGACGAATAAGAATTATAGACAATTATTATAACCGGGCGCAATGCCAATTTCTTTGACAACCGCAAGGTTGTTATTTTTTTCGGTCAGGGGGAGTTAACGATGTTGAAGGGGAAAGTTATTATTCTTGGTATTACCGGCGGAATTGCCGCTTATAAAGGGGCTGCGCTGTGTAGTAAGCTAACGCAAAAGGGAGCCGAGGTTCATGTCATTATGACGGCATCCGCGAAGGAGTTTATTACCGAGCTTACGCTTCAGTCGCTCTCTCGTAATCCGGTATACAGTGACACGTTTGATGAAAGAGAACCGTCCGTCGTATCCCATATTCATCTGGCGGACAAAGCCGATCTGGTGCTGGTTGCACCTGCAACCGCAAATATCATCGGGAAAATGGCGCATGGGCTTGCTGAAGATATGCTATCCACAACGCTGCTGGCAACGACAGCACCTATTATGGTAGCACCTGCTATGAACGTGCATATGTATACTCATCCCGCAGTAATGCAAAACATGGAGACGCTCGTATCCCGGGGTGTCATGATGATTGAGCCGGGTGAAGGATTGCTGGCTTGTGGTTATGTTGGCAAAGGACGGTTGGAAGAGCCGGAAACCATCGTACAAACGGTAGAACGGTTTTTTGAACAGCAAGAACAGGAAGGTAAGGGCGTCACCAACAAGCCGGAGCCACGTTGGTTTGGCGGAGAAGCTGTGGATTCGGGTGGACAATCGCAAGGTTCGCTGCTGAATGGCAATAAACGGTTGCTGTCAGGCAAAAAAGTGATTGTAACCGCTGGAGGCACGATCGAGAGAATTGATCCGGTACGTTACATTACGAATGACTCTTCCGGTAAAATGGGCTTTGCCATCGCAAAAGTGGCTCAGGAGTTGGGTGCCGATGTACATTTGATTGCTGCAAATACAAGTGCGGAGCCTCCTGTGGGCATTTCGATTGAAAAAGTTCAGTCCGCTGACGACATGTATAGCGCTGTGCTCAGACAGTGGGAAGAGAGCGATTTGGTCGTGATGGCTGCTGCGGTTGCAGACTATCGACCGCGTGAGGCGGCACTGACCAAGATCAAGAAGAAGGATAGTACATTTACACTGGAGTTAGTGAAGAATATCGATATTCTGGAGTCACTCGGACGAAGCAAGAAGCATCAATTTTTAATCGGCTTTGCTGCGGAGACCGGGAACCTGGAGACGTATGCCATGGATAAGCTGGAGCGAAAAAATTGTGATCTTCTGGCGGCTAACGACGTAACTGCTGATGGAGCAGGCTTTGGCGTCGATACGAACGCTGTACAAATTTATGACCGTGGCGGAATGGTAGAACGTATTCCTGTGCAGTCAAAGGAAGAAGTAGCGCGTAAGCTCCTTACGATAGCGGCTGGACGTATGGGTGGGGTGTTGCATTAATGGAAATGGGCAATTTAGTTGCCAAAGTTATTGTAGATGTGCCCGCCAAGGATACGGATCGTACTTTCGATTATCTGATTCCTGAGTCAATGCGGCCATGGATTGAGCCGGGTAGCCGGGTTGCAGTGCCATTCGGCAAACGGACGGTGCAGGCATTTGTCATCTCGGTAGTACCGGCCGAGGAGCCGCCGAAATATCGGATGAGGGCGATACAGGAGCTGCTGGATTTGGTACCGCCCCTGTCTCCGGATCTGGTAGAACTGGGTAAATGGATAAGCGAACGCTATGCCTGCAATCAAATTATGGCGCTGCAAGTGATGATTCCTACAGCGTTAAAGGGCAAGGCCGAACGTTATATTTCTATCGCTGAGCAGCATGAATTCACAGATCATCTGCCTGCTGCTGACGTTTTGAATTACGGTTCAGAAGCGGATACACATCGAGCCATGCGGTCGGATATGAGGGGAGAACCCGAATGGGCTCTTCTGACCGACGATGGTATGAGCGACCCGGCTGAACGCCAGATTGTCAGCTTTATTCAGGAGAAGGAGCAAGTCCCGCTTCAGCAGCTAAGCCGCCGTTTCCCCGAAGAAGCAGAGATTATTAAATCGCTGTTGCGCCGGGGGGTGCTTCAGGAGAGTCAGGTTATTAAGGACAAGCTTGGCAAGAAGACCATGAAGGCCGTGGATTTGGCTATCGGCATAGAAGAGGCATCAGCGGCGCTTGAACAGTTTTCCGCCAAAGCGCAGCGTCAGCGGGAGGTACTTGCTTTTTTGCTGGAACGCAGCGAGTTTCTGCCCCTGCCGCTGAAGGAAGTCATGACCTCGCTTAGTGTATCAGCCGCAACGGTCAAGGCGCTGGAGGATAAGGGCTATGCGGTGCTTGAGGATGTAGAGGTGTTCCGCGACCCTTATCGGGGTAGAAACTTCAAGCCTACGAAGCCGTTGCCGCTCACCGAAGAGCAGCAATACGTGTATGAACGGATCATCCGGCAGCTGGATACGCGTGAGCAAGGAGCTTATTTGCTGCATGGAGTTACGGGCAGTGGTAAGACGGAAATTTATCTACAGACGATTCAGCGCTGTATTGAGCAGAATCGTCAGGCGATTGTGCTGGTTCCGGAAATATCGTTGACACCGCAAATGGTAGAGCGTTTTAAAGGTCGCTTTGGCGATCAGGTCGCGGTGATGCACAGCAGACTGTCCGGAGGCGAACGTTACGACGAGTGGCGTAAAATACGCGAAGGCCGTGTGAAGGTGGCGATTGGCGCCCGTTCGGCTGTATTTGCGCCTTTTCGTGAACTTGGCCTTATTATTATGGATGAGGAGCATGAAACCTCCTATAAGCAGGAAGAGACACCCAAATACCACGCGCGTGACGTGGCTGTACGCAGAGCCCATCAGCATGGGGCTGTGGTTATTCTTGGTTCAGCTACGCCGTCTCTGGAAAGCTATTACGCGGCCCGCTCGCAAAGTAATGACGAGTTTGCACCGCTGCTGCTTGAAATGCAGACTCGCGCACTAGGGAACTCATTACCCGAGGTGCATATCATGGATATGCGCGAGGAACTGCGTGCTGGCAACCGCTCCATGTTCAGCCGCGCATTGCATAACGGAATCGCAGAGCGGCTGGAGCGCAAGGAACAGACAGTATTGCTACTGAATCGGCGCGGACATTCTACGTTCGTCATGTGCCGTAGCTGCGGCTATGTGGCGGGTTGCCCGCATTGTGATATTTCGCTCACATATCATCAGCGGTCAAACAATTTACGTTGCCATTACTGCGGTTATTCTGAGCCCGTGCCTCAGGTTTGTCCGGAATGCGGTAGTGAGCATATTCGCTACTTTGGCACAGGTACTCAGCGAGTGGAAGAGGAACTGGCAAAGCTGTTTCCCGGTATACGTGTCGTGCGGATGGACGTCGATACAACGACGGAGAAAAATGCCCATGAAAAGCTGCTCAAGCAATTTCGTGATAAAAAAGCGGATGTACTGCTCGGCACCCAAATGGTTGCCAAAGGGCTGGACTTTCCCGATGTAACGCTGGTAGGTGTCATCACTGCGGATTCGGCGCTTAATTTACCGGATTTTCGGGCTGCGGAAAAGACATTCCAGTTGTTAACACAGGTAGCCGGACGCGCCGGGAGGCATCAATTGCCTGGGGAAGTGTTCGTGCAAACCTATACACCGGAACATTACTCGGTTATTCACGCGAGTCGGCACGACTACGGTTCTTTTGTCAGGGAAGAGTTAAAACACCGCCGTAATCTGCATTATCCACCGTATTGCCGTCTCATTTTGGTGACCTTCTCTCATGAACAGCTCCCTGTACTGGTTCGACTGGCTGAGAACTATTCAGCCACAGTACAAGGGAGAGCGAGGCAAAGGGGCTGGTTCGGCAATATGGATCGGCTTACATCGGATGTGCTTGACATTTTAGGGCCTGTAGCTTCACCGATTTCGAGAATCAAGAATAGATACCGATTTCAATGTATGATAAAATGGCGTGGAAATATAGATGCGATTGGTCTGGCCCAGCAGGTAGCTGATGAAATGGCGGAATCCGCACAGGCCCAAAAGCTGCTGGTCAGTCTGGATGTCGATCCGCAGATGCTTATGTAGCGTATGCGCAAAAGTTTTCGGCACAGTTAATGCGGACAAGCCGTCCGTACATAGGATAATGTAGCAGTCGCGCTTGTTGTGAATACGACGAAGCTTAAATGAAGGATAAAGAGGAAGGTGTTCTATTGTCATGTCAATTAGAATTATAGTGTTGGAACCGGATGATGTACTGCACAAAGTAGCAAAGGAAGTTACTAAAATTACGCCTAACGTGCAAAAGCTGCTCGACGATATGGCAGATACCATGTATGAAGCTGAGGGAGTGGGCCTTGCTGCTCCACAAGTAGGTATTTTGAAGCGTCTAATCGTTGTGGATGCCGGGGATGAGCATGGTTTAATTAAAATGATAAATCCTGAAATTATGTCCGAAGAAGGCGAGCAATTGGGTGCTGAGGGCTGCTTAAGTATTCCTGGGTTAAATGGTGATGTGCGTCGTGCCGAGAAGGTTACCGTCAAGGGGCTGGACCGTGATGGTAAGGTGATTACGGTTACAGCGACAGGATTGCTTTCTCGGGCTTTTCAACATGAAATTGACCATTTGAACGGAGTTTTATTTACGGATATTGCGGAAAAAGTATATGAGGTTGCTCCGGAACAGCCAGGACCGAACCGTCAGACAGGAGAGTGAGGTTCGATGAGTCAAGACATTCGTATCGTCTTTATGGGCACGCCGGATTTCGCTGTGCCTTCGTTAAACATGCTGCTGGACAATGGCTATAATGTAGTCGGTGTCATTACGCAGCCGGATAAGCCGCAGGGACGGAAAAAAATATTAACGCCTACGCCAGTTAAGGAAGCGGCGGAGAAGCGCGGGTTGCCTGTGCTTCAACCGACCCGCTTACGCCAGCCGGAAGCGGTGGCTCAGGTGGCGGAGCTGCGTCCGGATCTGATCGTAACAGCGGCTTATGGGCAGATTTTGCCTAAATCCGTATTGGACTTGCCCCGTTTCGGCTGTCTTAACGTACATGGTTCGCTGCTTCCTCGTTATCGGGGAGGGGCGCCAATCCAGCGTGCAATTATTAACGGCGAAACCGTTACAGGTGTAACGCTGATGTATATGGCGGAAGGACTGGATACCGGCGATATGATATCGCGGGTTGAGGTTGCTATTGAACCGGAGGATACATCCGGTACGATTTTTGAGAAGCTGAGCATAGATGGAGCAGAGCTTTTACAGGATGAGCTGCCTAAGCTGCTGGCAGGGCAATCGGGTCGAACGCCGCAAAACGAGGAAGAGGCAACTTACGCTCCGAACCTGAACCGCGACGATGAGCGCATTCCGTGGAATGACAGTGCGCAGCAAATATACAACCGGATTCGTGGGCTGGTTCCGTTTTCAGGTGCATTTACGCTGTGGGAAGAAAATGTTTTTAAAATATGGGCGGCTGAGCAGCCTTCCATCCATAGTGAAGCGGCTGGTCCAAATGCTCCAGCACCCGGAACAGTTCTGCAATTGACTGCCCGTGGCGTTGAAGTACAGACGGGCAAGGGCACGCTCTGGCTGACACAGGTGCAGCCGGCAGGCAAGAAGGTTATGGAAGCCGGGAACTTTGCGTGTGGCGGCCAGATGAAGCCGGGCACGGTGCTCGGGTGAGCGGCGGTCACTCCCGTCAGGGAGGCCAAGGCAGGGACGTTGGTGCAAGAGCAGGCAAGACCCGTAACCAGACGGCTAGGGAAGTTGCGTTGGACGTGCTGACGGGAGTTGAGCAGGAAGGTGCATATAGCAACCTTGAGCTGAACCGTCGGCTTCAACAGGCGGGCTTGTCCGCGAGTGACGCTGGCTTGGCCACGGAACTTGTATATGGTACGGTTGCACGCCAGAATACGCTGGATTATTTTCTAACAAAGTTTGTTCAGAAAGGAACAGCCAAGCTCCAGGCTTGGGTACGTTCGCTGTTGCGAATGAGTGTCTATCAGATCGTATATCTGGATCGCATTCCGGATCATGCAGTCGTTAGTGAAGCAGTGACCATTGCCAAGCGTCGCGGACACCAGGGGATTTCAGGGATGGTCAACGGCGTGTTGCGCAGCATGCTGCGTGAGCCGGACAAGCTGCGCATTCCGGACGGGCTGTCAGCCGAGGAACGGATTGCATTGGAGCATTCCCATCCGCAGTGGCTGGTCAAGCGCTGGATTAAGCAATACGGTGTGGATATTGCGGAAGCCATCTGCTGCGCTAATAATGAGCCACCTGCGGTCAGCGTGCGGGTGAATACGACAATGACCAGTCGTGATCAACTCTTGAACGAGATGCTTGCGAAAGGGATGGATGCTGTTCCATCGGGGGTTAGCCCTTACGGAATTGTCGTTCGCAGCGGCGGAAATATGGCGCTCACTTCCTGGTATACAGACGGTTTGCTGTCCGTGCAGGACGAAAGCTCCATGCTCGTCGCCGAGGCGGTTGCGCCTGAGCCGGATATGCTGGTACTGGATTGCTGCGCTGCTCCGGGCGGCAAAACAGCTCATATGGCTGAGTTAATGAAGGATCAGGGCCGGATTATCGCCAACGATCTGCATGCTCACAAACATCGGCTAATCCAGGAACAGGCAGATCGGCTAGGGCTGGATGCCGTGGAAACGGTCACCGGGGACGCACTTGAGTTGAAAAATCGTTATGCTCCGGCATCATTTGACCGCGTCTTGCTGGACGCGCCATGCTCCGGTTTTGGAGTGATCCGCCGCAAGCCTGACTTGCGCTGGAGTAAAACTCTCCAGGATGTTCGTGACATCACGCAGCTCCAGCATGAACTGCTGGACAGCGTAGCTGAGCTTTTGAAGCCGGGTGGTATTCTGGTGTACAGTACATGCACGATTGAACCGGATGAAAATGAAGGGCAAATCACCCGTTTTTTAAGTGACCATCCCGAGTATGAACTGGCAGAAGGACATTTCTTATCAGACGTAACTGACGGCATGGATCATGCTCAGCGCGGCTCGATACAGCTGTTGCCGCAGCATTTTCACAGCGACGGATTTTATATCGCGCGTTTGCGCCGGGTAAAATAGTTCGTAAGAATCCCGAAGGCAGTCAACCACCAACATTTCCACATTCCGCCGGACATCATCCGGCGGTTTTTGCATTGGGACGAAAAATTTTTACCCCCTAAGGGATTTGTGCTAAAATAGGAAGAATGAAAAACACTGTCTGTGAGAATGAAACAGAACTTAATGAAGAAGGAACGGGTGCAAACATTGATGAAACCTTTTATATATGATTTAACTCTGGAGGAGTTGCAGGACTGGACCAAGCGTAATGGCGAGCCTGCTTTTCGCGGAGGACAAATTTTTGACTGGCTGTATGTGAAGCGGGTCAATGATTTTAGTGAGATGACGAATTTGTCCAAGTCGCTGAGAGAGAAGCTTGAGGACCAGTTCAGTTTTGTGACGCTTCATGAAATTACAAAGCTGGAGTCGAAGGACGGTACGGTAAAATTTCTGTTTGGTCTGCATGATGATCATGCTATCGAGACAGTTATTATGAGACACAATTACGGAAACAGTATTTGTGTAACGACTCAAGTGGGCTGCCGGATCGGCTGTACATTTTGCGCTTCGACGCTTGGTGGACTCAAACGTAACCTGACCGCCGGTGAAATAACTGCGCAGGTCGTTCAGGCACAGAAAATTTTGGATAAGACGAATGAACGTGTGAGCAGCATCGTCATTATGGGTTCGGGTGAGCCTTTTGAAAACTATGAAGCGACCATGACATTTTTGCGTACGATGATTCATGAAAAGGGTCTGAATATTGGTCAGCGTCACATCACGGTGTCGACCAGCGGTATCGTGCCGAATATTTACAAATTTGCGGACGAGGATACCCAGATTAATCTGGCAATATCCATTCATGCCCCCAATGATGCGCTTCGTTCGAAGCTGATGCCTGTAAACCGACGTTATCCTTTTCAGGATGTTATGGAATCGCTTCGTTACTATCTTGCTAAAACAGGCCGGAGAATTTCGTTTGAATATGCCTTGATTGGTGGAGTGAATGATCAGGCGGAACATGCTGAAGAACTGGCGGACGTGCTGAAGGACATGCTGTGCCACGTCAACCTGATTCCGGTTAACCATGTGCCTGAGCGCAAGTATGTGCGCACATCGCGCAGCGATATTTTTAATTTCCAGCGCATTCTTGCCGAGAAAGGCGTCAATGTGACGATCCGGCGTGAGCAGGGTCATGATATCGCCGCTGCGTGCGGCCAGTTGCGTGCAAAGCATATGGAGTTGGGGTGAGACCATTTGATCAAAACAGTTCATGTCAGCCACGTCGGACGTGTACGTTCGGTGAATGAGGATTCTGCCTGGATCAGGCACTTGGAGCAGGGATATATTCTTGGAATTGTTGCCGACGGCATGGGGGGGCATTTGGCCGGTGATACGGCCAGCCGCCTTGCGGTTGAGACACTTGCCGCTGATTTGGCGACGCTGGAGAGCGGGTTATCCGCGCATTCTTTGACAGCGGCGCTTAGCGACGCTATTTTGCATGCTAATGAAGTCATCTTCCAGACGGCTGCCCACGATGACAAGTATCATAATATGGGAACAACAGTTGTAGCCGTTTTGCTAAACGATGCCTCCGGGATTATCGGACATATCGGGGACAGCCGTGCCTATGTGATTTCTAAAGGGGCGGTACGTCAGATTACGGAAGATCACACGCTGGTCAATGAGTTATTCAAAAACGGCCAGATCAGCAAGGAAGAGCGGGAGAACCACCCTCGTCGCAATGTGTTAACACGGGCGCTGGGTACTGATTCCGAGGTGCAGGTGGATATGGACTCCATTTCTCTGGAAAAAGGCGATGTACTGTTACTGTGCAGCGACGGGCTGAGCAATCTGGTGACAGAGGAGCAAATTAGTAAAGTAGTAGGTGCCGCCGAGAATCCTCTGGAAGAACGAGCAGATCGTCTGCTGCATCTGGCACTGCTTGCCGGAGGCGACGACAACATCACGGTAGCTTTGTTTGAATTACCCGATGACACAGTTTCATTGAGTGAAAAGGGGTGTGACGCATGATCGGGCACCTGCTTGGGGGAAGATACGAAATTATTGAGCGTATCGGCGGCGGCGGTATGGCGCTGGTGTACAGGGCTCAAGACATTTTGCTGAATCGTAATGTGGCGGTCAAGGTGCTGCGTCAGCAATTTGTTCATGATGATGAATTTATTCGCCGGTTTCGGCGTGAGGCGCAGTCTGCGGCCTCGCTCTCCCATCCTAATGTGGTCAGTATTTATGATGTCGGCCAAGAGGATGAAATCCATTATATCGTAATGGAGTGCGTGGAGGGCAAAAATCTGAACGAAATCATTAAGGAACGTGCTCCGCTGCAAGTGGATGAAGCGGTACGAATCGCTTCTCAAATTTGTGATGCGCTGGAACACGCTCACCAAAATCAGATTATTCACCGGGACATTAAACCGCATAACATATTGATCGGGCGCAACGGACGGGTTAAGGTAACCGATTTTGGGATTGCTAGAGCCGTCACGTCAACGACGATTACCCAGACAGGCTCTGTCGTGGGCTCTGTCCATTACTTTTCACCTGAGCATGCGAAGGGAATCGTCACCGGCGAGAAATCGGACTTATATTCTCTTGGGATTGTTTTATACCAAATGCTGACGGCGCAGCTCCCTTTTCTGGGGGAAAGCCCGATCAGTGTAGCACTCAAGCATTTGCAAGAGGAGTTTGAGGAACCACGCAAAATTAATCCGCTGATTCCGCAAAGCGTGGAAAATGTCATTTTAAAATCCATGCGCAAAAATCCGGAGGAACGTTATCAATCAGCGGATGAAATGTTAAAAGATTTGGAGACATGCCTGTTGCCAGGACGACGTAATGAATCCAAGCTGGAATTTACACATTTGGACGACGAGGATCAAACGCGGGTTATTCCGGCTATTAAGCCTCAGCAAATGGGAATGTCCTCCAATGGAGACGACGTGTCTGTCCAATCCGGCAATTCTGAAAAGCCTCAGAGCAAGCAAACGGCTAAAAAAAGTAAAAAGAAGCCGATCTTATGGATAACGCTGGTGCTCGTATTGCTTCTTTGCATGGGCGGCGTAGTGTACTATGTGCAAAATTTGCTCGTCGTCCCTGACGTTGAAGTGCCGAATGTGGTGACCAAAACCGAGGATCAGGCGAAAGTGCTGATCAGTCAGTCCGGGTTGGTTATTAAGGATCCGATTAAGCGTGAGTATAAGGATGGGGTTGCGCCTGGAATTGTTTACTATCAGAGCTATCCAGAGAAATCTGTGGTTAAGAAGGGAACAGAAATTGAGCTGAAAGTCGGGATTGCGAAGCCACTTACTCCGATGCCGGATGTCAAAGGGCAGAGCTATGATGATGCTGTCAAGCTGTTGACCTCCCAGCAAATTAAGGAGACACAGATTCAGCGGAATGAGCAGTTCAGTGACAAGGCCGAAGGAACCGTCCTTAGTCAGACACCGGCGGCGAATGAGTCCTTTGATAAGGATACGGTACAGGTGGTGCTGACGGTCAGCAAGGGCGCTGCTACAGTGAAAATGCCAGATCTGGTCGGGCATACACAGAAGGAAGCAGAAAATGAGGTCAAAAAGGCTGGCCTGAAGGTTGGCTCGATTAAAGAGGAATTCAGCTATGAGCAGGAAAAAGGAAAAGTAACCAAGCAGTGGCCATCAGAGGCTGGCAGTGATTTGCCTCCAAATACGGAAATTACGTTTTATGTAAGCACTGGTTATCCGCCAGAAGCGATTACACTGCCATTTAATGTGCCAGTTGCGCCGAAGGAAGAGGGTAAAAACAGCAAGATTCGTATTACTTATACGGATGCACGTGGAGAAAACCAGGAATGGGGAAGCCGTACGATTAATACGACACAAGTGTTCACTATTAATCTGTTGCTGGCTCCGAACAAGGACAGTGTTGTCTCTGTATACAGAGATGGACAATTTGTTGATACGTATCCCGTTTCTTATATTGACGCGAAGAATGGAACGGTGACGATGCCTCAAATCGCTCCGCCTGCTGGAACTACACCGACGGATACGCCAGAAGGTACTTCTTCACAGAATGGCAGTGGCGAACAAGGGAATAGCGGGGATGCTTCAAATGATGGTAATACCGGGGGTGACCCAAGCAATCAGGATGGTACCAATAGTAACGGTGAACCGTCCGCTCTTGCCCCCGAAACGGGCTCCACGGGCCTAGCGGGTGGTGAGTTTGCTGTTAAACACACAAACCATTCAGGTAAGGAAAAGGGCCTCCACAAAAAACAGGGTGAAGTCATTGAGGCTGTAAAGCATCAGTAATCTTGCCGGAGGTCAGTATAATACTATCCGTTATTCGCTTTCACTATTCGAATTTTGGAACCTAAAAAAATAAAGGAGGACAGCTTACACATGCCTGAAGGTCTGATCGTCAAGGCGCTCAGCGGATATTATTATGTCTCCAGTCTGGATCAGAATGGGCGGCCGGTATCCGGCGAAGCTACGGTACAATGCAGAGCACGCGGAATTTTTAAGAAAAAAGAGATTACGCCGCTTGTCGGCGACCGGGTCGTTTACGAACTGACTGAAAACGGGGAAGGTATGGTTAATGAGATTCGGAAGCGCACGACGGAGCTCATTCGCCCGCCAGTGGCTAACACTACGCTTGCCGTATTGTTGTTTTCCCTGCGTGAGCCGGATTTAAATCTGCCTCTGCTGGACAAATTTTTGGTGCATATTGAGCACGCAGGGCTGGATACGATTATCTGTCTGACAAAGCGCGATTTGTATGAGGGTAGTCCTTCGGAGGATGAGACGGTTTTGGCTGTTCAGGAAATGTACCAGAAGATTGGTTATGAGGTACTGGTGACCAGTGCTCGTACCGGGGAAGGTACGGCTGAGCTTAAAAAGCTGTTGGCTGGTCAAATCAGCGTGTTTTCCGGACAGTCAGGTGTCGGGAAGTCTTCCATGCTTAATGCGCTGGAACCGGGCCTAACGCTGGAGACGAGTGCCATTAGCAATAAGCTGGGCCGAGGACGGCACACGACTCGTCATGTAGAATTAATTCCACTCGACAATGGCGGTTTTGTAGCAGATACACCGGGTTTCAGCCAGCTGGATTTTTTGGAGCTGGGCGTGGATGAGTTATCCCCGTGTTTCCGTGAATTCCAACCGTACGCTGATGGGTGTAAATTTCGAGGTTGTACTCATATTCACGAACCTGGCTGTAAAGTGAGAGAGGCCTTGTCAGAAGGACATATTTCGCAGGGCCGGTATGATAACTATTTACAGTTTTATCAGGAGTTAAAAGAAAAAAAGCGGAGGTACTGAGCATATGTTAAAAATAGCACCGTCGATTTTATCCGCTGATTTTGCCCGTTTGGGCAGTGAAGTTGCGGAAGCTGAAGCAGGAGGAGCAGACTGGATTCATGTGGATGTCATGGATGGTCATTTTGTATCCAATATTACCTTAGGGCCTCCTATCGTTCAGGCTATTCGTCCGCATACGAGCCTTCCTCTGGACGTTCATCTGATGATTGAGCATCCTGAACGTTACATCGGCGATTTTGTGAAGGCTGGAGCTAATATCGTCACCGTTCATGCCGAAGCTTGTGTTCATCTGCACGGGGTCATTCATTTGATCAAGCAGCAAGGTGCTCTTGCGGGTGTGGCCCTCAATCCGGGCACTTCACCATATGCGATCAAGGAAGTGCTGCCAAATGTAGATATGATTCTGGTTATGACAGTTAACCCTGGGTTTGGAGGACAGTCTTTTATTCCGGAGACGCTGGATAAAATCAGACAGATTCGCACATGGTTGAATGAAATCGGCCGTCCGGATGTACATATCGAGGTAGACGGTGGCATCGCCGAGGAGACGGCACCAGCCGTATTTGAAGCAGGTGCTGACGTTCTGGTGGCTGGTAGTGCGGTATTTGGCAGAGCGGACCGTGGAGCGGCTATTACGGCTATTCGGGACAGTGCAGCTCATTTGTCCAAGTGAAGCTGACCGAAGCGCTGTGGATGACGGTAGCGAGTATGGCGACTGGTGTGATCCTAAGTTGCTTCTCGCTGGTGAAGGCTCCTTGGAATGCCCTTCTTTCACTCGTTGCCGTTCTGATTGTGCTGTTTTATTTTCGTAAAAATGAACGGCGCGGTTTGCGCATCGGCTTTGTAATAAGCAGCGTGCTTTATTATATCCTATTTATTTTCATACTCTCAGCATATCTGTATGTTCGTGGACTTGTCTAATGGTATAGCATGGGATGGATGTGCATAAATATGGTTACATGAGCGGGATTCTCATGTAGCCTTTTTTTGTATGGCAACAACCCTTGACAGGTTGCATAAACTACAGAGAACGGATGCACGAGGATGATGGGGAGGGTGAAGCATGAAGTTTTATACAATCAAGCTACCAAGATTTCTGGGTGGATTCGTCAAAGCCATTCTGAATACATTCCAGAAAAGCTGAATTGCACGGTAACGTACACACAGGATGCAAAATGAAGAGCAAGGTACGCAGGGCATGCTTCCCGGGCACAATAACATAAAGGTAGCTCGGCAGCAAAAGGCGGGAACGCGCGGGAAGATGCCTGACATTTTGACATCATGGATCGAATGGACGTAACATTTTGAATAACCAAAAAAGCACCCGTTTAAAACGAGGTGCCTTTTGTTTATAACGTTATTTTTTTGCGACTACACGCGAGTCACTTTACCGGCTTTCAATGCACGAGTGCTGACATAAACGCGTTTCGGTTTACCGTTAACGAGAATACGAACTTTCTGTACGTTGACGCCCCAAGTACGGCGATTACGGTTGTTAGCGTGAGATACGTGGTTACCGGTGCCAGGCTTTTTGCCTGTTACAGAACATTTACGAGACATGATTCCACCTCCTATTCTGAAAATAACCAAGTTCCGTATGGAACGGGTCGCTCTTCAGGCCGACTGGGTCAGTCGGACTTTGTAAGTCACTAACCTGAACAAAACAATACTTATATATAATATCATAGTCAAAAAAGCTCCGTCAACCGATTCAAAAACTTTATTTATTTCTCTTACGCATTATAGTACAATATGGGATAGCTATTGCTGTGATTATTCTTGTAATAGTTGGAATGTGAATTCTTATTCCAGTCATGCCGGACAGATCAGAGGCGGAACCATATTTATCATTCCAGCCGATGTTTCAGTGTCGGGTGGTTGACTGGTTTTTCATATATATGACCTGTGGAAGGCTGATCAGGCCATGAGTACGAAAAGCTTACGAAAGTGTGACATTCGTATTCGTCGTCTGGCTTTAGTATAATTCAATTGAACCTGTCCGCACAGATGAACATGACGATGCGGAAGGTTGATGGCAAAACAAGTGTATTAAGCTAGGAAGGGGAATTCTCTTGAGTAATCGTTCTTTGAATGGAACAGATTTTACCGCAATGGTTTTAGCCGGGGCGGAACAATTACAGCAGCATGCGGAACACGTCAATTCACTTAATGTATTTCCGGTGCCGGACGGTGACACAGGAACTAACATGAATTTGACGATGAGCGCGGGCGTAACAGAATTAAAGAGGGGGGATTCTTCCTCCATCGGTGTCATGTCCGGCATATTATCCAAAGGTTTGCTGATGGGAGCCCGCGGCAATTCAGGGGTTATCCTGTCTCAGTTGTTTCGTGGCTTTAGCCGTTACGCTGCCCCATACGAGGAATTGAATACCCTTCAGTTCGCATCGGCATTGCAGAGCGGGGTGGATGCGGCCTACAAGGCGGTGGTTAAGCCGGTGGAGGGTACAATTCTTACCGTGGCGAAGGAAGCGGCCAAGCATGCTGTGTTTTTTTCACGCCGGACAAATGACATTACTGAACTGATGGAAGAAGTGCTTGCCAAAGCGAAGGAAACGCTTGCCATGACGCAGGACATGCTTCCGGTACTGAAGCAAGTTGGGGTTGTGGACTCGGGTGGACAAGGACTTGTGTATATTTATGAAGGGTTCATGCAGCATCTTGGAAGCGGTTTGGTGACAGCTCCAATTGTAAAAGGGGAGAATGCACGCACTGCTTATGCTCCTCATGTATCCGAGAGACCGACAGCGCAAGAGATTGCTCCTTCACCGGATGCACCGATTTCGGCGCAGGCGAAGCTTGAAACGGAAAATATTGAATTTTTATATGATATGGAATTTTTTATTAATCGACAATTGGGAGAAGCCCAAGGTACGGACTTTGATGAGGAAGCCTTCCGGAAAGCGTTATCTGTGGATGGAGACTCTATCATTGTTATTTCTGACGATGATGTTATTAAGGTTCATGTTCATTCCAAGGCTCCGGGCGAAGTGTTGAATCTGGCGCTACGTTACGGGGAAATTACACAGATCCGTATTCTGAATATGCGCGAGCAGCATCGTGATTTGTTGTCTGCGGGTATGGATGGCGCTCCTGAGCCTGAGTGGTTTGCTGAAATACCGGCAGAGCCTGCACGTGAGGAGGAGCCATCTGAGCCACCGGCTCATGAGCTGGCACCCTATGGTTTCATAGCAGTGGCTTCAGGCGAAGGGATTGCTGATATTTTCAGAAGCTTAGGTGTGGATGTTGTCCTTTCCGGTGGTCAGACGATGAATCCAAGTACGGAAGACTTTGTTAATGCGGCTCGCTCGATTGCGGCTCAGCACATTTTTATCCTGCCGAATAATTCCAATATTATTCTGGCGGCAGAGCAGGCCCGTGAACTGCTGGAGATGGAGCGCCTGGTGTCGGTTATTCCGAGCAAGACGATTCCTCAGGGTATTGCTGCGGCATTCGCTTTTCAGGAGGAAGAAGCCTTTGAGGCCAATCAGGACAGCATGCGGGACGCGGTCAGCCGCGTGAAATCAGGACAGGTAACCTATGCAGTACGGGATACGACGCTTGATGACCTGCACATTACGGCCGGCCATTATATCGGTATTCAGGATTCCAAAATTGTAGCGACTGAAGAACAATTAATCGCAACGGCTCGTCTTTTGCTGACCAAAATGTTGGTGAATGGTGATGAGATTGTTACGATTCTCACAGGTTCGGATGCGAAGCAAGAAGATACAGAGCTGCTCGTTGCATGGCTTGAAGAAAATTATTCGGATGCTGAAGTGGAAGTTCATGAAGGCGGTCAGCCGATTTATCCTTACCTGTTTTCGGTGGAAACTTGATGGGCTGTAGAGCGTCCATAGAAGCTCACCACAAAAGGAGGTCTGATCGATGAGTAACACCATCATTGTGACCGATAGCACGGCTGATATTCCACAGGAACTGGTAGACCGTCTCGGGATAGTCATTGTGCCGCTGACGGTGATGTTTGGAAACACGACTTACCTTGACGGCATTGAGATGTCTGCTGCGCAATTTTACAGCGAACTGGTACGGGCTGATGAGCTACCTACGACGTCACAGCCTTCACCAGCCCGCTTTTTGGAGACATTTACGACGCTGTTGGAGCAACATCCCGAGAGCCAGATCGTTTCCATCCATTTGTCTTCCGGCGTGAGTGGAACGTATCAGTCCGCTCTGTTGGGTAAATCCATGCTGGAGAAGCATGAACATAGAGTGACCGTGGTGGATTCCAAATCAGCTTCATACGGATACGGCATGCTAGTGGTTTATGCGGCAGAGCTGGCGGCTGCCGGGCAATCCCCAGCTGATATTGGTCGGGCTGTGGAACGTCGTGGGGAGCGCCGTTGTTTGTATTTCCTGGTGGATACCCTGGAATACTTGCAAAAAGGTGGACGTATTGGCAAGGCAGCGGCAATGGTTGGCACCCTGCTCAATATTAAGCCGATTCTCTCGATGGACAAGGAAGGTATCATTTATTCGGTAGACAAGGCAAGAGGACATAAAAAAGCGACAGCAAGAATCATTGAATTGCTGGAGCGGGATTTAAAGGGCCAAAAAATTAATATTGCTGTAGGCCATACGGCAGATCGTTCGGCAGCAGAAGCGTTCGAGGCACAGTTGGCAGAACACTTTGAGCTGGGAGATCGAATATATACTGAACTTGGCGCTGTTATTGGGACCCATGTAGGACCAGGAACGATTGGCATTTTTGTATGGCCGGCCGGAGATGAGAGGTAATATGCTGCATTTGGATCAAATACCTTTAAAACAAATACATGGCGTGAGTGCTCTCAAAGAAGGAGAGCTTCACGCTTTTGGCATTTCTAACGTGCAGGACATGCTGGAATACTATCCGTTCCGGTATGAGGATTACCGTCTGCGTTCGTTGAGCGAAGTGAAGGACGGAGATAAAATTACGGTGCAGGCTAAAATCATGGGCATTCCGGTGCTTCAGCGTTACGGGCGCAAATCCAGATTGACTTGTAAATTGATGGCCGAGGATTGGATGTTTACAGCAACGTGGTTTAATCGGCATTTCATGAAGGAGCAGCTAACCTCAGGTCGTGAAATTGTGGTGACTGGTAAATGGGACCTCAAACGGATGCAAATGACTGTTGCAGATTCTGAGTTTCCCGATAAAGGAGTCGCTCGTTCGGGGACGCTTCAGCCTGTGTATTCCGTAGGCGGCAAGATTACGCAGACCTGGATGCGCAAGACGATGAACCAGACGCTCCAGCAGTTTGGTGAAATGATTCCCGAAATTTTACCGGAGTCACTTGTACGTAAATATAGTATAATGCCGCGTAAGCAGGCTATTGCAGGTATACACCAGCCTCAGGACAATCGAGAGGGACAAGAGGCCCGCCGCCGGATGGTGTATGAAGAGCTGTTTTTATTTCAGTTGAAAATGCAGGCATTCCGTGCGTTGAACCGCGGCCGGGCAGATGGGGTTGTACATACAGTGGATAATGCCACGGTTCGCGAATTTGTGAGGGCCTTGCCGTTTGAACTGACGGATGCTCAGAAGAAAGTGGAGCTTGAAATACTGCATGACCTGCGCTCGCCCTATTGTATGAACCGTCTGCTTCAAGGGGATGTTGGGTCAGGTAAAACCGTGGTTGCCGCCATCGGTTTGTTTGCTACGGTGCGTTCCGGTTTTCAGGGGGCGCTGATGGTGCCAACGGAAATTTTGGCTGAACAGCATATGCGGTCGCTTCATAAGTTATTTGAACCGTTTGGGATTAGTGTGGGGTTGTTGACGGGCAGTACGACCGGGAAGAAGCGTAAGGAGCTGCTGGCTTCGCTCCAGATGGGTCTGCTGGATATTGTGGTGGGCACGCATGCCCTTATTCAGGAAGATGTGTATTTCCGCCAGCTTGGGCTTGTCGTAACGGATGAGCAGCACAGGTTTGGTGTAAATCAGCGTAGTATATTGCGTCGCAAGGGCTATAATCCCGACGTTCTTACGATGACGGCAACGCCGATTCCGCGTACGCTGGCGATCACCGCATTTGGCGATATGGATGTCTCTACGTTGTCAGAGCGGCCAAAGGGTCGTATTCCGATTTCTACGTATTGGGTAAAGCATGAGCTGATGGATCGTGTGCTCGGATTTATTTCCCGTGAGGTGGATCAGGGACGGCAGGCTTATCTGATCTGCCCGTTGATTGAGGAGTCTGAGAAGCTGGATGTACAGAATGCCATCGATCTGCATATTCAAATGCAACAGGCTTTTCCACGTTACCGCGTCGGTCTGCTGCATGGGCGAATGACTCCCGCAGAAAAGGAAGAGGTTATGCGTTCTTTCTATGCCAATGAAGTCCAGTTACTCATTTCAACGACAGTTGTAGAGGTGGGCGTAGACGTGCCGAATGCGACGCTAATGATCATTATGGATGCCGACCGCTTTGGCTTGTCCCAGTTGCATCAGCTGCGTGGACGTGTCGGACGGGGTACACATGCCTCGTACTGTGTGCTGGTCGCTGATCCCAAGTCTGAGGTGGGTCAGGAGCGGATGAAGGTTATGACCGATACGGACGATGGTTTTGAGGTGGCTAGACGTGACTTGGATTTGAGAGGGCCGGGTGACTTTTTCGGTACCAAGCAAAGTGGGCTGCCCGAGTTTCGGTTAGCAGATATGGTAGCGGATTTTGAGGTGCTGGAAAAGGCACGTGAGGATGCGACTGGTTTGATCGCGGATTCGTCCTTTTGGACATCTCCGCATTATGAAGCATTACGTGGCTATTTGCAAAAAGAGCAGATTTTCCAGGGAGATCTTATCGACTGATACACCTTGAATTATAAGGTTGTTTTTATAGTTTTAAACAGATAGGCACAATGGACAGGCTGACCGTCATATATTTGGGAATGACCGAATGATATGGGAGGTGCGGTAACATTGAGCTATCAGCAATATGGAATCAGTCCGCAACTGGTGGAGCGGATTAAGTTGAAAATGAAAAATCGTGCACTCAAGGAGCGGGTTAAGCAGCAGATCGAAGGTGTGACCAAGGCGGACCTGCAAAACAAAGCCAAGGTACGTCAACTTGTGAAGTCCACTTCCGCTATTCTGAACGAGCGGCTGACGGCTGCACAGGAAGAGCAACTGACGGCCTTCGTACTGGCCCAAAAAATCGATCCATCTAATACGTTCCATCTGATTAAGCTGTGGGGGATGTTTCGTTAACCAGACATACGCAGAATGTCTCTAAAATCTCTCTGAATGCTCGATGCTCATCCAAGCTGGAAAAAGGATTGCCTGATGTCAGGTGGTCCTTTTTTGCTTGCTCCTCTATTTCCAGATTGTTTTCTATTCAGCATAGTATTCCATAGCCTTCGCTCGTATTTAATTCCCCGGGTAATAGACTGTGTGTTAATGGAGAGATTTTATTTATAATGACCGCCAATTTTGACGGATCGCTCCTGATCTTCATAAAAGTCCAGCTGGTACAGCTGATCATCCATCAGGCTGCTTAAGGCGACACCCACTCGCTTCACAGGCATATGGTTCCAAAAGGTATAAAAAATTTTTTTTCACGGTTTCATATATTTTTTTCGGCACGGTTTGTAGGATCGGACAGCTTTATCTGGCGGGAAAACCCGGTCGCTGCCTCATTAAATATGATGTAAATCCTTATATCCCACAGGTTTTATTGCTTCCCTTTTTTCTGTGTGAGCATAAATAGCGATTTAACATGATAACTAAAATATGGTAATGTATTGAATTTTATGTGATAATCTATGGGCATAACTATGAGACGAATTAGTCATGGGGGACTTTAGATGAATCATAATAATTCAATCGTACCTTTTTCATGGAAGATTAACGAGGTGCGTTTTGGTGTACAAAGCGTAGGGATTGAATTGTGGAAAAAGTATCGGGATCGCGAACCTGTTATTAATAAACATGCTGTGATCGTTTTACAAAATAAAAAAAATGGATGGATGTGCGTTCACTCCTTATCGGAATTTATATTTCATTACTGGAAATATAGAGCGTTCAATTCCCAGAGACTACACGCCAATTATCTTTGCGCTTTTAAATTACATACTTATTGAAAACCGAATAAAGTACAAGCTTTCGTCTTTGCGGGATCTCCAATTTTATCATGCAACTGCTTTTTTGAACGAATTAATGAAAACAGAGGAAACAAGAATGACTGTAAGGAAAGCAGAGAGAACCTTAACCTTGTTTTATGAGTTCTTAGCGAAGAAAAAACTGCTGGTCCATGTTGATGAAAGTGTCTTTAAAAAGAAAATCCTCTACGGAACATCGAATCAAAAATATACGGTTTCTGCATTTCAAGGGGTCATCATGCCGAGAAAAAAGCAAGGCCATATAGCCCATGATTTACCGGAACAATATATTTTACCTTTGATTGAGCTGGCAGTGAAAGTCGCGAATCCCATTGCTTTGGGAGTTTATATGCATTGCTTTGGAGGAATCCGCCAAGGAGAGCTTGTGAACGTCCGAAGATCAGATGTGACCTCAATCGGCTTCTTTGGAGAATTTGGTTTAGTGGTTAAGCTGCAACAAACAAATATGAGAAACGGATCTTAAAGATAGTTCCGGTTCGAATGGTGTTAAAAAAGTAAGAAGACAGATTGTTTTTCCAATTCAAGATTGGCTTCAGTTATTGTATCGAAACCATTTAGAAACTTATTCCCCTGTGGATGGGTCGGTTGCGTTATTTGTAAATCGAGATGGTAAAGCCATGTCAGGACAAGCTACAGGGCTTATTTCAGTAGGTTAAAACAAGAGTTTTTAAAAGCGACTCAGGAAATCATCTAATTCGGATGACCTTGTTTACAATCAAGTTGGAGGAATATAAGTGGTCCACTCATTTAGGCCGCGGCATATTTACAAATCTTCTGGCCGAAGAAGCTGATAATCCATACGATATTGCACTGCCAAGAGGAGACTCTAATCTTTCATCATCGCTGGTTTATCAAGGTAATACGGAACGAATGAGAAAAAAATTGAGAACCGGATGCAACAAATTGTATAAAGATTACTTGCCAAAATTAACAAAAAAATGAGTAGCGAAATCGAGTCATTGTTCTTGGACAATAATTTCTTTGGGTTTACTTTAATAAAAATAATGTTTTGGAGCAGAAAAATAAAGCAGCCGACTATTTATCTGTTACGGAATTGTGGATCAGAAAATTGGTATCAAAAAACCTTCTGACCGGAGTGGAAATTATCAACTGGAACAAATTGGTTGTTTCTTAGTAAGACAGCAACAAAGCAAAGATTCCTTAGCTTTACGACTGTCTATTCTTCCCGAGAATAGGTTCTTATCAATTTATTACCTTGATTGATCGATTTTATGATGAAATGGTTGTCCCAAAGTATGGTGATATTGAAAGAATAAGACCCGGCGACACCAGACATTTGCCTTTTGCAATATGATGCTACAGGGATTTAATATGTTAACTATTGCACGCAAAGGTGGGCATGCTCAGTTGGAAGCCCAACTCCATTACCATAAGCATTTGGATCATTTTTCCCAGTCATTTGTTCATTATGCAGCTCAAATGGTGCGCATGAAACGCAAGAACTTATGGAAATCAAGTTGGGATGTTGGGACTCATGCGATCATTGCAAAAAGCAGGTTGTACAAAGATGGTGATTTTTAAGAAAATATTATAAAATTTCAAATTTTCCTAATTTAATGATTTTAGTATAATAATACTACTGACATACTGTTGTCAGGAGTGTTTTTATATAATCAAGGTGCAGTGTTAACAAGCTATACACTGACTATAGAGATTTTGAATTGCATCTTGTAATTTCTCCTTCTTGGTATGCTTTTTTCTATATATTCACTAAGAACAGCAATTCAGATCTTATCCAGGAGACATCTAATGAAAAACAATAATCCATTTATTTTTGAGCCCCCTCTTCAGGAAGGGATAATTCGCAAGCGTAGAAATCGTTTTATCATGGAAGTAGAGATTAATGGAATCATTTATGATTGCCATTGCCCTACTACTGGACGAATCGGTAATATTGTTATTCGAGATATTGCTTGTTTGTTGTCTCATAGCACTGATCTAAAACGAAAAACACCCTATACTGTTGAAGCTATATCACTTGACCACCTTAACTCAGAACAGAAAAATTGGATCGGTATTAACCAAAATGCAGCTAATCGTTATGTAGAGCATTATATAGTCACCGACCAGTTATCAGACATGGTTAAAAACGGAACTACATTGAAACGAGAGCAGAAACTCGGAAATTCAAAGTTAGATTTCCTAGTGAATAACACCTATATTGAGGTTAAAACCCCTCTTCAGCAATTGCAGATCGAAATTCCCGCTCATATTACTGAACAAAAAGGGAGCGACTTTAATTCTCATGAGCGATTCATCAAGCATATTAGTGAGTTGGCTGGAAGTTTAGAAGCCAATGAACGAGCGATTTTATTAACCTGTTTAGTGTATAATAACCAAGGCTTTCGACCTGCCATGAAAAATAAAAATAGTCATTATATTAAAGAATCTATATATGCTTCAATCCAGCAAGGAATCGAAATATGGCAAATCAATTTTAAAATCACTTCCACTGGAGTTGACCTGGTTAATTATTATGAAATGACTGAGAATTTCACTGGCTAAGGAGGAAGACCATAAGTTGAATAAAACAGAACGCCTGTTAGCCATTGTGTTAGAATTGCAACGCAGTCGTGTATTAAAAGCTGAAGAGCTGGCAGCGCGGGTAGAAACCAGTGTACGAACAATCTATCGTGATATCCAGGCTCTTAGCGAAGCGGGTATTCCAATTGTAGGTCTGCCGGGATCAGGTTATTCCTTAATGGAGGGATACTTTCTGCCTCCCATTAGTTTTACGATGGAAGAGGCTTTAACATTATTAATTGGTTCTGATTTTATAGAACACCATTTTGATAGCAACCTTAGCAAAAATGCTCGTTCTTCTCGTGCTAAAATAGAAACAATCTTACCTCAAAAAGTAAGAGAAGAGGCTGGTCGGAATTACAGTAACATCCGACTTTTACCTCCTGAAGAACCAGCAGCAGGAGAACCTACAAGAAATGATCTGGCGATTATACGTATCGCTATGCTTGATGGAAAAAAAGTTAGATTTAAATACCGTAAAGGCGTAAAAGAGTCGAATGGCTATAGTGAAACCATCCGGACCGTGGCACCTTTCGGACTAGTATTGCTACAAGGCATGTGGATGTTGCTCGCCAGATGTGATTTGCGTGAAGATATCCGCCACTTTAAAATCTCCCGAATTAGTGATCTTGTTATTACAGATGAACCTTTTCAGCTTCCAGAGGATTTCAATCTGCATGAATATAGACGGAAAGATGATCGTCATATTCATATCCGTGCATTGTTTAAAGCAGAACTTGCAGGTAAGGTTCAAGAAACAAACAATTATTATATGGAAGATGCCGAGCTATGTCCGGACGGATATGTGGTGAATTTCCGTGTTCGTCAACCGGAAGAATTATTGTCCTGGATTCTCAACTGGGGGTCTGATGTAATTGTTCTCGAACCGGAATCCTTTCGGGATCAGGTCCACAAAGAAATTCAAAAGATGCTAGAGCGCTACTGACACACTATCGTCAGTAGCATTTTTGTATAGTTTAATCTAAGCGCATATATTTTTATGGGTTGCCAAGTTAGACAATTTACTTACTGGAAGGAAGACACCAACATGTCCACTATTTTATTTCTCACTGCACATTCAGGATTCTCCTCTCATTCCTGCGTTCTATCGGTTGGTCAGCAATTGGCGGATTCTTATCGTGCAACTTATCCGCAACATAAAATTATTCATTTTGATCTGTATGATTTACAGGTGCCGGAAATAAATTCTGAAACCATTAAAGAGGGATTGCAAACTGTGTTCCAGAAGACCACGCAAGAGCAGAGCGACCTGATCCCCTGCCTGATGTGAATGTGGTGAAAGAATCGAGTCGATATCCGACTGTGTAACTTTTTGAGATAGCAGGTCTTCTTGTTGAACCTCCGAAGTAGTTCTATAATTAAGCCATGAGCCAAATACCGCTGCTCCCAAGGTAGAACCCAGACTCCTTAAAAACGTTGATAGTGCAATTGACGATCCTCTTAGTTTAAATCCAACTGCAGACTGCGCAATAACAGTAAAGACAGTAACACAAAAACCAAAACCTATACCATACAGCAGCGTACACAGCGGTAAAAACCAGGACGGTGAGCTACTATTCAAAAAAACGCCAGAGTGACAGCGCCAAAAACGATAAAACTTGAACCAATAATACATGTAATCCGAGGGCCGAGAGAAAACATGATTCTTCCACTAACGATTGAACTAATAAACCAGCCTATAGTCATTGGTAATAGTGCCACTCCAGCGGAAGATGCATTACCCCCGTAGACACCTTGAATCCATAGTGGTAAATAACTAGTCAATCCTATAATCAATGAACTTACCAGAAAGCCGGCTATACATGAAATCATGATATCACGAATACGAAACAGTTTTAGCGGAACGACTGGTTCCTTTGCCTGCTTTTCAATCCTTTGCCCCTCTCTTCTGCTTTATAGATATCTCCTACAATTGTAAAAGTAACCGGAACTACACTTCCTGCTCCTATCCCCTGAATTATCCGATATATAATTAGCGACTCCATTGAATGGGCAAACATACACCAAAAAGAACCAAGAGAAAAAAGGATGCTGCCAATCACAAAGACTGGTTTTCTTCCGTATAAATCACTTAACTTACCAAAAATCGGTGTTGATATCGTTGTGGCAAGTAAAATACCAGTTAAAATATATCCTCGCTGTTATTCCTAAATCTCTCCACCTTTTTTATTTCCACCTTCGTTTTGATTGCTTGTGTGCAAGAATTCGTGCACAAAAAAAGGTACAGGTGGCCCAATTTCGGATCGCCTGTACCACAGTTGAAATAGAATGAGTTTTGCTAATATGGAAGAACTTTCTATTTCAATTTCATCAGTTTATGGTTTGAAAATTCATTTGTCAAACTAAAAAATAAATATTTGAACACCAAAAACACTACTGCCATACAGTTGTCAGTAGTGTTTCTGTATAGTTTAGATACCTGCTGATCAAATCAGGAATGTCTCAATAATCACTGGATAAACCAACTTCATAAACATGCCTGAACCAATTTTATTTCAGTTTAACTCAAGTAGCGCAATCCATACAAAAGGAGAGTAACTATGTCTTATGAAAATATCGTTACGGTAGCAAATATTAATTTCCATGCAGAATGGGGAAATAAAACTGGGAATTTAGCTCGAATTAAAGAATATATTCAATCTGCTGCTGAACAGGGTGCTAAAATTATTCTTTTCCCGGAAATGGCACTTACCGGGTATAACATTGAGAAAGATTCCACAGCAATGCAAATTGAAAATGCGGAAACAATACCAGGTCCAGCAGCCAACGAGCTGGCTTTACTTGCTCAAAAACATAATGCATATATTATAGTGGGTATGCCAGAACGCGATGCTATAGATTCTTCTATACTTTACAATACAGCACTCGTTGTTGGCCCAGGAGGCATTGTAGGTGCTTACCGAAAAATTCATCCTGTTGGTCATGAGCTGTTGTGGGCCACAAAAGGAAACGATCCTTTGTTATTTGATACACCATGGGGACCTGTAGGTATTGGTATATGTTTCGATACCTATACATTCCCCGAAGTGGTAAGGTATTATGCCGCTCTTGGCTCTAGGTTGTATCTTAATCCGACGGCATCTGCTATAGGCTGGGAAGACAGTTATTTTACTCAACTCAAAGCACGTGTAATTGAAAATGCATTATTTATAATGAGTTCCAATCTGGTAGGATACGATTGTAATTTATCTTTTTCAGGTGAGAGTCTCATTATTGGTCCTTCGTCATCTATCTTAAGTACAGCTTATTATGCTAAACCAGCCGGATCCAGAGAAGAATTACAAGTCGCAACGCTGAATCTGTCACTCGTTGATAAATCACGTCAAATGCTAACTTTGTTTGGAGCCAATCCACTTACAGGTTCTCCAGATTGGCGACCAGAAATCTATGAAAAATGGTTGTTTAATATCCGCCAAAACTTTAATTTTTCTGCGTCTGCACCTTCATCTGTTGATATATTTTAGAGCCATCAGTCAATAAGGTAAATCATATTTTAATTTTGTTACTTTGAGGAGGATATACTAATATGAGCACACAAAAAGATACATTATTAGTCACGGGAGCAAGCGGGCATCTAGGCCGTACAGCTATAGAATGGCTGCTTGACCATTATGAAGGATCAATTATTGCATTAACACGTCACCCTGAGAAACTTTCGGATCTAGTTACGCAAGGATTAGAGGTCCGTCAAGCAGATTTTAACTATCTAGAGCAGTTAAAAGAATCCTTTGCTGGAGTACAACGGTTACTTCTTATTAGTACCGACGCTCTGGCAGTACCTGGTCAACGATTGAAACAGCATCAGGATGCGATACAGATAGCAGCCCAGAAAGGAGTAAAGCACATTGTCTATACTTCATTTCTGAATCCTGTGCCTGGCACAGCTAATACTACTGCTTCTGACCACTATGGAACGGAACAAGCCTTACACCAAAGTGGTCTCGCTTATACTATACTTCGTAATAATTTGTATGCTGATAATTTACTACCTTCTCTAGTACATGCAGTTAAAACTGGTCAATATATCAACGCTATAGACGAAGGCAAAGTTGCTTACGTCACTCGTAATGATTGTGCAATTGCAGCGGCAGTGGCATTAGCTTTTGCGAAACAGGACAAACGCACCTTGAATATTACCGGTCCAACAGCACTCTCCAGCTCCGATATAGCAGACATTTTAAATAAAATCACAGGTAAGAGCATTACGTACAACCTAATAAACATAAAACAAGTAGAAGGTATGTATGAAGCGTTTGGAGCGCCTCCGAAAGTGGCACAGGGATTAGCTTCTTTTGATACTGCAGCTGCTAAAGGAGAATATGAACAGGTTTCTCCAGCATTTGCAGAACTCACAGGGCAGGACCCTGTAAACTTAGAACAGTTCTTGGTTGAGCTCCAACCTGTTCTAATGAAGGGCTAACTCATTACATTTCATTGCAGTTAGTTCAGGCATTTTACGCCTCCTTTTTAAAATATTTTAAAGTTGTAAAATAAACAGGAAGCAGCAGCTTCTATTTTATATGGAGCTGCTCTTATCTATCGATAAATACATATATATCGATTAACCACCTTATGAACAAGAATTTATAAAATTAAGTCTTGGTAAAGAGGATCCGGAATTATTTTGGCAGCCTGTCCTATGGCAAAAAGCTTCGGAGTGTCTACAGCAAAACGGCTCGGTGAAGCTCTCAAGAAGTGTCCTGAGCTTGTGATTTGCCCGTCCCCATATGAAATATTATATTGGTGCCAAGCAGGATAGTCTCCACTTCCGCAGACTGAACATAATCCCGGGGCAGGGTCATTATATGACCGATCGATTTTGGGGGTGTATCCAATGTTTCCGGCTTGACGGGACTGTGATCCAGAGTATCAGCAAAAAAGTGTGCATATTAATATTTGTGCATAATTGTTTCTATATGTACTACATTGTAAAGATTTAATTGTGATTTTACTTTATATTACAATGTACATAATTAACATCTATAAATATTGTGAAATGTTGTATTATTTGATAAGTAATTAGAAAATGAGTCTAATAATTTTTTAAAAGTGAGGTATGGGATATAATACCTTGGGAGGGGGGGACCAGTGACTGAAACTATCAATGTTGTTCCAGTTAAGGATGGTTCTATGCATTTTATGATAAGGTAAGATGGGGATAGCTTATGTTGAGTTCTTCTAGAACAATGTTTTTAGGTGACTTCCATATTCAAGAATCTAAATATAATCTGTTATTTTTTTGTTGTACTTAATGCAGTCCAAACGAAGAGAACATTTCTTTGTAATAAAAGATACTGGAGAAGCCACCCATCTTTAAAATAGGAGGAGAAATAATGATAAAACGGCTTGATCATCTCGTTTTAACTGTTAGAAAAATTGAAGAATCCGTACATTTTTATACCCATGTTTTGGGTATGAAGGAGGAAACGTTCGGTTTAAATCGTAAAGCATTGCGTTTTGGCGATCAAAAAATAAATTTACATGAAGCTGGAAAAGAATTCGAACCCAAAGCCCAAAACCCGGTGTCCGGGTCTGCTGATTTGTGTTTCATTACCGATAAAAACATCGAAGAGATTGTGAATCATCTAGACACCATTGGAGTGAATATTGAGGAGGGACCCGTAACCAGAACAGGCGCGCTAGGTCCTATTGTATCCGTTTATATTAGAGATCCGGATCAAAATCTTATTGAAATATCTCAGTATTTAGTGTGATTTTACATGTTGTGACCAAACCGCACCCTATTTCCCACAAGTTATAGTGAGTTCTATTCACTTCAATTCCAAAATATCAGGTCGTAGTAACTGGTTCATTAAAGAGGAGACAGGTTTCCCATGCTTTTAATTTTATTTGCGTATCAGATGCATCCCAAATACGGTTAATCCTAGCATCCAATAGAGATGAATTTTATAATCAGCCCGCTGCTCTAATCTTTTCATCTTGTTCCCAGTTGTAAAATTTCCCTAAGAAAATTTGGCTATAATAAAATTTTTAAAACTCCCAGCAGCGGGCGGTAAATATCTCTCAATCCTCCATGCTAATCCTATGGATCGGTGGCATTCTGGGACATTTAGGCGGACTTGGACAACCTTATGGGTGTCCAGTCCCTGTAAGTCTGGAAGCAACGATACGCCAAGGCCTGAGCCCACCAGTCCCGCAACGGTTGCGACCTCTTCGCCTTCAAAGGTGATGTGAGGTTGGATTCCGTGTTCTTGAAACATCAGATCCGTGGTTTGACGGAGAGCGTATCCTTTTTTAACAAAATAAGGGATTCATTAGCTAATTCGTTCAAACCAATGAAATGAGCTTGGAGATTGATCGGCTTAATGCTGGCTGGGAAAGGTTCAGTACCTCTGAAGCTCGCGTAACATGCTGTATGTCAGCCAAGACCTGAAAATATTTTAATTGTTGAATTTCCATACGTGTCCTCCTGAATTCATTTCACATTATTCATTACTGAAATGCATCGAAAGCATACTTATCATAAATTATACTTCTGTCATCGTTGATGATACCATAAGATTATCAGGTTGAGTCGATATGATGTGGAGGGTTTACAATGCACTATCTTAACGCCGTAATTCTGATAAGTCTAGCTGGATCGCGACTGAACTTATCACTAGACCAGAGAGTCCTTTCCACAATATTGGCAGCATAATAGGTAAACGCACTCGCGGACGTCACATTACTCTCCAAAATCTGTATCGAACTACTCAATTGTTATTTAAGGAACAAAAGTTAATAGGGACGAGCAACGAAGAGAGATACCAAGTTGCATTAAACTATTATCGATCAATTAAAGATACATTCTCCAAGGAATGGATTGACTACGGGGAGTACCGTATCACTCATATTGTTTGTCTAGATGCTCTTTCTATTGCGGGGTCCAAGCTTCTAACAATGTGCATAAATGAGCGTGATAGAATCGATTATAATATGATGCATAAGAGAGTAAAGAAGCTCAGTACAATGAATTGGTCATCTGACGGTCCTTTAAAATATGTAAAAGGTGTGAGTGGATCTAAATCTTTAGCAGCAGATTTAATCGATATGATGCTTTTGGCGTAATTGTTTTTATATCCCTAAACATCTTAGATAGACTTAAGCTCTTTATTAGTAATATATTTTTTATAAAAGGCAGGATGCTTAGCACATGATATAAGTAACAAAAATAGTGGAGATAGCTCTTTAATTGCTGTCTCCACTATTTTTTTAATTCCAGTATTTACTTTGTATATAGAACGTATGTTTGGTATATAATTGACTTGTGAATGTATGTTCTTATTCATTTGCTTTTTGGAGGTGCAACATGATTAAAAAAGATAAGAGAACAATTTTTTTAGCAGATTGTCAAAGTTTTTACGCTAGCGTGGAAAAAGCTTCTCACCCAGAATATAGAAATAAACCACTTGTGGTAGCTGGCGATCCTTCACGTAGGTCGGGAATCATTTTAGCGGCGTGCCCCATTGCAAAAAGTTTTGGTGTAACTACAGCAGAGCGTCTGGGAGAAGCTGTGAAAAAGTGTCCTAAACTTGTTATCGTACGACCACGGATGAAATACTATATTGATGTTTCTTTAGCAATCACGAATATATACAAGGAGTATACTGATCTTGTAGAAGTGTTTAGTATTGATGAACAGTTCTTGGATATTTCTGGTAGTGTAAGAACGTTTGGTGATTCATTAGTTATTGCAAAAGACATTCAGCAAAATGTTCTTTTACAAACTGGAGTTTGGGTTCGAATAGGAAGCAGCTTCAATAAGATACTTGCAAAAATTGCAACTGACATTTGGGCCAAGAAGAACAAAAGCGGGATTTTCACACTATCCAGAGCAGAAGTTGAACATTTATTGTGGCCACAGCCGGTCAGCAAAATGTTTGGAGTGGGATCGCGGATGACAGCACATTTTGCACGGCTTGGCATAACAACTATTGGAGATATAGGCAGAATGACTTTGCCAGAACTTAAGACGAAACTCCGCAGTCATTTTGGAAAACAGTCGGACATCCAGGCTGAGATTATGTGGAGAACTGCTAACGGTTTGGACGATAGTCCTGTTATCCCATCTACGCTCGATTCCCCGCAAAAGTCGATAAGCCATGCAATGACCCTGCCCAAGGATTATTCGAACAAGAATGAGATTGAAACGATTTTGCTTGAACTCACCGAAGAGGTTTGTCGAGACAGCCGTCGTAAAGGGTATATGGGTTCTGTTGTGACTGTCAGTTGTATATGCAGTCCATATGAAGCCCCTACTGGATTTTCCAGGCAAATGAAGCTTACTGACCCGACTAACAATACGAATAAAGTGTACGATGCAGCAAAAAAAATATTTTATAATTTTTGGAATGGCATGCCGATACGACGCCTAGGTGTCACTTTAAGTGAACTGGTTGACGATCAAACATATCAACTCTCCTTCTTTGAAGATCAGGAGCGTACACGTTCCCTGGAAAAAGCAACAGATAGCATTAAAGAACGCTATGGTAGTGCAGCTATTGTAAGAGCTTCCTCTTTGACCAACGCCGGTCAGGCGCTGGAAAGGTCCCTAAAAATCGGGGGGCATTATAAATAAACAGTTCGCAGATAAGGAAAATAAAACTAATCATCTAGCACTATGCATTTAGAATGCTCCTTTAAGATAGTACCATAAATCAATAATACAAAAATAATTATGCTTTCCATTGCTAAAGGAATATAATGTATAAAGTATGTCAAATTTACGATGAGGGTGTAGAAAATAAATGAAAAGAACACTGCGTAATCTTTCCCAACATCTTAGTCGAAGCTTTACTAGTGCAAGAAAAAAATTATCAAGAGTATCTTTATTTGAATGATATGCCTGTTAGCAAGAAGAAAGAAGACAAATTCCAATTTGATCAGTTTCATGCTCACTATACCGACCATCCAGTTGTCACAGGAGCAGACGGACTTCATTCTGGAGCGGTTGAAGCGAGGTTCGCTGGACCTCGGCTACGTTTATCTGCTTGTAAAGGACGAAGACATAGAGATTGTAGCTCGTATACTTCGCCTTATTGCGTGGTTGTTGGAGAAATCTCGTATTCGATCTCATCCTGAATATTCATACCGAGCTTTGTTCGGTGCGTATCTGGAAGCTGTGAAATAGATCTTTGCACGCAGTGGATGCCTCAATCCGAATTCTCCCCACTTCTTCGGACAAGAACTTGTTCTCCTTTGCCGTAAAGGACATACACATGATCCTTTTACAGATCGGATACCTCATTCACTAAATGGGTGGATGGACAGAGGCAGAAAATGATAGAAGCATATTTCAAGATATTCTGAAAAGTCATTTCGAATTTAAAAAATTGCTTGATTATTGAACAAAAAATTTGTTATAGAGGAACGATGGCTCTATTAGATCGTATTCTAGTTACTGTAGTTAAGATTCTAGATGCATATAGAAAAAAGGAAGCTCTTTATATAATTAAATTTATCCTGTACTACTTTGAAAAAGCTCAATAAACCTTTGAGTTGCTGAAGAAAGGGGCAAATCTTTTTTGATAGCAATACTTAGAAACCTTTTAGGTATGGTTTCTTGGATTGGTACTTTGAATAGCTGTTGTTGATCCAAATCGCTGCGAACAAAATCCTCGATTACACATGATATGCCCAAACCTTTTTTAGCAAACTCAATTAACAGTTCCATGGTACTCAGCTCTACTTTAGGTATTACTTTTAAGCCATATGAAGTGAAAAAGTTGTCAATGTACTTTCTTGTATTAAGTCCTTTCTGCATTAGAATGATCGGGTAATTTACTACTAGTTCTTTTAAGAATATTGGTTTATCACATATTTCTTTAAATCTCTCACCTACTACAAAACAATCTTGTATTTCTATTTTTCCAATCACCGTCAGAGAATCTCTGCTTCCGTTCAGATTGATGATTCCTATGTCAACTTCGCCTGACTCTAGCTGCTTAATTGTAGAATGAGTAGATTGATCTTTGATATAAATCTCGATATTAGGGTAAGCCAAGGAGAATCTTTCTAGGTATTGCATCAAGAAGTTACTACAAGCTGTTGTGCTTACGGCTATTCTTAGTTGGCCAGCATCTAAATTCCTTAATTCCGAAAATTTTCTTTCAGCCGCCTGTAATAACTCATAGCTTTGTTCTACATATTGAAATAATACCTCTCCTTCTACAGTAAGGGACACTCCTTGTGCTCTTCTATGAAACAACTGTCCACCTAGCTTATTTTCAAGTAATTTTATGGACTGACTAACTGCCGATTGTGATGTAAACAGTTCTTTTGCCGCATTAGACATACTTCCAGCTTTTACTGTGATATAGAAGATCTTATAGAGCTCATAATTAATATCCATATAAGTAATTAGTATACCTCCTATATTTATTATTAATTTTACTTATTATACTGCGTGAATTATACTCGGGTTGTCAATGATTAATCGATAAATTGAGAAGGTGATCAATCTAGTATTCCCATATTTAAGATAAATTATTGAATCATCTGTAGGGGATATTCAATCTTCAGAATTTGAGAGGGGATAATACTGAATGTTTCTGATTTCTATTCCATTGCTCTCTAAATAGTAGGTGGGATTACTTTTGCAATGGACACACTTGAAACCGTTCTTTTGGTATTTTCTCGTGGTTCTAAAATCGGATAAACGATTTAATGAAGCACTTCGTTCAATTTCCGATTGGCTAATCGATCAAAGCAAGAGAAAGGGGAACATACGTGGCTATCGTATTCATAATTTTCGCATTATTGGCAGGAATGGCCTTACCTACGCAATTTAGTGTTAATGCGCAGCTAAGGACGGTGGTGGGATCACCTATTGTTGCTTCGGCCATTTCTTTTACAGTAGGTGCCATCTCATTAATAATCATATCTTTTTTTGTAAAAGGATCGTTGTTCAAAAAAGAATGGTTTGAAGCTCCCTGGTGGATGTGGACAGGAGGACTACTGGGTGCTTTCTATGTATTGGCGACAACCATTCTCATGCCCAGAATAGGAGTAGCAGCTACGGTTGGATACGTTTTAGCTGGACAAATAATCGTGTCGGTGATCATTGATCATTTTGGATTAATTGGTGCTAGTATGCACACTTTGAATATTCCTCGATTATTGGGAGCTCTTTTGGTTATTGCAGGAGTCTTTATCGTACAAAAATTTTAAATACGCTTGGGGGAATCGTACATGAGCAAAATAAGAAAAGACTTTCTGTGGGGAGGAGCTATTGCTGCTAACCAAGCAGAAGGTGCACATCGCAGGGATGAAAGAGGTTTAAGTACCGCTGATATTCAGCCGTTTATTCCAGGGGCTGCTCCTACTGATCTACATTTTAATAATATGGATTCAGAAACATATGAAAAATACAAACATGGGACATACTATTTCCCTAAGCGCCAAGGAGTACATTTCTACGAACGATACCGTGAGTATATCGATGCGTTAGCGGACATGCATGTAAAAACATTGCGGTTGTCCATCTCATGGAGCAGGATTTTTCCGAATGGGGATGATACCGGCCCAAACGAGCAGGGCTTGGCCTTTTATGATCGACTATTTAGGTACATGAAAGAAAAAAATATTGAGCCGATCGTCACCATTTTCCATTATGAAATGCCTTTGAATCTGGTTGAGCAATATGGCGGTTGGACGAACCGGAAATTAATCGATTATTTCGTAAAGTATGGACAAACCGTACTGCAAAGATATCATCAAACCGTTAAATATTGGATTATTATCAATCAGATTAATCTTGTGCACAAAGAGGCGTTTGCTTCCCTAGGCATATTGAAAGATAAAGTTGACCATTACGAGCAGGCCCAGTTTCAAGCGGTTCATCACCAATTCGTTGCTTCTGCAAAGATTACTGAGTTTGGCCACAAGCTAAACCCATCCCTTCAAATGGGAATGATGTTGGCTGATACATTAACCGCCCCTTATTCATGTGAACCTGCAGATGCCGAACTGAATTTCAGACGGAATCGAATGCAATATTTCTACAGTGATGTTCTGATTCGAGGAGAGTATCCAGAATATGCATTGACGTATTTCGAAGACCATGGCATCCGGTTGGAAATTACTGAATCGGAGAAAGAACTGCTTCGGAACAATACAGCCGACTTCCTTGCAGTCTCATATTACTGGTCCAATACCGTTAAAGCTAGCGAGAATACGATGGACCCTAATTCTACCGTCAAAAATCCCCATTTGAAAGCGAATCGCTGGGGCTGGTCCATTAATGCTTCAGGATTATATCTCTGCATGTCCAAGTATTGGGACAGGTATCATGTTCCCATGATGGTGGCTGAGAATGGTCTTGGTTTTAAAGATGTTTTAACAGAGGACAACAAAGTTCATGACGATTATCGTATCGAATACCACCAGGAACATATTGCTGCGCTGAAAGAGGCAATACGTGAAGGGGCAGATGTTTTTGCCTACTGCAGTTGGGCCCCTTTTGACATCATCAGTGCAGGTACTGCAGAAATGAGCAAAAGATATGGCTTTATTTATGTGGACTATGATGATGAAGGTAAAGGAACTGGGCAATTCCATTATAAAGATAGCTTTTACTGGTATAAGCAAGTCATTGATACAAACGGCGAGAATCTTCATGTAATCACCAGCGATTAAGATGAGAACTGACTAGTTGAATAAGGCATCCCTGGATCATTTATCGTACCAGTTAACGGTATCTGGAGGAATGATCCGGGCACTTAAAATGGGGGGGATAACAATGAGTTATCAAAAATTGGCAAAGGATATTCTGGATGGTGTAGGAGGTAAAGAGAACGTCAATGCGGTTTGGCATTGTGCCACAAGACTGCGTTTCAAATTAAATGATGCCAGTGCTGCCAACACCAAAAAGATTGAAAACACAGATGGAGTCATTACTGTTGTCAATAGTGCTGGACAGTATCAGGTAGTTGTCGGTAATTCTGTATCTCAAGTCTACGATGAACTAACTTCATTACCTGGAATGGCAGTACATGTGTCTGCCAACGCTGAAAGCGCTTCAGAAAAAAGAACTGGGAAATTCAATCCTGTCAGTCAATTAATGGATTTTGTTTCGGCCGTATTCACTCCTTTCCTGGGAGCTTTGGCTGGAGCCGGAATTTTAAAAGGTATTCTGGCTTTATTTACAACAATGAACTGGATATCGATCGACAGTGGTGCGTATAAAGTATGGAATGCAGCAAGTGATGCAATTTTCTACTTCTTGCCGATTTTCTTGGCATTTACTGCGGCCAAGAAGCTGAAAGTCAATCAATTCGTAGCCGTTTCGTTAGCTGGTGCACTCATTCATCCGTCTTTAGTAGAGATCGTATCCAATTCACAAACGATTGATTTCTTTGGCATACCGATCATACCAATTACGTATACGTCGTCTGTGTTTCCGATTCTGTTGTCGATCTGGGGCCTCTCTTACTTGGAACCTTTGTTGAACAAATTCTTTCCGGAATCGATTCGTAATATGTTAACCCCTCTGTTTTCGCTAGTGATCATGTTGCCTCTAACTTTGGCTGCTATCGGCCCTATAGGCACAAAGATCAGTGACCTGTTCGCCATGGTATTGTTGGCAATCTACGGGTTCTCCCCATTACTTACTGGGTTGGTTTTAGGAGCGTTCCATCAGTCGATCGTCATTTTTGGAGTCCATTGGGCGCTGATTACGCTGATGATAAACAATGTCGCTAATCAAGGATACGACCAATGGTTGCCAATTGTATGTGCAGCTGTACTTTCTCAAGCAGGTGCTGCTCTTGGCGTATTTTTGAAAAGCAAGGACGCCAAAATCAAAGGCCTATCGGGTTCCGCAGCGATCACAGCCATATTTGGAATCACTGAACCGGCAATTTACGGCGTAACCCTTAAGTTAAAGCGTCCATTCTACTGTGCAATGATTGCCGCCGGTATTGGAGGCGCTGTCATTGGATCATTTGAAGTACACGCATCCACATTTACATTTCCTAGCTTGTTGGCTATTCCAACTTATTTAGGCCAAGGTTTCATTGGAGAAGTCATCGGATTGATTATTGCATTCTTTGGAGCCGTCATTTTAACCTATTTCTTCGGTGTATCTAATAAGACTGGGACGAATTCCATAAGCGTTCAAGCAAATCCAAATGACGTTGTGGTACCTGTGGATGGCCAAATTGTTCCTTTAAGCAGTGTGAGCGATGAAGTGTTTGCGTCTGAAGCGATGGGTAAAGGAGCAGGGATTGTTCCAATAAGCGGAATTGTTACAGCTCCGGTAAACGGAACGGTAAGCAGCGTGTACAAAACCGGGCATGCGATTGGCATTGTATCTGATTCCGGTGTAGAACTTTTGATCCATATCGGTATTAATACTGTGAAATTAAAGGGACAACACTTTAAACCATTGGTTAAGGAAAATGAGAGAATTACGATTGGAGACAAATTAGTTGAGTTTGACTTGGAGCAAATCAAGGCTGCAGGTTATGATCCTACGGTAATGGTTATTGTTACGAATTCATCTAATTATGATCAAGTGCATGTGAATCTGGAGGATCCAAATTCAAAACAGTTATTACATGTGATTCCTGCAGAACCTGGGGTTTCATCTTCAAATTTGGTTTAACACAGGACAGCATGGATTTGATCTTGGAAGTAAATTGAAAAAAACGTATAACAACCAGCTATAGCTACTATAGTTGGTTGTTTTTCTAGTAGATAGTTCTGTTGCTAACGAAGAAAAGGATTGAGATATTACGAATGCCTGGGTAGTTCAGCAAAGTATTGGACAATAAAGTCTCGAAATAGCCTTATCGACTTCGAGAGGTAATGAGTCTGCTTCCAGGACAATGTAATTCAAAGCCTCTTGAAACACGTTGATCCAGAACAAAAAGCAAACCCACAATTGTAACAGGCCTTGTGGGAACAGGGAAATCAATCAAACTGGAACTTTTCATCTGTAAATGAACAGCGTGCCAACAATGTAGGAGACATGCCTCAATGCTGTGGTAGAGCCCGGTTTACACCTTTAACCGGAGTGGATAAACCAGGTCGCGAACGCACCTCTACTTGTTGATGCACAAGACATATGGGAGAACTAAATCAACACTTGTTTGGCTGGTATCGTATCCGTTAATAGTATTTTCTTTAACCGACCACGAATGAAGTTTTAATTCCGTACGATATCCAACACATCTCTTTGCTAGCAAATGATAGACTCAATGTCTACATTTCCCCCCGGAAGAGGTGTCTTGCTTTGAAATGCACTGGTTTCGATACTAATTATGGAGGAATGAACCAATATGTTAAACCTAAATAAATTATTGTGTACTAGATTAGGAATAAGTTGGGACAATAAATTAGAACTTGAAGATTTAAATACTATTATTGAAAAAACAGCAAAAACAATTCCATTTGAGAATTTAAGTATTATAAACAGTTCGTCGAGTGAAATAACACCTGAAAATCTATTAAAAAAAATAATCGAACGCAATGAAGGTGGACTTTGCTATGAATTAAATTCATTATTTTATTTCTTTTTAAGTGAAAATGGGTATAATGCAAAGCTAATTCGCTGTATGAGGTACGACTATACTAATCGAAGCTGGAGTGCGATAGGAAAAACACATGTTGCTATTATAATCAATCATAACGATAAGTTGTACCTCGTCGATGTTGGGTTTGGAGGGTATTCACCATTAAAGATTGTTCCTTTAAATGGAGATAAGGTGACTTCTGAAAATGGGGAATTCAAAGTAATAAATGTAAGCAGTGGGTATGGGGATTTTATTTTTTGTATGAAAATGAGGTACAAGGATACTGATTGGAAGATTGGTTATGCTTTTGATTCCAAAAACGCCATACAGGATATAACTGAGTTAAATGAAGTTCAAAAGCTCACCGTTGAACATCTTGGATCGAACTTTAATAAGAGACCGATAGTCACTAAATTCACCGATAACGGAAACTTAACATTAACAGATACTTCGTTCACTGAATGGGTGAATGGAGAAATGAAAAAAACAGAGATAATAGATAAAGAAATGTTTTGTAGTATTGCAAAACACCATTTCGGCTTGTTTAACTCCTGCTTCTAAGAAATCCACGGATTGGATTAGATGACAAATAGCACGTAATAATGCTACTAGCTGCCATGGTTACGCGTGTTATGGATATACTGACTCGGTTCGTCAATTGATCAGTGGCTAGACTGAATACAGGTAGCAAGCTTTCTCGGTTGAGCACAAATGTATGTAGTTTGAAAAACCATAGAGGAGTACTAGTCAGAGGGAATAGAGCTTCATTGAATGAAAAATATGCTGGGTTTCGATGTGATTTGCCTGCGTAGCAAATACAATAGCAAGCTTTTAGAAACTGTAATTTAGGTTGATTACGCACATTATATATTAAGGGAAGAGTACAAGATGGATTAACTCCATTTTATGCTCCGAATTGTTTTGCTTCATTAAAAGTTATATCTGTTGAAGAAGGATCTTGTCTAATCTTAATTACAAAGTATGCTCCAGCAAATAATATGCTACTTGTCATGAACATAATTGTCAAAACAGGAAAAATAGATACTCCGTAAAGTAAAGCTTGTTTTGAGGAAAGGTCTGTGAAGCTATAAAACAAGATGGCCAGTATGCCCCATTGCCAGCCTTGATACTGTCTACTTGCAGATCTCGCTGGTATCTAACGACGATAAGAGAGAGGATAATGATGCAGAATCCGACTAGCTGCACTAAAGTAAGCGTCTTTTGCCAAAGCAAAGCAGCTAGCAGGACAACAAGCATAGGCGTTAGTCCCGAAAAAAATGCTATGACTGAAGCTCTACCAACAGCATAACCTTTGTATAAGAACGTATTGGCCATAAAAGAAAAAATACCCATTAATAAGCCGAGCCAGGCCTTGTAACTCCAAGTTTGATTTGCGTACATTATTCATAATTAATGCCAGGATTGTACTGGATACATACACCCCAACAAACAACAGATTCCGATCAATAGACCGTTGAGACGTCCATTGATAGAAGATACCATGTAAGCCAAAGAAAAAAGCAGCGCCAATTGCAAATGTGAACCACATCTGTTGTTCCTCCAACACTCATAAAGAAAAATTTCACAGCAAACGTGCTTAGTAGTCTCCCCTTCGAAAAGGTATTAGCCGAATGGGGAACAGGATGTTTCTGTAGTCTGAATATCCTTTAGTATGAATTCCAAGTGTTCTCTAGCTGATTGATTCAATGGTTGTAAGGGTAAAGGAAGACTGGGACTTGAGATCAAGCCACTTATTTCTGCTGCTGCTGAAATAACACGAAGGCTACCATATTGATGAAATAACGTCCAAATCGGTTCAAGTAGTGCCGAGAGTCGTTTCGCTTCGTCAGCAAAACCGGCCTGGGCCAAACGGGTCATTTTTAGGCACACATTTGGAAACAAACCACCGAGAACTGAGTACCATGCTTCACAGCCTGCATTCAAGCCAGTGACTGCAAATGAATCTCCACTTACTCCTATAGTTACATGGGGAGGAATGGCCGTTCGCAGTTTTCTAATGCGTGTCTTGGCTGCTTCAGGATCAGAAGGTACTCCAGGAATCTTGATAGAACTAACGTTAGGTAGCTCAGCAATTCGACCGTGCAACTCATCGCTGAAATGAAAATGTGAGGTACTCGGATTATCATATACACAAAGTGGAATGGAGAGTGAATTCGTCACCTGTTCATAGAGTAAAAATACTTCGTCATTAGTTAGTGTTTGATAGGAGATAGGGGCTAGCAGCACTGCGCTTGCTCCTGCTCTTTGTGCATCTTCCGCTAATCGAAGTACTTCAGAAGTACGAATCGCACTTATGCTTGTCATCACGGGAATCCCCTCAGCTGAATGGACAGCAAGTCGAAGAACACGTAAACGTTCTTCTCGATTAAGATATGCATAATTTCCAGTTGAACCCAATGCACCAATTGAGTCTACACCAGCTGCAACTAATTGTTGAATCAGTGTTACAAATGCTTTTTCGTTAATACCTGTCTCGTTAACTGGGGTGAGTGGAAAAGCAGATAATCCACAGAACATAATGCTACACTCCTTTATTAATTGACCTTCAAAATACAAACACATTATAAAAATGAATTAGACACAATTAAAGTACCAATTGAGAGACAAATAACAGTACCAATTCTTCTAGAGAAACTTAAGATCGAAACAAAGAAATATGAGCATCAAGCTTCAGTGTCAACTTGGAAAAAAATGAGGTTCAATACGTAAGAAATTTCTCGGCCGTAGGTCTGGAACTAAGTACAAAATACAATTCTGTATCGAAATCAACGGATGTTATTACAATGAACATAGTTCTTTGGTAGTTCAACTAACGGATCAGGTTAGTTGAACAAGAAAGAAAGCATTCTATATAGAATGCTTTTTATCTTTCTCATAATTTGGTGATGTACCAGAGTGTGTTAATATGCGGTTAAGTACCTTTTCAGTAAATGGCATAAAGTAATTGAGTATTAGCCCCCCTAAACAAACGGTTAACAAAGTTCCAATGCCAATGGGTCCATTTAAAATTACTGCTATTATCAAGAATATGAGGTAGATGAATGTTCTCGAAAAAAATAGATTTGTTCTAGTTAATTCTTGTATGATTAATGTTAATCGGTCAACTGGAATCGGCGCAAAATTTGTCTGTAAATATGTTGCAGTTCCTAATCCTACAACAACTAAACCAATTCCAAAACAAACAACTTTGCTGTACCATAGTTCAGGTGTTATCAAATTTTGCAATAAAAAAAGCCACATATCAATACCAATACCCGTTATAAATGCTGTTAACAACCCTAAAAATTCTGGTCTTTGTCTTTTTAAAAGTGAATTACAACATATCAATATTATAGCTATTATTATTTCCCAACTTCCCACAGTAAGCCCCACATTTATGGACAGTCCTACCAAAAGTGCATCAAAGGGTGAAGTCCCAAGGTCTGATTGTATAGTGAACGAAATTCCAAGGGATAATATAAAAATTCCTAATACAAAAAAACATATTTCACTGTACTCGACCTCTTTATCATAATTTCATGTTGCAAATGCAACAAAATTAGGGTAAATTTAATATATACCATTTTTATTGCGTTTGCAACAAAATAGGTGCAAAGGAGTTAATTATGAAGGAAGTACTTCGTGAAATTGGAATGATAGCAAGGGCATTAGATTCTATAAGTAATATAGAATTTAAAGAATATGACCTTACAAAAGGGCAGTATTTGTACATTGTGCGAATATGTGAAAACCCCGGAATCATTCAAGAAAAGTTAGCTGAGATGATAAAGGTAGATCGAACAACAGCATCTCGTGCTATAAAAAAACTTGAAATTAATGGCTTTATTGAAAAGAAAGAAGATACACATAACAAAAAAATTAAAAAACTCTTTCCAACTGAGAAAGGGAACAATGTTTATCCATTTATAAAAAGAGAAAATGATCATTCCAATAACGTTGCATTAGAGGGATTTTCGGAAAGAGAAGTAGAAACCATTTTCATTCTTCTTCAAAGAGTAAGAGAAAATATAGGGGATGACTGGGAATTTGTGAAAAAGGGGAACAAGAGAAATTATTGATTTATAAGAAGGAGCGATGCATTAAAATGACTGTAAAAATAATAAAGTGCAGCCGTGAAGATTTACAAATACTCCAAGAAATAAGTATTGAAACATTCAACGATACATTTAAAGATCAGAATTCACCTGAAAATATGCAAACCTATCTGGAAAGAGCATTTAACTCTAAACAGTTGGATAAGGAATTGTCCAATGTCTCTTCAGAAATCTTTTTCATCTGTTTCAATGAAGAACTTGCTGGATATTTAAAGGTAAATATGAATGAGGCCCAATCCGAAAAAATGGGTGATGAGTCACTCGAAATTGAGAGGATTTATATAAAAAACAAATATCAAAAACATGGGCTTGGTAAATATCTGCTAAATAAAGCTATGGAAATTGCAATGGAACAAAATAAAAAGAAAATCTGGCTCGGTGTATGGGAAAAAAATGAAAACGCTATTGCTTTTTATAAGAAGATGGGGTTTGTTCAAACGGGTGCACACTCTTTTTATATGGGTGATGAAGAGCAAATTGATTTCATAATGACCAAAACAATGATATAGGTTTAGTAAATGCATCTTTCCAGTAATAAAACTGTGATATTGAGCAAGGGTTCGGGACTACTCCTTTTTAACATTCGACAGCTTACTTAGCAAGTACTACCTGATAATATCCGAATCTTTATTATTTTATATTGTAATTTGTTTACTTATGTGTATAATATTATCCATAATTGAATTCAAAAATGTTTTCTAGGGTTCCGCGATATAATATCGGCTGGTCCGAGAGAAAACTCACAGTCGTCGTACTGTGTCACGGAGGGATAAAAGCCTGGGAGAAAAACTGCTGTATGCAGTATGATCTCAGGCTTTTTTTCAATTGCTGCTTTAAACCCATACTACATTTGCAGCGTTATCAAAAAGGAGGAAGCACAGAATGAACAAGACATGGTTATCTGTTGTAATTGCGGCATTATTTGAAGTCGGATGGGTTATCGGCCTGAAACATGCTAGTGGATGGTTAGAGTGGGGAGGGACTTTAGTCGCCATTTTTGTAAGTTTCATACTCATGATTATGGCTTCCCGTACGCTTCCAGTAGGAACAGTATATGCAGTGTTTGTCGGTTTGGGAACGGCTGGTACTGTATTGGCAGATATTTTGTTGTTTGGTGCTGAAGTACAGGGATCTAAATTGATGTTGATCGGGCTACTTCTGTTCGGAGTTGTAGGACTCAAAATACAGAGCAAAGAGAAGAAACAAGGAAAAGAGGTGCACTGACGTATGAACTGGGTATTACTAATTTTGGCAGGCGTATTTGAGATGATTGGAGTTCTCATGATTAATAAGCTCCATAAAGACCGGAATTTCCTGTCCATTTTCTACTTGCTTGGAGGCTTTGGATTGAGCTTTTTCTTTCTTAACCTGGCCATGGAAGCACTACCAATGGGAACAGCCTATGCCGTCTGGACCGGTATTGGAGCTTCGGGCGGGGCCATATTGGGTATGATCTTTTATGGTGAACCACGTAATACTGCGAGAATTTTGTTCATTGCGATGGTACTTGGTTCAGCAGTTGGTCTAAAGCTGGTAAGCTGAATAATGATGGTATTAGATAAATTCGTTATTTTAGAATAGCAGCAAACTATCTGAATGCTTATGGACTATAACGACATGGTTTGCTGTATGGTTGCTAGAAACCACTTTAGATCCTTCTGGAATAGGATACTGATTTGAATTTCAACAGACTTAAAAAATGGATCTATACTCCTTATCTAACAGTTTAATAAACATAAAGACCTCTACAATATTTAGAAATTAGAGGTAAAGTTAGTGAATTGTTATCAGACATGTTAGCCCTCATTCTAGGACCAGTCGAATACTTTATTTTCCTAGTCTATAACTTAATCTTTTAATCTAAAACTTTTTCAGAAGACAATAAACAAAGCAATTGAATACTGTACATCACTTTTATTCGTTAAATATCTTGTTCCTACAGGATTCTATAATTATGTACAAGAAATTTAGTTTGTCTAAATACCATTTTAGCGAGCATTTTATTGGAACTGATGCCGATGCGAATCCATACCCCTGTCTGTGCCATTACTTTTTGTTGAATTTCACTTGCGATACTCACTGGATCTCCGAACAGGGAGAGGCTTCCGGTTATGTCTAAAAACTGCTCATCAATACTGAAAACCTCAACCAAATCCGTATACTCGTTATAAATTTCTGTTATTTTTAATGAGACGTCGATATAATGCTGCATGCGCGGGCATACAATGGTAAGGTCAGGACATTTTTTTATCGCTTCCCCCAAACGCTCTGCTGTAGATATAGCGTATTTTTTAGCAAGTGGACACGCAGCCAAGATAATGCCTGAACGCAGCGAAGGGTCACCAGCAACAACTAGCGGCTTATGGTGGTATTCGGGATTGTCGGCCTTTCCAATGCTGGTATAAAAGCTTTGGCAGTCTGCTAAAAATATAGTTTTTTTTCCGCGTTTGTTCAATGTTACAACCTCCTCTCCAGATGTATGCTGATCGTCTTTCCAAAATATTCTTGAATGTAAATTCATATAGTAGTATTATATACAGAACAAGTGTTCTTAATCCAAATGTATTTTCTGGAACGTTATAGTTTACGGAAAACCTAACATGGCGTATTATATTATCTTGAACGAAAGCATGTGGAAATGAATGCATATTGAGGGGAGAAAACCATTTTTATGAACCCAAAACGTCGACCATCATCTCAAAAACGCAGCAGGTGGCGTATTTTTGGCAGAGTTTTGCTGATTAATATCAAGTGGTTCTCGCTAGCGGGCGTACTTGGGATCCTATTTGCCGGAGGTCTTATATCCGGTTATGTGGCAGCGCTGGTTTATGATGAACCTGTACGATCACGCCAGTTGATATATGAAAAGGTAAACGAGAACGCTCTGACCAGCTTTGTATTTTTTAATGACCAGGTAACCCCGGTTGGACGAATGCGCATGGAGGAGGATCGGCAGCTCGTGGATCTGAAGGATGTTCCCCAATCCATTGTAGATGCCCTTATTTCAACAGAAGACAGCCAATTTTATGAGCATCAGGGTGTTGATCTAAAAGGGACGGCTCGCGCCGTCAAACAGAAGCTTCTGAACGAAAATCGCCAAACAGGCGGCAGCACACTGACACAGCAGGTAGCCCGGCGAGTTTTCCTCAGTCTGGATAAGACGGACAGCCGCAAGGTAAAGGAAATGCTGCTCGCACTGCGTATGGAGCGTTTTATGAGCAAGGATAAAATATTAACGGCATACTTAAACAAAATGCCGTTTGGCAATGGCTCCGCAGGTTACAATTTGTACGGGATCAAGTCGGCTTCGTTAGGGATTTTTAATGTAAGTGATCTACATAAGCTTCATATTGCTCAAGCGGCTTATTTGGCCGGTCTTCCACAATTACCATCTGTTTATTCAGCTTTTGACGGTAAAGGGAAGTTTGATGAAGAGGGCTTCAACAAAGCTATCGAGCGCCAGCATGTCGTGCTGGGAAGAATGCTGGCAACAGGTAAAATCACACGAACGGAATATAACGAGGGACTTCATTTTGATATTAAAGCTACTCTTGCACCACATCGCGAGAAAAGCTACAATACATTCCCTTATTTGATGCTGGAGACGGAGCGGGAGGCCACTCGGTTGTTGGCGCTCCAGGAAAATCCGGATCTTACAACAGCTGAGATTTCCAAACCTGAGCATGCTGAACTCCTTCAAAATACACGGGAAGAGCTGCAACGGTCCGGTTATCGGATTTATACAACGATAAATAAGAAAGTTTATAACGATATGAGACAGATTGCAGCCAATCCGCAAAACTTTTCTCCATACAGTAAGCAGAAGGGACTGGAACAGATTGCTGCCATCATGATTGATCATAAAACGGGGGCTATACTCGGTATGATCGAGGGCAGGGACTTTAATACTGAGCAAATGAACTATGCAACCCAGATGACGCGTCAGCCCGGTTCTGCCATGAAGCCTATTGCAGCTTATTTGCCTGCTTTGGAAAAAGGCTACACTCAGCCTGCTGGTCTTATTGATGATTCGCAAATTGTATTGAAAGACGGACGTAAAGGCTATCATATCCCTAAAAATTATAACAGACGGTACGAAGGACTGATGACAGCCCGCGAAGCACTCAATCGATCGATCAACATTCCTGCGCTGAGATTGTTTTTATATGAAGTTAAAATTCCAAATGCCTGGAATTTTGTGCGTTCCCTTGGGGTTACAACAATTCAGCCGCAGGATGAACATGCTCAGACAGGCGTTCTGGGTGGGCTGAGTAAGGGAGTATCTGTCAAGGAACTGACAGCGGCATATGGTACGATTCCCAATATGGGCGTATACAATGAACCCCATTTGATCAGTAAAATTACGGATGCCGACGGCAAGATCGTATATCAATTCAAACCGCAGGCGAAGCGTGTATATTCCAAGCAAACCGCGTTTTTGATGACAGATATGCTCAAAACGGTTATATCGGACCCTAGGGGTACAGGCAAACGTATGCAAAATGCTTTTAAAAGCTATGGTACCATTGATATTGCTGGCAAGACCGGTACGACACAAAACTTTGGCGATGTATGGTTCATGGGCTATACCCCGGATGTTACACTTGGCGTCTGGGCAGGTTACCGTCAACAGGTTAACACGCTATCTCAAGAAGGGCACTCCAGAGCACAATCGGTGTGGGCGCTTATCATGAACGAGGCGGTCAAGGATCAGCCCCAGCTTTTCAAAAATAAGCATTTTACACAGCCAGAAGGTGTTGTAAAAGTTACGGTCTCCAGTCTTACAGGTAAGCTGCCGGGAAGTTATTCCCGTCAATCCGGTCAACTTGTGACAGACTGGTTTAACCAAAAATACGTGCCAACGGAAGTTGGGAGGGAGCAACGAACACGTTCATCCATACCTGTCGTACCGTCCAAATCGGATACAAAGGATAAAGCAACTCCGGAGAAACAAGAACCTGCAACGGATCAGAAGGAGATTCTACCAGAAGAAACAGTACCTTCTGATCCTGACACAGAAATAGATACAAATGGTGAGAGTAATGATTTGCCGCCAGCAGATAGTTCGCAGCCATCTGTTGAAAATAAGCAGGAGCCTCCTTCTGAACCAGAAACCCAGAATGAAGCTCCAGAAAATAAACCCAGCGAAGCTATTCATAACGAAACACCTGATCAGCCGGAAAACTAAACAAAAGGGAGCGGCCTAATTCAAAATGCCGTTCCCGACAATATTAACGGTGATCTGTGGGTGAAAACGAACATTAGGGTACTCTTTATTCCACTCCAGACTTTTCCACAAGGTCGGGTGATGGGCAATCAATTGTCTGCCGATGCCAAAGGCATCACAACCGCTTTTTTGAAGCGTACGGATAATTTCCTCCGCATCCTGGGTCATGATTTCCGAAAGCTGACGGTTCAGGCGTATGACATTATCCTTATCCTGAAGATGATCCCGCGCGTATTCAACAACATCGACAGGGAGCTTCAGGTTGAGGTACACATCAATTTGACCATCACGTCCAACTTTCACTATAAGCTGGCGTTTGATGTTCCGAATATGAGCCTGATAGGTAATAAAGTTTTGCAAATCACTGGCAGGTCCCGAGTGAACCCTTTTTACAAAGCGCGCTGTGTCCTTCCATTTCCCGGTCATCAGGACATAAAGCACCCCTTGCTCGTCGTTAAGGGTTCCTGTAAATCTTTGTCCGTGAAACAAGGCAATCCCTCGTGCTACGATGTCTTCTCCATCTTTGGAGAGATAGGGGAGAACAAAGTCCTGTCCTGGATCAAGCATAGGGGGAAGCAGTGTTTCTAGCGTCACTTCGGGAAATACGCACATTTCCTCCAGGCTTCGTATTTTTTTCGTTATAAATTCGCCGATTAAGAGACTGCCTACACTTTTCTTGTTCATTAATTCTCCAGCTGATCCTTCTACTATAGCTACCTTTACATGTGAGGTTGGATGATCCGGCTCCCGATACAGGACATCCAGATATGGATACAAATCTTTTTGGGCCAAGCTTGTGCCATACAAAGTAACCCCATATTTAAAGTAACGGATATCCCCTGTTACTTTGGCTCGAATTTTGTCTGTACTTTGCCGAACGGAATTTCCGGTGCCTGAATGAATTTCATTGGTGCTTTTCCCTTGGTTATTTCCAGAGTCGTCTACAATTTCGAGTGTTTGCAGCAATATGCCTTCTGGAGTAAGATCGTAGGCCGAAGCATTTGCCAGCCGGGCATCCTTCAAGCTGTCCTGATCCCAGCAGCCAGTCATAAAAATGAGTAGAGCCAGCATACCAAGTGCTCTCCTCTTTTTTTTCATGTTCCGGGCTCCTCCTTTTTGTTGAATATATACGATAGAATCAGCAACAGCAGAGGTAGTGCAATCAGGAAAAAATAAGCCGAATTGTTGGCAATTGTACCGACGAGTTCAAAATCCTCTCTTTTTTGAGGGATGCAGGCAATAATGCATGAGACGAATACTACGAAAGGAACGGCTTGTTTGTGGTTTTTCTGCTTGAACAAATAGCCTAGTCCATAGGACGCTGCATAATAATAACCGCTTATGGAGCCAAAGATTGAAATTAACCAGATGGGCAGGAAAATAAAATCAACCCGGTCCATCGTTCCCAGCGGAATAGATCTGAGCAGGTAAATGACAGGCTCAGGCATCAAATCAAGCTGCTGGGGGCTAAATACACTTGTACAGGTTAATATGGTAAAACCATACAAGAGAACCACGACCCCGTTAGCTAGCAGGAGCGACTTGAGCTTCCCCTTACTTTTGCCCTCGACCATGGGAAAGACCACGAGGATGAATTCAAAGCCGAACATGGCTAGAAGCGTTTCTTTGGAACCTATAATAATATGAGGCCATCCAGCCTCAGTCAAAGGCAGCAGATAGAGCAGATTGGCCTGTTTTATTCCATAACTGATTAAAAGCATCATCGGTACGATCAGGAAGGAGATTAAAACAAGCACTCGGGCAATTGTCCTCAAATTTTCGCGAACTAGATAGATGCTGCTGAACAGAATCAGAGCCAATATAGCCCAACGCGGGGTTTTTTGCAGCATCCAGCGATTAATGACGTCATAGGCGCTCACAAGAACCGAAGTTCCCATAAGCAAGTAGTACATAATGTAAGCCAACGTCAAAATTTTCCCCATCCAGGAACCAGTAATCCGAGTGAGGATTTGGTAAATGGAGGAGAAGGGAAAACGTCTTAACAGGAGCCAGCACATTAAAATGATAAGCTGGATCAAAATGCCTCCAATAATGACGGATATCCAGCCCCCTCCCTTGGATGACAAATGCATCTGATAAGGAAGTGATAGAATATCCACGCCAATCTCAAACTTGATAATCAAAAAAAACAATTGACCCTGTGTAATTGTACTTTCTTTATTCACGACGTTTCCAGCTCCTAGAGTAGTTCTGCTGCTTCATTTTTTGGGGTCGGGAATCATGCGGCCGCTGTTGGAGTGTCCAAATGGGGAAGCGAATAAAAACATCCTTCATATCTCCAAGCCGGAAAGGTGCCAGAGGAGCAAAATAAGGTGAACCAAATGTTTCCAGCTTACAAAGGTGAATAAGGAGAATAAGCATTCCGAAGGCAATGCCAATATATCCGAACAAGGCTGCAGCAATCATCATTGGAAAACGGAGAATGCGGACAGCTGAGCTCATTTCATGGGAAGGTACCAAAAAAGAAGAGATAGCTGTTAACGAAACGACAATAATCATGGTGTATGATACGAGACCAGCCCGAACGATAGCATCCCCGATAACCAGACCGCCAACGATGCCTATTGTTTGGCCCACTCGGCTGGGCAGACGAATCCCGGCTTCCCGTAGCACCTCAAAAATCACTTCAAGCAACATCGCCTCCACAATGGCGGGAAATGGAACATTTTCCAACGATTTTTTGATCGTATGTGCGAGCTCTAGCGGTAGAATGGCTGAGTGAAAGGCAATCGTTGCAATATAAACGGCGGGCAGTGTAAAAGCGATCAGAAAGCTCATCATTCGGATCATTCTCAGAAAGGAACTAATAATCCAGCGACCGTTATAATCATCCGGGCTTTGATAAAATGCAAAAAAAGAGACGGGAGCGATTAAGGCAGTAGGGCTGCCTTCGGCCAAAATAGTTACTCGTCCTTCCATTAAATTAGCGGCTACCCGATCTGGACGTTCTGTGCTGAGTTGCTGAGGGAACAGGGAAAAGGGATTGTCCTCCGTGAATTCCTGAATAAAACCGGGAGGCAGTACCAGATCGGAGGAGATGGCTTGTATTCTTTTTTCCACTTCCTCCACTAGCTCAGGATTGGCCAAGTCTTGCATATACATGATAGCGACTTTGGTCCGGGTTTTAGATCCGACATAAAAGTAGCGCACAATCAGCGATGTGCTGATGATTTGTTTGCGAATAAGATTCAGATTGACGGACAGCTGCTCAATAAATCCATTGTGCGGCCCGCGGATAATTCCCTCGTTCTCCGGCTCATCTGTACTACGGGCGTATGTTTTTTCGGAGGAAAGGATATAAAATTCTTCTGCGCCATCCACCATTAAAATGGAGTATCCCTCAATAAGCGAATCAGCGGCATTTCGGAGGTCGGTGTCCTTTTGGCTGTTCAGGGTGGTAAACATTTGATGAGAGCCAGAATCGGTTTTCTTATACAATGTGGCCAGAATATGCGTCTGAATGATCTCCTGATCCACGAGTGAGTCTATATAGAGAAGAATGCCATCTTTCCCGTCAACAGAAATAGCCTGTTTTTTTAAATCATCCGTATAAAAAAGAGCTTGCTCGATAAAGGAAATATTCTTGTTCAGTTCAAAGGAAGCTGGGTTATGTCCAGTCAAGGAAACACCTTCTTTTTGGATGAGATAAGCATAATGTGTGCCAAATGGATTGGATTTATCCATGATCTGGCGATCTATCCATATCCCGCATCATGTTTCACCTCACGTAACGTGAATGTTTTATAATAGAATAGGCTGAAAACGAGAGACTCAATTACATATATCTACACGCACGATACGATTCTATGAGGAAAGGGATGATTGCTCCTGTTAAGCACCCGGATAATGGATATCGTTATTTTACAGAGCGTGAAGCCGTTCGCCTGAGGATGATTATGGCGCTACGTGAATTCGGTATGTCGGTAGAGGAAGTCAAATCCATACTGGACCGATTGGATCAAGGGAGAAGGGATGAGGCACTTCATGAGCTGGAGCTGCAACGTTCTGTGATGTTCACGACGTGGATGGATCATAAGCGCAGGCTGGAGGCAGCCGACCAAATGATCGAACGTTTGAGACGTGACAGCGAGCTGGAGTGGGAAGAGATGTTTCAGTTGGCCGGAGGTTTGAAGCGTCAGCGGGAGCTGCGTGAAGACTGGTTTGACGGTTGGGATTTTGACAGCCGCGCAGCTGTACATGATATCAGGGTGAGTCTGGAAGAGGGAGAAAATGGCAGGCATCCCGCGTACAGGCGTGCTTTGCGTCTTATCGTACAGCGTGTGGCTGCCAATGCAGGTGAGTCTGGACGCAGGTACAGGGACGGGGAATCTGGCGGGGTTGTTCGCTGAAAAGGGCATTCGTATGGCAGGTGTGGATCAATCGAATGGAATGCTCAAGCGCTGCCGGAGTAAATTCCCGCAGGTGGAGACGAGGCTGGGAAATCTGATGTCGATTCCTTATATGGACGGGACCTTTGACTTGTAGTCAGCAGTTATGCCCTGCATCATCTGACAGATGAACAAAAAATACTCTCTCTGTCAGAAATGCGACGCACGCTTAAACCACACGGACGTATTTGCGTCGTGGATCTGATGGTTGATGCAGCAGAGATACCGGAAGCGGGGGAAAGCATGTCTACACCGGATAACGAGGAGTCCGAGTTGCCTGTATATTGTGCAGAACGCTCCCGCATGCTGGATTGGTTCGATAGACATGGGTATTTTGCGGCTTTCTGGCATATTACAGGGAGACTGCATTTAGGCAGCGACATGGCTGCAAAAGCTAAGCACAGGCAATCCAGCTGCTTTTACTGCTGCGCAGGCGCTGCAAATGGCTACAGTCAATGGAGCCAAGCTGCTAAACCTTGAGCACGAAACCAGCACACTTGAGGTGGGGAAAAAGGCAGATATCATTCTGATAGATATGCAAAAGCCGCATTTACAGCCAATACACCAGATAGAGTCACTGCTTGCTTACAGTGTAAACGGCGCGGATGTTGATACGACCATTGTGAATGGGCGTGTGCTAATGCGCGGAAGACAGTTGCTAACAATAGACGAGAAAGAGGTGCTCGTACAAGCAACGGTACGCGGAAAACGCATCGTACAAGGATTGTAAACGAGACTACACAGTCGAGTGGCTTTGGGTCACATCAATTCCTAAATAATGTCCCAATTCTCGTCGAACCTCGCTGCGTGCAAAGGAGGAAAGCATGAAAAACCGCTTTTGGTAGCCACGGCATACATACAGAACCTCCACGCCTTCGTGATTCCGGGTTTCGTTGTATATTTTAACTCCTTGCCTTTTCATTCGCGCCTTTGTCTCCGCCAATTGAACAGCTACACGCTGTTGCACCCCGGTCAGGCTGCGAACGTACAGATCGGGCATTTTTAAGGCAGAGGCATTCAGAATGCGAATGTCCCGCTCCAGCACATCCAGCACGAGGGTCAGAAGTACACAAGTTTTGATCAGCCCTGCGTCTTCCTCGGAAGGCAGTGGGGCCTTATTCTTGTTGTCCAGTATCTTTTTCATAAGAAATCTCCTTTACTCATAGCAGGAATACAATTATAATCAGCATACAGAACAAATGTTCTTTTTATACTTCATCATAGAAATTATTCCTTTGCCAAAGCAATCATCAATTATTGGAAAGAAAGAAGGTATACATATTGTCACGCTCGTTATATGCGGTGCTATTGCTGCTAAGCCTCATTTGGGGCGGATCATTTTTGTTTATCAAGGTGTTATTGCTCCATCACGTAGGGCCTTGGACTATTGTATTTCTTCGTTCCGGCTTTGGCCTCATTTTTATTGTTTTGTTGATGCTACTTATGCGCAAGCCATTTGAATTCAGAAGTATTCCATGGAAATCGGTTATTCTCGTAGCTCTAGTGAACATGGTTTTGCCATGGGCCTTGATTAGTTTTAGCGAGACCAGAATTGCTAGCAGCATGGCTTCCGTATTGAATGCCACCACGCCAATCTGGACCATGTTGGTCGGAATTGTCTTTTTCAGAGCTATCTTTTATCGAATGCAGTGGTTTGGAATGGGCCTCGCTTTTGTAGGAATCGTTATTTTACTGGGTATTAATCCTGTATCCATTATTTCTGTCGACCCCGTCGGCTTTGGATGTATGCTGCTTGCGACTCTCTGCTATGGCTTCGGAACGCAGTTGTCCAAGCGGTTTTTATCCAATCTGTCGATGTATCAGGCAACCTTTGCGACACTATTGGGTGCGGCGGCAGGGGGCGGCATCATGACGGCAATGGTGGATCGACCTGATCTGTCGGTCGTCTTCATCCCTGGTGTGTTGGGTTCCCTTATAGGGCTGGGGGTTTTGGGATCGGGAGTAGCGTATATATTGTTCAATTATATGATTTTGCGGGGAAGTCCGGAATTTGCCTCCTCGGTGACTTATTTTGTACCGGTGAGCGCTATTGTATGGGGCTTTTTGCTTCTGAATGAACACATCGGCTGGAACGTTCTGACCGGGCTGCTCCTTATACTCGGAGGGGTGTTTATGGCCAACCAACGCAGAACAGCCAAATTAGCCGGGTAGTATCACTGAAAACCTGCATAAACCATGCCATAAGTACATTAACCATGCTATAAGTACATTGTATGTGCATCCGCCAAACCTTCGGTATAATGCCGTTATTCGCACATACAATAAAGCATGCTCACGCATAAAATAAAAATATGGTGCGGCATAAAAAGCAAGCTGTTTAGCAGGTGGTAAGGTGTGGTATAATAAATAATAGAATTACATGTACCACAGAAATGTCGGAGTTTTATTCCACAAAAGAAAGGATCAGGATACCATGTGTCCCCGAAGGATACTTCCCCAAAGGACGATTTGGAAACGATTTGATCTGTCTTATACTTAGCTTTTCCGCGGAGTAACGTCAAGTTGCGAAAGCCAACTCTGCGGAAGAGGGGATTGTATATGCGAAGGACCAAGTCCTCCAGGCACAACTTACCCGGTAGCTTCCGTAAGAGTGGGTTCATCCACATCAAACTTACGAGAAACCGAGGGAGCCTGTATGAGGAAAACTTACGAATCTATCGTGAACAATGGAGCATTAAGGCAGATTGCTGTCATGCTGCTCGGAACATGCATTTTAGCTTTTACGTATTATCACATCAATGCTCAAAATCATTTGTCAGAAGGCGGATTTGCAGGCTTGGCCCTGCTGGGACATTACGCATTTGGCGTGTCTCCGGCTTGGAGTATGCTACTGCTTGATATCCCTGTCATATTGCTGGCCTGGGTACTGAAGGGCAAAAGATTCATGCTGCTGGCATTGATCGGGGCGGTCGCCTTTTCCCTGTTTTATGCAGGATTTGAAAAGTATTCGACGCTGGTTATAGATCTGCACGGCAACTTGCTGGTAGCGGCTCTGCTTTGCGGAGTGCTTACAGGCTTGGGTGCCGGAATCGTACTGCGATTCGGTGGAGCAACCGGGGGCGATGATATTTTGTCCCTGCTGATCAGCGAGTGGCGCGGATGGAAAATCGGTAACGTGTTTATCGTCAGTGACATTATTGTATTGGGATTATCGCTGTTGTATCTGCCTGTGAAGGAAACAATGTTTACCATACTGGCTGTGTGGCTCGCCGGAAAAATAATTACATGGACGACAACGTTCCAACTACACCGACCTGTGAAAAAGGTGCTGCCTGCGGCTATTCCAGCCCCAAAGGTAGTTGCCAAAACAGTGCCGGTCGTCCACAGCCTTCGTCAATAAGGAAAGGGTGTTACGTCAGGAGAGAAATCTTCCTACGTGACACCCTTTCGCTGTATCCAGGCTTTGTCAGGAAGGCTTCAAAGTAGAATGAATACGTCCGCTCCGGTCATAAATAATCGCCGAAATCTGCTGGCGGTCTACTCATTTTCGAGCCTCGTCCACCGCTTTATTTTTGTGCTTAAAGGTTGAAGCAGACTTGTCATGTCCTTCTTCCTTAATAGCCCAGCCATCCTCATGTGGCACGACATGAATAGGCTCCTGAGATCCGTAAGAAGCGGAATGATTGCCTTTCCCGCACACGAGGCTCCAGATTTTTCATAGATGGGGGATAATCATGTTTGGTCCAAGGGACAGCTAATCACTCCCTATAGCAGATGATGTATTATGTATTACCCGCTGTCCGCTTAAATAAACGGAAAGCAAGAAATGAATATATTGTAAAATGTATTTTGAGAAAAAGCGTATAATGGTGTACAGAATGTCAGGGTCTTACATGCTCAGGATTTAAATATGAAAAGGAGTGGGGCATTTGCTTGCCTGGGGTTTCGTCTTTATGCTAACCATCATCATACATACTACAGATAGCTTGTCCTATTCCCTCCGGCTTGGCGGTTTGCGAGCGCGTCGGATTGGATTGGCTTTAACCGTTGCAAGTATGCTGCTGTTGGTTTCACGCACCTCTAATATGGCGCAGGGACCTTTACTCGGAGGTATGGTCGATCAGGCTAAGGCCGCCGTGCGAGCGAGTGGGGCTGATGTTAGACTGGAGCTGTATATGCATGGGGTCCTACTGGCAGCAACCGTTGGAACCATGATCGCTATAATTTTGTATCCGACAGTGGTACGCATGTCCGCCAGATGGATTGTGCATCTGGAGCATACCGGGTCTATTCCGGCATTGGTGCGTCATTTAATGGTGCGCAACCACTGGAAGCATGCAGGCTACTACATGAAGCGTCCAACCTGGTCCATGCTCACCTCGCTGTTCAAGGGAGCGATCCCAAAGCGTCTGATTACCCTGAATATGATTGTGACCGCGATATATACGACTGGAGTGGTGTCTGCTTTATATGCATCATTCCTGTGGCCCGCTCAGGGTACAGCAATGTCTATGTCATCGGGTCTAATCAATGGTATGGCAACGGTACTGCTAACTTTGCTAATTGATCCCAGATTGGCGGTATTGTCTGAAAAAACGCTGCGCGGGGAGCTGCCCTTAAATCGTATGAACAGTATGTACGGCTGGATGATCATTTCGCGTCTGGGAGGTACCTTGCTTGCACAATTGCTATTGGTGCCGCTCGCAATCTGGCTTGGATGGATTATGGACTGAGCCGGAAACTGAATTCACCAGTTTAATTCAAAAAAAGCTGACCCGGAGCCATCTGCGAAAGATGATTTCTGGGCCAGTCTAAAATATTTTTGAAGTCTACTTACTTTTCAAATAATGACTTATAGGCTCCATAGCCTTCACGTTCCAAGTCTACTTGAGGCACAAAACGGAGCGCAGCGGAATTAATACAATAGCGCAGGCCATCAGGACCTGGGCCATCATCAAATACGTGTCCCAAATGGGAATCCGCTTCGCGACTACGGACCTCGGTACGAATCATAAAGTGGCTGAGGTCGTTTTTTTCTTTGACGTTATAGCTGCGCAGCGGGCGAGTAAAGCTGGGCCAACCGCAACCTGCATCATATTTGTCGAGCGAGCTGAACAAAGGCTCTCCCGAAACAATGTCCACATAAATCCCTTCACCCTCATGGTCCCAAAACTCATTTTGAAAAGGGCGCTCGGTCGCGTTTTTTTGTGTTACTTCGTATTGAATAGGTGTCAGCCGATCTTTAAGATCAGATTTATCTATTTTGCCCGACCAATTTTGCTCAATAAAATCTTCACGTCCAGAGCCTTTGCGGTAACGCTTGTAATGGGCGGGATTCTTCTTATGATAGTCCTGATGATATTCTTCCGCTTCATAAAAGGTTGCCGCAGGCAGAATTGGTGTAGCAATGGGCTTGTCAAAACGGCCGCTTTCACCCAGCGCTTTTTTGGAAGCCTCTGCCTTGATTCGTTGTTCTTCGTTATGATAGAAAATAGCTGTTTGGTAGGATGAACCTCTATCGTGGAATTGTCCACCTTCATCCGTCGGATCAATCTGTTGCCAGAACAGCTCTAATAATTTTTCATATGGGAAGATTTGCGGATCAAATGTAATCTGTACTGCTTCTACATGTCCCGTTGTTTCGGAACATACCTCTTCATAGGTCGGGTTTTCCGTATGTCCTCCTGTGTAACCGGAGCTTACCTTTAAAATGCCGGGTAGCTCCTCGAAGGGGGAAACCATGCACCAGAAGCAGCCGCCTGCAAAAGTTGCCTTCTCCACGGTGTTTGGATTGTTGGTGCTCATATTTGTCACTCCATTCTGAGAAAGTTTCAATTAGTTGTTATTTAAATAGCTTACAATTAAATTATATACGACATGTTCGCAAAATCCAATGGAACGACAGAAACAAACCAGCTTTGCAAATTTCTTTGGACTAAAAGCCACCGCTAACCTTCATCCTTACTGATCTAGCGGCAGGCTCACAGAAGCTAAGATTTATTAACACGTTGAATCTTTTTGCGGTAAAGCACAAAGCCACCGCCTACCAGTGCTGTATACAGCAGCAAAATGAGCAAGCCAGTGACCGGACGTTCGGCAATAGTCCCGCCTGCATAAGCGTATACCGCAATTGCAGGAAGCTTGCCAATCGCCGTACCCAGCATAAAGCTCCAGAACGGAAAGCCTGCGACCCCGGCATATACATTCACAGCTGCCTGCGGGATGATCGGAATCAGGCGGGCCAGCAGCACAGCAGCAAAAGGCTCTCGCTCCATGACCCGGTTCAAGCGCTCCAACGCTGGAATTCGCTCCAGATAAGCCCGTCCTTTGTCACGGAATAGGGTAAGTACCGCCCCGTAAACCACCAACGCAGCCAATGTAGTGCCGAGCCAGCAAATCAGAGCACCTTGCCAGGCACCTGCTGCATAAGCAATGGAAGCGATAATCAGCTTGTAAGGCACAAATGGAATTAACGCGAATAGAAACGCGAGCAGCAGCAGAACTGGAAATGAGGTTTGCTTGTTCGCCCAGGCGAGCCAATCATATCTGTAGATAAACGCGGTGCAGAGCAGCGAAACATAAGCCGCGGTGAGTAGCCATTTTTTCATTTACATACCTCTTTCAATATCCCTGTTCGGCTTGTCGCTTATACAGAAAAAAATAGGGTTCACATTCCTAATAATGTGTGCTATACTGCCACTAACAGAATAGTTCCCAAAGGGGAGTAGCTCAACGAGTAAAGTCGTCATTACGGGATTTTTTAAATCCCCGGCTTTATTGGCAACGTAATGTTGTAAGCGAGACCTTTGCCAGGATTTTCGGAATCCGGGTAATGGTCTTTTTTTGATGCTAAATTTGGGTCAAGCGCCGTTTCCGGATTCCGTGAAATGGCGCTTTTTTAGTATAAAGCGCAGAACTAAGTACAGTATAACAAATAAATAAAGAAGGTGGGAGAAACGTATGGATTTTTTGTCAATCGAGTTTTTAACCGCACTATTGTCAATCATTATCATTGATTTGGTGCTGGCTGGTGACAATGCGATTGTGATTGGTCTGGCAGCCCGTAATGTCGAGAAGGCCAATCAAAAAAAGGTCATTATTTGGGGGACGGTCGGCGCGGTTGTCATTCGTGTTATCGCTACTTTGCTGGTCACGTACTTACTGGAAATTTACGGCTTGCGTTTAATCGGGGGGCTTGCGCTCATCTACATTGCTTACAAGCTGCTGGTTGAGGAGAAAAAACATGAAATCTCTGCAACCAATCAAATGTGGGCCGCGATTCGTACCATTATTATTGCCGACACCATGATGGGGCTCGACAATGTACTTGCCGTTGCGGGAGCAGCTCATGGAAATATGTTGCTTGTTATTTTGGGACTGGCGATTTCCGTTCCGATTATGGTATGGGGCAGTACAATTATTTTGAAGCTGACCGAACGTTTTCCGATGGTCATTACAATTGGAGCTGCTGTACTGGCCTATACTGCTGCCAAAATGGTAGTGGCCGAGCCGCTGATTGCACATTGGTTCACGAATGGGGTCGTCAAATACGGATTTGAAGTTCTAGTCGTTGTTCTGGTCGTAGCCATTGGAATGCGTGTTAAAAAAATAAAAAGTGAAAAAACAAGAAAACAAGCGCTGCACGCCTAAGCTAAGCACACTGGAATAATCGTAGCTGAAGCTGGAGGCTTATGCATAGAGGCTGTTCCGTCAGGTCTAACTGGATCGGGGGCAGCCTCTTTTCTTTGCTTGTCAGCGGACTTCCATGTAAACTAGACAACAGAAGAAATGAGTCATCAGAGGTGGGTATGATATGAATAAGCAAACGAAAACAAGAGTGGCTATTGCAGGTCTGGGAGGTATTGCCCGCAAAGTGTATTTGCCGCTGCTGACTGCGCACGAAGGTGTAGATATTGTAGGAGTCATGAACCGTTCGCAGGAGCCGGTTAGTTCCATTATGGAGCAATACAGGCTGCCGAGAGGAACGACGGATGTAAAGGAAATGCTGGCATGGGAGCCGGAGGCTGTATTCATACATGCTGCGACCGAAGCCCATTTTGATCTGGTTATGGCGTGTATTGAAAAAGGTGTTGCGGTGTATGTGGATAAACCTCTGTCCTATGATGTGCGTCAAAACCTGGAAATGACCGCGTTTGCGGAGGCACAGGCTGTGCTGCTGGCGGTCGGCTTTAACCGACGTTTTGCCCCGCATTATGTAGCTGCTAAAGCGTGGCTGGAGGAAGCAGGAGGTTTCAGCCAATGCGCGACGATCAAGCATCGGACTGGATATGATCCAAGACCTGCGGCACAGACGGTTTATGATGATTTGATTCATATGCTCGATCTGCTATTGTGGCTGGGTGGCGATGATTATGAGCTGCTGCATAGCAGTCTGGACACGACGAGTGAAGGATACATGAACGCTGCTTTCGGGTCCGTACGTTTGGGAAATGCCTCCGGTAGCTACAGTATGAACAGACAGGCAGGGGCTGACATTGAGAAGGTGGAGCTGCATGGGGCAGGTCGTTCCGTCGAGGTGACCAACATGGAACAGGCTATTTTTATGCAAAAAAATAAGCCGCCATTGTCACATTCATTCGGAAGCTGGGACACGATTTTGGAAAGACGGGGATTCACCGGAGTGGTAAATCATTTTCTGGAGCATATTCATCGTCCAGAGGAATGCAGTGTGCGTGCTGGCAGGGTGCTGGAAAGTCATATGTTGGCGGACGAACTTATTAGCCGTTTGGATGACTAACACAGAACGAACGACAGCCGTCAAGGTTGTCCAGACATCTAGAAACAGATTGAAGGAGAAATGTACGAATGGAAGAGTACAACCGCGGTAAACAGCTTGAAGAGGCTATCATCGAAAATTATAAGCAGGAAGAGGATATGATGATCCTTGTGTTTGCGCAATGGTGCATCAATCACGGGCTGGAGCCGGAGGAACTGTATCGTGCAGCTTATCCGCAGCAGGATAGCAATGAGCGTCTGCTCCGAGTACGTAAGCTGACCGTATCGCGTGAAGAAGCGGGAGATATCCCGCTGGACACAGTATTAGGAGTACTGTCTATGTTCGGAAATGAGGACTTGGCGATGGTCGTATCGGAAGCGGCTGCCCAGCTCCCGCCGGAACGGAAATAAGGTCCTCCAGCCGCATGTACTCAGGATGTTGTTGAAAGAGAGGGTAAGCCGATGATGGATGGTATAACCGCACCAAACACCTGTAAAGGGTGTGAAAGGGACATCGCTATTTCGGAAGAGCAAATTACCAGAATTATAAACAACATGAGGCCGGGAATGGAATGTGTGACCGATAATGTATACGAGGCCAGACTGTTAGCTTGTTCGCAATGTGATGAGTTAATGGGTGGGCATACGTGCAGCATCAGCGGAAGTATTGTCCGTGTACGCGCTCTGGCAGTCAATCAAAATTGTCCCGGCTATAGCGGTTCTCGCTGGCAAGGGACATCCTTGAAATGAAGTAGGCTCAGACTCCACTGAACATGCGGCTGTTTCTGTGATCACGAGCTAAAGTGGTCATACCATGGTCTGCCTTGAGGGCAGACTTTTTGGTTTGGGTGGAGCTATGGGTTAACGATTGACAAATAGAAGGCAATAAAATATATTAAACATGTAAAATATTTTTGTTTAATTATTAATATTTACATTAACTATCTAAGCTGTTACATTGCATGATTGTAAACGTTGAGATGGAAAAGAGAATCAGGTATACGCCATATTTTTTAATTTTATGAAAGCGTAATCATTGAAATGTATAGTCTAATGAACTTTACTATTTTTGAGGAGGGCTTGTCATGAAGGGTTCTATTGTTGTGCATACAGATTGGGAGCAAGGCGTTATTAATAAAAATATTTACGGACAATTTGCCGAGCATCTTGGACGATGTATTTACGAAGGTTTGTGGGTTGGACAGGATTCCCCGATTCCAAATACGGACGGGATTCGCAATGATGTGGTAGAAGCGCTCAAAAAGCTGAATATTCCTGTGCTGCGCTGGCCAGGTGGCTGTTTTGCCGATGAATACCATTGGAAGGACGGCATCGGACCGAAGGAAAATCGCAAAAGAATGGTCAATACACACTGGGGTGGTGTGGTTGAAAATAATCATTTTGGCACCCATGAGTTTTTTCAGCTGTGTGAGCTGTTAGACGCTGAGCCTTATATTTGCGGGAATGTTGGCAGTGGTACGGTGCAGGAGATGTCGGAGTGGGTAGAGTACATGACCTTTGACGGGGAATCCCCTATGGCCGCATGGCGGCAGGAAAACGGGCGTGAGCAGCCATGGAAGCTTAAATATTTTGGCGTAGGTAACGAAAACTGGGGCTGTGGCGGCAATATGCGTCCGGAATATTATGCTGATCTGTATCGTCGTTATCAGACGTATGTCCGTAATTATGGTGATAACCGTATCTACCGGATTGCGGGCGGGGCCAATGTGGACGATTATCGTTGGACCGAAGTGCTGATGCGTGAAGCTGGGCATCTTATGGATGGCTTGAGTCTGCATAACTACACGGTCCCGGGCACCTGGGAAGCGAAACGGCAAGCACTTGGTTTTGATGAAGCGGAATGGTTTGAGACGATGAAAAAATCATTACGTATGGATGAATTGATTACACGCCATTCTGCTATTATGGACCAATATGATCCTGACAAACGGGTCGGAATGATTGTAGATGAATGGGGAACCTGGTTCCTGACCGAGCCGGGTACCAATCCGGGCTTCCTGTATCAGCAAAATACGATGCGCGATGCGCTGGTAGCCGGACTGCACCTGCACATTTTCCACGATCATCATGACCGTGTACAAATGACGAATATTGCTCAAATGGTCAACGTTTTGCAGGCTATGGTTCTGACCGAAGGACCTGCTATGCTACTGACGCCGACATACCATGTATTTGAAATGTTCAAGGTGCATCAGGATGCACAAGCGCTGGCTACCCATGTAACCGTAGGCAATTATGAGTATGATGGTAATTCCATTCCACAGGTGAGTGTGTCCGCTTCCAAGGCGCAGGACGGATATATTCATGTGAGTTTGTGCAACGTCCATCCGGGCGAGGCGGCTTTCTTGAATCTGGAGCTGAGAGGGCTGGAAAACGTTAAGCAAATTAGCGGCGTTGTTCTCGCCAGTGACGATATGCAGGCACACAATACATTTGATCAGCCGGAGCGTGTGAAAACGGAAACTTTCACGTCCTTCCAGCAGCAAGATCAGAGCCTGGATGTTACACTGCCACCGATGTCAGTAGTGATGCTGACGATTGCACCGTAGATATTTTGCAGACTCAGAAGAAATATGAAGTATAATTTTGAAATCGGAACAAAACAAAACCTTGATGGAGCAAGAAAGGCTCTCTCAAGGTTTTATTTTTACCAATACTACAATTGCTCGCGGTGGATCACTCTGAATTCCTTGGGCGACATGCCGAAGCGGGAGCGAAATACGCGGTGAAAATACGTATAGTTTGCAAAACCGGACGATTCGGCTGCCTGTTCCAAAGACATGGGGCTGAAAATAATGCGCTCCCTCGCCATGTTGAGCCTGATATCCAGTGTGTACTGCATAATACTCGTATTAAATGTTTCCTTGAACAGATGTACAGCTCTGGATACGCTGATGCCGATGTGTGAGGACACGTCATCCAGCTTAAAATTGGAAGAAGCATTTTCTTCAATATAATTTTTAATCTGATAAGCGAGATAATTATGATGGGTGGAAGTCGGATGCTCGGATAGCATACGGTCAAACTCCAGGCAAAGAATGCGCATGTAATAGCTCGATATTTCCGGATAAGGATTAGAAATACGCCGCTGCTCCATCACAAGCTGCCGAAATAGGCCAAGCAGTGCTTCGGTAAGCTGGACCTTGATGCGGTTGGGCCGTTTGTGATGGTGCCACCACTCATCTACCCAGGAGCCTCCAAAAAAAATGTGATAATCTCCGCTCTCCACGACCTGTTCCCCCATGGGATTTAACTCACTGTGAATGTCCAGCTCATAAGGCTCGATAGGATTGAACAGCAGCAGGTCACCCGCCTCAATCCGTGTCATTTCCCCGTTAATGCGGGCCTGGCAGCGTCCGTCTGTTTGTAGACGAAATAAATAATTTTTGATCCCTTCGGGCTGGTTCGAATAAAAGGGCTTACGATGGAAGGAATAGCCTGCGGTAAGAACCTGACAAGGCTCGACGATAGACATGATGATGACTCCTTTGGGCATATGGCTGCTTCAAATATTGACCAGATTGTTCATGTTTTAATCATATTATTCATTTTAAACGAAACGGAAATAGAATACTATTGTGTCTGTAAGGCTTATAACAGAATACAGAACATGTTGGAGGCCAGGGGGTGTGACGACGTGGAACGAATGAAGGCCGGGATTATCGGCTGCGGTAACATTAGCGCGGTATACCTTGAAAATCTCCAAAACAGTCCGCTTATCGAAGTGGTGGCCGTGGCTGATTTATTGGAGGAAAGGGCCAAAGCGAGGGCCAATGAATTTAACATTGAAAACGCATACAAGGTAGATGAATTGCTTCGTCAGCCCGAGATTGAGCTTGTTTTTAATCTGACCGTGCCTGGCAGCCATGCACTAACGGATATGGCGATACTGGAGGCAGGCAAGCATGTGTACAGTGAAAAGCCTTTGGCGGTTTCCTTGGAGGATGGCAAACGCGTTCTGGATCTAGCCAAGGCAAAAAACCTGCGTGTCGGCTGTGCCCCGGATACATTTCTTGGCGCGGGTATTCAGACTGCACGCTATGCCATACAAAACGGAATGATTGGGCAGCCCGTAGCCGCTACTGCCTTTTTTATGGGTAGAGGTCCCGAGTGGTGGCATACTGATCCGGAATTTTTCTATGTCGCTGGAGGCGGTCCGATGTTTGACATGGGACCTTACTATTTGACGTCGCTGATCCATGTGCTGGGTCCGATCCGGCGAATCAGCAGTTCAGTGGGCATTCAGATTCCTGATCGTTACATACATTCCGGTCCCAAAAGCGGCACACCGCTGCGGGTACAGACACCAACGCATTTGACCGGAACGATGGATTTCCATAACGGAGCCATTGTAACGCTCATTGCCAGCTTTGACATTCAGGGGGCGACGGATCTGCCGCGTATTGAAATTTATGGTACGGAAGGAACCTTAAGCCTGCCTGATCCGAACTTTTTTAACGGAGATGTCAAGCTTCGCCGATCTGGAGAGGAAACCGCAGAGCTCGTGGAACCTTTATTTGAGTGTGGGAAGAACGAACGCGGAATAGGTGCGGGTGAGATGGTGAGAGCCATTCGCAGTGAAAAGAACCACCGTGCTAACGTGGAACTGGCCTATCATGTATTAGAGGCTATGCACGCTTTTCAGCGCTCCTCATTGGAAGGTAAGCATATTACGTTGGAAAGTACATTTGAGCCAGACGAGGATTTGTATCATGGAACAGATATAACGATTCATCCATCCTAATTGAAGAGGTGAAGGACAATGGCTAAAGTAGGATTGCAATTGTACACAGTAAGGGAAGAACTTGAACAGGATTTTGAAGGTACGTTGCGCAAGGTAGCTGAGCTGGGCTATAAAGGGGTTGAATTTCATGCCTTTTTCGGACGTAGTGCCAAGGATGTCAGAGCGCTTTTGGATGAGCTGGGCATAGAAGTTATTGGAACTCATATTCAATATACCCGCCTGCTGGACCATTTGGATGAGGAGATCGCTTACCACAAAGAATTGGGCAACAAGTACCTGATCGTTCCTTATTTAACCGAAGAACAGCGCCAGTGGGATGAGATTTTTGCCAATTTGCATCGTATTGGTGAAAAAGTGAAAGAACATGGCTTAGTTCTGGCTTACCATAATCATGATTTTGAATTGACGGAGAAAATTAGTGATCGTCCGGTATTTGATGTTCTATATGATGCAGTTCCCGCTGATTTGTTGCAGGTCGAAATGGATACTTGTTGGGTATACTACGGAGGCTATGATCCTGTGGAATACATCGGACGTTATCGCGGACGCCTGCCTATCATTCACTTAAAGGATATGGCACGTGACGAGCAGCACAAAGCAGTTACCGTAGAGCTTGGCAAAGGAGAAGTGCAGCTTCAGGCCATTACAGACGCCGCTATTCAGGCAGGCGTGAACTGGATCGTCGTGGAACAGGATTTCAGCTCGAATCCTCCAATCGAAAGCATTGAAACCAGCTTTAAGTGGCTCCAACAATACGCAGCTCAGGGAGGAAATATTCATGTCTAAAACACTCAAAATCGGAATTATTGGTTGTGGGGGCATTGCTACTGGCAAGCATTTGCCGAGTCTTGCCAAGCAAAAGCGTGCAGAGATCGTTGCTTTCTGTGACATCATTCTGGAACGTGCGGAGGAGGCCGCAGCAAAGTTTGGTGCTGAAGGCTCCCAGGTTTATAGTGATTACCGTAAGCTGCTTGAAAATAAAGACATTGAAGTCGTACATGTATGTACGCCCAACGACTCGCACTCGGAAATTACGGTAGCTGCGCTTGAGGCAGGTAAGCATGTGCTGTGCGAGAAGCCGATGGCCAAAACCGCCGAGCAGGCTCGAGAAATGCTAGATGCTGCGAACCGTACAGGTAAAAAGCTGTCCATTGCGTATCAAAACCGTTATCGCAATGACAGCTTGTACCTGAAACAATTGGTCGAGCAGGGAGAGCTTGGCGAAATTTACCTAGGCAAAGCAATTGCTCTGCGTCGCCGCGCGGTTCCAACTTGGGGAGTATTTCTGGATGAAGATAAGCAGGGCGGCGGTCCACTTATTGATATTGGGACGCATGCGCTCGACCTGACTCTCTGGCTGATGGATAATTACAAGCCTAAAAGCGTTCTGGGCTCAACCTTCCATAAACTCGGAGATCGTAAAAACGCGGCGAATGCCTTTGGACCGTGGAACCCTGAGGAATTTAAGGTGGAGGATTCTGCCTTTGGTTTTATTACCATGCAAAATGGAGCCACTATTGTATTGGAATCCAGTTGGGCACTGAACGTTGTAGAATTTGGCGAAGCCAAGACACTGTTATGCGGGACTGAGGGCGGAGCCGATATGCAGGATGGTCTGCGTATTAACGGGGAGAAGAACAGCCGCTTGTTTGATACGAAAATTGATCTGGATGCGGGCGGTGTAGCCTTTTACTCCGGAGAAACGGAAAACGAAGCGGATCGCGAAGCCCGTCTGTGGATCGAAGCCATTCTGGACGATAAAGAGCCGCTTGTGAAGCCGGAACAGGCACTGGTAGTTACTGAAATTTTAGAAGCTATCTATGAATCGGCGCGTACAGGAAAAGCCGTCTATTTTGATTAAGCCCGCAAGTATCCTGAATAGGCCATCATTATAAGATAAGCAGCTTCTTTCACATATAATACAGGGAGGGATTACGTTTGAAACTTGGAGTATTTATGGTATTGTTCGGCGGACGTTCACTGGAAGAGGCTTTGGACTATGTAGCATCCCAAGGACTGGATGCAGTAGAAATCGGCACAGGCGGTAACCCGGGCGATAAACACTGCAAGCCGGATGAACTGCTGGATAACGAAACAGCGCTCAAAAACTTCAAAAAAGCAGTAGAGTCCCGTGGACTGACCATTAGCGCACTCAGTTGTCATGGCAACCCGCTCCATCCGCAAAAGCATTTGGCACAGGCTGATCACGAGGCGTTTCTTAAAACGGTTCGTTTGGCAGAAAAGCTGGAAGTTCCCGTTGTGAACACCTTTTCCGGCTGTCCGGGTGATCATGAGGATGCGAAGTATCCGAACTGGCCTGTTGCGCCGTGGCCGAATGATTTTCAGGAAGTGCTAAAATGGCAATGGGAAAATAAAATTATCCCTTACTGGACCGAAGCCGGAAAATTCGCAGCAGATCATCACGTCAAAATCGGGCTGGAGCTGCATGGTGGCTTTTCCGTTCATACGCCAGCGACCTTGCTTCGTCTGCGTGAAGCGGTCGGGGAGGTCATTGGTGCCAATCTGGATCCGAGCCATATGTGGTGGCAGGGTATTGATCCGGTACAGGCGGTTCAAATTCTGGGCCGAGAGGGAGCCATTCACCATTTTCATGCCAAGGATACGACGATTGACCCGATTAATGTGAATAAATACGGTTTGACCGATATGCAGGATTACTCGAATATGCTGGATCGCGCTTGGCAGTTCCGTACTGTCGGCTATGGACATGATATCAAAACATGGGCGGATATTATTAGTGCTCTTCGCCTGGTGGGTTACGATTATGTAGTGAGTATTGAGCACGAGGATGGGCTGATGTCCGTTGAGGAAGGCTTTACTAAAGCCGTCCACAATCTTCGCCAGGTCCTCATTGAAGAACCGCTGAGCGAGATGTGGTGGGTCTAACCTAATAGGGGGAAGTATTGATGATTAACGTCACCATTTGGAATGAGTTTTTGAACGAGAAGCTGAATGATGAAGCCAAACAGGTATATCCTGATGGGATACACAAGGCACTGGCTGATGGCCTCTCAGGCGAAGGGTTCGCAATTCGAACGGCTACGTTACGTGATGATGCTGAACATGGTTTGGGAGAAGAAATCCTGAATTCTACAGATGTGCTGTTGTGGTGGGGGCATAAAGCACACGATCAGGTGAGTGATGAAGTTACAGCCCGTGTTGTAAAGCGGGTAGAGGAAGGTATGGGCTTGATCGTGCTGCACTCGGGACATTTTTCCAAGCCGTTCAAAGCCCTGATGGGCACAAGCTGTGATCTCATATGGAGAGTGGCAGGAGAACAGGAAATTATTTGGTCCGTAAATCCATCCCATCCCATTACGAATGGAATTGACGCCAAAATTTTGTTAGAGCGCGAAGAGATGTACGGTGAGTTTTTTGATATTCCAGCGCCGGATGAATTGGTCTTTGTCAGCAACTTTGAAGGTGGAGAGGTATTCAGAACCGGTTGTACCTTCCGTCGTGGCAGTGGTAAAATATTTTATTTCCGCCCGGGTCATGAAACGTATCCGACCTATTACCAGCCCGATATTCTGAAGGTCATTGCCAATAGTATACGCTGGGCTTATCCGACAGGTATAGTTAAACCAGTATATGGTAAAAGCGAGCCTGTTAGACCTCTCGGTGGGGTATTGGTATAATTTCCATTTATTTATTCCAATAAGCATGATATTGAACAGACTTGCAGGCGGAAATCTCTTGAGATTCCGTCTGTTTTTTATTTAACGCATTTGCCATATACCTCTTATGTAGGTTTGTTGTATAATCAGCTTTGGTCATGGCAACTTTATCGGATCAGGTATTAAATTAAGAAGAAAGTGTTTTCTTTCGGGATAAAGTATGCTAAAATTATATATACTAACAAAAGGAAAGCTTTATCAAACCGAAATGCTAAAGAAGGTGAAAAATATGGAGGTTCAACCGCAACTTACAAAAATGTGTCCGCGTTTTGAAAGTGCCTTTTCATGTCTGGGTAAGCGTTGGAACGGACTCATTATTCAATCCATGATGAGCGGTCCCAAGCGTTTTAAGGATATTTCCAATCTGATTCCTACAATGAGCGATAAAATGCTGTCTGAGCGGATGAAGGATCTGGAGAATGAAGGAATTCTTACACGTCATGTATACCCGGAAACTCCTGTCCGCATTGAATATGAGCTGACAACCAAAGGCCGTGCACTTCAGCCGGTAATGGAACAGATTCAATATTGGGCCGAGGAATGGATTAGATGAGTACCAAGCCGAATAAACGTTTTTCATAGCAAAACAGCCTTTTTCCTAGGAAAAAGGCTGTTTTTTATTTTGTAATACTTAATAAACTTTGGCGCGGCCTGCGATTGAAAACAATCCTGTCGCAGTACGACGGGGGACACGGGTTTGAATATCGAGCGCTGCTGTACGGAACGTACCGAGGCAGGAATGGCAAAGCCTTCCCGCATAAATCGGGGAATGGCAAGACTCGCAAGGATAATCAAGCTGGCTATAGGTGGAGGGAAACTTGCCTGCTCTCACCCAGTCTGTAAGCAAATCCATAGGTGTATCGGTTACTTCACTAAGCTGGCGAGTATGAGTAGTGGGATGTTTCCACAAATAGTTAGAACAGCGGTCATAAAATAAATTTTCTTCTTGAATACAAGTATTGCACAGGTTTCTAAGAATTTGGCGGAAAACGGAACCACACTTTGGGCAATTAGCAGTATGTATCTCCATAGAAACCAGTCCTTTATATCGAGTTATAGTGAATATTTAGTTATATACTACTATGACTTTATACCTATATCAATCTTTATTTAAGGAAGCGACGATTTTTAAGTGTATGCTAAAATCTGCATTGACATAACCTTGTTACTTATGTATTATTACTTACATAAAGTTACTTGTTGAGAAAAATAAATTGATAAATGATAAGGGGATTTTCACATGATGCCATCTTTGTTTTTAGCCCACGGATCACCTATGCTTGCTATTGAACAGACAGAATATACTGCCTTTCTGGAGCAGCTTGGAAAGAGTATTCGCCCGAAGGCTATTGTTATCTTTACCGCCCATTGGGAAACGCAGGCATTGACAGTTAGTTCGATAGACGACATTTACGATACGATTTATGATTTTGGCGGTTTCCCGCCGGAGCTGTATGCGGTGAAATATCCAGCGCATGGTTCGGTGGAGCTGGCGGCCAAGTTGAAAGAATTATATGAGCAAAAGGGTATTGACGTACAAACGGACCGGGTGCGAGGGCTGGATCATGGGTCCTGGACACTTTTGCATCGTATGTATCCTGAGGCGGATATTCCGGTAGTCCAGATTTCCGTGAATCCGTTTCTATCGCCTAAAGCACAATATGCTATCGGTGAAGTGCTGCGGGGGTTGGGTGAGCAGGATATTTTGGTCATTGGCAGTGGTGTAACTGTTCATAATCTGCGCATCGTCAAATGGGGAGAAACGAAAACAGAGCCTTGGGCACTTGATTTTGATGACTGGATTATTGAAAATGTACAGAGTGGAGATGTGGAGGCTTTGGATCGCTATGAAAGCGAAGCCCCATATGCTCGTCAAGCGGTACCGAGAGCTGAACATTTTGTACCGTTGCTTATTGCCATGGGGAGTGGAGATCCGGCGAATAAGGCCAAGGTCATCCACAGGAGCTATGAGATGGGGAATTTAAGTTATCTGTGCTTTCAGTTCTAAAAGTGTAGAGAAGGATGTTGGCGTGGTGTTAGCCGCTTCGCGATCCATTTGATTTTATGATCGCTGTTGCAGCGGGATTCTTTTGGGTTGTATAAGACATTTAGAGGTGAGAATCCCGCTGCAAAGGCGAATGCTTCGCTTCTTCAGATTCAAATGGATTGCTCCGCTGCTGCCCGCCATTTAGGTGGAGTGGGAGTGTAAAATTAAGAGAGTGTTCTGTAAGCCATACAGTTTACAGAACACTCTCTTTTACATAAAATAAAACAATAATTTAGATCCGGCAAATCTCACGCGGGCACAGCTCACAATGACATACACCTTGCAGCATTTCCAAATCCTTTACGACGATCATGCCATTATCATATTCGACTGCATTTTTTTTACGCAAATCACTCAGCATCCGGTTTACACTTTCGCGGGTGGCACCGATCATATTGGAGAGGTCGGTATGAGTGATTTTTTTATGAATAAGGATATGTTCCCCATGAGGCTCACCATAGGTGTTACACAGGCGGATTAGCGTGGAGCATAGAGCACCGGGCTTGCCGTACATCATCAGATCACGAAATTTGGTCTGAGTAATACGGTGGTGGGACCCCATCCATTTCATAAAGTCAATGGCAAAATCACAGTGCTGGCAAATAAGCAGCTCCAAATCCGTATGATCGACAACACCGATATCACTGTCCTCCAGAACTTCGGCAGAAAAGGAGTGCTTGGTACCGAAAAATGGATCAGCTTGACCAATCAGATCGCCGCTTTGGTACATATATAGTATAAGTTCCTTACCCTCATCCGTTGTTTTCGTTACTTTCACGCGTCCGCGCTTGATATAAAACAGCTTATCCGCTGTATCTCCTTCCCAGAACAGATGTGAGCTTTCTGGCATGACCCGATCTTTCATCATCACTTGCAGCCGGTTGAAGCTGGTCTCCGAGAAGCAACAGGTGTTGCCGCGGGCTTCCATTACGTTTGCAGGGTTTCTCATCGTCCATTTCCCCTTTGTTTCCTTTGTTTTTTTATCTGCAACTTGATCAATTCAAATTCATTATATACCTGTGCTATGCGTTTTTGGGGCAAGAAGAGGGGGTAAAAGTGGCAGAATTCCAAACTTTGTGATTTAATTCACTTCATAAAATAAAATTTTAAATAGATTGTGAAAAAAATCACAATATATCTTGAAAAGCTGTGTTACGATCAGTGCGTGAACAAGAGATAGTACACGAGATAACAGGAGGATGAGGGAAATGGCTGTTAAAAACGAGGTTATCCAAAAAGAGCAAAGCGCTGAGCAGTATATTCAAACACTGATTGACCGGGGGAACCGGGCACAGAAGGCTTTTATGAGTATGAATCAGGAGCAGATTGACGAAATCGTACAAGCTATGGCAATCGCAGGGATGGATAAGCACATGCATCTGGCGAAGCTGGCTGTTGAAGAAACAGGACGCGGTGTGTATGAGGACAAAATCATTAAAAACATGTTTGCAACAGAATATGTCTATCATAGCATCAAAAATGAAAAAACCGTTGGTGTCATTGAAGATAATGACTTTGACAGTTTTCAAAAAATAGCAGAGCCCGTCGGCATCATTATGGGGATCACTCCAGTGACTAATCCGACTTCAACTACAATGTTCAAAGCGTTGATTGCTATTAAAACACGTAACCCGATCATCTTTGGTTTCCATCCATCCGCTCAATCGTGTAGTGCGGAAGCAGCTCGCGTTTTGCTTGAAGCAGCCGTCAAACATGGTGCTCCGGCAGATTGTATTCAATGGATTGAAGCTCCATCGATGGATAAGACAAATTCACTCATGAATCACCCGGATGTGGCGCTGATTCTGGCAACTGGTGGATCAGGCATGGTTAAGGCGGCATATAGCTGCGGTAAACCTGCTCTGGGTGTAGGCCCAGGTAACGTGCCTTGCTTTATTGAAAAAACAGCAGACATCAAGCAGGCTGTGAACGATCTCATCCTCTCCAAATCTTTTGACAACGGTATGATTTGTGCTTCCGAGCAAGCGGTTATTATCGAAGAGCCAATCTTCGAACAAGTGAAAAAATTGATGATCGCTAACGGCTGCTATTTTGTAAATAAAGAAGAAGCAGCTAAGCTCACTCAAGGAGCTATGAATGTCGAGAAATGTGCAGTGAACCCAGCTATTGTCGGGCAGTCTGCTGTAAAAATTGCTGAAATGAGTGGTATCACAGTACCAGCAGGAACTAAAATTTTGGTCGCTGAGATTGAAGGGGTAGGAACAAAATTCCCATTGTCTGCGGAAAAATTGAGTCCTGTATTGGCTTGCTATAAAGTAAAAAATGCGGAACAAGGTATTCAACGCGCTGCTGAAGTCGTGGAATTCGGGGGCATGGGCCACTCGTCCGCTATTCATTCGAACGATGAGGACGTTATCGCTCGGTTCGCAAACCGTTTGCAAACAGGCCGTATCATTGTAAATTCGCCTTCCACACATGGTGCGATCGGTGACCTCTACAACACCAACCTTCCATCGCTGACACTGGGTTGTGGTTCGTACGGACGTAACTCGACTTCGTCGAACGTATCGGCAGTCAACTTGATTAATGTGAAAAGGGTGGCGAAACGAACGGTGAATATGCAATGGTTCAAAGTACCTTCCAAAATTTATTTCGAAAAAAATTCGACTCAGTATCTTGCTAAAATGCCTGATATCACACGTGTAGCCATTATCACAGACCCTATGATGGTGAAACTCGGATATGTGGATCGTGTCATTCATTATTTACACCAACGCCAAACGCCAGTAGCTATCGAAGTGTTCTCTGAAGTAGAGCCAGATCCATCGACAGTTACGGTAGAACGTGGTACTGAAATGATGAGACGTTTCCAACCGGATTGCATTATTGCATTGGGCGGCGGTTCGCCGATGGATGCGGCTAAAGGCATGTGGATGTTCTATGAATACCCAGATACTGATTTCAACAACTTGAAACAAAAATTCATGGATATCCGCAAACGGATCTACAAATACCCGCGTCTTGGTCAGAAGGCACAATTTGTAGCCATTCCTACAACCTCGGGTACAGGTTCGGAAGTTACGTCGTTCGCAGTTATTACAGACAAAAATCAGGGCAACACGAAGTATCCGCTGGCTGACTATGAGCTGACTCCTGATGTGGCAATTATTGACCCTGAGTTTGTATACTCGCTGCCTAAAACAGCTGTAGCGGATACAGGTATGGACGTACTGACGCATGCTATCGAGGCCTACGTGTCCGTAATGGCTAGTGACTACACAGACGGTCTGGCGATTAAAGCCATTCAACTGGTATTCCAATACCTGGAGCAATCGGCTCTGACTGGCGACAAGCTGGCTCGTGAAAAAATGCATAATGCTTCCACACTGGCAGGGATGGCGTTTGCCAATGCATTCCTGGGTATTAACCACAGTCTTGCGCACAAATGGGGCGGACAATACCATACAGCGCACGGTCGCACGAATGCCATTTTGTTACCACACGTCATTCGTTATAATGCGAAAAAACCAACGAAGTTTGCTTCGTTCCCTAAATATTCGCACTTTGTTGCGGATGAGCGTTATGCAGAAATTGCACGCATACTGGGACTGCCTGCCCGTACAACGGAAGAAGGGGTTAACAGTCTGATCGAAGCGATCCGCAAGTTGAACAAAACACTCGGTATCGAGGAATCGTTCCAGCAAATCGGCTTCGATGCGAAGGATTTTGAATCGCGTGTAGATTATCTGGCTGACCGCGCTTTTGAGGATCAATGTACAACTGCGAATCCGAAGCTGCCGCTGGTTACCGAATTGGCTGATGTATACCGCAATGCCTTCTACGGACGTTTTGACCAATAATATATAGGTACGAAGAGGCTTGTGACTAAGCATTTTCCCGTTAATACCAACGCAGGCTCTCTATATAGAGGGCCTGTTGGTTTGGGAAGGGGGGTGAACGGCAAGGATAAAAGTACGGGCGTGAAGCTAAAGAAAATAAAGTGATAAATGTCACCTGTATTGTGATTTTTGTCACATACTACACTCTATCATTATTCTACAATAAGGGTGTAAGAAAGGTCCCGACACTGAGCGTAAGGCATCGGTGAAAAGGCCGGGCTCGAGACACTATTTTAATGTGAAAAAAATCACAAGTCCGGAAGACCAAACAATTTGGAGGGATTTACATGTCGGTGATTGAGAGAGAATTACAAGAGCAACAATCTGGCTGGAGAGGTTTCAAAAAAGGTAAATGGACTAAAGAAGTCAACGTCAACGATTTTATTGAAACCAATATCTTACCTTATGTCGGTAACGAGGAATTTCTAGTTGGTCCTACTGCCAACACAACTGCACTGTGGGATATTGTATCCGATCTTACCAAAAAAGAGTTGGCAAACGGTGGCGTGCTTGATGTAGACGTGAATACGCCATCCACCATTATTTCACATAAGCCGGGCTATCTAGACCGGGATAAAGAACAAGTTGTCGGTGTACAAACAGACGCTCCATTCAAACGCTCTTTGCAGCCGTTTGGTGGAATCCGGATGATGATCGACGCTTGCAAAGCCTATGGCTTTGAAGTACCGCAAAGCATTGTTGATATCTTCACTCATATTCGCAAAACGCATAATCAGGGTGTATTCGACGCTTATACCGATGATATGAGAGCAGCTCGTAAAGCGGGTATTATCACTGGTTTGCCAGATGCATATGGTCGTGGTCGCATTATCGGTGACTACCGTCGTGTAGCACTGTACGGCGCAGACTTCCTGATTAAAGACAAAAAGGCTCAACTGAAAAGCCTTGAAGTGGATTCCATGGAAGAAGACGTAATTCGTCTGCGTGAAGAAATTTCCGAGCAAATTCGCGCTTTGAACGAGCTGAAACAAATGGCTGCTGAGCATGGTTTCGACATCTCAAAGCCTGCTAACAACGCAAAAGAAGCTTTCCAATGGGTGTATTTTGGCTATCTTGCAGCGATCAAAGAACAAAATGGTGCTGCAATGTCCTTGGGACGTGTATCTTCCTTCCTTGATATTTATACTCAACGGGATATGGAAGAAGGCGCAATGACAGAAGAGCAAGCACAAGAATTGGTCGATCATTTTGTTATGAAACTGCGTATTGTTAAATTCCTGCGCACACCTGACTATAATGAACTGTTCAGCGGAGACCCAACATGGGTAACTGAATCCATTGGCGGTATGTCCATTACTGGAGAAACTCGGGTTACTAAAAACAGCTTCCGTTTCTTGCACACCCTGTACAATTTGGGACCTGCACCGGAGCCAAACCTGACTGTACTGTGGTCTGAAAAATTGCCTGAAGGCTTCAAAAAATATTGTGCCAAAGTTTCTATTGAAACTAGCTCCATTCAGTATGAAAATGATGATCTGATGCGTCCGATTTATGGCGATGATTATGGTATCGCTTGTTGTGTATCGGCAATGAAAATCGGTAAACAAATGCAATTCTTTGGTGCCCGTGCCAACTTGGCTAAAGCTTTGTTGTATGCCATCAACGGTGGTGTGGATGAAAAATCAGGTGCTCAAGTGGGCCCTGAATATCCTGCAATTACAGGTGAAGTGTTGGATTACGAGGAAGTGCTGAGCCGCTTCAAGCCAATGATGGAATGGTTGGCAAAACTGTACATGAACACTTTGAACGTTATTCACTACATGCATGACAAGTACAGCTACGAACGGATTGAAATGGCGTTGCATGACCGTGATATTGTCCGTACGATGGCTTGTGGTATTGCTGGTCTGTCCGTTGCAGCCGATTCCCTGAGCGCCATTAAACATGCGAAGGTGAAACCGATCCGTAACGAAAAAGGCATCGCCATTGACTTTGAAATTGAAGGGGAATACCCTTGCTACGGTAATAACGATGATCGTGTAGATAACATCGCAGTAGAACTGGTAGAGTCCTTCATGGGCATGATCCGCAAGCACAAAGCTTACCGGAATGCGATTCCTACTCAATCTGTATTGACCATTACTTCCAACGTGGTGTACGGTAAGAAAACAGGTACAACACCGGATGGACGTAAAGCTGGCGAACCGTTTGCACCAGGTGCGAACCCAATGCACGGACGCGACAAAAAAGGTGCTTTGGCTTCCCTTAGCTCCGTAGCTAAGTTGCCTTACGAGCACAGTCTGGATGGTATCTCGAATACCTTCTCTATCGTGCCTAAAGCACTGGGTAAAGAAGAAGAAACACGCAAAACGAATCTCGTTTCCATGATGGACGGCTACTTTGGAAGCCATGCGCATCATCTGAACGTTAACGTGTTTGCTCGTGAACAATTGCTGGATGCGATGGATCACCCAGAAAACTATCCACAGCTTACGATTCGCGTATCAGGCTATGCCGTTAACTTTATCAAGCTGACTCGTGAACAACAGCTGGATGTCATTAATCGTACTTTCCACGGTACAATGTAACAAAGCTTTACGTATCACATATTACAACGACGCACGCATAGCGGATGCGGGAAGGAAGATGCAACATGCTGAAAGGTCACATACACTCATTGGAAACCTTCGGGACCGTAGATGGTCCTGGCATCCGCTTCGTGCTTTTTATGCAAGGATGCTTGTTAAAATGTCAATATTGCCACAACCCGGACACCTGGGCTTTAAATGAAGGCAATCCAATGACACTGAAAGAGGTATTGGCTGAAATTGAGCCATATTTAGCCTACTACCGTTCTTCGGGAGGCGGATTGACCGTATCCGGTGGAGAACCGACACTGCAAGCTCATTTTGTAGCAGAGCTGTTCAAAGAAGTGAAGCAACGCTGGAATTTGCACACGACGCTGGACAGTAACGGTTTTAATGATGCAGGCCGTATCCATGAACTGCTGGACGTAACAGACTTGGTGTTGCTGGATATTAAGCATATTGACAACGACAAGCATATTAAGCTTACAGGCAAGTCCAATGACCGTATGCTGAGTACGGCACGCTGGTTGTCTGAACAAGGGCGCAAGATGTGGATTAGACACGTGTTTGTACCGGGTATTCATGATGATGAGCAGGATCTGCTGAATTTGGGACGGTTTATCGGAACGTTGAACGGAGTCGAAAAGTTCGAAATTTTACCCTACCATCAAATGGGTGTATACAAGTGGGAAATGCTCGGCAAGGCGTATCCGCTGGAAGGGGTTCCTTCCCCTACAGATGAAGAGGTCCAACGGGCTTACCGTCTCATTGAAGAGGGCCGTCTGGAGACTGCAGGGATAAATGTCGCCGTCCGTCCGTCATAATGTTGAATGACCGTTAAAATACTTTCTGTTTATGAAGCCGCCGCCCCATCAGGTCAGATGGGGCGGCGTTTTTTTGTTGTAGTATTTCTTGCAGCCACAGGAGAAAGTTCCCTTTTTTTCATGTTCAGAAAAATTCCCAGCAACTTTTGGGCAACAGCCGCGTCTAATAGTATGACTTTTTACGGGGATGATAATAATTTGGTAATAGAAGGAGACAGAGAATGAATTTCAAGAAATGGACCATGCTCACCGCGCTTGCGGTAGCCCAGGTGGCTGCAGTAGCCCCTGTAGGAGCAGAAGCAGTATCCACTGTTCAATCCACCGATTCGGTTAGCGGACAGCAGGCTCAGGCCAATGTCACAGATTCCGGCGTTGATAATAGCATCGGGGGACAAGATAGCACTGGAACACAAAATGACATGGTGACACCTGATAACACAGGCGTATCCAATGATCCATTGTCTGGTTTGCCGACGGATACAACCAACGGATCGAACGTATCCAATGATGTATACGGTGGGGACGGAACGATCATCAACCCTGGTGGTTCTCCAACATCCATGAGTGCAAATCAACTGATTTTGTATTTGAACAGCGCAAAAATGGAACAAAACGGACAGGTGTACACGGCGACTCAGCCGATGACAGTCAAGGACGGTGTTTCTTATGTAGCTATCCGTTCGCTTGTCAGCCGCGTCGGATTACAGTTTAGTTATGACACTGCTACCAAGGAAACCGTTATCACCCAAGGTACAAACGTGCTACGCTTCAAGACTGATAGCAAAATTTATACGGTTAACGGTGAGGCTCGACAAATGAAGGGACCGGCATTCCAGCAAAAGAACGTATTTATGGTGCCGTTGACCTCTATTACACAGGCCTTGAATATTCCTTATACTGTAAATAATATTACAAAACAGGTTATTATGGATTTGAATCAAAAGCCTAAAGCTTCCTTCACGGTTCAGCAAAAAGATATCTATGCAGACCAAACGACAGTTACGTATCTTACGAAGGAATCTTCTCCTACAGGTCTTCCGATTGTGAACCAGCGTTGGGAAGGCAAGCAGGATGTATTTCAGGAGCCGGGTACATATGTAGTTACATATTCCGTTCTTGATTCGGCAGGGAACTGGAGCGATCCTTACTCCGTGACCATCACAGTAAGACCGCCAAACCAACCGCCGGTGGCTCTGTTTACGACTGATAAAAAAGAATACAAAATGGGTGAAAAAATTACCATTACCGACTTGAGTACGGACGATGAAAATGCCATCACCAAGCGTGACTGGGTGAACAAGAAGCTGGCGTTTTTCGAGCCAGGTGATGTGACCATTACACTGACCGTGACCGACAAACATGGCGAAACGGGTACAGTAAGTCAAACGATTAAAATTACGAATGAACTGCTGTACAATGAAGATGATTTCAACAAAATCTTCACGCCCTTTGGTGATAAATACAGTGTAGATGGCAGTCAGGTGCCTACCATGGCTACCATTCCGGTAACCAGTACATCTTCACCACGCCTTCTGATCCGTGCTAACAGCCCGGAACGTGTATTCCAGGATGGCATTGTGTATCAGGAAATGGGATCAGGCAGCACACGTATACTCGTCCATCATGTGAATGAAACGGGCAGAGATGTAAAAATGTACGTTATCGCAACCAACAATAATATTACTGCTACCAATCTGAACGTCGAAAATTCCGGTTTCGCCGGCCCATCTGAGTTTGCGACGGCTGCGGGTAAGATTTCGATTCAGCGGTACTTTCAATCCATGCAGGATGGAAGCAAACGTTCCAGCACAATTCTGAATCCAGGCGAAAGCCGCGTTATTTTACAGGATTTGAATGCGCAAAAAATTAAGCAAAAACAGGTCATTTCTCTCTTATCCGACTTGTATACGGATCAACCTATTCAATACACAGTTGTTGTGTTAGATGCAAATGCAGATCCGTTGACTGCAATGCCTACTCTCGCAAAACTGCCTAAGGACGGCATTCATAACCGTGGAACGTATGCGAATTCGGATATTACGCTTCAATATACGGAAGAGGTTGGTAAAACAGCTCAGCGTATCGTTCTTGGCGACAATAAAGTAGACCCGAACCTGCTTGGTTCAGACGGTCTGGACGGTTCTTCTTCCTCCAATGCGGGTAATTTTGGTGTTGTGTATAAGGTTAAACTGGATCGCGTAGCGCCGTATTCCCTGATTACATTTAATCCGCGTGGTGGTGAATACTCTGGCTATGCTATGGTGAATAATCAGGTCGTGGGTATCCCGACGAACGGCTCCGTGTGGGCTCCGAATGAGATGAGTGTACTGTATCGTACAGGTCATATCGAGGAAAGTGTAGAGATGTATTTCACTGCTGCGGCGGGTAGTAACTTGCCAGTTTCCGTGGTAGTTATGCCATTACCAGCTATTAAAAATTAATATGAACATCCGGTTTTGTTTATCGGTTTAGACCGAAGGGTCTCATCATTCACCGTTTAAAGTCAGATCACTTACAGAATAAAGGCGTTCTCCTGTTGCGGATTCGGTTCAAGCACAGGAGAACGTCTTTTTCTTTATCAAGAGCGCGAATATCTCTTATAACTTTGACTTTAATCGTGGTATAATAAGTAGATGCAAGCCTAAGCCTGCATCAGATAACCTGAAACTACAGACAGGGGAGGGTGAAACGCATGCTGACAAAGGATGAAATTATCGCAACAATGTCCACTCAGGGACTGCGTATTACGGATCAGCGCAAGACGCTGGCCACGTTATTTTCCGAGAATGAAGGGTATCTGTCCCCAAAAGACGTTTATGAATATATGGGTAAAAAATACAGCGGACTCAGCTTTGACACCGTTTACCGTAATTTGCGTGTGATGCAGGAATTGGGTGTCCTGGAGCAGGTATCTTTTGAGGATGGGATGAAGTTCAAGGTGAGCTGCAATGAGCATCATCACCACCATCATATGATTTGCCTGAGCTGTCAGAAAACTTTACCGATCTCTTTCTGCCCGATGCAGATGACAGATACGACAGATCAGTTCCAAATCGTTGAACACAAGTTTGAGATTTTCGGTTATTGCAAGGAATGCCAGAAGAAGAACGGGCAAGCAGAGGCCAATTCTAATGGGGGATACAAACAGGCGAGCGGTCACACTCACAGCCACGGAGGCTACTGAAATGAAGATTACCACACGCAGAGTGGTTCAAGCTCCGATTAAGTTATACCGATCCTATATTTCACCGTTAAAGCCACCAACCTGTCGCTTCTATCCGACGTGTTCAAAGTACGCACTTGAGGCGGTGGAGGTGCATGGTGTGCTCAAGGGCTCCTGGCTGGCCGCCAAACGTATAGCGAAGTGCCATCCCTTTCATCCAGGTGGTGTAGATCTGGTGCCTCCTGCTAAAAAGAGGGCGAATAGATCCGATGAAGATCGTTTTGCTGACCGTACCGGGAAGGGATTGACTTGACATAGCTATGCGGGTTTGGTTATATTTTGGATAATAATGTTTTCCTGTGAAGGGATGAGTAGGGTCAGCCGTCCAGTACAGAGAGCCGGGGTTAGCTGCAAACCGGTCTGGAACGAAGCCTGAATATGGTCCTGGAGGAACCTTTTTCGAGCGTGTTTGCCAGCAGTTCAATGTTTATAGGGGCAACCGTAAGGGAAAGGCGTGATCCAGCGTTAATGGGCGGTCAGAAGTGACTGGTGAAGCCTGTAGTCTGCGAGGATACGGGAAATTTGGGTGGTAACGCGTGAGGTGACTCTCGTCCCATAGGGACGGGGGTCTTTTTTGTGCCCAATTGGTGTGAAAAACATGAATTGGAGTACCGAATTCAGGGGAGCATGCCTTATTTTGCTGCCATGAACAAAACAGGAGGCAATACACATGTCCAATGAGAAAACATTTTACATTACGACACCGATTTATTATCCAAGCGACAAGCTACATATCGGTCATGCGTACACTACGGTAGCCGGAGATGCGATGGCACGCTACAAGCGGCTGCGCGGCTACGAGGTGCGCTATTTGACAGGAACGGATGAGCATGGACAGAAGATTGAGCAGAAGGCGAGTGCGGCTGGCAAAACACCGCAACGTTTCGTTGACGATATTGTGGCAGGGATTCAGGATTTATGGCGGAAGCTCGATATTTCCAATGACGATTTTATTCGCACAACGGAAGAACGGCACAAGAGCGTTGTACAGGAAATATTTGATCGTTTGCTCAAGCAAGGGGATATTTACAAGGGCGAATACGAAGGCTGGTACAGCATTCCTGACGAGACTTATTACACGGAAACTCAACTGGTTGACGTGGTCAAGGATGCGGAAGGCAACGTGGCTGGAGGTAAAAGCCCGGACAGTGGCCACCCTGTAGAACTGGTCAAGGAAGAGTGTTACTTTTTCCGTATGAGCAAGTATGCTGATCGTTTGCTGCAATTTTATGAGGAGAATCCGCAGTTTATCCAGCCGGAATCCCGTAAAAAAGAGATGATTAACAACTTCATCAAGCCGGGGCTGGAGGATTTGGCTGTATCCCGTACAACCTTTGACTGGGGCGTTAAGGTGAAGGGTGATCCGAAGCATGTCGTATACGTGTGGATTGATGCGCTCTCCAACTACATTACAGCCCTGGGCTATGGTTCCTCCAATACCGAGCTATACGATAAATTTTGGCCTGCCAATGTGCATATCGTAGGGAAGGAAATTGTACGGTTCCACACGATTTACTGGCCAATCATGCTGATGGCGCTGGATCTCCCGTTGCCTAAAAAAGTATTTGCACACGGCTGGCTACTCATGAAGGACGGTAAAATGTCCAAGTCCAAAGGTAACGTCGTAGACCCTGTAACGCTGATTGACCGCTATGGTCTGGATCAACTTCGTTACTACTTGCTGCGCGAGGTGCCTTTCGGCGCGGATGGAACCTTTACACCGGAAAGCTTCGTTGATCGGGTCAATTCTGATTTAGCGAATGATCTGGGCAATTTGTTGAACCGTACCGTAGCGATGGTAGACAAATATTTTGAAGGCAAGGTTCCGGCTTATGAAGCGAATGTAACAGCATTCGACGGGGCTTTGGAAGAAATGGCAACAGTGACTTACAGTAAAGTAGAAGAAGCGATGGAAAACATGGAGTTTTCCGTGGCACTGGCGGCGATCAGCCAATTTATTAGCCGCAGCAATAAGTATATTGACGAAACACAACCATGGAACCTGGCCAAGGATGAGGACAAACGCCGTGAGCTGGCATCCGTTATGGTGCATTTGGTAGAAAGCTTGCGCATCGCGTCTATTTTGCTCCAGCCGTTCTTGACCCGCGCTCCGCATAAAATTTGGGAACAGCTGGGCATCAACGAAGGTGAACTGACTACATGGGAAAGCGGCAAGCAGTTTGGTCGCATTCCGGAAGGAACGCAACTGGTCAAAGGCAATCCCATCTTCCCGCGTCTGGATTCAGAGCAGGAGGTTGCTTTCATTGTCGAAGCGATGACGGGTGGCAAGAAGCCAGAGGAAGCTACCGCGCAGCTTCAACCGCAGAATGCGGCTGAGGCGGGCCAGGAAGCGCCAGAGGCGAAGGAAGAGATTGGTATTGAGGACTTTGCCAAGGTAGAACTGCGCGTCGCTCAGGTTATCGCCTGTGAGCCTGTGAAGAAGGCCGACAAGCTGTTGAAGCTCCAACTTGATCTTGGTTATGAGCAGCGTCAGGTTGTATCGGGCATTGCCAAGTTTTACACGCCGGAGGATATGGTTGGACGCAAGGTGATTTGTGTGACCAATCTTAAGCCTGTGAAGCTGCGTGGGGAGCTGTCACAAGGCATGATTTTAGCAGCATCGCACGGAGATCAGCTTACGCTGGCTACAGTACCGGAAAGCATGCCTAACGGCGCGATTGTAAAATAAATAAAACAAGTAATGAGCGTATGTCTTTCGGTTTTTATGCCGGGGCATACGCTTTTTGGGTTGCAACATATTTTGCTGCGTCCTCACGTATGTTTTAGTAATAGGGCTTGTTTGCTCGCGTTTACTTAAGACAGGCGGGAGGAAATGATGATGACGGATGTTAACGCCGGGTTGGCGATCATAGCAGGATTGGTTTCTTTTTTTTCACCTTGCTGTTTGCCACTGTATCCCTCTTATTTATCTTACATGACGGGGATGTCGGCACATGAACTGGCCGAAGGACGGCATAAGGCTGAGGTGCGTTACCGTACGATGGGACATACCCTTGCTTTTGTACTGGGTTTTTCCGTTGTGTTTTATTCCTTGGGTGCAAGTGTAGGGTTGCTGGGAGAATGGTTTGGCAATTATGGGGATACGCTAAGGGTGGTTGCGGGGATACTGATCTTGGTGATGGGGCTGGTATCTCTTGGCGTGGTACGGCCTTTGATTTTGATGCGGGAGCATAAGCTTCGCTGGACATGGAAGCCTGCCGGTTATGCCGGTTCCTTTGTGATCGGAATCGGATTTGCGGCAGGCTGGTCTCCCTGTATCGGTCCCATGCTGACAGCTATTATCGCTTTGGCGGCAGTAGAGCATCATACCTGGTTCAAGCTGGTCACAGGCTACGCGCTTGGTTTTGCGATTCCATTTTTTGCATTGGCTTTACTGGTCGGCTCTGTTCGTCTATCCTCGCGTTACACGTCAATTATCGTCAAAACAGGCGGTATACTGCTGATCATCACCGGAATTTTGCTAGTAACGGATCATATGACGGGTGTAACGCTGTTTTTACAACGGATTACGCCGGATTGGATGCTGGTTATGTGAAATACTCAATACGACTTAATGGAAAATGTTCAAAAATGCGCTCGGTGATAAATTCTCGCAGTGCGTTTTGCTGTTCATCGGGATAAACGTATTTGTTCTGTCCCCAACGTCCCCATTTTTTCTTGCGTTTCTCCATGTCCATTTCCAGCTTGGTTTTTGGATAACGCTTCTCGATCACAGCCTTGGATGTTTTGGTAAAACGATGCTGGATCAATTCGAACGTCAGATCTTTTGTGGCATCCTGAGGCAAGGTTTCACCCAATTTGCGCAGTAGCTCGCCATATCCTTCTTCCCAGCCGTCATACCAGATGATTGGCGCGATAATAAAGCCTAGCGGATAACCGGCTAGGGCGATTTTGCCCGCTGCTCCAATGCGTTCCTCGAAGCGCGAAGTCGCAGGCTCAAACTGTTTAATAACATAATCGGAATTAATGCTAAACCGGATGCGGGTATGACCATTATGCTGAATATCTAGCAGCGGATCGACATGATGATATTTGGTAACAAAACGCAGGCGACCAAATTCTTCGTCTGCCATAAAACGAATCAATTCTCCGAGCGATCCGGTGATATGCTCCAAACCGATCGGGTCGGAGGTACAGGCTGCTTCAAAACGAGTTATTTCGGGTGCACGTTCCTCGATATAGCCTTTAGCTGCCGATAAGATATCATCGGTATTGACATAGACGCGTAAGTACGGCTTTGCCCCTAATGTCGTTTGCAAATAACAATAGTGGCAGTGTCCCATACATCCGGTCGAAATAGGAATGGCGTATTCAGCAGAGGGCTTGGATTGGTCGAAGGTTAGCGTTTTGCGAATACCGACGACCAACGTCTTTTTCGCCATTCGATATTTTTCAACTTCGGTTTCGCCCGGTAAATTGGTAATCCGGTTATGAGATGTGGTCATACGATACGGAATGTCTTTGGCTTTGACCCAATCCATAATACGCTGACCCTTGGGATAATTCAGTGCGTCCGGCTCGAAAAATACCAGATCAGGCACGAACGGTTTGGTTCCTTTGGTTTTGACAGGAGTACGCTTAAGCGTGGACATGGGTAACGCTCCTTTCAGGAATAAATATCCAGTAGTAGCTTGGGTGTCCAACTCTAACTCATGCCATAGGAGAATGATACAAGGACGCTATTAGTATGCCCTGCTTAAATTGAACAAAACGTGGCAATAGCTGTGAGCAGAGGGATGAGACTTGCCAATAGGCAATGATAACATGTATCATTACATATGTAGGTTCAACGCAGGAAATGAAGGCGGTAAGCGCCCGTTCAATAACAGAAAAGAGGGAAACAAGTGCCAACGCCAAGCATGGAAGATTATTTGGAGCGCATTTACCAGCTGATTGATGAGAAGGGATACGCCCGTGTCTCGGATATCGCAGAGGGTCTGGAGGTCCATCCTTCGTCCGTTACCAAGATGATCCAGAAGCTGGATAAGGATGACTATCTCGTATATGAGAAATATCGGGGATTAATTTTAACACCCAAAGGGAAAAAGGTCGGCAAACGGCTGGTTGATCGCCACCAGTTACTAGAGCAATTTCTGGATATGATTGGGGTCGACAAGGACCTGATCTATAAAGATGTGGAAGGTATTGAGCACCATTTAAGCTGGGATTCCATCACCCGCATTGAGACATTGGTCGAATATTTCCGCCGGGATGAAGATCGTTTGCGCCAGCTTCACGATATACACAAGGAATTGAGTGGTGATTCCTGACAGGCATCGTCCGTAAGGACAGATGCTTTTTTATTTGTCCCTACCGCAACAAATACCCGGGTATTAGCGTCTATCCATTATATAGCAGGACAAGACAGGGGTTAAAAATTAACGGGTTAGCGGAGGATTGTAATCATATGAATTGGAAGAAAACATGGGCACTGGCTGCGGGTTTACTGCTGGCGGTGCAGACGGCAGTTGTGCCAGGAGCGCAAGCGGCTCCAAACGGAGAGATTGAAATTATATTGGACGGGCAACCGCTGCAAAGTGATGCGTTGCCGTACATTGTACAGGGAGCCAACGTAACGATGGTACCCTTGCGGGTGATCAGTGAGGGATTAGGCGCTCAGGTCAACTGGTCAGCATCGTCCGGTACGGTAACCATTACAGCACAAGACAAGAACATTTCTATGGAAAACGGCGGACAGAGTGCTATGGTGAATGGCAAGTCAGTTCGATTGGACGCATCTGCGCGTATGACGAGCGGAAGAGTCATGGTGCCGCTGCGTTTTGTTGGGGAAGAGTTGGGATTAAAAGTGGACTGGCAGGCTTCAGAGCGAGTCATTACGTTAAATAGTGGTAAAGAGGGTGCCGCCACTGGCGGAACAACATCCTCCGGTGGCGGCTCCAGCTCCAATACGTCCACATCTGACAATCCGGGAAGTGTAGATACGAATCAGGGAATCAATGATGATGTGCAAGCGAGTGTTACTTCTCCGTCTACATCAACCAATGAGGGCAGCTCCAATTCTTCGCAGGGAAATGTCGTGCAAGTGAAAGCTTCGACTTCCATGCGCGGGGCTTGGATTTCTACGATTAACGGGGATTGGCCTTCTTCCGCCGCCCGAAGCAGCACCGAGAAGCAAAAGCAGGAATTTACCAAAATGCTTGATGATTTGCAGGGTATGGGTATTAATGCGGTTTTTGTTCAGGTCCGGGCCAGCGGGGATGCGCTGTATCCGTCCAATCTTGTGCCATGGAGCAAGTACCTGACGAACACCCAGGGTAAAAATCCGGGCTATGATCCTTTAAAATTTATGATTAGTGAATCGCACAAGCGGGGGATGGAGTTCCATGCCTGGTTCAACCCTTTCCGCGCCAATTCTACAGGAACGACCAGTGGTTTAGCTGCAAACCATGTCGCTAACCAACATCCGGATTGGATCGTTAAGAATGGCAGTCAGCTATACATCAATCCCGGTATTCCCGCCGCTCGCCAGCATGTCATTGCTGCGATTATGGAGGTTGTGGACGGATATGATATTGACGGCGTTCATTTGGATGACTATTTCTATCCATACAGCGGTACTTTTGATGATGATGCGACTTTTCAAGCTTATAATGCCAACAAAATCTCTAACAAAGGCGACTGGCGGAGAGATAATGTGAACAGCTTTGTCCGTGATTTGGGCAAAAGCATTCATGCAAGCAAGTCCAAAGTGCAATTCGGTATTAGTCCTTTTGGAGTGTGGCGCAACAAGTCTCAGGACTTAACCGGATCAGATACGAAGGCAGGCGTTACAGCGTATGATACGACATTTGCCGATGTACGTACCTGGATTAACAAAGGCTGGATTGATTATGTAGCTCCACAGATTTATTGGAGTATCGGTTTCCCGGCCGCTGGCTATGACAAGCTTGTGGCATGGTGGTCCAATGAGGTCAAAAATTCAGATGTTAAGCTGTACATCGGACATTCTCCTTATAAAATCGGCACTCCTGAAAAGGGCTGGCAATCTGCCGAAGAGCTGATTAAGCAACTCAAGCTGAACGAAAATTATAACCAGATCAAAGGGGACATTTATTTTAGTGCCCAGCATTTACGGAAAAATCCGTACGGACTCATTCAGCTTCTTCAAAATTATTATCAATAATTATGTAAAATGGATCATATAGGTTCTAAATAAGCCTCCGTTCTCATACATAAGCAGTAGTACTGCTTACTCCCAAGAGAACGGAGGTTTTTTGATCTATGCTGATCAATGCTGTGTTCCAGGGTGGAGGGGTTAAGGGTATATCGCTGGCGGGTGCAGTCAAGGCTGCGGAGGAGCATGAAATTGTATTCAACCGTGTAGCGGGTACATCATCAGGTGCTATTGTAGCTGCTTTGTTGGCGGCAGGATATTCAGCAGATGAAATGAAAGCCGTGATCGAGAAAACCCCCTTGGTCAGCTTGTTACGGCGTTCTCCGGTGTTTAACATCAAATGGGTTGGACCGGCAGCTCGTATTTTTCTTAAAAAAGGGCTGTACTCCGGAGAAGCATTGGAGCATTGGGTGCGGGAGCTGTTGCTTGCCAAGGGAGTGCGTACGTTCGCGGATCTGCCTCCAGGCAAGCTGCGCATTATTGCTTCAGACATAACGAACGGACGCATTCTGGTGCTTCCTGAGGATATCAAACGTTTCGGTATGAACTCCTCTTCACTGGAGGTGGCCAAAGCCATTCGGATGAGCACAAGCATCCCATATTTTTTCGACCCCGTTATGCTAAGACTTGATCCTTTGCACACGAAAGGGAAAAAATTTTCACAGCAATTTGTGTTTGTTGTCGATGGGGCACTGCTAAGTAATCTGCCTTTATGGCTTTTTGATGAGCCTGTAAATGAACGAAAGGCCAAAACAATTCCAACAGTAGGCTTTCAGATGGTGGGCAAAACGGGAACCGAAACGAAGGTTTCATATATACGGGGGCCGTTGACGATGCTGCAAGCTATTTTTGATACGATGCTATCAGCGCATGATGAGCGTTATATTGAGCAGGAGAACCGATATCGGACGATTAAAATCCCGACGCTGGGCATTCGCACAGCACAGTTCAACATTTCTCCTGAGCAAAGCAATTTGCTTTATGATTCTGGTGTGCAGGCAGGAGACGCATTTTTCCACAAATGGAGCATCGCTTCTTACCAACAGCAGTATAACAAGTATCAATTAATGAAGGATACGATGTATGCCATGAAATAATTACTTGCTAGTTGGAGCTGGAATCAAGAGGTTAAAAAAGGAGCCATTTCCCGGTCATTTTTCATTACGCGGGTGATGGCTCCTTTGTGTATCATGTTAGAGTGTGATCGACTAATGATACTTAGGTTGTTCTTCTTCGTTTTTGCCCTTAGAGCCTTCAATAACATGAAAAGGATACGCTTTGCGCTTGCCTGTAGTCTGCTGCTTGCGTGTATTGGCTGTTTTGGCCATAGTGCGTGCAGAGGGTTTAATCTTGGGAGTACGGGTGCGTCGTCCTGGCAGGTATTTGTACAGCAGAAATATAACTGCAAAAACAAGGACAGGAATCAATAAACTCATAAGAAAGCCCCAGCTTCCTCTCCATACCATATCCACAATCCCATATGCGCCCAAGGCAAGGGTAAGCCAGAAAATAACCGCATGTCTGTTCATCTTTCACTCATCCTTTCACAGGATCAAGGACCGAGCTGTTGAAGGTCTCCTTTACAGGTACATTTTCCAACTCGGCATCCAATTCCAGCATACGCTTGAATGAAGCAATGGATACCTCTACTTGATCATCGGTCGGTTCTTTGGTGGTAAGTAGTTGCAGCCACAGGCCGGGGTATCCCAAATAACGGAGTACCGGAATCTCCCGCAGGGCATTGGTTAGCTTGAGAAATTCAAAAGAAAGCCCCAGCACGATTGGAAGCAGCAAAAGCCGCTGTCCCATACGCTCCCACAGATTATCATACGTAAACAGGGAATATACGAGTACTCCGATAATCACCGTCAGCATAATAAAGCTGCTTCCGCAACGGTAATGCAGACGACTGTATTTTTGCACATTAGCAGGAGTTAGTTCTTCACCTGCTTCATATGCAGTAATCACCTTATGTTCCGCTCCGTGATATTGGAACAGTCGCTTAATCAACGGAGTTTGGGAAATCCCCCATAAATAACCTAATAGCAGAATTATCTTAATAGCCCCTTCCGCAAGGTTATGCAGAATCTGGTTGTGAAATAAATTCCCGAACAGGAAATCTTCCACGATAACCGGAACCAGAGTCAAGACAATTTTGCCAAACAGGAAGGATAAAATACCGACCGCCGCCACGCCGATCATCATACTCAGGCTCCAGCGAGATTCTTCTTTTTTCTTTTGTTCAGCGCGTTCTTCCAGGTCCACTTCATCATCGGCGTAGGCATCGGCTGAATAGTTTAAATGCTTTGTACCCTTGGCGCTGGAATCGATGATACTTACAATCCCCCGTAACAACGGGATTCTGCGAAATTTGGACACCCAGGATTGCTCCTTGCGCGGTACTTCCAAATATGTGATTTCGCCAGTCTTGCGGCGAACTGCCGTGACATTGACACGCTTGCCGCCGAACATGACACCTTCAATGACTGCCTGACCACCGTAGCTTACAGGCTTGGATGCTTGTGACAACCGTCTCACCTCTCTTTACACGTGCTTTTTGTATATTGTATCGAATTTGGAAGGGAATATCTAGTTGGGGGAAATGAGAGGAAGTATTTAGGCTGCTTCAAGCGGTGAAGGAAGTCGCTCCAAGCTCGGATCATCCTTCCGATCGCTGTTATCCCCAGATTTTTTGATTTTGTAAAAGATGTAATGGTAAAAATCCGGGGATAAAGGCGAACGCTACCGCTTCTTCAGGACGAATCCGAGCTTTCCGCTGCTGCCCACCTCTCGATTTGCCTTGGTTGGGGGAGGGGAAGTTGGACTTCAAATGCTAAAAAGGCGCGTTATTAGTTTGATGTGTGCTTTTGCTGCTATTTTCCCAAATTCTATTTTCAGAGCTTTTGAATTGTTGAACAATAGCGTAAATACGTTTCTTTCTTAATGTTCGTTAGATGTTGAACAGCAAAAAAAGTGGCACAATCACAAAAAGCAGCGGAGAGGACGGAATCGTTCTGAAGAAGCGGTAGCGTTCGCCTTTGCCTCCGGATTTCTACCCTTGAGGGTATAAATCAGAAATCTGGAGGCAACAGCGATCGGAAGAATGATCCGTTCTCGTAGCGGACACATATGCACACATAATGAGTCACCACCCCAGCAGCACTTCCCCATATGTAACAACAACTCACCAAGTTCAGTGTTAAACTCATCCCCATCGGAGCATACTACCTAGCAAAATGGATATGCACGAATCCATCGGAAATGCAGCCTTCATCATGCGCCAATAAAAGTCATCCTTTTAGCATGGAAAAAGTTTTGCATCTTGAAAGGGGATCAAACAACATGAGTGAAGCCTACTCCATACCCAAGGCAGGCCATGATCAGGAACAGACTCGCGAATCTCAGGATCAACGCGACCATAACAATAATAACAGCCGTAGAGGCAGGCAGCAGTCGGGCAAAATACATACGCCCCTTATTCCTTTTGCACTTGAACTGGGCTTTTTTGCGGGCTTGCTCTGGGGATTGCTGCGCTGGTTGTTTTATACATTGCATTTTACGGTAGTCGCACCGGGATTTTTGGCAGAGCCTTTTTTCAAGCATTCGTTCATGAAAACGACGGCAGGGCATCTGGTGGGTCTACTGTTTTTTATGGCATTATCAGTTGTAGCATCCTTGGTGTACACATTGATGTTTCGTAGATATAAGGGGCCTTTGCCTGGCATCGTTTACGGTCTGGTCTGGTGGGTTATTTTATTCGTGTTGACAGGTCCCAAGCTCGGGATGATGAATCCGCTTCATCGATTGACCTGGGATTCCATATATACGGAAATTTGTGTGTTTATACTGTGGGGGCTATTTATCGGATACACCGTTGCTGTTGAGTATACGGACGAGAGAAAGCGCGAGCCTGAGAAAGCTGGGGACTGAGCACAACAAAAACTTCTCAAGCGGCTATCGCCTGTGTTAAAATAGCATTTGGTTATTTGACAGAGGGGAGCGGGATGAAAGATGAAGAATGACCGGGTGTTAAAGCTGCGGCAGGCGCTGGGCGAGCATGATCTGCGGGCTATATTGATTACAAGCCCTGTCAACCGCCGATATTTGACAGGATTCACTGGTTCGTCGGGTTATGTGCTGATTACGGAATCTCACAGCTATCTGCTGACCGACTTTCGTTATATGACACAGGCGGCCGAACAAGCGGCAGGCTTTACGGTGGTGCAGCACGCTGCGCAAGTCATGGAAACGGTGAAAGAGCTGTTGTCCTCCCATCAGATCGGCGAAACAGGCTTCGAGCAGGATCATGTATCTGTTGCGACGCATAAAGCTTACAGTGAAGATTTGTCCCCTGTTACATTGATTCCGGTATCGGGAATTGTAGAAAAGCTACGGGTGTACAAAGATGCGGAAGAACTGGAAGTGATGCAGCGGGCGGCGGATTTGGCAGATGCTACATTTGCACACATTTTGCCTTACATCAAACCGGGTGTCAGCGAGCGTGAGCTGGATCTGGAAATGGAATTCTTCATGCGCAAGCAGGGAGCTACGTCTTCCTCCTTTGACACGATTGTGGCATCCGGGGTTCGTTCGGCACTGCCTCACGGTGTAGCTAGCTCCAAGTTGGTACAAGCGGGCGAACTGATTACGTTTGATTTCGGTGCGTTGCTGGATGGCTATTGCTCCGATTTGACACGTACAGTAGCTACACAAGGGGATTTGTCGCCGCAGCTACGTGAGATCTACGATATTGTGCTCAAGGCGCAGCTTCACGCGTTGGAACATATTAAGCCAGGCATGACGGGCCGAGAAGCGGATGCGCTGACACGGGATATTATTGCAAGCCATGGCTATGGAGACAATTTCGGACACAGCACAGGTCATGGTTTGGGTCTGGAAGTCCATGAATCCACGCGTCTGTCGAAGGCGAGCGATGATATTTTGGAGCCTGGCATGGTTGTAACGGTTGAACCAGGTATTTATGTACCTGGATTGGGCGGCGTACGGATCGAGGATGATATCGTTATTACAGATAGCAGCATCAAGGCATTAACACATTCAAGCAAAGAATTTACAGTCGTTTAATAACGATAACAGTCCTGTAGGAGGGGTATTTTAGTGATTAACGTTAATGATTTCAAAACAGGCTTGACCGTCGAGGTAGACGGAGATATTTTTACAGTGCTGGACTTCCAACACGTAAAACCAGGTAAAGGTGCGGCATTCGTGCGCTCCAAGCTGAAAAACCTGCGTAACGGCAACACGGTTGAACGTACATTCCGTGCGGGTGAAACGATTGGCCGCGCGCAAATTGAAAACCGTGGTGTGTCCTACCTCTATGCGAGCGCAGACGAGCATACATTCATGGACAACGAAACATACGATCAATTCAATCTTTCCAGTGATCAACTGAAATGGGAACTTAACTTCCTGCAAGAAAACATGAATGTAAACATCATTAGCTATAATGGTGAAATTCTCGGGATTAACCTGCCTAACAGCGTAGAGCTGAAGGTTATTGACACGGAGCCGGGCATTAAAGGCAACACCGCTACAGGTGCTACCAAAAATGCTAAAGTTGAAACAGGACTAAATGTTCAGGTTCCTTTGTTTATCAACCAGGATGATGTACTACTGATTGATACACGCGATGGTAAATACATTTCCCGCGCATAGAATGGTCTAGCTTCGTTATATCCTCTGTCCTTGTCAAGGGCAGGGGATTATTTGTTATGAACAACTGTTATTAAAAAACATTGGCTCCGCACAGCACTTTCGTATTATACTGTACTAAAGTTATGCCGTAGGATGTCACGTTCAAAGTCGGTTGTGCCATCTCAAGGTTACATACTGTTGAGTCTGAGGGAGTGAATATCGTTGTCTTTGTATGTCATGAAATTCGGAGGCAGTTCCGTCGGTGATACGGAGCGCATGAAACGCGTGGCAAAACGCGTTGTTGAGAAACAGAGTGAAGGGCATCAATGTGTAGTTGTTGTTTCTGCGATGGGGGATACAACAGACGAACTGATCGACCAGGCCAAATTGCTGAATGAGCAGTTGCCTGCACGTGAATTGGATATGCTGATGACGACTGGCGAGCAAATTTCGATTGCATTGTTGTCGATGGCTATTCAGCAGTTGGGACATGAGGCGGTATCGTTTACGGGATGGCAGGCTGGTTTCCGTACCGAATCCGAGCACGGTCGGGCGAGAATTACGGACATCCAACCTCAGCGGGTACTGGATGCACTAAGCAGTAATAAAATTGTCGTGGTTGCGGGTTTCCAGGGGATGTCTGCTGAAGGAGATATTACGACGCTGGGACGTGGTGGTTCTGACACAACGGCGGTTGCGCTGGCGGCGGCGATCCAGGCGGATGCTTGCGAAATTTACACGGATGTGGATGGCATATATTCTACAGATCCACGGATCGTGAAGGTTGCCCGTAAGCTGAAAGAAATTTCCTATGATGAAATGTTGGAATTAGCCAATCTGGGTGCGGCAGTGTTGCATCCGCGTGCGGTAGAATATGCGAAACATAACCGGGTACCGCTGATTGTGCGGTCCAGTTTTAACCATAATGAAGGAACGGTCGTAAAGGAGGATGCAGTAATGGAGCAGGGCGTAGTAGTCAGTGGGATTGCATATGATAAAAATGTAGCAAGAATCAGTATTTTGGGCGTAGTCGATACTCCTGGTGTATTGGCGAAAGTATTCGGAACGCTGGCGGGAGCCAAAATTGATGTAGACATTATTGTGCAAAGCGGTGTTGAGGCTGGCAAAGCAGACTTTTCCTTTACAGTGGCTCTAACGGATCGCGAAGCAGCTTTGAAGACGTTGGAAGGCATTCGCACAGAGCTTCCATACCGTGAAGTGACGTCTGAAGAAAACCTCGTCAAAGTATCCATCGTAGGTGCAGGTATGGTCAGCCATCCAGGCGTTGCAGCGCAAATGTTTGCTGTGTTGGCAGAACAAGGCGTGAGCATTAAAATGGTAAGCACATCTGAAATCAAGGTATCGTGTGTGATCGAGGCTGGCAAACTCCATGGGGTTATTCAGGCGCTGCATACAGCGTACAATCTGGATACTGAGGAGCAAGCATTTGTAGGTGGACCGCAGGACCGTCGGTAATTGAATGGGAATATTGCGCCTCCTAAATTCATAGTTTTATAATCATAGAATATAGCGGTAGGTAAGAGGTTGTTTTTTCAGCGAGTGATGGGCTGAAGGGCAGCCTCTTTTATTGTGAATCTATTGTTTTTGTTCCAGGGTATCCCTTAGCCGTCAAGGCTTCGGGGTGCCTTTTTTGATTTTTGCAGATTCCATGAAGGAGCTTTAGGTGGCGGGGAATATGTTTGTTAAAGGCGGATAGGAGCTTTGAAATCAACGACTAGGTTTTCGATATATTTTCGGCATAAAAAGCGAGAGTCGGCCATAGACTTGTCTTAAAGAAAAAGGACAACTGTGAGGGGGCGGCATCGGTATGGAATGGCTGGAGTTATTTCCCGAACCGTTGCACGGTATACTCGGAAAGCTTCCGGAAACGATATTCAAGCAACTGGAGGAAATTCGGGTCCGGGAAGGAAGGCCGCTGGAAATTAATACAAATGGTGAACACCATTTTGTAACGTCCGCCGGTCGGCTGACTTTGAACCATATGGAAGCCTATAAGCCGGACCGGGAGGATGCCCACCGTTTGCTGGATTTTATCAGCAATCATTCCCTGTACACCATGGAGGAGGAGCTTCGCAAAGGGTTTATTACCATTCCCGGGGGTCACCGGATCGGGTTGGCGGGGAGAACGGTGCTTAGCAGGGGGCGAGTGGAGCATTTGAGGGATATAAGCAGCTTTAATGTAAGAATTGCCCGGGCGATTCCCGGTATAGCTGATCGCATATTGCCTTATGTAGCGGATCGAAAATCCGGTAAAATCCTTCATACCCTCATCTTGTCCCCGCCTCAGCATGGCAAAACAACACTGCTTAGGGACTTGGCCCGGCAACTAAGCTACGGGGGGCTGGAAAGCAATGGGGGGCGTCGAAGCGGGCTCAAAGTAGGCATTATAGATGAACGTTCGGAGATTGCCGGCAGTCACAAGGGCATTCCCGGTTTTGATGTTGGACCTCGAACCGACGTATTGGATGGATGTCCGAAAGCAGAAGGCATGATGATGATGATTCGTTCCATGTCGCCAGATGTGCTGATCGTCGATGAAATCGGCCGACCTGAGGATGCCGAAGCGGTGCGTGAAGCGCTTCATGCGGGGATCGCAGTCATTGCTTCCGCACATGGACGTGATGTGGCTGAAATGGCGACCCGGCCTGCTTTTGCCGGATTGACTACAGGACAGGAGCTGTTTCAGCTCTACGTCATGCTGGAGCGGACGAGCCGGGGCGTCTCCTTCCGGCTGGCAGATGCCAAACAGCGCAGGCTGACACTGTCTGGGGAAGGGCAGAACGGAGGCATATCTTATGCTTAAGCTGCTGGGTGCCGCGTTGGTTATACTCGCCGCTACGCTGGCTGGCTGGCAGCGGGCAAGGCAGTTTGCGCTGAGGCCGCGGCAGATCAGAGAGCTGATTCTCGCGCTGCAAAGGCTGACCACCGAGGTTTCCTACGGGGTGTCACCGCTACCGGATGCTTTTGCCAAGACGGGAGAGCCGTTGCGGGAGCCGCTGCGAACCTTGTTCAAGCAAGCCTCACACTGGATGCACCCCTCCTTTGGGCTGACCGCCAGAGAAAGCCTGCATAAAGCGATTGAAGCCTCGTGGAGCCGCTCCAGTATGCAGCAGGCCGAGAAGGAAGCGATGCGGCAGCTTGCTTACAGTCTCGGAACCAGCGACCGTGAAGACCAGATCAAGCACATTGCGCTAACCATCCAGCAGCTATCCCATGAGGAAGCGCAGGCGCAGGCGGATCAGGTGAGATACGAGCGCATGAGCAGAAGCCTGGGACTGCTGATCGGAGCATTGATCGTCATTTTGATCTATTAGCGGGGTGCTCGAATGAATTTAGAAGTGAACGCTATTTTTCAGATTGCCGGAATTGGCATTATTATCGCCATGATTCATACCGTACTCAAGCAAATGGGCAAAGAAGACATGGCCCACTGGGTAACGGTCATCGGCTTTGTTGTGGTGCTGTTCATGGTGGTACGAATGCTGGATAACCTTCTGCAAGAGATCAAATCTATCTTTCTTTTTCAGTAGGTGGACACATGGAAATCATTCAGGTGGTCGGCTTCGCCCTGATTGCCACAGTTCTTATTTTGGTCATTAAGGAACAGAAGCCGATGTTTGCTTTTCTGATTGCGACAGCCGCGGGAATCGTCATTTTTTTACTGTTGATTGGCAAGATTGGGTCCGTAGTTGCTGTGCTGGAGCGTCTGGCAAGGTCATCTGGCATGGATATGATTTATTTTAAAACCGTGCTGAAAATTATCGGTATCGCTTATATTGCCGAATTTGGAGCGCAGGTGGTTCGGGATGCGGGACAAGACGGGATTGCCTCCAAAATTGAGCTTACAGGAAAGGTGCTCATTATGGTGCTGGCGATCCCGATTATCAGCATTATCATTGACACGATTCTGAAGCTGATGCCCGCCTGAGGGGGTGATGCCATGAAAAGGCTGGAGGGCATGCCGAATCTCAAAGTGGTTGCCATTTTGCTGCTATGTCTCTGGTGTGCCTCGGCTGTGGTCATGTTTGCAGATACACCTGCGAATGAATGGATCAGACAACAGGCGGAGCAGATGCCCAAAGATGAGGTAGAGCATTATTGGGACGGGCTGATGCAGCAATATGGCGGATTTTTCCCTGATCAGAAAACGCCTTCCTTCATGGATATGCTGCTTCCGGGCGGTGAAGGGTTCAGCATTAAAGGTGTATTGAGCGCCATAGCCGACTTTTTCATCCACGAAATTCGGGTGAATGCCAAGCTGCTCGTCACCATTGTCATGCTCAGCATTATGAGTATGGTGCTGGAAACTCTGCAAAGTGCTTTTGAAAGTAATCAGGTCAGCAAAGTCGCCTACGCCATTGTCTACATGGTCATTATCATCCTGGCGATTAACAGCTTTAGTGTAGCGATCGGTTATGCAAAGGAAGCCATTGACAGCATGATTCAGTTTATGATGGCGATGCTGCCCCTGCTGTTTACCATGCTGGCTTCGATGGGCAACGTCGTAACGGTTTCGGTCACCCACCCGCTGATTGTATTTATGATCAACACGGTCGGGACGGTCATTCATACGCTGGTGTTCCCGCTGCTGTTCTTCTCGGCGGTGTTGTATCTGGTCAACTCACTGACAGGCAAATACAAGCTGACCCAGTTAGCCGATCTGCTGCGTAACGCCGGAGTGGGGGTGCTGGGGGTGCTTTTGACCATTTTTCTGGGTGTCATTTCCGTACAGGGCTTGACGTCGTCTGTAACTGACGGATTAACGATCCGCACGGCCAAGTATATTACAGGCAGTTTTGTTCCGGTGGTTGGCAAGGCGCTGGCAGATGCGACAGATACGGTCATTTCGGCTTCGTTGCTCGTGAAAAATGCCATTGGTCTGGTGGGAGTCATCATTATCCTGTTCCTCTGCGCCTTCCCTGCCCTCAAGATTCTAACGCTGGCCCTGATCTATAAAGTCACAGCAGCAATTATGCAGCCTTTGGGAGATACGCCTATTGTGGAATGCCTGGACGCAATCGGTAAAAGCATGATTTATGTCTTCGCAGCGCTGGCGGCAGTGGGTTTAATGTCCTTCCTTGCGATTACGGTCATGCTCGCGGCAGGCAATATGACAGTCATGATGAGGTGAGAGAATGATCGGAAATCAAACGGAGGGAGGGGAGTGACGTGACCTGGCTGGGAGGCTGGCTTAAGGAACTGGTGCTGATTGTGCTGCTGGCTTCTTTTATCGATATGATCTTGCCAAGCCGTTCCATGGAAAGGTATGTCAAGCTCGTACTCAGCCTGCTTATTCTACTGACGCTGCTCTCTCCGGTCGTGCGTTTGCTGAGTACCAGTCCCTCTGAGCTTCTGGGGCGCGCGTTTGATCTTCAACGTCAGGCAGAGACGGGTAAGGGCGAACCAACATTGGAGGAAATATTGGCAAAAGGCAACAAGTTGAAGCAGCAACAGGAGCAAAGCTCCATGCAATGGGCTGGCCAAGAGGTCGCCAAGGAAATCAAGGGACAGCTGGAGCAAAGTACCGGGTTAGCAATTCAATCGGTTCAGGTTACGCTTGCTCAGATGAAGCAGGGAGCGTCCGATCTGGAGGCTGGAACGGGGATTCAGTCGGTTGTGGTTAAGTTGGCGGAGCAGCAGTCTGGGCGTAAGGAGAAAAACACGAATGTCCCGCCAGATTTGGACTCCAAGCCGATTATGGTAGAGCCTGTCGCTGAAAAAGCAGTAAATATCCGCATAGAGCCAACACCTGTAAAAGCATCGGACCAAGAGAAGGGAACGTTAGAGGGTGCCAACAACCATACGGAAGGCTCTGATGTTGAAAAGACAGCAGATACGCAAGCTTTCGGTTTAATTACGGGACTGTTGCACGAAAAATGGGGTGTCGACAGCAAAAATGTGCAGGTACTTTCTTCGCAGGACGGTACACATGAATGGTAACAGGAGGTGAGCAGAAATGGGCAAATGGATGAAAAAGCTGGAGCAATGGATGGGCGGGGGGGCAGACGGGCCCAAAAGGTTCAATTCATTTCGCTGGCTGCTTATTCTCGGTCTTATCGGGGTCGCGATCATGCTTTTTAACTCGTTTGTCAATGTGAAAAAGGTGGACCCGGAAAACGTGGGGCGGGAGCCGCCTGGAGTGATGAAAAATGAACCCGCACTTCAGACAACGGGGGGGGAGGAAAGTTCCTTTGCCGGAATTGAGAAGGTGTTCGAAGATAATATGAAGCAGATGCTGGAGCAGATTGTTGGTGTAGGAACCGTCGATGTCATGGTTACAGTTGACTCCACCGAGGAAGTCATCGTTCAACGTAATGTGAAGGATATGCAGGAAGAAAATAACGAGACGGATGCCAATGGCGGTCAGCGACATACCACTCAATATACACGCGATGGAGAGATTGTCACCTATGAATCGTCAGGAGGTCAGCACACCCCGATTGTTACAAAAAAAGTAAAGCCGCAGGTGAGGGGAGTGCTGGTGGTGGCGATGGGAGCAGAAAACCCCACCGTGAAGCAGTTGATTGTGGATGCCGTACAGAAGGGACTCAATGTGCCTTCCTATAAAATTTCAGTCGTCCCGCGCAAGCAGGGATAGATTGAAATCCTAATCAGGGATAAATGAAATCCTAATTTAATGATATTGGAGGACGGAACATGAATAACAAAAGACAAACCGTTTGGCTGGTGTCCATGTTGAGTTTAATGGTCGTGCTGTCTGCGTACTATCTGTTTACGGAGGACTCCAGCCCAGCTAACCCGCCTGTGGCGGACAGTGAGCAAGTGAGCAAGGTTAAGCAGGATTCCGCCCAGGAAGCGACAGGTAAGGCAGAAGAGCAATTAAACGAGCTGAAAGTGAATGAAGTGGTAACTAATGGAGAAGTAACCGGAGAAGGAACTGCCTCTTCCGCGAAGACGGACACGGCTGCCGCAACGGATCCTGCTACCGAATCTACTACAGGCGAAAATAAAGATACGGCCGCTGCCCAGGCTACTGAGTCTGCTAAATCGGATCAAAATATTACTGCTACCGTGCCGGATACTGCGGCAAAAAGTGACGACAAAACAGCATCCACTGCGAAAACGGACCAGCAGGTGCTCGATCAGGTGGCAACGGAACAAGCCGCGAAGCCAACGGCCGCTGCTGTTATCGACAACTACTTGCTGGAGCGGGATGTGGCGAATCAAAAGAAGAATGATGAGCTGACGACTGCAATGAACGATAGCACTGCCAAGAAAGCTGCAGAAGCACAAAAAGAATTGCATGTGCTGGAAGACAAACAGGCGAAAATCACTGGAATTGAGGAAGAGCTTCAACAGCAGTTCGCCAATGCGGTGGTTCGTGAGGAAGATGCTGATAAATACAAGGTAGTGGTTCTGAGTGAAAAACTGGATGCCAAGCAAGCGGTAACGATCGTCGATAAGGTCATGAAAGAACTGAACGTAACACAGGACAAGATCAGCGTCCAGTATGTTACACAATAAGACAAAAATCGAGAAAAAGCCCGGATTTCTGCACATTTCCGGGCTCTTTCTATTTTTAATGATTGTGATATAATACATAAAGCTGTTTCAACAATGTTATCAGCAACCGGCAAAATGCTGAAGGAGTGATTAATAGAGATGTTCAAATTAAGCGAGATTAAGGAATTGATCAAGCTGGTGGATGAAACGTCTGTACATGAGCTTGAAATTGAAAATGAAGGAACTCGCCTGTTGATCCGTAAACCGGGCAAAAGCGAGATCGTTACGGTACAGGCTCCTGTGGCAGCACCTACTTATACGGTGGCACCACAAGCTGCTATTCCGAATCCACAAGCACAGTCCGATGCAGGACATGCATCTGTTGGGGAGACTAAGGAATATGCAAGCAATCTACATAAAATCGTATCTCCGATGGTGGGCACTTTCTATAGTTCTTCATCCCCGGATACGGCTTCGTATGTGAGTATCGGCAGTAAAGTAGGCGAGAAAACAACGGTGTGTATTATTGAGGCGATGAAGCTGATGAACGAGCTGGAAGCTGAAGTGAAGGGCGAAATTGTGGAAATTTTGGCCGAAAACGGACAGTTGGTCGAGTATGGCCAGCCATTGTTCCTTGTGAAACCGGAGTAATACGCTCGCTTGTACCCTCTGTTTTGAGGGTTCAGCCAGGCTGCTCCCAGGGAGGATAAAGTCATGACATTTCAAAAAGTATTGATTGCGAATCGTGGGGAAATTGCGGTTCGTATCATTCGCGCTTGCCGCGAAATGAATATTTCGACGGTTGCCGTATATTCGGAAGCCGACAAGGATTCGTTACATGTGCGTCTCGCAGATGAGGCTTACTGTATCGGACCGACGCTGTCCAAGGACAGCTACCTGAATTTTACGAACTTGATGAGCGTTGCGACATTGACTGAATGTGATGCGATTCATCCAGGTTACGGATTTTTAGCTGAAAACGCCGACTTCGCTGAAATTTGCGAATCTTGCAATATTACATTTATTGGTCCTTCTCCAGAAGCGATTAACAAAATGGGGGATAAGGCTGTTGCCAAGCAGACGATGAAGGATGCCGGGGTTCCGGTCATTCCGGGTTCGGACGGGCTGGTGGAGGATTTGCAGGATGCCATTACCATTGCTCGCGATATTGGCTATCCGGTAATCATCAAGGCCACAGCAGGTGGCGGCGGTAAAGGTATCCGTATCGCCGAGGATGAGGATAATCTTATTCAACAAATTACTACCGCCCAGCAGGAAGCGCAAAAAGCGTTTGGTAACGCAGGTGTGTATCTGGAAAAATATTTGACCGGTATGAAGCACGTGGAGATTCAGATCATAGCGGACAAGCACGGCAATGTTGCGCATCTGGGCGAACGGGACTGCTCTGTGCAGCGCCGTCGTCAGAAGCTGCTGGAGGAAGCGCCGTGTCCTGTACTTTCGCAGGATGTGCGTGAAGAAATGGGCCAGGCAGCCGTTCGTGCGGCTTTGGCTGTACAATATTCCGGTGCGGGAACGCTGGAATTTTTGCTTGGACCGGATAATCAATTTTATTTTATGGAAATGAACACACGTATTCAGGTAGAACATCCCGTAACGGAGATGATTACCGGTGTGGATTTGATTAAGGAAATGATTTTGGTCGCTGAGGGGCATCCGCTTTCCTTTACACAGGAAGAAGTCACCATCAATGGATGGGCGATGGAGTGCCGTATTAACGCCGAGGACCCGGATCGCAATTTTATGCCTGCACCGGGTAAAATCGGATTTTATCTGCCTCCAGGCGGCCCAGGGGTACGCGTAGACAGCGCAGCTTATCCGGGCTACAGCATTCCTCCTTATTATGACTCCATGATCGCCAAATTGATTGTGTGGGCGCCTACACGTCAGGAAGCGATTGCCAAAATGAAGCGGGCTCTGTCCGAATTTGCTATTGAAGGCATACCGACAACGATTTCTTTTCATCAACGTTTGTTGGAGCATCCGACCTTCGTCAAGGGCGATTTTGATATTAAATTTTTGGAGGAAAACGAAGTTTAATCGGTATATTTCCTTAGTTTGTCATAATGAACGCCAAATGATATAGTATGGATAATAAGTGAGCATGTCTGCTTTGAAATCCAAAGCTGAAGTGAAACTTATTTTGACCGAAAGGTGTTGAAGGTATGAGCACAGTGCCAACCGAATTCGAGCGTACGGAAATTGGGGAGATTCAGATTGCCCCAGAGGTTATTGAAGTCATTGCCGGACTGGCAACCGTTGAGGTGCCGGGCGTAGCGGGAATGAGTGGCGGATTTGCAGGCGGGTTTGCCGAACTACTGGGCCGCAAAAATTTGTCCAAAGGTGTAAAAGTGGAAGTCGGACAGCGTGAAGCAGCTGTAGACGTCTCTGTCATTATTGAGTACGGTAACCGTCTGCCTGAGGTGGCTGCTGCTATTCAGCAGAACGTTAAGCGTTCCATTGAAACCATGACAGGTCTTAACGTTGTTGAAGTGAACGTGCAAATTCATGATGTTCAATTCAAAAGTGCCGAAAAAGTAGAAGAGCCGGAAGTTCTGGGCGCCGGACGGGTTAAATAGAGCGATACTTTGTACAAACCCCCGACCCTTAAGGGTCGAGGGTTTACTCTAATTTAAGGAGGCTGTGCGTTTCGTGGCTAAAGTTATGGACAGACTTCTGCTGTTCTTGTACAGCTTAAGTATCGGAATTATTTCCATTCTCGCCATCCTCCTCCTGAGCGGGGCCATTCCGTATGCCTTAAGCATTCAGGATGAGCGGATTGTGTGGTTTACCAGCTTGATTATTGCTGGAGTGCTGCTGCTTTTGAGTCTCCGGATTTTCTATATCTCCATTCGCCGGAACCAAACGGTACAGCATTCTATAGATCAACGAACGGAGTACGGTGACATTCAGATTTCAGTGGATACCATCGAAAATCTGTGTCTCAAAGCGGCCTCCAGATTTCGTGGGATACAGGATTTGAAAGCACGTATTCGCGTGCTGGAATCGGGACTTGATATTACGATTCGGGCGGTTGTGGACGGGGAAAGTTCTATTCCGGTGTTAACCTCCGAGGTACAAAAGGGGGTACACGACCATGTGGAAGAAATTACGGGAATTCCTGTGTCCAATGTGTCTGTGTACATCGCCAATGTTTCTCAGTCACCAAGCTTTAAGAGTCGTGTGGAATAGAGGTGATTTTCCCTGATGCCCTGGAAAGAAATATGGGGAAGTTACAAGGGCCGGATCACAGGGATTACGGCCGGCATTTTTTTCGGGTTTATTTATTTGTGGGCAGGCTTTTGGAATATGTTGTTCTTTGCATTGATGGTGTTCATCGGATATACGCTAGGAAGACGTAGCGACGCAGCGCTTGGTTCCCTCCTCCCTTGGAAGGAATGGAGCGACTGGCTGTCGCAACGTTGGCGTCCTTTTAAATGAACCCTGTGATACGCTTTCTCCAAAATAGAGCTGTAGCTTCTTTGCGCCCAACGTTTTGGAGGATGCGTTCACAGGTTTTTTTGTGGAATTGGTTAAAATGAAAAAATAGATACAGGCAAGCGTAGGAGGCAGGGCATGAAAAGACGTCTGGCGAGGGAAATAGCGGTACAAAGCATGTACCATATGGAAATGAATGAAGTGGATGCAGCAGCAGCAGTAGATATGTTGCTCCAGGAAGCGGCAGAGGATAACGAAGCGGAAGTAGTCATAAAAAATGCAGCAGTGTTAAGGGCTTACGTATTGGAGCATGTACGGGGTACCTGGGAACACAAGGAAGCGATTGACAAACTTCTGGTGGATTATCTTAAAGGCTGGCAGATCAGCAGACTTTCACGCGTGGATCGCCAAATTTTGAGACTGGCGGCATATGAAATGATTTTCCGTGAGGATGTTCCAGCTAAAGTTGCAGTCAATGAAGCGATTGAATTGTCCAAGCATTTTGGCACCGAGGAGTCGGGTAAATTTGTCAACGGTGTTCTGGGACGGATTATACAAGAGCTGGAGCAACTGAAAGCACAGTTTTAAGTTGAGATTATTTTACTCAGGTTGGAGAGTGGTTAATATGTCAGCACCGATCATTGATGGCAAACAAATCTCTAAGGATATTCGCGCAAGCATTCAGCAGGAGGTTGTCCGTCTGAAGGAGCACAACTTTCAGCCTGGACTGGCTGTCGTACTGGTAGGTGAAGATCCTGCTTCTCAGGTGTATGTTAGAAACAAGGAAAAGGCATGTCATGATCTCGGTTATTATTCCGAGGTACATCGGTTGGCAGCGGATACTTCACAGGAAGCATTGCTGGAGCTGGTGGACAAGCTGAATCTCCAAAGTAATATTCACGGGATTCTGGTACAGCTTCCGTTGCCCAAACACATTCATGAAAAAGCAGTCATTGACGCCATTGCAGTCGAGAAGGATGTGGATGGATTCCATCCGGTGAACGTGGGGAATCTGGTCATCGGTGATGATAGTCTCCTGCCTTGTACTCCTGCTGGTGTCATTGAGCTGATCAAGCGTGCGGGGGTAGAAATTGCGGGTAAGCATGCGGTGGTCATTGGTCGCAGTAATATCGTGGGCAAGCCGGTATCGCTGCTGTTGCAGCGCGAAAATGCTACGGTGACCATGTGTCACTCTCGTACGGCGAATATCGCCGAGCTGAGTCGGCAAGCGGATATTTTGGTGGTTGCCATCGGAAAAGCCAACTTTATTGATGCTTCGTTCGTGAAGCCTGGAGCGGTAGTCATTGATGTAGGCATGAATCGTCTGGAGAGCGGAAAACTGGCGGGTGACGTTGATTTTGAGAGCGTGAAGCAAGTATGTGGTCCGATTACCCCTGTTCCCGGCGGTGTAGGTCCAATGACGATTACCATGCTGATGCAAAATACGCTCGTAGCGGCCAAGCGGTCGCACGGTTTGGCATAAGGGCGGTTGTCTGTGGCTGAACAGCGTATTTACTCTATTAAGGACTTGAATCGCTATATCCGGATGAAGCTGGAATCGGATCAGGTGCTGTCCGACGTATGGATACGTGGGGAAATTTCTAATTTTACGCATCATTCGAGTGGTCACATGTACTTTACACTCAAGGATGAGGGCAGCCGCATCCGTTCGATTATGTTTGCAACCCATAATCAGCGGCTTCCCTTCGTACCAAAGGAAGGTACGCGTGTTATTGCCCGGGGAAACGTATCTGTGTACGAACGGGATGGACAATATCAATTTTATGCAACCCAGATGCAGCCTGATGGCGTCGGAAGTCTCTACCTTGCATATGAGCAGCTCAAGCAAAAGCTGGATGTTGAAGGGCTGTTCGACAGCGCTCGCAAGCGCAATCTGCCTGCTCACCCTACGACAATCGGTGTCATTACTTCACCAACCGGAGCTGCCGTACGCGATATTATCACGACGCTTCAACGGAGATATCCGCAGGCTGGAATTATGTTATATCCTGTGCTTGTGCAGGGAAAAGGTGCTGCTCCCGCTATTGTTAAGGCGATTGAAGCCATGAACCGTATGCAGGAGGTTCAGGTGATGATCGTCGGGCGGGGCGGTGGCTCTTTGGAGGAGTTATGGGCGTTTAACGAGGAAGCGGTTGCGCGTGCCATTTTTGCATCGGGGATTCCGGTCATTTCGGCTGTTGGTCATGAAACGGATTTTACGATCGCGGATTTTGTGGCTGATTTGCGTGCGGCTACGCCGACCGCTGCCGCCGAGCTGGCTGTGCCTCATCAGCAAGAGTTGCGAGATCAGCTGCTCCAGCGGGAACAGCGATTACGCAACGCGCTCCGTCAACGGCTGGAAACCAGCCGTGAACGGTTGATCCGGCTTCGGCGCTCCCCGGTGCTGCTGCACCCGCGCCGCTATATGCTACAGCATGCGGAGCGGATGGATATGTTGCATCAGCGGCTCATCCGTGCAGCAGGTAACCGTTCGCGCTTGAACGCAGAGAAGAACGCGCGTATGCGTCAGGTGCTGGAGCGGTTTAACCCGCGCGAACAAATCCGGTCGGCCCACAAGCAGACAGATGCGGCACAGCGTCAGCTGGAGACTGCAATGCGTGCTATTACCAAGACGGGACGACAGCAGCTGCACGCGGGTATTCGTCAGTTGGATGCACTTAGCCCGCTCAAGGTCATGTCGCGAGGCTACAGCCTTGTGTATGATGAGCAAGAGAAACGGCTGATCAAGTCGCTAAAAGACGTACAGCCGGGAGATTCCATTAAGATTAAAGTGAGTGACGGGCAGTTGGACTGCCAAGTATGGGGAATGAAGGAGGACGCGAAGCACGGTGGCGAATGAAACGGAATTGAATTTTGAAGCGGCCATGGCCGCTCTTGAAGAAATTGTCGGACAACTGGAGCACGGAGACGTTCCTCTGGAGCAAGCCATTGATCTGTTCCAGCGTGGCATGAAGCTGTCTCAGCTTTGCAGTCAGAAGCTGGAGCAAGTTGAACGTAAAATTGAAATGATTGTGGAAGAGGATGGAGATTTGCGCAAGAAGCCTTTCGGCAGCGGGTTAGATGAAAACGGTGGTGAAGGCGTTGAATAGATCGTCGTTCAAGGAATATTTGACCGGGACGGTGGACGCGGTTTCGTCTGCATTGACCGAGCAATTCCCAGCTCATTGGAGCATTCCCGCCGTTCTCCGTGAATCCATGAATTATTCACTCACCGCAGGCGGAAAACGCCTGCGGCCTCTGCTTGTGATCGCAGCTGCCGAAGCATTCGGCGGAAGCCGGGAGGCCGCGTTACCAGTAGCATGTGCGGTAGAAATGGTACATACGTACTCCCTGATTCACGACGACTTACCAGCCATGGATGATGATGATTATCGCCGGGGCAAACTGACGAATCATAAGGTATACGGTGAGGCGGTTGCTGTACTTGCAGGGGATGCATTGCTGACCCATGCCTTTCATAGCGTCGTACAAGCAGGTCGGCGTCACGGGGTTTCCTCCGATGCGCTACTGTCCATCGTGGAGGAGCTGTCCGAAATGAGCGGGGCACGGGGCATGGTAGGCGGTCAGGTCGCGGATATGTCCGGCGAGCAGGGGATGACAGGTATCGAGGAACTGGAATACATCCATCTCCATAAAACCGCAGATTTGATCATTTTCTCCCTCTTGGCAGGTGGACGGATCGGCGGAGCGGACAAGAATCAATTAGAAGCGCTTCGCCAATTTGGACGAGACCTGGGTTTGGCTTTTCAAATTCAGGACGATATACTGGATCTTATAGGCGATGAGAGCAAAATGGGTAAAAAAACGCAAAGTGATGTTGTACAGGAAAAGGTAACTTATCCGTTTTTTATCGGTATGGAGGCATCCCAGCAGCAAGTAGAGAAACTCACGGCATCTGCCAAAAAAGCGTTAATAGAAGGCGGTATACCGGATTCGTCGCGTTTGCTAGAGATTGCGGACTATCTTATGAAGCGTGATCATTAGTGCGGTTAAGGCATCATTGGCTTGTCTAGTGTTTAAGCAAGGTCACAAAGTGTGATATAATATTTGTTAACTTTACACACAAACTTGAAGGAAAGCGGGGAGATATGCGTGCTGCTTCCACACATAAAGCAACCGGGCGATCTGAAATCACTGTCGGTTGAGGAGCTGGCTTCTCTAGCCGAGGAAATCAGGAGCTTTTTGATTGAGAAGCTGTCCGTGACTGGGGGGCATCTGGCATCGAATCTGGGAGTGGTTGAGCTCACAATCGCCCTGCATTACTGCTATAACAGCCCGAAGGACAAGATGATTTATGACGTTGGGCATCAGGCCTACGTACACAAAATATTGACAGGGCGAATGGATCGGTTTGATACTCTTCGTCAGCGTGATGGACTTTGTGGATTTGTAAAAAGAAGCGAAAGCGAGCATGATGTCTGGGAAGCTGGTCATAGCAGCACATCTCTGTCAGCCGCAATGGGGATGGCTTTGGCACGAGATTTGAAGGGCGAGGACAATAAAGTTATTGCGTTGATCGGAGATGGAGCATTAACCGGAGGCATGGCCTTTGAAGCGTTGAACCATATTGGTCATGAACGTAAAAATTTGATGGTCATTCTGAATGACAACGAAATGTCGATAGCGCCGAATGTTGGGGCCATGCATAATTATTTGAGCAAAATCCGCTCGGACCGTCATTATTTGCGAGCAAAGGATGAGCTGGAAGTTTTGCTGAAAAAAATACCTGCTATCGGCGGTAAACTTGCCAAATCGGCTGGCCGTGTTAAGGACAGTCTTAAATATATGATGGTGCCGGGCGTGCTGTTTGAGGAGCTGGGGCTTACGTATCTCGGTCCGGTCGACGGACATGATTTGCCGAAGCTGATCGAAACCTTCAAGCAGGCTGATAACGTCACTGGCCCTGTGTTGGTGCATGTCGTAACCACTAAGGGCAAGGGTTACAAGCCTGCGGAGGCAGATTCACACAAATGGCACGGAATCAGTCCATACAAAATGGAATCCGGTCAGGTACTCAAGGCTGTGGGCAACCCCATGTATACGGAAATTTTCGGACGGACGCTGATTGAGCTGGCTGAAAAGGACGAACGTATTATAGCGGTTACGCCTGCCATGCCTGGTGGTTCGGGACTGGTGCCGTTTAGCAAGGAATTCCCTACACGGATGATTGATGTCGGCATTGCGGAGCAGCATGCGGCTACTATGTGTGCTGCGTTGGCAATGGAGGGGATGAAGCCGGTATTTGCGGTATACTCCACTTTTATGCAGCGTGCTTATGATCAAATTGTACATGACATTTGCCGTCATAATGCGAATGTGATGTTTGCGATTGACCGTGCCGGTTTTGTGGGGGCTGACGGAGAAACGCACCATGGCGTGTTCGACGTAGCATTTTTACGTCATATCCCCAATCTGGTGCTTATGATGCCTAAGGATGAAAACGAGCTGCGCCATATGATGAAAACAGCGCTTGATTACGACGATGGTCCGATTGCTTATCGCTATCCTCGTGTTAATGGGGTTGGTGTGCCGTTGGACACAGAACTGAAAGCTATACCCATCGGCAGTTGGGAGCTTCTCCGCAAGGGTGAGGGCTACACTGTAATCGCTTCAGGCCCGATGCTCCAGGTGGCGACAGAGGCTGCGGAGGCAATGAAACGCGAAGGCTTGCAAGTGGGTGTCGTCAATGCGCGTTTCCTTAAGCCTGTGGATGAGGATATGCTGCGTGAGCTGGCCCGCCAGCATACGAAGCTGATCGTTTTGGAAGAAGCTTCTGAAGCGGGAAGCTTGGGTAGCGCCGTGCTGGAATTTTACGCCAAAGAAGAAATGCAAAATGCACAGGTGCGTCTGATGGGGATTCCCGATATGTTTGTGGAGCATGGCTCGATCAAGGAGCAACGCGCAGAAGCGGGCCTTACCATTGAAGCTGTGTGCCTTAAGCTTCGTAAATGGGCTTCCGAGCCAGTGTATGGCATGGGACAATCGGTATAGGGGAATTTGCGACAACGTTGATATTTATGAAAAAGTATGACAAGAGCAGCGTAGCTGCCTTAAAGGGAGATTAACATGTCTGTTCCGAAGGAACGCATTGATGTATTACTTGTAGAGCAAGGCTTTTTTGAAAGCCGTGAAAAAGCCAAAGCCGCAATTATGGCAGGTCTGGTACTGGCCGACAGTGAACGGATCGAGAAGGCGGGTATGAAGGTACCACGCGACAGCGAGCTTAAAGTAAAGGGTGCAGTGCATCCATATGTAAGCCGTGGAGGGTTGAAGCTGGAAAAGGCTATCCGTCAATTCGAGCTGGATATGAAGGGCAGAACGATGCTGGATATCGGCTCATCCACCGGAGGTTTTACGGATTGTGCCCTCCAGCATGGAGCGGAGTATGTATATGCCATTGACGTGGGATATAATCAGCTGGACTGGTCCCTTCGAAATGACGAACGGGTATGCGTAATGGAGAAAACGAATTTCAGGTATATGACACCTGCAGATTTGAACGGTCCTGTACCGAATTTTGCAAGTATTGATGTTTCATTTATTTCGCTGCGCATTATTTTGCCACCATTGCTTGCGTTGCTGCGTCAGCCTGCTGACATTGTGGCTCTGATTAAGCCACAGTTTGAAGCCGGACGTGAAAAGGTGGGGAAATCCGGCGTCGTCCGCGATCCTGCAACGCACAAAGAAGTGTTGCAAACCATCCTGACGTTCTCGCACGAGCTTGGACTTTCGCTGCAAGGATTGGCTTATTCTCCTATTACCGGTGGAGAAGGCAATATTGAATTTTTGGCACATTGGCGTTTGGATAAGCCTGCTATTGCTGACCCGCAACAGGAAAGCGTTGATTTCCGTCCGTTAATTGACCTTACTGTTCAGGAAGCAGGGCAGACCTTCAATAATGGTCCGTCGCGTAAGTAACATTCAGGGGTTCTCAAGAGTTCTGTGAACTTAAGGGAACCTCTTTTTGGTGTGAGGGATTGATTAACGAACTCATGTTCGCTTATAATGAAATAACAGAAGAAAAGGGATTCCACCTTCTGTCCTAGAATATGTCCATGAGGTGATCGATTCATGGACACGCGATATGATACGGTTATCATTGTCGTGATCGGCGTAATATTAGCGGTATGGGCTTTTTACGGCCTGCGTACCTGGTTAAAGGAGCCGGGACCGCTTGTATTAAAGACTATACCGATTAACGAGGAGTTGGACGAAGGGCCTGCTGTGGACTTGCTGGAAGACGCGGGTTATGAGCTGGTGGGCGGAAAAATGAAAATACCGCTTGCTTTTAAAGTGAATGGACATACCATGTATAGCCGTTTGTTTATAGACTATGTGGCTGTGCGAAATGGTTCAACATATATGGTCAAAACGTCACGCCGCAAGAAACCGATGGAGTGGAATGGTCCTGATTTGCGGGACAGGCTTATGCCTTATCTGCTGCTTTATCCGGGCTGTGCGGGCGTATTGTACGTTGATACGGACGAACGAAATATCCGCCTTATTACATTGGCGGAAGACATCGAAGAAGAGGAATATGAGGATTAATCCATAGGAGGATTTTATGAAGGGTCAACGACATATTAAAATCAGGGAAATTATTTCACAACGGGAAATTGAAACGCAGGACGATCTGGTTGAAGCCTTACGCAAGGCTGGTTTTCAGGTCACTCAAGCCACTGTATCTAGGGACATCAAGGAACTGCTGCTTATTAAAGTTCCGATGGATGATGGCAGGTACAAATATTCGATGCCTTCAGATCAGCGATATAACCCGGCGCAGAAACTGAAACGTACATTGGTCGACAACTTTTTACATATTGATTATACGACCAATCTGATCGTGATGAAGTGTCTTCCGGGAACGGCGAACTCGATTGCTGCATTATTGGACAACATTGAATGGCCTGAAATTATGGGTACCATTAGCGGGGATGACACCATTTTGATTATTTGCCGATCAGAAGAGAACAGCGAGGCCATTGTGAATCGTCTTATGGGCTACATTTCCTAAACATGATTTCTTAGGCCTATTTAGACGTTTGAATTTGTACATCATAGAGGTGAAAGAACGATGCTGGTCACTTTATCTATACGAAATTTGGCAGTTGTAGAGGCTGTCGATGTTCATTTTTATAAAGGGTTCCACGTATTGACCGGGGAAACAGGCGCAGGTAAATCGATCATTATTGATGCCCTCGGTCTGATTGCTGGAGGCAGAGGTTCCGCCGATCTGGTCCGTTATGGGTGTGATAAAGCAGAGATGGAGGCGCTGTTTGAGCTGCCGGTTAAGCATCCGGTTTGGGCAACGTTAGAAGAGCAAGGAATCAAGGCGAATGCGGAAGAACATCTATTAATTCGGCGGGAACTGACCGTTCAAGGCAAAAGTTCATCGCGGATTAACGGTCAAATGGTCAATTTAACGATGCTGCGTGAGGTGGGTGAGCAGCTCGTCAATATTCACGGTCAGCATGAGCATCAAAGTTTGCTACGTGCAGACCGCCATCTGGCGTTGCTGGATACGTTCGGTGATTCGGTCATCGGTCCGGTCAAAACGCTTTACAGAGAGCGCTACAATGCTTTTGTCAAAGCGGAAAAAGAAGTACGGGAGCTGCAAAGTTCCAGTCAAAAGGCCTATCAGTTATTGGACATGTATCGATTTCAGTTGGAGGAAATTGCCGCTGCCGAGCTTAAATTGGGAGAGGATGAATTATTGACAGAAGAACGGGTCAAGCTATCCCATAGTGAGAAAATGATGGATGGGATATCAGGAGCCTACGATCTGCTAAGTGGCAGAGGTGGACTGGATATGATCAATAACGTGTTGTCCAGACTGAATGATGTCCAAAGCTACGACAGCAAAAGCCTTCAGCCTATTGCGGAGCAGATTCAATCTGCTTTTTACCAGCTGGAGGATGCGGCGTTCCAATTACGTTCATACCGTGAGGATATTGAATTTAATCCGGGCAAGCTGCATGAAGTGGAGCAACGTCTGAATCAAATTACAGGGTTACAGCGAAAATATGGTGATAGTATAGAGCAGATTTTGGAATACTATAGCCGTATTGAGCAGGAAACCGATATGCTGGAGAATAAGGATGAACGGCTGGAGCAATTAATTGCAAAGCGGGATGAGTTGCTTTCGGATTTGCTTCAGATTGCAGAAGAGCTTACAGAAGCGCGTGAAATTTGTGCTGAAGAGCTGGCCGAGCAGGTAGAGCAGGAGCTAAAGGATCTGCAAATGGAAAGAACGTCACTCAAGGTACGTATTGATCCGATTGAAGATCCGCGCGGATATGAATATAAAGGTCGGCGGGTACGACCAACCAAGCAGGGCATCGATAATGCAGAATTTCTGATTTCCCCGAATCCGGGGGAGCCGCTTCGTCCGCTGGGCAAAATTGCTTCGGGTGGTGAACTGTCCCGTATCATGTTGGCGATGAAAAGTATTTTTGCACGTCATGATCAAATTCCGGTACTCATTTTTGACGAGGTGGATACCGGGGTAAGCGGTCGCGCCGCTCAATCCATTGCCGAAAAACTGTATCGTTTGTCTTCTGTCTGTCAGGTATTCTCGATCACTCATTTGCCGCAGGTGGCATGTATGGCGGATCACCAGTACCTTATCGAGAAGAATGTTCATGACGAACGTACAATGACGCAAATTGAAGCGTTAAATGAGGACGGACGTGTAAAGGAATTGGCACGTATGCTGGGCGGCGTGGAAATTACCGAAAAAACTTTGCATCACGCACAGGAAATGCTGAATTTGGCGGAAGGAAAGAAAGCCTGAAAAGAGCGGCTGGCGTAATGATTAACAGTTATAAAAGCCTGGGGGCAAGGTTACCTTATAGGTACGCAATTGGCGACCACCTTTACTCGTCAAGCGAAAGAAGCAAAGGGAGCGTGACAGCCATTGAATTTTTACTCCAGGATCAAATTGCTCGGTCTTTTGCTTGTTTTTCTTATTTGTTGTATCGGTAACGCCAAGCATGTGCATGCAGCGCTGCCTTCACAAGCTTCTCTGGAATTATTCGGTTCCCATGCAGTGAAGAAGCCTCAAGAAAACATGATCCCCGACTTGAAGGTGTATCCAGGGGGTCAGACGATCGGGGTCAAAGTAAAATCTTCAGGAGTGCTTGTCGTTGGTCATCATGTCATTCAGGAAAGTATGGACCGCAAGGTGTCACCTGGAGAGACTGCCGGAATTCGTCTCGGTGACCGGATCACCCATATGAATGGCAAACCGCTGGATAGCCTGACAAGGGTAGCGGAGGCTGTAGAGGAAGCAGGCAAGAACAAAAAGCCGCTCGACATCACGCTTTGCCGAGGGGAGCAGACGATTTCCACCAAGCTAACACCAGCTTATGATCGTGATGACAAAGCATGGCGGCTTGGACTGTATATTAGGGACTCGGCTGCGGGTGTAGGCACCTTGACCTTTTACGCACCGGATCAGGGGGTATACGGGGCCTTGGGGCACGTGATTACCGACATGAATACCCAGACCCCCATTGTTGTGGGGAGCGGGGAAATAGTGCAATCCAATGTGACGTCAATTGCGAAAAGTCAAAGTGGTGAACCTGGGGAAAAACGCGCACATTTTCTCAAGGATCATCGGGTGTTAGGTAATATTGAACGAAACACGAACTTCGGGATTTTTGGGAAGATGTCAGATGAGCCGCAATATGGTTTGTATTCCAAGCCGATTCCTGTGGCACTTGCGAATGAAGTAAAGGAAGGACCTGCAGAAATTTTGACTGTACTGGAAGGTCAGCAGATTCAGCGGTTTCAGGCAGAGGTCGTACACATTTCTCAACAGGATAAACCGGCAACCAAAGGACTTGTTATTCGTATCGTAGATCCAAAGCTGCTGGATAAGACCGGGGGAATTGTACAAGGGATGAGTGGAAGCCCAATTATTCAAAACGGGAAGCTCATAGGGGCTGTGACGCATGTATTTGTTAACGATCCGAAATCAGGCTACGGCTGCTTTATTGAATGGATGCTGCGCGATGCAGGAATCATGCAGAATAACGTAAGCTTGAAATCATCCTCTAATCTTAAGGCGAGCTAGTGGCCTTAAGATTTTTTTTGTCGAAATGCCATGAATAAGCTCATAATAGCAAGTTAAAGAATTAATTATAATGGAAACCATAAAAAAAATAAATAAAAATAATTTTCGACAGAAGGAATTCATAATTCGATGTCGAAATCATATACTCCGACAAGAAATATTTAATTGCTGTAAACTGATGTCCCAACTGAATAACGCTCAATAAGGAGGAAGTACATTGCAAAAAATTGAGGTATTGTTGGCTGATGACAACCGGGAGTTTACGAATCTGCTTGCCGAATATATTTCCGATCAGGAGGATATGGAAGTTACAGGAATCGCCTATAATGGTGAAGAAGTGCTCCAACACATCGCAGAATCCCGCAACGTACCTGATGTACTTATTTTAGATATTATCATGCCTCATCTGGATGGTCTCGGCGTATTGGAGCGCTTGAGAGAAATGAACCTGTCTCCACAGCCGAAAATCATTATGCTGACTGCATTCGGTCAAGAAAATATTACGCAAAGGGCCGTACAGCTCGGGGCATCTTATTATATTTTGAAGCCGTTTGACATGGAAGTGCTTGCCAACCGTGTTCGTCAATTGGTGGGACCACAATTAGTCAGCAGCAGTCCGGTGACGGTTTCTTCCATGCGGTCTAATGTGGTGCCAATGGGCAAAACGAAAAACCTGGATGCCAGTATTACGGCCATTATCCATGAAATCGGTGTGCCAGCTCATATTAAGGGCTATCAATATTTACGCGAAGCCATTACTATGGTGTACAATAATATCGAAATTTTGGGTGCCATCACCAAAACATTATATCCCGCAATCGCCGAAAAATTTAAAACGACGGCATCCCGCGTGGAACGCGCCATTCGTCATGCCATCGAGGTAGCATGGACACGTGGCAACATCGACAGCATCTCTCATCTGTTCGGCTACACCATTAATATCTCCAAATCCAAGCCGACCAACTCAGAGTTTATTGCGATGGTAGCTGACAAGCTTCGGATTGAGAATAAGGTGTCCTGAAAGGGTTAATTAGGGAAAGTAAGCGAATAAAGAAGGTTCGCAGAGCTAAATATTTTACGTAGTACAACAAATAAACCAGCCGACACTTTCGTGTTTGGACTGGTTTTTTACATTACCTACATCTTTTAATAAGCAGACCAACCAGCATCGGCTGTAATGACGGTACCCATTCACAAAGCTGGAATCATCCGAAGCAAGGAAACAGCACCAGGAGCGATTGCGTTACAACGTACGCCTTTATTAGCGTATTGGAAGCCTACATTTTTAGTCAGGCCAACAACGGCATGTTTGGCTGCAGTATATATAAGCTGCACCAGCTCTAGAGCCTTGCAATCCGCCAAGTGAGGCAACATTAATAATGACCCCGGCACCTTTGTCCGTGAAAATAGGAAGGACCTTCCGAACTACAATAGCAGTAGCGACTCCGCCATTGGATTTAATGTCTGCTACAGTCAAGTTTGCCGCATCTACATTGATATCAGATACAACCACTTTAGCCCCTTCTTTAGCATACAAAATGGCTATTTCCTTACCCATTCCAGAGGCTGCTCCTGTGACTACTGCCACCTTACCTTGAAGTATCATGATGATCCCTCCGCATGTTCAGTTAAGTGTAATTCATTTCGTTAAACACTTGTTCAATAAAGTACAGTTATACCTTATTTATAGTATAATCATACTTATTAATGAATAAAAATCAGCAAATAAGCAGGAATTTGTTGCTTTTTGAACAGTATTTCTGCCTTGTGTAAATAAATTTTAAATTAACGGTGATGCTCCATGCCTAATCCAAAATTAGTTGAGGATAAACGCATTCGAAGAACGAAAAAACTATTAAGGGAATCTATAGTTCTCCTTTTAAAAGAAAAAGATTTAAAGGACATTACCATAACGGATATCCCAAGCTAGTTACTACGCCTACGCTATTTTGGGGATGATCATAGAATGGGTAAATGAAGATTTTAAGCATTCCCCTCGCTATATGGCGGAACAATTGCTGGAAATCATGAAACATAACACGTCCCACGCTGTTTATAAAACAAACCAGAATCAGCTTCACTAATCATCACAAGTAAAATTTTCCTTTTGGAAACAGTTCTGAAAAATCTCTTTAAGTTGATATAAACAATGTGTCGATTCATGTCGATATAATATGTACTATAAAGAAATTGAGGGGCGAATGTATGAAATTTAACATCCGAGCAAAATTGTTATTGGGTTTTCTTGCGGTAATTGCTTTATTGATTATCATTAGTTTGGTATCCATCTCAAAAATGAAAAACTTGGGTGACACTTCGATGGAAATTGATAGCCATTGGATGCCAAGTGTGACTATCCTGGGAACGCTAAACGGCGATGTATCTGATGTAGAACGGCTTTCCTTGAATATTATTGTAGAACGCGACCCGGCAGAGGTGGAGAAGGTTCAGGCGGAATACGATTTGGTTTTGAAAAAGGTCGAGAGCGGCCGGAAAACATATGAAAAATTAATTGCTACTCCTAAAGAACGTGAAATGTATGATGATTTCTCCAAAAAATATGCAGATTATCTGAATAAGTTGCCAGAGGTGATTGCAGCAGGGAAAGCTAACGATTATGTTCAATCCAGCATTCTGCACAAAGAGTCCTATGCGCTATGGGATAGCGCGAACAATATGATCTTTCAGCTCATCAAGCTGAACTCAGATGGCTCAAAACAGATTACACAAGAAGGCGTTGACAACTTTATCTCAGGTAGACAAATGGTCGTCGTTTTGAGTATTGCGGCTATTGTATTGGCACTGATTGTGGCAATCATCATCGCCCAAATTATTTCTAAACCCATTCTGCGAATCAGTCGTGCTGCTGAAAGCATTGCATCGGGTGATCTAACAAGTGAAGCTATAATTGTGAAGGGCAAGGACGAGATCAGCATGTTGGCACATTCCTTTAATGCCATGGTTGAGAACCTTCGCCAACTGATTCAATCGGTTAGTAAGACGTCTGAACTGGTAACCACTTCCTCGGAAGAATTGACAGCCAGCGCAGAGCAAAATAGCCAAGCTTCTGCACAAATAACCGAAACGGTACAAGAAGTAGCTACAGGAACGGGCGAACAGGTGGATATGGTGACAAAGTCGTCCCAGGCTATTGAGGAAATGTCCATCGGTGTAGAACAAATTGCTATTCGTGCGCAAAATGTATTTGCATCTGCTCAGGATGCGGCCCACAAATCAGCTGAAGGTAACCAGATGATTCAACAGGCTGTTACGCAGATGAACGCTGTAAATCACTCCATGGAGGGATTGGCTGGTCTTATGGCTGGATTGGGAGAGCGTTCAGATGAAATTGGCAAGATTATTGATGTAATCACCAATATTTCGAGTCAGACCAACCTTCTTGCTCTGAACGCTGCGATTGAAGCGGCCCGCGCAGGAGAACACGGTCGCGGATTTGCTGTAGTTGCAGGCGAAGTGCGCAAGTTGGCTGAACAATCGGCTCATTCTGCTCAACAAATTACGGAACTTGTTGGTTTGATTCAAAAGGACACTGCCCATGCGATCGAGGCTGTAGCGTCCAATGGAAAAGATGTCATGACAGGTCGGGAAGTCGTGCAGAATGCAGGTGCATCCTTTGAACTGATTCAGGAAACAGTTAATAAAGTAGCGAGTGAGATTGAAGAGGTATCCGCTGGCTCAGAGCAAATGTCTGCAAGTACGGATGAAGTTGTAGGCTTTGTCAGACAAATTTCAGCGATTGCTGAGGAAGCCGCAGCAGGAACACAACATGTGTCTGCTGCAACACAAGAGCAACTGGCATCCATGGAGGAAATTGCTTCAGCTGCAAGAAACCTGTCTACCATGGCAGAGGACCTGCAAGGACAAATCGGCAAATTCAAAGTATAACTCAGATCAACATAAATCAAGCTGGGATTCAGCAGAGACGGTGTGTGTAATAACACGCTGTCTCTTTTTATTTTTGGGCAATCCAATACTGAACAAAAGTTTACATAATCGTGGAATCCAAAGAAATAAAAAAACAGTGCGGTACAGGGTCTTGTTTTCACAGTGAGTTGATTGCTCTGACCAAGAAGTATACGGAAAACAAGGATTACGATTACCATGTGTCTACGGAAACAGAAAGGGGGCGGGTGGTCCAAGAGATTGTTGAAGACATCGACGCGTATACGCTACCGTTTTTTAAGCGATTTGAAGATGTAGAAGCATTGGCAGAGCAAGTTCATAAATCAGGTTTTTTAACGCATCGAAAACGTTTTGATAAGTTTAATCCGTTGACGAAAAGGTTCGTAGATTTTTATTATCGAGGGGAGTAAGAGAAAGTATAGTTTAGCAAAAAAACAGAAGACGATCGCCCTCTATCAAGCAGGAGTGTGATCGTCTTTTGCGTTACTTGGAATATATTCCAGCATATCGGTTAGATTATGTCTCTTACCAGTAAGATCCTCCAATGTGTTTATAACATGTGATGTATTACACGGAATGACAGGGGCATTTGAATTTGAAATATTATAAACTAGAGAATGAATCTAACTTTGAAAATAATTTTAGCTAGGAATTAATGCTTATTATCCAAGTCATACATTAGAATCAATGAAATTGAATGCTAAAACGCTCATCCCGAATTTTGAAAGTGGGATGAGCTTAACTTTTTTGGTAGTAAATTAGAATGTAGTCCAATGAAGTGTCTTTATAACGAGGTTTCATTTTAGAAATAGATGTATTCTGCTATAAGCGAAGTGCAGTATTTTAACTCATTCCATGATTATTTATTGTGATACTATCTTTAGCATTAGTTGAGGTTTACCATATCGGTTGAATTAAACTAAGTAGTCCAAAAGTCAGAATGAGATGAATAATTAGAGACTTTTTCACGGTTCCATTCCTCCTTAATAATTTTTTCGTACTCTTTTTTTTGCTCAGGGGAAGCAGACTTTTTGTAAAATTCAAACATTGTAGCACTTTGCTTGAAATCACTGTCGTTATTCATAATAATGGATAATATTAGGTAATTCAAGGCGCAATTGAGGCCCTCATGCATCCTCTGAATTTTGAAATTATAGATCGCAAGCTCTTGGAGAAAAGAGGAATAATAAGTACTGTGTGTCATATCGTTACGCTGGTCAAATCCTAAAGTGTGTTCTCGGAATTCTTCTAATGTTTCGTCCACAAGAAATCCATATTTATTCGCTGATTCTAAAATAGTAAGTAGCCCCGCTAGTATTTCATCAGGATGCTCTTTTAAATATTGTATGTAACCGGGGATTACCGCCATGTTGCCTGAAAGTAAGTCGAGTGTGTATCTATTACCTACCGCCCATAATTTAAATTGTTCTATTTGTTTTCGATCATCTGCATGTAAACCTTGCATCCAACTCAGATCAGCGTAGGCTGAAATGTATTTTTTTGCTTCCTCATATTCTCCCTTCTTTTGAAGGGCTGTAGACTTCGAGAGATAACTATATCCGTAATAAAAAACAAAAGGATGATCTGTTACAAGTGGTTCAGCCTTCTTCTTGCTTTCTAGTCTACGTATTTTATCATTGTATGCAGCTTTTACAACGATTTGGAATTCATCAGCGTATACCTCGACTTCATCCCATTTATGCTGATTAAACGATGTACCTGTCAGTTTATAATAACCATCTAATTGATAGTTTACAGGTAAAAGGTTACGAAAAGGCGCAAACCGTATCGCTGCTTCACGGTTCTTTTCCAAATTCTGACCAAGTGCAGCACGAAAAAGCCTATAGTGGCTTATGGCTAAACGCTCCGAATGCTGATATTTCTCATTTTCCACTATGTATTCATAGAAAGGAACAGCTTCCTTCGGTTTATCTGAATGATGTAATTCCTCCGCGATTTCAAATACCAACTCAAGCTGGTTTAAATCTTCCAGCATACGGGATAGAACGACGGCTATGCAGTCGTAAGGAGTCTTTTGAATAACAATAAACATACTGTAACTGATTTTGGATGGGCGATTAAGCAGAAGTTGGTTGAAAGGCATATGGATCAACAAACCTTTTGCGAGACTTACCAAATTCCCACGTCCCGCCTATCGAATCTAATCCATGGAACCCGCAAAGCTAAACGATATAGGCGATTAGTTTATGAATTGCTCGGTATTGATGATACATTTACGAAATAGGCGTTCAAAGATGATTCATGTTATATATGAAGGAGGAATGCTGAATGACAGGGAAATTACACAAGCTTAAAGTACGTTCCCATTTCCACCATTGCATATTCTGTAATAGTAAAGAGTCGATCGTTCTGTATAGAGGAATTGTGATTTGTGCCGAATGTTATCTGAAAGTCACTAAAAAACCTTCTGTAGTGGAAACTCCAAAGAAAATTGGGAAGGATTAAAAAAGATAGCCCAATAACCTCAGATATGTTAATATATTGATAATTATGGTAAATGATAAAAACTTTATGAATAGGTCATCCTCTCGGGGGGTGACTGTTTTTGTTTAGCACTAGGTATTATCAATATAAGTGATGATGTAAAGCCATACTCAGTGCATGGGCCTTCGATGCAGCCTACTATGATGGCAGAGGATCATATGGCAGTGGATAAGCATTATTACAAGGAAAACAGTTTTCAGCGAGGGGATATTATCGTTTTTCAGAAGGATGATGTACAATTTGTAAAAAGGCGACTTACCTAACATGCTTAATTTCCCGTTAAGAGGTGAGTCGAATGTTGTACCGGAAGGTATGATTTTTGTGTTGGGAGACAATCGGATGAACGGCACAGACAGTCGTCTTCTTGGATATATTTCAACGAATAAGGTGATAGGCAAGGTTATTGCACTGAACGGGATTCCGTTAGACGAAATAAAATAAAGCCTGTACTGTACGAGGAAGTGGAAGCAAACCAAACGATTTTAAAGCAAAGGCGGGGATGAAGGCATGTGGAATAGTCTAACTTGGGTGATCGTCGGCGTGTTGTTGGTGGCGTTGGGTTGGATTGTTATGGCATGGCGTGGTCGCAGCAGCAAAAAACAAGTGAATGGACAGCGGAACAGTAATGTCGTTGAATTTCGTCCTCGTAAGTCTGCCCGACAATCCCGGACCGGAAACGTGTCCAAATCTAAGATATCTTCGGATTCCCGCGCGAATACAAATGCAGCTGGTATTCAAGTCCAATCTGGGTTTGGACTGTCTGACTCTATCCAGGGCACGGGCAAGCAAAAATGCTCCTTTTGTAAAAAAGAAGACAAATTAACCTTTTACGCAGATGACAATGGTTCTCTGTACGGGGTATGCAAGGATTGCAAGCACAAGGCGGAACGACAGGACATGCTGCCACTTTAGCCGGTGCAGATGATACGGAAATGGCAGAGTATTTTGAAGAGCATAAAAATCCCCAACCGTGACTTAAACGGCGGGGATTTTTTGTTATATCAACATATTTATCGAATCTGTCTGTCGAGCAGTTCCTCCAGCGCCTCTGCGATATGATCTGGTCCATAAGACAGCTCTTGCTTGCTTAAGCTCAACCAGGCATGACGCTCGTCCATATCAAAGGCAGTTTCCAGCCAACCGGACAATCCTCTACCTCTGCGATCCACTTCCACAAGCACATGGACGCCTTCAGGCTCCAACTGCATAATTAGCTCCAGCTCCTCGATATCGCGTGCATATTCCGATCCGGGCGTAAATTCAAATTCCTGTACAAATGGAACACCGCGTCCCAGCTTGGGATGACGTTCACAGGTGGAAGAACGGAATCGGAAGCCCAACAGGTGAACGGCCTCAAACACCGTATTCATATAGGGATGCGGCTCGATTTTGAGCGAGTCACGGTCGGTCGGGTCCAAGGCCATACCGATGTCTAATGCTGTATCCAGCCATACAGGTTGTTTGGCATGAGTGACAGGTGTTTCCAATGGCAACCGAAAAGAAAAAGGAATTTCAAGCTCCTGACCTTGCTTTAAATGAAAGCCGTCGGATACCTTGACCCGAGCGATGCAGCAGGTGGAAGTAGTCTTCTTGTCATCGTGCTCTTCGATATATTCGGTTTTAAGTTCGATATCGATTTTGCCGATTTCCTGATCAATTTTACCACCTTTGATGCGCATGATGCCACTAAGCTCCTCGCCAGGGACATACACGGCCTGGTCCACCAATGTATCGACTTTAGCTGAACCAATTCCTGCACTTGCCAAGATCTTGTTGAAAAAACTCATAAGTAAGCCCCCCGATAATATCATGGTCATAGTATTCATACGAAAACTAAGAAAACTTGTACAGCTTAACCGGATATACGGGGCAATTGCTCGAATCGTTCCAAAAAAACACAAGAAAAAATCCGCTGGTTGTCGTGCTTTTATCGCAGCCTGACGGCAAATTTTCCGTGCTAATCGCAGTTCACTTTATGGGGTGGTATAAAGCAATTACGGCAACGTGGCTCATACGCCTCTGAGTCGCCGATCATTACGATGGGTCCTACAGTGGAAGGCTTTCCGTTCACCATACGCTGGGTATATACAGCTTCTGAACTTCCACATACGGCGCAAAAGGAAGCTAGCTTTTCGATGTCATCTGCCATGGCGAGTAAACCGCCGACATATCCGAATTCCTTACCCCGGTAGTCCAAATTGAGTCCATCTGCAATCACATGCTTGCCACAGTAGGCTAACTCCTCCACCAACGTCATGATGTGACGACTGAAAAACTGTACTTCATCAAAGGCGACCACATCGGCATCCTTCGTTTCTTCCAAAATCCGCTGAACGAGCTCATCTGTGAGTTTTTTCGGAATGGAGATGGCAGGCAGCCGATATCCGATGCGGCTTACAATTTCGTCCTTGGCGTAGCGATTATCTTCAGCTGGTTTGTAAGCGACCACCTTGCGGTGTCCGTATTGAATTAATTTTTGACAGCGGCGAATCAGTTCGCCGGATTTTTCGCTAAACATGGGGCCTGTAATGATCGTAATTCGTCCTGTATGCAACGCGAATTCCCCTCTCTGTAACATGCGCATAACGCTGTGAATCATCATTCCCGAAAGAAAAGGCCATTATAGATTACCATAATGTGCAGCAAACAGACTAGAGAAAATATATTGTTTTTCGACATGTTATTGTATATCTATTCTTTGAATGTAAATGTGGACGTCATTGCTCTGTTGCCGTGAGCATGATAAGGTGAAGTATAGTGGAATAAAGGGGAAGAGGGGACAGGTATGGACCAAAAAGATACGGATTATAGTGCCAAAAAAGAAGCATTACTGGAGCAAGGGCTGGTAAGCCCACAGGCACAAGAGTTGATCACGGAGCTGGAGACGGAGCTTGATCTTCTGCGCAAGCAAAATGAATCGTTTCGCAAAGCACTACGGGCCAAATCAGCCCAAACGTCAAGGATGTCTACCAAATTACGGGATGCCTTATATGAATGATATGCTGCAGGTTGTTAGACAGCCTGTAGTCTATGCATAACACTATATTTTGTACAGAGAAATAAAGAGAGTACAATAAGCTATATATAATCAATGTTAATGGAGGAGAAGCATGACTATACATTGTGATGTTGCAATTTTGGGCGGAGGAACCGGGGGATATGTGGCAGCAATTCGTGCAGCCCAGCTCGGCAAGGAAGTCGTTATTATTGAAAAGGACAAGCTAGGTGGAACCTGTCTGCATCGTGGATGTATCCCGAGCAAGGCTTTGCTGCGCAGTGCGGAAGTATATGCGACGATTAAGGAAAGTGCGCAATACGGCATCGAGACCTCGGGAGCGCAACTTGTTTTCCCTAAGGTACAAGAGCGCAAGGAAGCCGTTGTGGAGCAGTTACATCAGGGCGTGCAATTTTTGATGCGTAAAAATAAAATCACGGTGCTGAGCGGCAAAGGACGCGTAATTGGGCCGTCGATTTTTTCACCAAAAAGCGGTGCAGTTGCCGTGGAGCTGGAAGATGGCGAGATGGAGACGATTGTTCCTGCCCATCTTATTATTGCAACGGGATCACGACCGCGTGTACTGCCCGGATTGGAGCCGGATGGCGAATTTATTTTGAGCAGTGACGAAGCGTTGACGATGGAAGAACTGCCCGCTTCCCTGATTATCGTAGGTGGTGGCGTTATTGGCGTGGAATGGGCTTCCATGCTGAACGATTTTGGCGTGGAGGTTACGGTGGTTGAGGCGGCGAATCGGCTTATTCCAACCGAGGACGAGGACATTTCGCGTGAAATGCAGCGTCTGTTAACCAAGCGTGGAGTCAAGGTTCTGACGGGCTCGCAAGTGCTGGCTGGAACGTACGGTAAGGATGAAGAAGGCGTACAGGTTGACGTGCAAAAGGGGGACGAAACCGAAACAATCAGCGCTTCCAAGCTGCTTATTTCGGTAGGTCGTCAGGCGAATGTGGAAAATATAGGGCTGGAAAATACGGATATCCGAGTAGAGGGTGGCCTTATATCGGTTAATGAGCATTTGCAGACGAATGAGCCGCATATTTATGCGATCGGGGATTGCATCGGAGGCTTACAACTGGCGCATGCAGCGAGCCATGAAGGGCTGCTGGCGGTCCATCATCTGGCGGGCGAAGTGGTTCACAGCGTACCGAATCATCTGATTCCGCGTTGTATTTATACACGTCCTGAGGCAGCGAGTGTCGGCTTGACGGAGCAAGAAGCCCGTGAGCGTGGACATCAGGTGAAGACAGGGAAGTTCCCTTTTCAAGCTATCGCAAAATCGCTGGTGTACGGTAGTCGGGACGGCTTCGTCAAAGTGATTGCCGATGAGAAAACAAATGATATTCTCGGTGTACATATGATCGGTACGCATGTAACGGATCTCATCAGCGAGGCGGCTCTTGCGCAGCTGTTGGATGCTACGCCGTGGGAAGTCGGACAGCTGGCTCATCCGCATCCAACATTGTCGGAGATTTTGGGAGAAGCGATGCTGGCGGTTGATGGACAGGCGATAGGGATTTAAATAATTCAAATAAATCGGTGCTTTTCTTTTTGGGGAGAAAAGGATTATAATGGAGTTAGCCAGAGTTTAGTACCAGGTTTTAAGACAAGATGGTACTAGGTGCTGGTAGTAGGATGTTTGACACTTAAGGAGGTGCCTCAATGAGTTCAAAAGGCGCTGTAGACGCTGGCTTCAGACATGAACAGCTGGGACTGACTCACGGACAAGTTATTGACATGTACAGATATATGCTGCTCGCAAGAAGATTTGACGAGCGCAACATGCTCCTGCAACGGGCAGGGAAAATTAATTTTCACGTTTCCGGCATTGGGCAGGAGGCGGCACAAGTAGGTGCGGCTTTTGCACTGGACCGGGAGAAGGACTATTTTCTTCCCTATTACCGGGATTACGGATTCGTACTTGCGGTTGGTATGACGCCACGCGAACTGATGCTGTCGCAATTTGCCAAGGCGGATGATCCCAACAGCGGTGGCCGGCAGATGCCCGGTCATTTCGGCAGTAAACGGCTGCGTATTGTGACAGGCTCCAGTCCGGTGACGACGCAGGTTCCACACGCAGTGGGTGTAGCGCTGGCTGCCAAGATGCAGAAGAAGGATTTTGTATCGTTCGTTACATTTGGTGAAGGCTCCAGCAACCAGGGGGATTTTCACGAAGGCTGTAACTTTGCAGGTGTGCAGAAGCTGCCAGTTATCATTATGTGTGAAAACAATCAATATGCGATATCAGTTCCGGTTCATAAGCAAATGGCAGGCAAGGTGAGCGACCGTGCTTTGGGATACGGATTCCCTGGGATTCGGGTCGATGGTAACGATGCGCTGGCAGTGTATGCAGCCGTCAAGGAAGCGCGTGAACGTGCTATTCGTGGCGAGGGGCCAACGCTTATTGAAGCGATGATGTACCGCCTGTCTCCTCACTCTACCTCGGATAATGATCTGGCTTACCGGACCAAAGAGGAAGTGGATGAGAACTGGGCCAAGGACGGCGTTGCCCGTATGAAAAATTATTTGCTGGAATGCGGCATTTGGGATGAGGCCAAGGACGCGGATTTGTCTGCTGAGCTGCTGCTCGAGGTCAAGGAAGCGATTGAATATGCGGATAATGCGCCTTTTCCGAAGCCCGAAGATACGCTACTGCATGTTTATGCTGACAGCGATGGGGAGGGCCGGTAATTATGGCGGTTATAGAATATATTGATGCGATTCGTCTTGCCATGAAGGAAGAAATGGAGAAGGATGAAACGGTTTTTGTGTTAGGTGAGGATGTTGGTGTTAAGGGTGGTGTCTTTACGACCACCAAGGGTCTTATGGATCAATTCGGTGAGCAGCGTGTCTTGGATACGCCATTGGCAGAGTCGGCTATTGCCGGAGTTGCGATTGGTGCGGCCATGTACGGAATGAAGCCAATTGCCGAAATGCAATACTCGGACTTCATGCTTCCGGCAACCAATCAGATTATTAGTGAAGCAGCTAAAATTCGCTATCGCTCTAACAACGATTGGAGCTGCCCTATTGTAATCCGTGCGCCCATCGGTGGGGGGATCTTTGGCGGCTTATATCACTCACAGTGTCCGGAATCTATCTTTTTTGGCACACCGGGTCTGAAAATTGTAGCGCCTTTTACACCTTATGACGCCAAAGGATTGCTGAAGGCAGCCATTCGTGACCCTGATCCGGTGTTGTTTTTTGAAAACAAAAAATCCTACAAGCTCATCAAGGGTGAAGTACCTGATGATGATTACATCGTTCCGATTGGTAAAGCCAATTTGCTGCGTGAAGGTGACGATATTACGGTCATCGGGTACAGCCAACCGCTACATTTTGTTATGCAGGCTGCTGAGGAGCTGGAGAAGGAAGAGGGTATTACCGCACATGTTGTGGATTTGCGCACACTCCAGCCCTTAGACCGTCAGGCCATTATTGAAGCTGCAAAGCATACAGGCAAGGTACTCATCGTGCATGAAGACAACAAAACGGGCGGCATCGGTGCCGAGGTATCCGCTATTATTAATGAGGAATGTCTGTTCGAGCTGGATGCGCCGATTGAGCGCTTGTGCGCTCCAGACGTGCCTGCAATGCCGATCAGCCCGCCGATGGAGAAGTTTTATATGTTGAACAAAGATAAGGTTAAGGAAGCGATGCGCCGTCTTGCAATGTATTAATATAGAGCGGATTGGACGAAAGCATTCCAAAAGTGTAGCGGGGGTTGCGGTAAAACGCGCTCTCCTATGATGTTAAGGAGTTGAAAAAATGTCAGACCAAAAACAATGGACCGACGTGACCATGCCCCAATTGGCAGAATCGCTTGTATCGGCGACAATTGCAAAATGGCTGAAACAACCTGGCGAAACGGTGGAGCAATTCGAACCGATTTGCGAGGTCATTACAGATAAAGTGAACGCGGAAATTCCATCGACATTGGACGGAATTATGGGTGATCTGTTGGCAGAGGAGGGTCAGACGGTAGCCGTTGGAGAATTGATTTGCCGTATTCAGACGAAGTCGGCTGCACCTGCTGTATCAACTGGAGCGACTCCCGTTGCGCCACCACCTCAAGGCAACGCACAAGAACAAGTACAATCCCAACAGGGTGCTGCCTCAGATCAATCCATGCGGGGACGTTTTTCTCCAGCGGTGCAAACGCTGGCTGCTCAGCACAGCATAGACCTGAATCAGGTGACAGGCACAGGCATGGGTGGACGAATTACTCGCAAAGATGTGCTGAATTATGTACAACAGGGTGGTTCCGCTCAGGCAGGGGTATCCGAACAGCCAACTGCAACGACACCAGCGCAAGGCTCTCCTTTTGCCGGAAGACAGCAGTCTGCTGTTCAGCAAAGTACACCGATTCAAAATATGGACCCTGCAATTCCGGTGCGCAACAGCGGCATTCATTTGACGGAAGCTCCGAAAGCTCCCGTGATCGAAGTTGAGGGTGGCAACAATAACAGATCGGAGTATTTTATCGACGTTACACCGATTCGCAGTGCGATTGCCCGCAATATGCGGCAAAGTGTCTCTGAAATTCCACATGCCTGGACGATGATTGAGGTGGATGTAACCAATCTGGTGATGCTCCGCAACAAGATCAAAAATGAGTTCAAGCAAAAAGAAGGCATTAACATTACGTACCTGGCCTTCCTCATGAAAGCAGTCGTGAATGCCATCAAGGAATATCCGATCATGAATTCGGTATGGGCTGTAGACAAAATTATCGTCAAAAGAGATATCAACATTTCGCTGGCCGTGGGTACAGAGGACGCAGTTCTTACACCTGTTATTAAAAAAGCGGATCAGAAAAATATTGCCGGACTGGCGCGTGAAATTGACGATTTGGCACGTAAAACACGTGAAGGTACGCTCAAGCTGGACGATATGCAGGGTGGGACGTTCACTGTGAACAACACTGGCTCCTTTGGTTCAATACTGTCATATCCGGTGATTAACTATCCGCAGGCTGCGATTCTGACCTTTGAATCCATCGTTAAAAGACCAGTGGTGATTGATGATATGATCGCGGTTCGCTCAATGGCTAACCTGTGTCTGTCGCTGGATCATCGCATTTTGGATGGTGTGATCTGCGGACGATTCCTGCAACGGATCAAAGAAAACCTGGAAGGCTACACCTTGGATACGAAGCTGTACTAATCATCCGAACAGTTGGGTAAATGGACGGAGAGGAAGTGACAGGCCGTGAACAGACGACCGCTGGATGTAACCTATACGAATAGGATGGAGTACGCCCATGCATGGGATGTCCAGAAGGATATTGTAGGGAAGCTGGATGCGGGGGAGGCGAGGGAAACGCTTATGCTTCTCCAGCACCCGCCGACCTACACGATTGGCTCTCAGCGGCATCCTGAGCATCTGCTTCTCACGCCGGAGCAGTTGAAAGCTCAGGGAATCAGCGTCTTTCAGATTGACCGTGGGGGAGACATTACATATCATGGGCCGGGGCAGCTGGTCGGATATCCCCTGCTTATGCTGGGCAACCAGAAGGCGCTTGACCTGCACGGATACCTCAGGAGTCTGGAAGAGGTGATCATTCGGTTGCTGGCTTCCCATGGTATTGAAGGAAGTCGCAAGCCTGAATACACAGGGGTATGGGTCGGGAATCTTAAAATCGCGGCCATAGGAGTCAAATTCAACAAATGTAAGCACCGTCGGGGCTTTGTGACCAGTCATGGTTTTGCCTTCAATATCAAATCAGGGATACAGCATGAGGGCTTTCAGGGTATCGTTCCATGCGGAATTCAGGAATATGGAGTAACTTCATTGGAGGACTGCACACAGCAGACTTTTTCAGTGGAGCAGATTGCGAAGGAGATTGTACCTTACTTTGAGGAGCAATTTTCATTTGCGGTGGAATGGCAAAGTCATTCCCTCCTATAAAGCAAAGGCGGGCTATTCTGTGATGTACACGGAAGCCCGCCTGTTTTCTTGCGCCACAGCTTGTCCGCCTAGAGTCTCCATGGAGCACTGGGATGGGAGAATATCTTGAGCGGCGCAATCCATTATAGTGGCATAATCAACGGCTCAATCACCATGAACAGCGTAGAGCCAATCATCGCGGCGAGCATAATGTAGACGAAAAAACGAACCCATTTTTTGTTTGGCATGTGTAACTCCTTTAGGATAGGTTTAAGTCAGATATAAGACTATCTATCCGTATTGTAGCGTAAACGGGAAAGAGAGGGAAGTTCAATGACAGCAAAAGTAGTGAAAGACCGAATCGTACAAGAATTTATGGAACTCGTACAGGTGGATAGCGAAACCAAGCACGAGCAGGAAATATCGCGTGTTCTGAAAGAAAAATTCAATGCACTTGGGCTGGAGGTAACAGAAGATGATTCCCGCGAAAGAACCGGACATGGTTCGGGTAATCTGATCGTAACCTGGAAAGCGGAAGGCGCGGAGCAAGCACCTAAATTGTTTTTTACCTGCCACATGGATACCGTTACACCAGGCAAAGGCATTAAGCCGCAGCTGGGTGAGGATGGCTGGATTCGCAGTGACGGTTCAACCATTTTGGGGGCAGACGATAAGGCAGGGATTGCCGCTTTGTTCGAGGCGATTCGTGTCGTGCGTGAGCAGAAAATTCCCCATGGACAAATTCAGTTTGTGATTACGGCAGGTGAGGAGTCCGGTCTGTTCGGCGCACGGGCAATGAAACCAGAATTGCTGGATGCGGACTTTGGGTATGCATTGGATTCCAATGGTGAAGTAGGCTCCATTTGTGTGGCTGCGCCAACGCAGGCTCGTATTGAAATGAAAATTACTGGAAAATCTGCTCATGCGGGTGTAAATCCCGAAGATGGCATCAGTGCCATTCAAGTAGCTTCCAAGGCCATTTCCAACATGAAGCTGGGACGGATTGATAAGGAAACGACTGCTAACATCGGCAGCTTCGAGGGCGGCGGAGCAACGAATGTTGTATGCGATTTTGTGCTGATCCGGGCAGAGGCACGTAGTATTGTGCAGGAGAAGGTTCATCATCAAATCCAGCATATGCGTGAAGCACTGGAAACTACCGCGCGTGAATTTGGTGCACAAGGAGAATTCCGCAGCGAAGTCATTTATCCGGCATTCAGCTTCACAGAGCATGATGAAATTGTGCAGGTTGCGCAGCGTGCTATACAAGGGCTGGGACTGGCAACGCCGACCTTCCATTCCGGTGGTGGCTCGGATGCCAATGTATTCAATGGACTGGGAATTCCAACGGTGAATTTGGCTGTTGGCTACCAGAACATTCATACAACACAGGAAAAAATCAAGGCAGATGATCTGGTGAAGGTTGCCGAAGTGGTCCTAGCTCTTATCCAAGAGGCGACGAAGTAAGACTGGCGCGATACACATAAGGTTCAGGCTAAAGACAGGGATAGCGTTCCCTTGTCTTTAGACCTGAACCTTTTTTGGAACCATGAGCGAGGCGATCGTGGCAGCGGAGCCGTGTTCTTTTTGCCATTGCCGCAGTAGGGCTTGGATCTGCCAGGCTTTGCCGACAATATGGAGAGTGGTTTCGGTACGGTAGCTTTTCATTGGCGAATCTCCTTTGAACAGAGAAATTTGTTATAATACCACCATATGTCCGAAGTGGACAAGTTAGACTAAAGCTGGCGATAGCTAATGAAGAGATAGATGACGAAGGAGGCAACATGCTGATGAACAATCATAAGAAAGATCCAGTGAACGAACAGGTGAACAACCCAGACCGCAAGCCTTATTCCAATCCTGCGCTGGAGGAAAAAACGGTATCCACGCAGCCCATTTTTGAAGGAAAAGTGATTACGTTACAGGTGGATACGGTAGAGCTTCCCGACGGCTCCACGGGTAAGCGTGAAATCGTGAAGCATCCGGGGGCGGTGGCCGTGTTGGCGCTGCATGAGGGGAAAATGCTGGTCGTGGATCAGTACAGACAGGCGATGGGCCGCTGTGAGGTGGAAATCCCGGCAGGCAAGCTGGAAAAGGGCGAAGATCCAATGGAAGCGGCGGGACGCGAGCTGAGAGAAGAGACAGGCTATACTGCCAAGTCGCTGAAGCTGCTACATTCCTTTTATACTTCCCCCGGATTTGCGGATGAAATCATTCATCTGTATGTGGCTGAAGAACTGGAACTGGGAGAAATGGAACCGGATGAGGATGAGTTTCTGGAGCTGTTTGAGGTGACGCTGGAGGAAGCACAGGCACTCATTCGCGAAGGTCGGATTAGTGACGCCAAAACGATTCTGGCCGTCTATGCGTGGCAGCTTCACCAACACACAGGGAGCTTCTAAGCGGTATGAATGGAAATACGGTGGAACTTACAGACTACTATGCTGATCTCCATATTCATATCGGCAGAACGGAAAAGGGAGATCCGGTCAAAATTAGCGGCAGTCGGGACCTGACTTTTGCCAACATTGCCAAGGAAGCATCTGGTCGCAAGGGGATCGGACTGATCGGTATCATTGACTGCCATGCCCCGAACGTGCAGGAGAATATCCACGCTTATTTGCAAACAGGTGAAATGGCGGAAATCAGGGGTGGCGGTATCGCGTACCGGGATACGGTTGTGCTGCTGGGAACGGAGTTGGAGATTCGGGCGGAAGGCCGTCCCGAGGCACACATCCTGGCCTATTTTCCCAATTTGGAGGCGATGGAGGATTTTACGCAATGGATGGCTCGGCACATGAAAAATGTCAATCTTAGCTCGCAGCGTATCTATGCTCCGCCACGCGAGCTACAGCAGCAAATTTACGGCCGTGGAGGCATAATGGTGCCAGCGCATGTATTCACCCCTCATAAGGGCATATACGGCAGCTCTGCGGCCCGTATGGAGGAACTGCTGGATATGCAGCTCATTAGCGGGGTGGAGCTGGGGTTAAGTGCGGATTCGTCTATGGCCGGATTGATATCGGAGCTGGACCGTTTCAGCTTCCTGACCAATTCGGATGCCCATTCGCTCGGCAAAATTGGACGGGAGTACAACAAATTATCCATGGCAAAGCCGAGCTTTGATGAATTCAGAATGGCTTTGGAGCGCCGGGAAGGACGACGGGTGTCTGCCAATTACGGATTAAATCCGAAGCTGGGCAAGTACCATCGTTCCTACTGTCAAAGCTGCGGTACGATTATGGATGAGCAAGAGATGGCGGACGAACGCTGCCCTGCCTGTGGTCATACCAAGCTGGTGCGGGGCGTACTGGATCGGATATGGAGTATTGCTGACCGTGAGCAGCCCGTGATTCCATCGCATCGTCCACCGTACATTTACCAGATTCCTCTGGAGTTTATCCCCGGTCTGGGCAAAGCCAAGCTGAACCATCTGCTGAATGCGTTCGGAACAGAAATGAATATTTTACATGAGGTCACACAGGAACAATTGGCGGCGGTTGTCGGAGAAGTGTTGGCAGAGCAAATTGTCCTTTCCCGGGAAGGACGACTTTCCCTCGTATCCGGTGGTGGCGGAACCTACGGCAAAATAGCCAAGTCCTAGTAAAGTCTTGTCCCCATAAAGTCATGTCCTATTAAAGTCATATCGGCGTCTGCTTGTTCATAACCATTAAATATCTATGCCGTTGGCTTGGCACATCACTCGTGAATCTTCTTTTGCAGCGCAAGCTGTCCCGAACCCTAGCCATCAGCTGTCGGATTACGGTTGTTTTTTGGACAAACAAGCAGATGAAAGGGGCAGGACGCCGATGCAATGGTTTCGTCATACGTTAAAGGACCAAACGCCGTATTATGTTTTTTTGGCCGTGCTGTTTCTGGTGGGAGTCGTCTTTGGTGCACTGATGGTGAACGCTCTCTCGCTGGAGCAGCTTCAGGATTTGTCGCGTTATCTGAAGGATTTTTTTGTGACGGTTAATCAAAATGAGCAGGGCTTTGCTGGTTCGCAAGCGACCTCAACCTTTTGGGATAGTGTGTCTCTACATCTAAAATGGGTCGGTTTAATCTGGGTATGTGGTCTTTCGGTCATCGGTCTTCCTGGCATTCTCGTACTGAATTTCCTCAAGGGTGTGTTGATCGGATTTTCGGTAGGGTATATGGTAGGACAATATTCGTGGAAGGGGCTGTTATTTTCCCTCGTCTCCGTGGCTCCCCACAATTTAATCGTCATTCCGGTACTGCTCGTGTGCAGTGTGGCTGCGATGACCTTTTCCATTCATATGATCAAAACTAAAATACTCGCTACACGGCCATCTGACGGAATGCTGCGTCCGTTGCTGTCCTACGCAGGGCTGACCGCGGCAATGATGTTGCTCCTCGTTGGAAGCGCGTCCTTTGAAACTTGGATTACCCCGGTTATGATGCAGTGGGTTACTCCTATGCTGACTGCTTCCGTGTCTCCTTGACTCCGTTTCAAAATGTTTGACTTTATTTGTATAGACCCCCTATAATAATAGGAGTGAAAAAAAGTGCAGTGGGCAGTAGCTTTTGCAGGGGGAGGGAGACACATGGAAGCACGGATCGAAAAAATTAAGCAGCAGCTGCAATCCCAGGGCTACAAACTAACGCCTCAGCGGGAAGCCACCGTCAGAGTTTTACTTGAGAACGAAGATGATCATCTGAGTGCGGAAGATGTATTTATGCTCGTTAAAGAGAAAGCTCCCGAAATTGGTCTGGCAACCGTATACCGTACCCTAGAACTGCTAAGTGAACTGCACGTCGTGGAGAAAATCAATTTTGGTGATGGCGTTGCGCGTTATGACCTGCGCGGCGATACGACCAAGCATCACCACCACCATTTGATATGTGTGCAGTGCGGCAGTGTGGATGAAATACTGGAGGACTGGCTTGGACCGCTGGAAGAGCGTCTGGAACGGGAATATAACTTTACCGTAGTGGACCACCGTTTGGACTTTCACGGTATTTGTTATCGTTGCAAGGCGAAGAACGATACGACCGCCCAGAAATTTTTGGGTAAAACCAAGAAAAACAAATCTCAGGATTAATAAGCTGACAACCCAAGCTCTCACCGGCGAAGACGCGTTCGGGGGAGCTTTTTTGGGTTCAGGATCTGCTATACGACATTAAGCGGTATAAAAAGTAACAGCTTGTCATACCCTTCCATAGAGAGCCTTAATAGGCCCTATAATCTGGAAAAAAGGCGGCTGATTCACATGGTACTATCGTTGCGGAGAGGACTGAAATGGCTGCGTTTGGTCATACTGTTCGGGGCTTTGGCATGTATGTTCTACTATAGCCTTGGGTTATTCAGGGATTGGATTACACCTGTGGATCATTACCGGATACCGGAAGGACATGCAGTCAAGGTATTCGGCGGGCAGGAATTATCCGACGTATCCGAGCATAAGACGGCAGTGTCGGAGCGTTTACGTTTCTTTTACTGGTATGGAGAATAGTCCATGTAGACGCTGAGACTGATCCGACTGAACCGTTGTATGCAGGACAAGGAGACTTCTGGAACTCATGAAAATGTATATTCAACCTTTTGTTCGATATATGGAAGACGAAAAGGGCTTGTCGCCCAGCACATTGGAAGCGTATCAGCGGGACGTGCAGCAGTTTGTCGAGTTCGCTGAAAGCTGCGGCATTGAGCAGCCGGACAATATTCAACGCTCCCATCTGGTGCTGTATTTGGGACGTTTGAAGGAACAGGGAAAAGCCGCAGCGACGATTTCGCGCAGCGTAGCCTCTATCCGCTCCTTTTTCCATTTTCTCATTCGGGAGGGGATTACGGGGCATGATCCGTCTGTCTTGCTGGAGCTGCCGAAGGCCAACAAAAAGAAGCCTTCTGTGCTCACGCAGGATGAGATAGAGCGTCTGCTGGCAGCGCCGAATGTTTCCACCCCGCAAGGGGGACGGGACAAGGCGATGCTGGAACTGCTGTATGCGACAGGCATCCGTGTATCCGAGCTGATCGCCCTGAACGTGCGTGATGTACGCACCGATCTGCGTTTCGTTCACTGTGGCGGTGAGGTGGGGAAGGAGCGTGTCGTGCCGATCAGCCGTGAGGCATCGCAGTGGGCACAAGCGTATATGGACGAGCAGCGTGCGTTGTTGCTGCGGTCCGGGCAGGGTGAGGAGGCTCAGATAGAACAGGAAGCCTTGTTCCTCAATGTGTCCGGTCAGCGTCTCAGCAGACAGGGTTTCTGGAAAATGATCAAGAAGTATGGTCAGGAAGCAGGCATAAGCGGGGATATTACACCGCATACCCTGCGGCATTCTTTTGCGGTACATATGCTGGAGGGCGGAGCGGATTTGCGCTCCGTACAGGAGATGCTGGGCCATGCCGATCTGTCCACGACGCAGGTTTATGCGCAGACAGCCAAGCGAAGTATGAAGGAAGTATACGAAAAGCATCACCCGCACGGCGGCAATCGTCCGTCCAGCGACAGGAAGGATCGTATATGACGAGACGATTTACTAATGGTGATGATTGTAGTCATCATTATAGTAACGATCACAGTAATAACGATAACAGCAACTATAACTAACGATTGTACAAGACAGGAGAGATATTGATGTCAACAGCCAACCAAGCTACGATCCAGGAAGCAGCAGATTATATCCGTGCCAAGAGCGGAATCCGTCCGGAAATCGGCCTTATTTTGGGCTCGGGTCTCGGCATTCTGGCCGATTTGATTCAGGATGGAATTAGTATTCCTTACCAGGATATCCCCCATTTTCCCGTATCGACGGTAGAAGGTCATGAAGGAGAATTGCTGCTAGGTACCATTGAAGGTCGCGCTGTAGTTATGATGAAGGGCCGCTTCCATATGTATGAGGGCTATGGCCCGCAGCTTACGGCTTTCCCGGTTCGGGTCATGAAGCAATTGGGTATTCAAAGTCTGCTGGTGACGAATGCGGCAGGCGGTGTCAATACGTCTTACGAGCCGGGCGATCTGATGGTTATCTCGGATCATCTCAATCTGACCGGACAAAATCCGCTGATTGGACCGAACGATGCGGCTCTGGGTGTTCGCTTCCCTGACATGTCAGAGGCATACAGCCGTCGCTTGCGCGAGATTGCCAAGCAAACCGCTGCTCAGCAGGGCTTCAGCTTGCAGGAAGGCGTATATGCCGGATTGCTGGGTCCAAACTATGAAACGCCTGCTGAAATCGTTATGCTGCGCACACTGGGTGCAGATGCAGTGGGTATGTCCACGGTGTCCGAGGTCATTGTAGCCCGTCATGCAGGCATTGAGGTGCTGGGCTTCTCCTGTATCACGAACATGGCGGCAGGCATTTTGGATCAGCCTCTGTCCCACGATGAAGTAATGGAGACAGCAGAGAAGGTACGTGAGAAATTTTTGAATCTCGTATTGGCGATTATTCCACAAATGTAGGTTGTCACATCCCAAGAACCCCGTTCCAAACGCCATTTAAGGCGTAGGAAAACGGGGTTCTTTTTTGCGTGCTGTTCGGTTGGTAGTTCCTAATGTGATGGAGGCGTGCTGTATGGCTTTCGTATTCGCCTTTTCTGCTACTGTCAGTCTATGCCGTTCCTGTACCTTAATCACAATAACAACGAATATGATCCAGTAGATGGCCAGAGAATTCAGAAAGCGGCTATCCGTAATATTGTTTAATACAATGAATAGGAAAAAGACAGCTGCCGTCAGCCATGTATACATATCGGTTTTACCGATTCTGAATTTAAATAAAGTGGTTATGGCGAGTGTAATGGTTGCCAACAGTCCTGTGAGGCCGATATCGATCCACAGATCCCGAAACCCGCTGTGACTGCTTGTCAGATCAAATCGGATTCCATTGGCATAGATGCTGGGCCGGTTTGCCCAGAAGGAACCGTAACCATGACCAAACCAGTAGTGACTGTCAATGGCGCCTGCAATCCCCTGCCAGATCTCTGTTCTTCCAGTCAAGGTTGTTGTCTTGCCGAATTCCAATGCAATCGCATCCCCGTAAATAAAGGCGAACACGAGACCCAAAAGCACAAGCAGGCAGGAGCTGCTAATGAAGAAACCACGCAGCGCAACGCTTCGGATTCTTTTGAATAGCAATATAAACAGGATGAACGTGAACAGGGAAGAAGTTAGCAGCAACGAGGTGGTAGATTGGCATTTGATGAGCAGTAAGGCATTCAGCAAAATAAAGCCAACATGCAAAGCTTTGCGTGTTCCCCTGAAAAAATAAATGACATGTGAAACAAAACATAGCAGAGAGAGCGTTCCCAGTGTGTTTTTATGACCGGAAATGCCTTTCCACAGCCCTGTATGTTCGACGCCCCCATGAATGGCAAAGGAGGGAACGAGCACTACCGCCAGTAGATTGAGTACGCTCAAAATACTTAACGTAATGACCAACAGGCGGATGCAGCCTTGCGTCGTATAATGGGTAACCAGATAAAGTCCGAAGGTGGAAAAAGTAACGAATTTAAGCACCATCAGCATGGATGAGGTCTGTTCCTGTTCAGCCCATAAACAGGAGGCAGCTATGTACATCATGAGCAAGGTCAGCAACGGATTATCAGCCAAGGTTGCGATCAGTGGCTTTAGCGAGGGCAACAGCATCAGATAGCTAAACAACAGGATAAGCAGGGAAATTGCGATCACTCTGGGAGACAAGCCCTGACAGGCATAAGGAATGGAAAAAGCCAGTAAACCGACCACTGTAAGGACAGTCTTCACACATTCACCACCCGGATACGATATGTATCTATTTTATACAAAATGTATCTTTTTGTGCAATAATAAAATTTTTTATTTTCATTTTCTCAAGTGTAGAGCAAGCTGTCCCGTGCATATACTCAGTCCATGCTAAGAAAATGCAAAATCCTTCAGCTCTGTCTGAAAGATATATTTTCAAAGTTTTTATAAATGGGGGTGTTCGGGTGACGGATCGTTTCACAGATCGTTTGAAGTTGAATTTGAGTGGTACGGGCACAGAGCTAACGCCGCAGCAATTAAATGAAAACTTTAAAAGCATTGAAAAGGAATTCATCCAACGTAGTGTAAATGCTAGCTGGTTTGGAGCAGTAGGTGACGGTGTCCAGGACGATACGGCAGCTTTGCAGGAACTGATCAATAAGACTCCCGACTATTCCATACTTCATATCCCAAGTGGACGATACAAAATAACCTCCACCCTTCAGATTCGCAAACAGGGCGTACGCATTTTTGGCATTCATAAGGGCAGATACCGACAGGGTAAGGGGGTTACGTCGATTGAATACTATGGTACGGGTCCTTGTTTTCAAATTGGAGACGAGAGTCTTCCATCGTTTAGCGGCTTTCAAAATGTGCAGTTTCATGACCTGGCCATCCGGTACGAAGGGACGGATCGAGCAGCATTAAATAATCCTTTTTCTCAGGAAGTAAAGCGCGGATATTATGGAAAAGGTACTTTAGGCATTCAAGATTGGAAGGGCGGCGGAGTTACGCTGGATAATGTGTTGATTGAGCATTTTGAGACGGCTTTTTGGGGCTACGAAAGCGATGTGGATTTATTTAATTGTACGGAGATTAATTACAATAAAACGGGTATTCACTTGCAGAACAGAAGTTCACAGTTTACCAGCCTTGCGCTTTTTACACTGGGGAATGATACGGCGCTCGATCTGAATAGCTCCAATGGCGCCAGATTTTTGGCCAGCCAGCACATTAAGGACGGAAGCTCAAGTGATATACCCATTCGAATTGATGATTTTATGAATGCCGAATTTATAGGCTGCTGGTTTGAGGGGCTAAGCTTAGAACATAGAGTGACGGTTCCGTCTTTTATTCAAATTGGTGCCACGAAGGAGACGAAGAATGTCGCTCTTCGCGACTCCATTTTAGCTATCGCGGACAAATTCAGGGACAAAAACGACGACAACTACTGGTCAGTATGTGACTATTTTGTAGATGTGGTCATTGGTAAAAAAATTTTAGTGGATGAGGTGGGTGGATATCCACGCAATTTGAGGAATCTGGTTTCCTTCTCCGGCAGCTCATCCACTCAGCAGGCGACGCTTCGTTCGCATTTGGATTTCAATTACGTGGATAACCGTTATTATAAAAACAACGGGACAGGGCAGGCTTTGCTGCTAGTAGAGAAATATTCGAACAACGGAATCGAGCATTTGGATAAAACCTTTGTCAAAGCCTATCTGGGAGCAAGACAAAATATCCTCGCAGGCAGTTGGCAGAAGGTAAACTTCAACCAGATCAGCTATGATGAACTGACCGAGTTTGAGGCAACGGGCAGCCGTTGGCGGGCCAAACAAGCCGGGAAGTACAGAATACAAGCCTATATTTCGACAGATCCTCAAGTGGATGGCAATCGTACACGGCTGGCGCTCCATGTGAATGATGAACAGGTTGCCGGCAGCTCGGCGTATGCTTATCTTGATGATCGGGTGATTGGCGGGCCGAACTACAGTGCTTTGAGTGGAACGATTGAACTGAAGCTGGAGGCCGATTCTTTCATTGATATACGGGTGTTCAGCCAAAATAAAACGGATATTTTACCGGGTGGAGGACTTACGTATCTCACGATCAGCCGAATGTAAGTCGCTTTCAAGTAGACGATAGACGTTCTTTCATTTTTGGGTAGTAATTGCTGTGAAACTTCCTTTAGATGTTTAATGCGCTCATGGTACAAGGATTTCATCTGCTTTGCATAATGATCGTACATACCCGACTCATATAATTCTCAAGCAGACCTTGGGATAGCACTGAGGTGCTTAAACCCGCTGTATGTTTGTGCCATTGCATTAATGGAATTAGTGAATTGGGGACAACGGCAGCAGAAATCCTTAATCCAGGCAACAGCACTTTGGAGAAACTTCTGAGATAAATGACATGACTGGCCCCATGATACGCGTGTATTGGATCAGCTTTACTGTTTGTTTCCAGATCTGCTAGATAATTGTCTTCAACGATGTAAACGTCATAGGCTTTGGCGAGTTCTGCCAGTCGTTGCTTATCTTTTGCCGTGTACGGAGTTCCTAACGGATTATGGAAACGTGGGATAGTATAAAAAAATTTAATCATATTGCTTTGAAAATTATGCTCTAAAGCTGCCCAATCAATCTCATCTTGAGTTCTTTCGAAACCAATGACGGTTTAGTTTTGTTTTGGAGTGCAACAACGAAGAAAATCAATATCGTTACTTCTGCTGCTTATATTGAGTCATAACCAGTATATTATTTCAACCCTTTGGTAAATCTGGACCAGAGGGTTTTTCAAGATTAAGTATGCGAATTAAATCTGGGTTAGGAGAAGATCACATGGACGTTTTTGCAGAATATCTAGCACGAATTGATAACCTGGGACATCGGGATCGAACGGAAGAAATTCTAGAGTGGATTACAAAGAAGTACCCACATTTAGTACCAAAAATAGCGTGGAATCAGCCCATGTTTACCGATCATGGCACATTTATTATTGGATTTAGTGTATCCAAACATCATTTGGCTGTGGCGCCTGAAAAGGCTGGGATTAATCATTTTTCCAATGAAATTGCGAAGGCCGGTTATGATCACACCAAGGAGTTGGTGCGTATCCGGTGGGATGGGCCGGTTGATTTCTCATTACTGGAAAGAATGATTGAATTCAATATTACGGAGAAGGCAAACTGTTCAACTTTTTGGCGGAAATAGGCATAGCGGATACCCTAAAAGAAAAGACCCCGCTCTCACATACAATGGAGAGCGGGGTCTTCGGGATGGTCATTCATCAATTGGTTTGGACATTGCACCGAAATAGTCTATAACAACGCTGCGAAACGCGATAGCTGCTTTCGAGATATATCTGTTTTTTTGCGACAATAAAGCAATCTCCCGCACAAGTCTCTGATCTTCTATCGGAAGATATGCAATGCGTTGCTGTGGGTTTCTTGCTGTACTTGGTATAAAGGCAAGCCCAATCTCCGCTTCCACTAGTGCGATTAATCTTGCAGGCTCATCTCCTTCATATACATACTTCGGTACAAACCCGACTGATTGGCATTTGGAGTCCACCAGATCACGAATGCCGTATCCTTTTTTCACACCCACAAACCACTCATCCTTAAGCTCTGCTAATGTGATGCTGCTTCGATCCGCATATCGATGACCAAGAGGCACCGCTACTACGATGGGGTCCTCGAATAGGATCTGACAGTCGATATCATCACCTTGGATCGGAGGAGAGGACAGGCAAAAATCGATCTCCCCTCGATGAAGAAGTGTAGACATGTCTTCCAAATTTACCATTTGTACATGAAACTGGGTGTTCGGCTTATTTTTCCGGAATTCCCGCAAGATACCTGGCAATGTGCTTGCTGTGGTGACCGCCAATTGGAGTGTACCGTGATCCGGGTTGGAGAGGTCAGCAATTTCCTGCTTTCCCTGTTCCAATTCGAATAGGGCTTTTTCGGTCCGGCGAAGGAATGTTCTTCCGAATTCGTTTAGCCGCAGCTTTCTGCCCAATCGATCAAATAACGGTGAACCCAAGTCATCCTCCAATCGCTGTATCGTTTTGCTCAGTGAGGATTGAGTGACATGCAACTTACCCGCAGCTTCCGTAACATGTTCACACCGGGCTAACGTCAGAAAATAGCGTAGCTGAAGAAGCTCCATTTCGCACCACTCTCTCATTCCTTTTAGTTCATCAAATCATAACATAAAATGCGTTGGAATAAATAACAGGATTCCATTAAGATGATCAGAGAAGAAGGGGGTATATACAAAATGAACGCTCGAAATATATGGTTAATGATATCTGTCGGCTTGGGAATCATGCTGAATCCGTTAAATTCCTCCATGATATCTATAGCCATTGCAAGACTGCAACATGTGTATCAACTTGATGTTACGACCGTTTCGTGGATTATTTTTTCCTTTTACATTGCGAGTGCTGTAGCTCAACCGGTCATGGGCAAGTGCAGTGATCTGTTCGGCCGCAGAAAGATATTCCTTATCGGTCTGGTTGTTGTCTTCGTTTCCTCCATGTTAGCTCCGTTATCTCCTGGCTTTTCTTGGCTCATCGTATTCCGGATCGTTCAATCTGTCGGCACAAGCATGATGGTAGCCGTCGGAATGGCGATTGTAAGAATCCATGTTACTGAGAAACAGGCAGCCGCCTTGTCTGTCCTTGCGATGTTCCTATCCGGAGCAGCAGCGGTAGGCCCTTTTATTGGTGGTGTATTGATTCATTGGTGGGACTGGCCCAGCATATTCCTTGTTAATATTCCATTTGTAATCGCAAGCTTTATCTTCGCCTGGAAAACCATTCCCAAAGAGGAGTCATTCAAATCCACCTCTGGTGACATGTCCATCAGGAAATGGCTCCTGCTGATTGATGCGCCGGGCATACTCTTGTTCACAGTCGCTTTGGTGACTCTGCTAATTAGCTTGCTTTCAGTCAAATCAACCGGACATCTTTCAACATGGCACCTTATGGTAGGGGGGATCGGTTTGATTGCATTAGCAACTTTTATACGACATGAATTGAAAACACCATCCCCCTTTATTCCTCTGCGGGCATTTGCTACATATCCCGAAATGACCTGGGTGAATGTACAATTTATGCTGGTTAACACTCTTTTTTACGCTCTGTTTTTTGGAATACCGTCTTATTTGCAGCAAGTACGTCATCTTAACGAAATTCATACAGGAATAATTATGCTAACCCTCGGTTTATGTTCACTTATCAGTTCTCCTCTCGCAGGACGCTGGATCGACAAATCTGGAACGCGGCTGGCTTTAATCCTTTCTGCAGTGTTAATGACATTCGGGTCCGTATTAATCATCACCTTGAATGAAGCTTCGCCGATGTTCAGTGTAATCCTCGCCTTGGCTGTATTTGGTATAAGTAACGGATTGAATAGCGTCGGCATGCAGGCTGCCCTGTTCAAGAGCACACCAAAAGAAATGATTGGTGTCTCCTCGGGTATTTTTAATACTTCGCGATACCTCGGTACCATTTTGTCGTCATTGTTAATCGGAATCATCATGGGAGATACGTTCAGTGTAATGGGAATCCACTTGCTAGGGGTCATCCTTACTTTATTTTCCACATCTTTGATCATCATGAACTTACGTCCCCAGCGACCCTCGGGCACGCAAGCGTTATAGTTCGGACATAATCAGGATTCAACGTCGAATTAGAACCGCCGCAATGGCGGTTTTTTTGTTTTGAGCTATTTAAAACATCGGATATTCGTCCAATCCTTAGGTGAGGAAGGTAGTCACTTTTCACTTATGATGCCTGTTTAATACAAACAGCCACTTTTTTTAAACGAAATTTAAGATACGTATTAATACAGGGTAAAGTTGGCCTTCTATACTTGCATCTGTGCTTCACAATCCATTCGAGGGAGAGATTTATATCAACCATTCAAGTTCATTAACATCAAATCTAATCAGAAAAACAGCAGTCAGCAAACTCGCTCTGGTTCTGACAACATGCCCAATCATGAGTACGGGTAGCGCTACCGCTAAACCATCTCCTGTATCTGCCATTTCACAAGCCACAGGGGATGCTGAAGCTCAGGCGCTTACTCAATACCGAATTCAAGCCCGGCTGGACGAGAAGAAGATGACCTTGCAGGGGAGTGCATCTTTGGCTTTATGAAAGTGGGACAAAATAAGTTCCTTCGTGGTGTTGCTACCGTATTTGTGGATATCTTCCGCGGGGGAATTCAATCGGTTGATCGTGGACAGATGGAAGCCGCCCGTTCCCTGGGACTTCCTTATCGTAAAGCTATGATGAAGATCGTAATTCCTCAGGCAATACGGATTATGATCCCTTCATTTATTAATTAGATGGTTATTACATTGAAAGATACGTCGATCTTATCCGTCATTGGCCTTGTGGAGTTGACGCAATCAGGTAAGATTGTCATCATAACATTGACTAAAATTGCTGACTATCTGGAGGTGAAGGTTCGTCGTGGGTAAAATTAAGGTTGAAGGATTAAAGAAAAGTTTTGGCACGAATCAGGTTCTGAAAGGAAATCGATATGTCGGTCACCGAAGGTGAAGTTGTCTGTGTCACAAAGCACGCGAGAATATTGGTATGGTGTTTCAGCATTTCAACCTGTTTCCTCATTTCAGTGTACTAAAAAATATCATGTTTGCACCCAGAGAACTCGGGATATTAAATGAACGGGAAGCGCGCGATACAGCACTGCGTTTACTTGAGCGGGTTGGTACCAAGTTTGCTGTGCGTACGATTTCTGAGGGTCTGCGTAAAGAGGAGTATGCCAACAATATTCGTACAACAATTATATCGCAAGGAATGGTTACGACTAACCTTCGGATGTAGCTATTAATAAAATGATCATTCGCCCTACAAGTCAATAGCGGTAATCTAAAAAGAATACTGTCTGCTTAGAGATGAGAATTTGTATAAACGGATAAAAAGTCTTTTTGAAATAAAAGGGTACAGTTTAATTTTGGAAAATCTGCACCATGCTGACTCAGCTTGGTGCTATTTGATGTTTTCAGGTGTATGGAATATTTTTCATCCAATCTGACGACAATGGTTAGCAGCACGCGAATAGGCCGGAGGAGTAAGCTTACGGGCTCCGGTGCTTTACGCCAATATGTTGAGGAGGGAACCGATTGTGAAGAAAAAAGTGGTAGCGTTCATCCTGGCTTGTCTTGTAGCCTTGACTGCTGTCCCCGTCGGCGGTTGGGCCGAGGAAAGCAAACCTGAAAGCAAGCCCAAGGAGGGTTCTGCGGCTGAGCTGGCTCCCGAGGCTCTCTCAGCGATCCTGATGGATGCGGATACGGGTACAGTCATCTATGAAAAAAATAGCCGTGAAAAGCTTCCTCCGGCGAGTATTACCAAAATTATGACTATGCTGCTGACGATGGAGGCTATTCATGATGGCAAACTCAAGCTGACCGACAAAGTACGGGCCAGCGAATATGCGGCTTCGATGGGCGGATCGCAAATTTTTCTGGAGCCCGGAGAAGAAATGACGGTCGATGAGATGCTTAAGGGAGTGGCGATGGCTTCCGGCAACGATGCTTCCGTGGCGATGGCTGAGAAAATTGCGGGCTCTGAGCAGGCTTTTGTCGAATTGATGAATGCCAAGGCGCAGCAGCTTGGTTTAAAGGATACCCATTTTGCCAATTGCAACGGTTTGCCGGTAAAAAATCACTATTCTTCTGCGCATGATATTGCGGTCATGAGCCGTGAACTGCTGAAATATCCTCAAATTACAAAATATACAGGAGCGTATCAGGACTATTTACGCAAATCCTCGGCCAAGCCGTTTTGGTTGGTGAATACGAATAAGCTGGTTCGTTTCTATACAGGAGCGGACGGGCTGAAAACAGGCTATACAGGGGAAGCGAAATTTTGCCTTTCCGCTACTGCCAAGCGTGATGGTATGCGTGTAGTCGCTGTCGTACTTGGCGAACCGAGTACTAAAACACGTAACAATGAAGTATCTTCCATGTTCGATTATGCTTTTTCCCAATACACGATGAAATCAGTGTACAAGCCGGGTGACCTGCTGGGAAGCGTGAAAGTCGAGAAGGGTGTACTGCCGGAGCTGAAAATTCAGGCAGATCGTTCCTACAGTGTGCTGGTGAAAAAGGGAGGAACTAAGGAAACACTGCGTCATGAGCTGCAACTCGCTCCAAGTCTGAAAGCTCCTGTCCGTGCAGGTGATCCGGTCGGCAAGCTGGTTGTCTATCAGGATGGTAAACGGCTCAAGGAGTTTAACATAACCGCACCCGTAGCGGTGGAGAAGGCTGGATGGTGGAAATTGTTTAAACGTACCATGTCGAATCTGTTTTCTTTGTAGATTTTAAGGGGTTTTCTTCTAGTTTTGTCGGAGGGCAGGAATCGTCTGCGGCTGCGTAGAAATCCTTGTCCAAGACCGGGAGGAGAGTGAGTAAGCATGAACCTGCAAATTGAAATGGAGCATCACCGGGGGGTGCTGATTGTAAGGCTGTCCGGTGAGCTTGATCACCATACGTCGGACATGGTCCGTATGCAAATGGATGAGGCGATTCAGCGCCGCCAATGCGAGCATATCGTGCTCAGCTTGAAGAATCTCCAGTTTATGGACAGCTCCGGCCTTGGCGTTATCTTGGGACGTTACAAGCTGATTAAACAAAAGGGCGGGAAGATGGCTGTCTGTGATGTCAATCCGCCGGTACACCGACTGCTGGATATGTCAGGCTTGTTTAAAATCATGCCTGTATATGAAAACGAGGGAAATGCGCTCACGGAACTGGAGGTGGTGTCATGAGAGAAAGTACAGGAAACAATTTCATGAGCTTGCAGTTTGCCGCCAAATCCGAGAATGAAGCGTTTGCCCGCGTCGCTGTCGCTGCCTTTATTTCCCGGCTTGATCCGACGATGGACGAGCTAAGCGATCTGAAAACCGTGGTGTCCGAGGCGGTGACGAACAGTATTATTCACGGCTATGACAGCGATCCGTCTGGAGTCGTGACGATCAAGGTTGGGATTGAAACGGACGTGGTAACATTGGTGATTGAAGATGCAGGAAGAGGGATTGAGGATTTGGAGCTGGCGAAGCAGCCACTGTATACGTCGAAGCCTGAATTGGAACGGTCCGGCATGGGTTTCACCATTATGGAAAATTTCATGGATGAGTTTGAAGCAGTCAGTGAGCCGGGCGGAGGCACGTCGGTCCGGATGAAGAAAAGGATTGAATCCAAGAAAGCTTTATATAATTAGGGGTTGATCCTATGGAAGCAGGAGGAAAAAAAACTTCGAACAGCTATTTGGAGGATGCGGAAGTCAAACGGCTCATTGCACTGAGTCAATCCGGTGATAATGATGCCCGTGAGACGCTGGTCAATAGTAATATCCGGCTCGTATGGTCTGTCGTGCAGCGCTTTATGAACCGGGGATATGAACCTGACGATCTTTTTCAGATCGGCTGCATCGGTTTGTTAAAATCGGTGGACAAATTCGATCTAAGCTATGAAGTCAAATTTTCAACGTATGCGGTCCCGATGATTATTGGGGAAATTCAACGTTTTCTACGCGATGACGGCACGCTTAAGGTTAGCCGCTCCCTCAAGGAGACGGCCAATAAGGTCCGCAAAATGAAGGACGAGCTGTCCAAACGGCTGAACCGTTTACCTACGATCAAGGAAGTCGCAGATGAACTGGGAGTTACACCAGAAGATGTTGTTTTTGCCCAAGAGGCTAACAAGCCGCCAACCTCGATTCACGAAACGGTGTTCGAAAATGACGGCGATCCGATTACGCTTATGGACCAGATTGCAGATGAATCGCAGGAGCGGTGGTTCGACAAGCTGGCATTGAATGAGGCTATAGGGGGGCTGACTGAGCGGGAACGGCTCATTGTATATCTGCGTTATTATCGCGATCAGACCCAATCGGAGGTCGCAAGCCGACTTGGTATTTCCCAGGTGCAGGTATCGCGGCTGGAAAAAAAGATTTTGCAGTCGATTCGCGATCAGATTGCTCAATAATATCGGTTAGGAATTTTGCTAAATCCTCATGCCTGTGTAATTCAAAAGGGTATTCCCAAGCCATGTTAATGGTCAGGAATACCCTTTTTGCGTGGAGAAAAAGAAAGTGCACGGAATATGTTTCTTGGCTTCGCCTCATACTAAGGTAATTACGAGGATAAGGAGGGGATCGGATGACTCATAATCCGGCTCCTACAGTGGCTCCCATAGTCTACTTACGTCTCCGCAGTCGTGTACGCATGTTACAGGGACATGACTTGCGTTTGGGAGATGTAGCTCATCTGCTGGCAGATCCCGAATGGGAAAACGATCTGCTGGAGCTTGTTCTCAAGCGGCCGCAGCAGCAGGACGGTAATCTGATACTGGTGGATATGCTGCAAATCATTTCGAAAATTAGAGAACGCATTCCGGGTGTCGTCGTGGAATCTCTCGGCAAGCCGCATGTGCTTGTGGAAATCGTGGAGAAACCGCGTAAGCCATCCAGAATATTGTTTGTTCTGGTATGGTTGCTTCTGTTCTTTGGATCTGCGCTCACGATTATGAATTTCCACGCTGACGTCAGCATGATGGAGGTGCAGGTGCGGATTGTTGAGATGATTACCGGACACAAGGATGAGCATCCATATCTGTTCCAGATTGCGTATTCGATCGGCATCGGCTTCGGTATGATTGTGTTCTTTAATCATTTGTTCAAAAAAAAATGGAACGAGGAGCCGACGCCGCTGGAAGTGGAAATGTATCTGTACCAGGAAAACGTGGATCAGTACGTTGTGGCGGAGGAATATGAAAAGATGGCCCGCATGCATACGAAGGATAAGCGCCGATGATGATGTATGTTCAGGGTGTACTTCAGATCATTTTAGGTATCGCTGGAGGCGTAGCGGTGGGTGGTGGCGTGATCGCACTTTTTATTGTGCTGGATATGATTCCTCGGCTGGCACAGCTTACGCGTACCTATAAACAATCACGAGCATATGAAAAATCTATGATTTTGGGTTCAGTGGTGGGAACGGTGGCAGATTTTTGGAATATTTGCTTACCGTTGCCGGGCGTACTTACGTGGATACCGGGGTTGTTTTGCGGAGTGTTTATCGGTTTACTTGCCGCAGCACTGACTGAGGTACTGAATCTCTTGCCTATACTCGCCAAGCGGCTCCATATGACCGTGTATATGTTTGGCTTGCTGATGGCGATGGTGCTGGGTAAGGTGACTGGTTCTTTTTTTGACTGGTTCGTATACAACCGATAACGAGGAAAGTGAAGGGGGCAAGAGATATGGAGCATAGACCGGATCAAGATCATCAGGAGGACGGAGCCATCGGGAATGAAGGTTATACTGCTGGCAAGGAAGAAATGAGCCCGTGGAAAAAAAGGCAGGCACAGGAGTCAGCACATTATAAACATAAAAAAGAGAGTGAGCGCTCTGATAACGTAGAGGAATCCGTCCTCTATTGGCAGGGTAAGGATGATATATCGCCAAGGATGAAGGATAATCGGGAAACGCTTAAAGCAGTAATCGGTCTGGGGGAGACCTTTGACGTCGTATTCAGGGAGATGACACTAGGCGGGCGTCATATCGGCTATCTGTTTCTGAATACCTTTGCCAAGGACCAAGTCATGGTTGAAGTGCTAAAGCGGCTCACCTATCTAACACCGGATGATCTGTCTACGGATGGACTGCAATCGTATTTTGAAAATTATATTCCGCATATTCAGGTGGAAAAGAGCGAAAAAATGTCGGTTGTCATCAACAAGGTGCTGACAGGCTATAGCGCCTTCTTTATGGAAGGTGAGCGCTTTTCGGTCATTTTGGATACCCGTAATTACCCGGTACGCAATCCCGAGGAGCCGTCACTGGAGCGCGTCGTACGCGGTGCCCGTGACGGCTTTACAGAGACGATGCTGACAAATGTGGGTCTGGTTCGCCGCCGTTTGCGGGACCCCGGCCTTAAATTTGAGGCGATGCAGGTTGGTCGCCGCACCCGGACAGACGTATGCTTGGGTTACATTGATGATATCGTGGATAAAGTGATGGTGGATACCGTACGCGACAAAATTAAAAACGTCGATCTGGACGGCATCCCGCTGGCGGATAAGCAATTAGAGGAGACGATAATTAATAAAGGCTGGAATCCATATCCATTAGTGCGATATTCGGAGCGACCAGATGTCGTGGCTTCGCATATTATGGAAGGGCGACTCGTTATTTTCGTCGATACCTCACCCAGCGTGATGATCTTGCCTACCACCTTTTTTGACCTTTGCCAGCATGCAGAAGAGAATCGGCAAACGGCTTTTATGGGGAGCTATTTGCGCTGGGTTCGCTTTATAGGGATTTTTGCCTCGATGTTTTTGCTTCCGATGTGGCTGCTTATGGTCATCAATCCCGAGCTAAAACCGGCGTTTCTTGATTTTATCGGTCCTCAAAAGGAAGCCCATCTCCCGCTGATCGCACAGTTTATCATTGTGGAGCTAGGGGTCGATCTCATGCGCATGGCGGCTGTCCATACACCGACACCGCTGGCTTCCGCGATGGGCTTGATCGCCGCCATTTTGGTCGGGGATATTGCGGTCAAAACGGGACTGTTCGTCAACGAAGTTGTGCTGTATATGGCTGTGGCTGCTATCGGGATGTTCGCAACACCGAGCTATGAATTGGGATTGGCGAATCGGCTAATCCGGCTGTTTTTGCTGATCGCTGTGGCTATTTTCCACGTTCCGGGTTTTATCGTAGGCACGACACTGATCATTTTGATGCTAACACTGCACCGGTCATACAATTCTTCCTACCTGTGGCCGTTCATTCCTTTTAATGCCAAGGCGATGGCTTCTATCTTGTTCCGTATGCCTGTGCTGAATGCGCCTAACCGTCCGTCATCTAACAAAACGCGGGACAATACGCGCATGCCGAACACGGATGCAAGCACGGATTCGAACTCTGGCAACAGGCAAGAACATTAATATAAATGATCTGCATAAAAATCCATTCTTCTTGATGCTTTTTTTGCTATACTGGTGTTAACATTCGATGGAATATGACTTTGTTTGTTCCAGAAAGAGAGGCGCCAGAACATGTATTTGCATGGAAGCAGTAAAATTAACAGCAATGGACATTTGGAGATTGGCGGATGTGATACAACGTTTTTGAAGGAGCGTTTTGGAACACCGCTATATATTGTAGATGAACAGTTAGTACGCCAGCGTTGCCGGGAGTTTATAGAAGCTTTTCGTGAAACCGGGTTGAAGTTTCAAGTCGCTTATGCAAGCAAAGCATTTTGCGTAATGGCAATGTGTGCTTTGGCTGCAGAAGAAGGGATGTCGCTCGACGTCGTTTCCAGTGGAGAGTTGTTCACCGCGCTGCAAGCTGGATTTCCGGCAGAGCGAATCCATTTTCACGGCAACAACAAAACACCGGAAGAAATTGAAATGGCGCTAGATGCGCAAATTGGTTGCTTCGTGGTCGACAGCGAGATGGAGCTGCATTTGCTTCAGGCCCTTGCCTCCGAGCGGAATCAGCAGGTAAATATTTTATTGCGGGTTACACCGGGGGTTGAAGCGCATACGCACGAATATATGGCCACAGGCCAAGAGGATTCAAAGTTCGGTTTTGACATTGCGAACGGTACAGCACGTCATGCGGTGGAGCAGGCTATCAGGCTGGATCATCTGAACTTACTGGGGGTACATTCCCATATCGGATCGCAAATTTTTGAAGTGAACGGTTTCCAAATGGCTGCCGAACGGGTTGCCGCTTTTTCCAGAGAAATCAAGGAACAGCTTCAGTTTTCTTTCAAGGTTATTAATCTGGGTGGGGGATTTGGCATTCGTTACACAGAAGAGGACACACCACTGAAAATTTCCACCTATGTGCAGGCTATCGGCGAAGCGGTAAAAACTCATTTTTCCGGGCTTTATGATGAGCTTCCAGAAATCTGGATTGAGCCGGGACGCAGTATTGTGGGCGATTCAGGCACAACCTTATACACGGTAGGAAGTATCAAGGATATTCCGCAGGTACGGAAATACGTCTCGGTGGACGGTGGAATGACGGATAATCCGCGTCCAGCGCTATATCAGGCGAGGTATGAAGCCATGCTGGCTAACCGAGCGTACGATGCGAACGAGGAGACGGTATCCATTGCGGGCAAATGCTGTGAAAGCGGCGATATGCTCATTTGGGATGTGGAGCTGCCGCGTCCGACCAACGGGGATTTGCTCGCTGTTGCTTCAACCGGAGCCTACAATTATTCCATGGCGAGTAATTATAACCGGATACGCCGACCAGCGGTTGTATTTGTAAACAATGGTGAGGCCGAGCTGGTGGTGCGACGGGAAAGCTATGAGGATATCGTTCGGAATGATGTCGTGCCACAGCGCCTGGTTCGTGACCAAGCCGGTTCATCGGTTCATCCCAACGCCAAGATAACGGTTTCTTCCTGATTTTGATAAGCGTGACGAAGTAGACCATTTAGCCGGAAGTGATATACCGGGGATAATGGTCTCTTTTTTTGGACAAGGCTTTGCTAAGCGCGGCAATTCATAGTAAACTGGAACTTGATGCTATTTAGCTTTCAAAACAGGTTGAAAAGGAGCTACAAACAATGAAAAAAGGTAGAATAGATCTTGAAAATGGCGGTATCGTCGAAATTGATTTTTTTCCAGAAGAAGCGCCAAACACGGTTGCTAACTTTGAAAAACTGGCAAACAGCGGCTACTACAACGGCTTGAGCTTTCACCGTGTAATTCCAGGCTTTGTTGCCCAAGGTGGTTGTCCTAATGGAACAGGCACAGGCGGCCCTGGCTACACAATCGACTGCGAAACAGCTACGAACACAACGAAGCATGCCAAGGGCGTTCTGTCCATGGCGCATGCAGGCCGTAACACAGGTGGAAGCCAATTCTTCATCTGCTACGCACCACAGCCGCATTTGGATGGAGTACATACTGTATTTGGTCAAGTGACCAAAGGTATGGAATTCATTGATGCTGTAAAACAAGGCGACAAAATGAAAGAGGTTAAAGTATTTGACGCGTAATATACCGTTAAATGCATGATCTTTTTGTATAACGTTACACCTAAGCCGTTCTGTCTTTGGACAGTGCGGCTTTTTGTTGTCTTTTGTTTGTCGGTTTGCTGTTTTATCGCAAACACGCAGGTATTAAAGTGAATAAAATCACATTCGAAAAGTAAGTGTTGTGATAGCCTTTTCATTAGAATGCATTTTCCATTTTTGGATATGAGCTTTTCAAGCACAGTAAGAGTTGCAAAAGAAGGGGGCTTATCACATTGTCTATTTTAACGCGTACAAATCGACTCGGATTTTTTGAAATCCGGCTGGAATCCATTGGTGGACTCGGCGCTAATCTGGCTGGTAAAATGCTGGCCGAAACGGGCGTGCTTGGTCTGGGGCTTAATGCTTCCAATTTTTCGTCCTATGGTTCTGAAAAGAAGGGAACCCCGGTCAAAAGCTTTGTACGGTTCTGTGATCCCGGGGTAGATATCCGTGATCACAGTCCGATCGAGCAACCGCATGTGGTAGGCATTTTTCATGAAACATTGTACAAAACGGTCAATGTCATCAGCGGGCTTCCGGCGGATGGGATCGTTGTGGTCAATTCCACGCGTCCGGCAGAGGAAATACGGGCTGATTTGGGACTGGTATCCGGCACGCTGGCGGTAGTGGATGCCATGGGCATCGCACTGGAGGAGCGGACCAAACTGAATACGTCCATGTTGGGTGCGCTGTTCCGTGTCTGTGATTTTTTAGATCCGGAGGCGATGAGATCGGTTATTCGCAGTACCTTTGAGAAGAAAAATCCACAGCTGGTGGAGCCTAATTTGCGTACGTTTAACCGGGGCTTTGAGGAAATGGAGCTGCACGTATATCCGGTTACGAATGATGCACAGGATCGGATTTTTGAACGGCCGCAGCCTTTGCTGGGTTATGAAACACAACCCTCGGGAGGTGTTATTGCCACACAGGGAAACAGCATGACGAGAGATGTCAGCGGTTCACGTCAGGGCTTTGTGCCTGAATATGAAGCTGATAAATGTACGCATTGTGCCAAGTGTGATTCGATTTGCCCGGATTACTGCTTTGTATGGGAAGAACAGGCGGACAAACGGGGAAGAATGCTGCCATTTTTGCAAGGGATTGATTACCAGTATTGCAAAGGATGCTTGAAATGCGTAGATATTTGCCCGTCGGGGGCATTAAGCTCGCGCCGTGAGCAATGGGGATGGGCGGAGCAGCATCGGGTTGCCCACCAGTTTCCGGTATATGAAGGAGGTCGTGTGTAATGGCGAAACTGGAGGAAGAGCTCAAGCAGACAGGCGCCGCACAGGTGACAACGTTCGAATCCGGCAATGAAATGGCGGCTACGGCGGCTGCGCAGATCAATTATCATATGATGGGATATTTTCCAATCACACCCTCGACCGAGGTGGCGCAATATCTGGATCAGATGAGAACGAGAGGTCAGCATGACATTAAGCTGGTCGCAGCAGACGGTGAGCATGGATCGGCAGGGATATGCTATGGTGCTGCGGCAGCGGGAGCGAGAGTTGTGAACGCAACAAGTTCGCAAGGCTTCCTGTATATGCTGGAGCAGTTGCCTGTGCAGTCCGGCACTCGTTTTCCTATGGTTATGAATCTGGTGACCCGGGCTATTAGTGGCCCGCTGGATATCCGTGGGGATCACTCAGACTTGTATTATGGTTTGAATACGGGCTGGGTGATTTTGACCGCAAGCACGCCGCAGGCTGTGTATGATATGAACATCATGGCGCTGAAAATCGCAGAGCACAGTGATGTTCGGCTGCCTGTGATGGTCGCTTATGACGGTTTTTACACGTCCCATCAGAAGCGTAAGGTGCAATATTTTGCCGATGCCGAAACCGTGCGCGGTTTTGTGGGGCCGAACCCGAATCTGAATTATCCGAATATTTCCGATTTTGACCATCCGGTTACTGTCGGGGCGCATATGAACGGCGATGACCTGACGAATAATCATGCTCAGTTATCTGAGGCGTTAAAGCTGTCAGAAGGAGTATATGAGCAGGTTGCCGCAGAATATGCCGCATTATCTGGGCGGGAATATCCGATTTTGGATCTCTATCATATGGAGGATGCCGAGGTTGCAGTATTCCTGCTGAATTCGGCGGCTGAATCGGCTAAGGATGTAGCCGATCAGCTCCGCGCGCGCGGCATTAAGGCCGGTGTGATTCGTCCGAATATTATTCGGCCGTTTCCGGCCGCGCAGCTGCGTGAGGCATTGCGCCATGTCAAGGCGCTGCTGGTGGGTGAACGTGCGGATTCGTACGGCGCCGATGGCGGTAATTTGACGCACGAAATCAAGGCGGCCTTGCAGGAGGACCCACTGAATCGGACGCTTGTATTGTGCCGCATTTTTGGCTTGGGCGGCAAGGATTTTTATGCGGAGGACGCTGAGGCGTTCTTCCAGCTTGCGATTGAGGCGGCGGAAGCCGGACGGACCGAGAAGCCTTTTGATTATTATGGGCTTAATCCGGGGTCCCCGGACAAGGTCATGCCGCAGGTTATGCAGCCGCCACGGGGAGATGCGTACCGTACGGGTCTGATTCAGGTTACGCCGGATGAGGCGACCGGGAAGCTCAAGGTCAAGGTGCCGCCGTTACGTTCGCTGACGACCAAACCACGCCGTCTCACGCCGGGTCATGGGGCATGTCCAGGCTGTGGAGCGCTGTCTGCGTTGGAGCTGTTTTTCAAAGGCATCGAGGGCGATATCGTCGTGCTGTTCCAGACAGGTTGCGTATACGTGGTCACAACAGGTTATCCGTATACATCACACAAGCAACCGATGATCCATAATCTTTTTCAAAATGGGGCTGCTACGCTCTCTGGAGCGCTGGAGGCTTATATGGAGATGAAGCGCCGCAATGAGATTGAGATGGCGGATGATCCGACCTTTATTATGATCAGTGGTGACGGCGGGATGGATATTGGCATGGGTTCGGCTGTCGGGGCTGCTCTGCGCAACCATAAGCTGATTATGCTGGAATATGATAACGAGGGGTACATGAATACAGGCTCGCAGCAATCGTACTCGACTCCGGTCGGTCATATGACGAGCACGTCAGGCGTAGGCAAGATGCAAAAAGGGAAACAGGGCCACCACAAGGATACGGTGCAAATTATGGCAGCCTGCAACATTCCATATGCCTTCACCGCAGCCGAAAGCCATCCGCAGGATATGCTGCGTAAAGCGGCCAAGGCACAATGGTATGCGAATAACGTGGGGACGGCTTATGGTAAAATCCTGTGCGCCTGTCCGCTGAACTGGAAATCCGAGGATAGACTGGGTACCAGTATTGTGGGTGCCGCTGTGGAATCTTGTTTCTTTCCGCTGTATGAGATTGAGCAAGGCAGTACGACGATTACGTACAATCCGGAGGACAAGGGAAAACGGATTCCAGCCGCGGAATGGCTCAAATTAATGGGCAAAACAAAACATCTTCTTAAGGAGGAAGCCACGCTGGCTACCTTTGATCAGGAGATTGAACGCCGCTGGAATATTCTGAAAAAGAAACATGAAATTTCGGAGCTATAATCCAGTTTTTTTGAATAATACACTTTGAACATTGTTATAAGATGTTACGGTACCGGTTCGATCAAGATTCTTTGCGCTTGTTGCGCGAAGAATCTTTTTTGTCGTTTATGGGATGAAGCATAAAAAATCAGGTAATGATTTCCGATATAGGAGTGGAGGCCTACGTGAAACATGTTGAATTAGTGCTTTCTCTGAATTTTAAGATGCAATGAGGTGCAGGTATGATTAAGCTGAATACAGTTGAGATAATCGAAATTATAAAGAAGCAAATACCCAAGGTCATGAATATCACACCAGTGGAACTGAAATTTACGGATGACTTTGGACGGACATCGCTGGCAGCGACGGATCACAAATTCACGCTGACGAACCAGCATTATTCCGCCAAGGTGATGGATTGTGTGCTGGAGACGCAGGTGCGCCCCATTTTAATGTGCGAAATTATTTATTTTCTGAAATGTGAGTTTATCGACGGGCATGTTGATGTACGGCTGGATTACGATATATGCGCGGAGGGTGGCCGTGGACCAACCGCTTCAGCGGTCATTACGTTCGATCATGCTACGCAGCTCGGGATCGAAGAACTGGCCGATCTGATTGATCTGGCGCTTCACATGAATGATAAAACCTGGTTTGAAGAGCTTTCCAGCCAATATGTTAAAACAAAAGCAGGAGCGTCCACCATTAGATAACTTGCTTTTTTTAGAAGTCGGTGCTAATATACGTAACAAGTTTAATGCTAATTCAATTGAATAAGAGCAAGATCCTTCGGGGCGGGGTGCAATTCCCCACCGGCGGTGATGACGTGTCTGTAAATCGCTTTTGCGATGAACAGTGCGGCTTAGTCCGTGACCCGGATGCTGAACGATCAGCAGAAGGTGGACCTGGTGCAATTCCGGGACCGACAGTATAGTCTGGATGGGAGAAGGATACGAAGCGCATGTGCATGACGTGACATGTGCCGATTTTTAGCATACGTAATTGTACGTACGGCTTATTTCGTTGCAGATAGCATACGGAAGATTGCTTGTTCTTCAAGCTTTTTTTCGGAGGCTCTTCTGAGCGTATTTGGTTGTATGCTCATTCATGCTTTCTATTGGCAAACTTATCATTCATGTGGTCTCAAGATGTATATGGACTGCGCTTGTATAATGCAAATTCGACTCTCATCACCCCCATGACGGATATGATCCGGACTGGGGGTTTTTGCGCTTACGCCTGATGAATCAGGGATAAACTGAACTTTAGATGGAAAGGAGTGAAGGCATGTTTACCGGATTGGTCGAGGAAGTGGGACGGATTCAGCAGATTTCCAGAAGCGGAGAAGCGATGGTGCTGGGCATTACGGGTTCTGTGGTATTGGGCGATTTGAAAATAGGAGACAGTGTTTCCGTGAATGGTGTTTGTCTGACCGCAACACAGGTGGGTACTAAGGATTTTAAGGTAGATGTGATGCCGGAAACCTTTCGAAGCAGCAATCTGAAAGAATTGAAATCCGGTAGCCGGGTCAATCTGGAACGGGCTATGGCGGCGAATGGCAGGTTCGGAGGGCATATCGTACAGGGACATGTGGATGGAACGGGCACGATTCGTCGGGTGACATCAGACCAGAATGCGGTTGTATACGAAGTTGCACCTACAAATCAGGCAATATACAAATATATTCTTCTCAAAGGCTCGATTACACTCGACGGTATCAGCCTGACGGTTGCCCAGCGGACGGGAGATACCTTTGCCGTATCTATCATCCCCCATACTTTATCCGAGACGGCCTTGCAGGCCAAACGTGAGGGAGACACCGTCAATATTGAATGCGACATTTTAGGCAAATATGTGGAGCAGCTTTTGAACTACGGAGAATCATCGGTGACGGAGGGACCGGAAAAAGCTCCTATGAGTCTGGATTATTTGGCGAAACACGGCTTTGCTTGATGCCACAAGAAATAAGGAGGAAAGCGTAATGGAAAGCGGGAGTAGAGAGAGTCATTCAAATATAGCGGCTGACGAAGTGGAGTATGGTGTGTTGGAGCAGGAAATGGAAATTCGTCTGGATTCCATTGAAGAAGCGCTGGAGGAACTAAAGAACGGTAAAGTCGTGATCGTGGTGGATGATGAGCAACGGGAAAACGAAGGCGATTTTATCGCTCTGGCTGAAAAGGCGTCCCCCGAGGTCATTAATTTCATGATTACCGAAGGCCGCGGGTTGGTCTGTGTGCCGATTACAGGGCAAAGAGCAGAGGCACTGGAATTGCAGCCGATGGTGGAGCAGAATACAGATTTCCACGGCACAGCCTTTACGGTGTCGGTGGATCATAGAGAGACGACAACGGGGATTTCAGCAGCCGAGCGTTCATTGACCGTGCGTGCGCTGACCGATGAAGCAGCCACAGGAAGCGATTTCCGCAAGCCCGGTCACATGTTTCCGCTGATCGCCCGCGATGGGGGTGTTTTGCAGCGTGCGGGTCATACCGAGGCGGCTGTTGATCTGGCCCGGCTCTGCGGCTCCAAACCCGCCGGAGTCATTTGCGAAATTATAAAGGAAGATGGGTCCATGGCTCGGGTGCCTGATTTGGCAGTGATCGCCAAGCGTCATCATTTGAAGCTGATCAGTATTCAGGATTTGATTGATTATCGTCGTCGTTTGTCATTGAAAGTACAGTTTTGAAACTCATTATTTAAAAAAAGAGAGGTTGATTTATATGGCACGTTTTCTGGAAGGTAATCTCGTATCGGATGGTATGAAGTATGGTATTGTAGTGGGCAGATTTAATGAGTTTATTACAAGTAAGCTGTTAAGCGGGGCAATCGATGCACTTCAGCGACATGGAGCGCAGGAAGATGAGATTGATGTGGCCTGGGTGCCAGGCGCTTTTGAAATTTCACTGATTGCTCAAAAAATGGCTGCAAGCGGTAAATACGATGCTGTGATTACGCTGGGTACGGTGATCCGTGGTTCTACCTCGCATTATGATATCGTCTGCAATGAAGTGGCCAAGGGTGTGGCGGCAAGCAGTCTGAAAACAGGTGTGCCTGTTATTTTCGGTGTAGTGACGACGGAAAACATTGAGCAGGCTATTGAGCGTGCAGGTACGAAGGCTGGTAATAAAGGCTGGGATTCCGCACTGGCTGCGATTGAGATGGCGAATCTGGGCAAGCAGTTTTAATTTTGCGATTACCTGAATAGAACGGCATAACTATAGCCGGAAAAAGGGATTGGATTGTTAAGCAAGGCGATGACGTATATACTACAGAAAGAGGGATTGATAAAGTCGAGCATAAGTGCTAACGGGGAAAGGTATTGTTGAATGATGATTGGAGTAAGGCAGGGGGAAGCACATTGACAGTCGTAAATTACAAGCTGGAAACATTCGAGGGTCCGCTAGATCTGCTGTTGCATCTGATTGATAAGGCCGAGATCGATATTCAGGATATCCCGATTAGTGATATTACCGATCAGTATATGGCTTTTTTGCACAGTATGCAGGAGCTGGAGCTGGACATTACGAGCGAGTTTCTGGTGATGGCGGCGACGCTCTTATCCATTAAGAGTAAATTGCTGCTTCCCAAGCCACCTGTAATGGAATATGATGATTTGGATTTTTATGAAGAAGAGGATTATGATCCGCGGGATGAACTGGTTCGCAAGCTGGTGGAGTATCGTAAATATAAAGGGATTGCCCGCCATCTGAGTGAACGTGAATGGGAACGAAGTCTGATCTATGGTAAGGAGCCGGAAGATTTGAGCGCATTCCTGCCCACCGAACCCGCCAATCCGGTGCATGGGCTACATGCAAGCGATTTGGTCGCGGCCTTTCAGCGTGCGCTGCGTAAAGCAGAGCGACGTACGACGGTAACCCGTATTCACCGCGATGAAATTTCGGTCAAGGACCGTATTCGCCAGGTCATCGGGGCGTTGGAGATGGTAGGGACGGGAGGACGGCTTTTGTTCTCCAAGCTGATGCATGAGGATATGTATCGGCATGAAGTGGTAGTCACCTTTTTGGCTATCCTCGAACTGATGAAAATGAAGCAGATTTTCTGCTATCAGGAGAAGCTTTTCGATGATATTGTAATGGAGTGGAGAGGGGATTTACGGGTTAATGGATTATCTGAAGCTGAAATCAATTATTGAGGGACTGCTGTTTCTCGCGGGAGAGGAAGGGTTGTCCGCCAAGCAGATCGCCGACATTGTAGAGCAGCAGCAAGAGCTGGTTGAAAAGAGTCTGGAGGATATGAAGCAGGACATGGAGCAGGGAGGAAGAGGTTTGCAAATTGTCCGTATCGCTGGGCATTATCAGCTGGCAACCTTATCCGAACATGCACCTTATTTTGAAAAGCTCGCCTATTCTCCCGCACGTGCCTCGCTGTCTCAAGCGGCTTTGGAGACACTTGCCATTGTGGCCTACCGTCAGCCCATTACAAGAGTTGAAATCGAAGATATTCGCGGTGTCAAATCTGAGCGGGCTATACATACTCTGGTCAACAAGGAGCTTATTGAGGAAAAAGGTCGGGCTGAGGCCATCGGACGGCCGATTTTGTATGGAACGACGAAGTCATTTCTGGATTATTTCGGTTTGGGCTCTTTGGCGGATTTGCCGCAGCCTGAGCTGTTTGAGGACTCAGATAATCTGGAGGAAGAGACACAATTGTTGTTCGAACGTTTGGAGAACAGCCAGCCGGTTATGAATGATACGGAGTCTTGATGCCTGGCAGAAGCCTGTTTTACGGGTTCCTCTTCATGGTTACAGGTTCGAAATTTAGAAAACAGCCAGTCCTCGCATAATGGGGGCTGGCTGTTTAGCGTTTCAGGATGCATGTTTTCCGGGCGAAGGGCCATACTATTTTTGCCATGGTATATCCATGGAGAAAAAAGGCAGGGAGGACTCGCCAGTGTGGAAATGGATCGGTATCGCCATCATCGTCGTTTTGTTACTTGTGCTGGCTGTTCTGCTCTCCCGTATCCGATTGAAGCTGGATATTGCCAAGCATGATAATGATGACCGGGCGCATCTGGAGATCAGATTTCTGTACGGGTGGATTAAAATAAATTATGACATTCCGGCTATTCTGCTGGCAGGTTTGCAAAAAGGGCTTCTCTATCGACTCGATCGCAACAAAAACATACATAAAACCGATGCCACCATTGACAGCGGCACCATCGATAAAGAGAAAATTAAGCGATTTATACACGATGTTCGGATACTTCTGAAAGGAACGCGGTCCTTCCGTCGATGGATACGTCATACGCTAGCCCATGTGACGATGTCGAAAATGGAATGGTCCACCAATATCAGTCTTGCTGACGCTGCTTATACGGCTACCTCTACCGGTATTCTGTGGGGGCTGAAAACGTCACTGATCGGTTTTGCCTCCAGCTTTGTGCGCATGAACTGCACACCCAAGCTGTTTGTCGTGCCCTATTGGGTGGATCGCCTGCGTTTTACTACCACTTTGACCTGTGAGGCAAGTATTTCACTGGGTTATGCCGTTTATTCGATGCTTATGTTGGCTTACCGCATATGGCGCGTACCAGGCGGTCCAGAGGCGTGGAAACGGGTATTCTCCAAGAAACCAGTAAAGCATGAGGAATAATGAGCCATACATATTTCCTTGAACCCCTGCGCACAATAGCGAAAGAAAAGGCAGTCTACGCTTGAACAAAGCAGAGGAGGAATAATCATGTCAGATCACCCGATTCAAGGGCTCATGCAAACCGCGATGGAGAACATCAAAGCCATGGTGGATGTGAATACGATTGTGGGAGACGCGGTGGAAACACCCGATGGTTCCGTTATTTTGCCGATTAGTAAGGTGGGATTTGGCTTCGCAGCCGGGGGCAGCGATTTTAATGTAGATGAAGAGGCACTTCATACATCCTCGTCGTCAGGTGCTCACAGCGGCAAGGAAGGACATCCTTTTGGTGGCGGTAGCGGTGGCGGGGTATCCATTCATCCAATCGCTTTTTTGGTTGTTGGCAAACAAGGTGCACAAATCGTTCCGCTGGATAATCAGACTCATCTGATTGAAAAATTGATCGACTCTACACCATACCTGATTGATAAAGTCCAATCTATCTTCCGGAATGCCGACGTGGATATGCATACTCCGCCTCCACAGGTCCCGGTAGATGTTAACACAGATCACAATCACACTGGCCCAGCTTCTTTGTAACGGTTATTTTTAGCACAGGAGGGTATTCCAAAGTCAGCTACTGGCTAAGGAACACCCTCTTTTTTACATACACTTAACCATAATACTTTTATGCACGGATATACTGTCTTCCACCAATGCTCGCATGTATACCGGGAGGGTGCTCTTGTGAAGGGCTCAGCGCAATTTCTTCTTCCCGGTTTCCTTCAGGGGCAAACTGCGACAGATAGGCAAAATCGGGGTAGATCACTTCATTTGTCAAATAAGCAGAAGTGGTGGCCCCTGGTCGTCGATGACGATTGAGGGAGTCGATGATGCCTTGCGCTGTGTGGATGCCAATCCCATGACCATAAAACGAATCTTCCCTTAGCTTGACAACATTTTCTCCTTTCCACTCCGGCGTTTCGGGTGATACATCAGGATTGTTGAAATACAGAATATCGCCAGGAACAGCATTGTGACTCCCTTGCTCCTGTATGAGTCTGAGATCACTGTCATAGTGCCAATCATACAGCAGCATATCGGCAAAAATCCGATTAAATTCACTTTCCAGAATGGAATCCAGCACTCCTTTGTAGAGCACAATGACCATAGCTGTCGCACACTCAAAGGCATATTTATGCCCATTCACAAAAATATCCCTGATCCCCTGCGCCGGAGTGATACCTGCTTTAATCTGAAATCCGCCTTTGTCCGTCAATTCCCAAAATTGCTCGTTGCTGCGTGCTGTATCAAAGGTGGCGAAGGATACACCGCTTCGATTCAAGGCTTCAGCTGCCTCAACAATCCGGGCTCTTAAGATCGTTTCAAACTGTTGCCGCTGCATGTGGTAACCTCCATTCACTCATCAAGTTTAGTAACTATTATATATATGTCATCTGGAGTGCAAGTTGCCTGGTTTCCTTCAAAAAGTAAGCGGAAGAGAGGGACGGTACACCATTATCTCTGGAGGGATTTTCTGCTATAAAGGTGGACATACTTTGAACAGCTTGGACATAGAATGGTACAAGACTTGTTCAAAACCGGAGGAATCCAAATGTTTAAAAGAAAGCCAACAATCCAAACGGGCCACAGCCAGCTTTTGCCCAAGACACGCGTTTTTGTGTTGCCGCTGGCACTGCTGCTCGTCTTGACATTGCCGCTCACACTGCTGAGTCCGCAGGCTGCTTGGGGAGCAGTGAAAAAGGAGGAATTCCCACCTGCTTTTACTACACATGCACAGGCTTCATCTCTAATTGATGTCACATCAGGAAGAATCATATACTCTGCCGAGGGTGACCGAGAGCTGCGTATTGCCAGTCTCACCAAAATTATGACCGCGATCGTAGCCATCGAACATGGACGCTTGCAGGATCCGGTAAAGGTGAGTCCGACGGCTTTTGCCAAAGAGGGTTCCTCGCTTTTTCTCCAAAAGGGTGAACAAATGACACTGGAAAATATGCTGTACGGCTTGATGCTCCGTTCCGGTAACGATGCGGCTTCCGCCATTGCTGAGCATGTAGGAGGGACGGAGGAAGGATTTGTTCATTTGATGAATGAGAAGGCGGTTGAGCTTGGACTAAGCCATTCCCACTTTGCTAATCCGCATGGACTGGATGCCGAGGGGCACTATTCCTCTGCCAATGATATGGCCCGGCTTACCGCTTATGCGCTGCATAATCCGACCTTTGCCCGCATTGTGAAGACGGAGTTAAAAAAAGCGCCTAATCCGAATGAATCATGGGATTATTCATGGCATAACAAGAACAAGATGCTGAGGCTCTATGAGGGAGCTGATGGTGTGAAAACGGGTTTTACGAAAAAAGCGTTTCGCTGTCTGGTCAGCTCAGCTACACGGGACGGTCGCCAGCTTGCCGCTGTTACCTTAAATGATGGAGACGATTGGAACGATCATGCCCGTATGCTCGACTACGGTTTCCGATATTATCCGCTCATTCCGATTACGGACAAGCAGCAGCCGATTGACGGTTATCCGCTGCTGACAGGCACAAGCTTTGCCTATCCTCTGCATGATGGGGAGAAGGCGCAGCTGCACAAAAGACTGGTCCTGTATAAAAAGGCCAAGTCTAACAGAGCTGACGTATCCTTCGGTTTGCGGGGACGTGTCGAGTTCCTGCTGGAAGGCAAGCTTATTGGCTCCGTTCCTGTGTATGACAAAGGCAGCTTGCTGCCCGCCCGAAGCACAGTACAGCCACAACAGGAAATTCCGACTGCCCAAGCTCCTGCAAGCCGTAGCATCCAAAAGCGTACCTGGACGAGCGGATGGAGCGAAATTTTAAGAAATCTGTTCGGAGCATAGGGGTTAGGTTACATTCATCGGTGAAAGGGAGGGATCGGCCTTGATTCATCTCATATGGGTGGCCCTGATTTGTATTGGATTTGTGTTTGCCGCCGCGCAGGGAAATATTGAAGTGGTGACCAAGGCGGCATTTGATGGGGCGGCCACGGGCGTTACGGTATGCTTTGGACTGATTAGTGTGCTTGTATTCTGGATGGGTATGATGAAGCTGGCGGAGGATGGTGGGCTTTTGCAGAAAATATCCAAACTGCTCGCCCCGTTTGTAGCCTTTCTGTTTCCTGATGTTCCGCGTAATCATCCGGCAATGGGGTATATCTTGTCCAATATGAGCGCTAACCTGCTCGGGCTGGGAAATGCGGCGACCCCGATGGGCATCAAGGCGATGCAAGAGCTGCAATCGCTCAATCCCGACAAGCAGACCGCTACACCCGCTATGTGCACGCTGCTTGCTTTGAACACGGCCAGCATTACGCTTATTCCAACCACGCTGATCGCGATCCGGCTCAATTATCATTCCGCAAATCCGACAGAAATCGTTGGGACAACGCTGGTGGCGACTGCAATAGCCACCTTTGCCGCGATTGCGGCGGATCGCTGGTACCGTAGCCGGGAGTTACGTCGTCCTCCGGCCAGTCCACCTTCCACATCATCATTGCCGCCACAGAAAACACAGGCACCACAGGGCACGCCAGTAGCTGCGTCCTCTCCGGCTACACCGCCCGTTTCTTCACCTGCCGCTCAGGGATCAGGAATGACGGCTGCCAAGGGCAGAAACACCACTTGGAAAGGATGAGGGAGGCATGCTTTATCTCATTAATCTCGTATCGACTTGGGCCATTCCGGTTATTCTTGCCTTTATTCCTTTATATGCTTATGCCAAAAAGGTACCGGTCTACGATTCCTTTGTGGATGGAGCCAAAGACGGCTTCTCTACGGCCATCAGTATCATTCCTCATCTCGTAGGCATGATGGTGGCTATCAGCATTTTTCGAGCGTCCGGCGCTCTGGATTACTTGATATCCTGGGTAACGCCATGGATCAAAAGCTGGGGCGTACCTGGTGAGGTACTGCCATTAGGACTGTTGCGCCCGTTGACGGGCACCGGCTCGCTTGCGTTTACGACGGATCTGATCCGCACGTATGGCCCGGACTCCATGATCGGTCGCATTGCTTCGACGATTCAGGGCAGCACAGATACGACACTCTATGTACTGACTGTATATTTTGGCGCGGTAGGTATCCGAAATGGGCGTTATGCCTTGAAGGTGGGGCTGTTTTCAGACGTGGTCGGTTTTGTGGCAGCGATTGCGATTTGCCTGCTTGTATTTTGATTCCTGCATTGATTTGTGAACGGGGGTTGTGATTTTGTTCATGGATGGGTATCATTAGCATGAGGTGAATTAGCGAACATGGAAAGATTGCAGAAAATACTGGCCCAGGCTGGTGTAGCTTCCCGACGTAAATGTGAGGAGCTTATTCAGGCGGGTAGCGTGGAAGTGAACGGGGTTACCGTAACAGAGCTGGGAACGAAGGCAGACCCTGATCAGGATATAATTACGGTAAAGGGTAGACCTATCAAAACCGAGAAAAAAATCTATTTAATGATGAACAAGCCTAAAGGCGTGATTACGAGCGCTTCCGATCCGGAAGGCCGTAAAATCGTGTCCGACTATCTGAAAGGCGTTAAGGAGCGCGTATATCCGGTAGGTCGTCTTGATTACGATACTGAAGGGCTGTTGTTGCTCACCAATGATGGCGAGTTCGCCAATCTGCTCACCCATCCGAAGCATCATGTGCCCAAGACGTATGTAGCGACAGTCAAAGGCGTTCCGCACGGAACCGAGCTGGACAAGCTGAAAAAAGGGATCGTGCTGGAGGATGGTATTACCGCACCCGCTGAGGTAGAATACAAGGATGTGGACCCGAACGGCAAAGAGTCTGTAATCCAGATTACCATTTATGAAGGCAGAAACCGTCAGGTCAGACGAATGTTTGAGGCCATTTCCCATCCGGTCATCAAGCTTAAACGTATTGCCTTCGGCGATCTTTTGCTGCAAAATTTGAAGCGCGGTCTGACGAGACCCCTCACCAAGGACGAAATCAACCGTCTCATTCAACTTGCACAGTCAGACAACACGAAAAAGAAACGGACAGGACGGGGGTCATAACCCCGGCCTTTTTGGTGTAAAGAGAGCTGAATGAACAGAGTAAGGTTTGACCGGACACGGGAAAATAGTAAAATAGAGAGAATGCTTTTTTTAACGAAGGGGCTGGGAATATGTCAGAACAAAGCAACCGCATATTAATTGTAGATGATGAAGAACGCATTCGCCGCCTTCTGCGGATGTATCTGGAAAAAGAAGGATATGAAATTGATGAAGCTGAGGATGGCGAAATTGCACTCCAGAAAGCGACTGCAAGCGATTACAGCATTATTCTGCTCGATGTGATGTTACCGGGCATGGATGGAATTGAAGTTTGCACACGTCTGCGTCAGACCAAAGCTACACCTGTGATCATGCTGACCGCCAAAGGCGAGGAAGTAAACCGCGTACAGGGTTTTGAAGTCGGAGCCGATGATTATGTGGTCAAGCCTTTTAGCCCGCGTGAGGTGATTTATCGGGTGAAGGCGATTTTACGCCGTTCGTCAGAAACTGCTTTTTTGACCAAGGAGACGGTGCCGAGCAACAGCATTGTTTTTCCGAATCTTATTATTGAGCATGATGCGCATCGTGTAAGTGCAGGCGGGATTGAAATCAGTCTCACACCTAAAGAGTACGAGCTGCTGCATTATTTGGCTGTATCGCCGGACAAGGTGTTTTCGCGCGAAGAGCTGCTAAAAGACGTATGGAATTATGAATTTTTTGGTGATCTACGCACGGTGGATACACATGTCAAACGGCTTCGTGAAAAGCTGAACAAAGTATCACCGGAGGCAGCGGCTATGATTACAACGGTTTGGGGTGTCGGCTACAAGCTGGAGGTTCCAAAATAACGTGAGCTTCTGGAGATCGCTGGTAGGCAAGCTGTGGATCACCATCATTTGTCTGGTAGGCTGTGTGCTTATTTTTCTGGGACTTTTTTTGTTGCCTTACATCAACAGGAATTTCGCCGCATATGAATCGACGGAAATCAAGCATTTATTCACCTATACATGCATTGTCGGCTTTTTACTTACGACTTTTTTTGCTCTGTTTCTTTTTACTAAAATCACGCAGCCTATGCAGCTGTTGATTCAGGCGGCGAATGCGATCCGTGAGGGAAGATATGATACACGGCTTTCGCTGGTAACGAGTGACGAGATTGGCGAACTGGCGAAAACTTTTAATCATATGTCTACGGAGCTGGAAGCGACGATCCGCAGTCTGAATGAGGAGAAGAATCATCTGTCCAGCGTGCTGAGAAGCATGTCTGATGCTGTAATGACCTTCGACAGAAGCGGACAAATCATTTTAACGAATCCGCCTGCGCAAAGTCTGCTGGATAGCTGGAAAAAGCTGGAGTGGCAAGAGCATGATCAGGAGGAATTCGGAGTGTCTGTACCTGGGCCGTTGCTGCCGTTGTTCCACACCGTTATGGACAGGGGAGAGGACGGCGGGGACTATATTCATGTAAAACAGGGCTCATGGTCGGTACAAATGGCGCCGTTGTACACGGATAATGTAATTCGTGGCGCTGTCGCTGTACTCAGAGATATCACGGAGGAAGTCAAGCTGGAGAAGATGCGGAGTGACTTTGTCGCTAATGTGTCCCATGAAATTCGTACACCGCTTTCCATGATGCAGGGCTACAGCGAGGCCTTGCTCGATGGAATGGCTGGTTCACCAGAAGAATCCGAGGAATTGGTGCGGGTCATTCATGATGAATCGTTGCGTATGGGAAGACTGGTAAAGGATCTGCTAGATCTGGCTCGAATGGAGGCAGGGCATACAGACATGCACCGTCAGGAAGTGGATGTCAATGAACTGATCGAGCGTGTTCACCGTAAATTTACGGTGCGCTCAAAGGAACAGGGGCTGACGCTCGATTATCATGAGCAAGGTCAGCATCTACTGCTACCTGAAGCAGACGAAGACCGATTGGAGCAGGTGCTGACCAACTTGTTAGATAATGCGTTCAGGCATACGCCCGGCGGAAAAAGTGTTACCATTAGTGCCGATCAGATTTTGGGGGAACGGCATGAGCTGATTCGCATTCGGATTAAGGATGAAGGTGTGGGCATTGCCAGTGAGGACCTGCCTTATATTTTTGACCGCTTTTACAAGGCAGACAAGGCCAGAGTGCGGGGCGTGGACAAAGGAACCGGTCTGGGGCTTGCGATTGTCAAAAATATTGTGGAGGCTCACGGAGGCTCTGTCACTGCTGCCAGCGTATTGGGAGAAGGGACGGAGTTCACTATTTTGCTGCCGATCTCCAAAAAACAAAGTCGGGCTCTGCAACAGGGTTTATAAGCCAACAGCAGAATATACCCCGGTTCGCAGGCATCCTCGGAAGAGGGTGCTTTTTGTTGAAAAATCAACATTTATCTTGTTCAACGTGGAACATTCAGCTTCCAAAACAGGTGCGTCAAATGATGGTTATGGATATATAAAAAAGACGCCCGGTTCGCCGGGCGCCGCTGTTATTAAAGCAAGAGCATGTTAACATGCTCTAACGCTGCTGATCATTAATCGAGTACCACTTCTTGAGCGGTATTCAGATCAGGCAAGCCAACCAGTTGGATCAGCACGTCTTTAGGAACGGCTTTATCAACGGTCAGAATCATGATGGCTTCACCACCGACAATTTTACGTCCTACCTGCATGGAGGCGATATTCACGCCGTTCTCCCCGAGCAGAGTGCCGACGCGCCCGATAATGCCGGGTTTGTCATTGTGGGAGATGAGCAGGAAATGCGCTTCTGGTGCCACGTCCACCGGGAACTGGTTCAACCGGACGATACGTTCGCCATAGCCTGCGAGCAGGGTACCTGCTACACGTTGCTCCTCTCCGCTTTGCGTTTTGAGCGTGACGGTGATCAGGTTGGTAAAGCCCTTGGTAGCCGGAGCCTGAGACACGACAAGATGGATGTCACGTGTTTTGGCAAGGTGGACAGAGTTTACAATGTTAACATCGCTGCCCAGATGGCGACTGAGCACACCTTTCAAGATATAACGTGTCAGTGGTTGTGTATCTACAGAAGACAGATCACCTGCGTAATCCACCTGGATTTCACGTACAGCCTGATTCGTCACTTGAGCGGCAAAGCTGCCCAGCTTCTCGCCAAGCGAGAAATAAGGCTGCAATTGCGTCATCACATTGGATGGCACCGGAGGCATGTTGACCGCATTTTTGAACGGCTCATCACGCAAAATGTGCAGCACCTGCTCGGATACGTCGATCGCTACATTCTCCTGAGCTTCTACCGTGGATGCACCCAGATGCGGAGTAACGATAATTTTCGGATGGCTCAGGAAAGGGTGATCCTGTGCTGGCGGCTCCGATTCGAATACGTCAAAGGCTGCGCCGGCAACGATGCCTTCATCAATGGCTTCAACGAGAGCCATTTCATCGACAACGCCGCCGCGGGCACAGTTGATGATACGCATCCCTTTTTTCATCACTTCAAACTGCGGACGGGCAATCATATGCTTCGTTTCCGGTGTTAACGGTGTGTGTACCGTCATGAAATCCGCGTTGCGGATAATTTCGTCCACACTTGCCAACTTGATGCCCAGCTTCTCGGCGCGTTCTTCCGTCAGAAACGGATCATAGCCGAGGATGCTCATGCCGAAGGCTTTGGCACGTTTGGCCACCTCGCTGCCGATGCGTCCCATACCGAGTACGCCAAGCGTTTTGTTACGCAGCTCAACACCGAGGAATGTTTTACGATCCCATGTACCGCTGATGGTTTTGGCATACGCCTGTGGAATATGACGCGCCAGAGCCATCATCATGGCAAAAGTATGCTCACATGTCGTAATTGTGTTGCCGTCAGGGGCGTTAATGACGATAATTCCGCGTTGTGTTGCTGCTTCCAGATCAATATTGTCCACTCCGACACCAGCGCGTCCGACAACCTTGAGGTTCTTACCTGCCGTCATAATGCGTTCTGTTACCCGGGTTTGGCTACGAACAAGCAGTGCATCATAGTCACCAATAATTTGAACTAATTCGTCCTCGCTGAGACCTGTGTTCTTGTCTACCGTTACATCGTCTGCATCCATCAGTTGCTGGATGCCCAGGTCACTGATCGGATCGGATACTAAAACTTTAAACATTTGGTTTCCTCCTCAAAGTTAACTTCTTTTATGGACAGGATGTACTTCAACTGAAATACATTCCATAAAGAACGTGAAAAAAACTTGAGATGCTTCTGAAAAACAGAAGATCGCAGACAGCACTAACGTGATAACGCATTGACGCAGAAAAGGGGTAAAATAGCATTTGGCACCAAGTTGACGGTTAAAAAGGTCATATGCAGAACCGCTTTGCGGTTTGCGGGCATCAAAAAAACTCCCGAATCACATACTATCTCCATAGTAAGGGACGAGAGTTTATCGTGGTACCACCCTAATTCGCAGCCGTTTCACAACGGACTGCCTTCAGCGGTCATAAATATGACCGAAAGGATAACGGTTTTCTGCCGATTGCATCTAATGCCGGGAATCATCCCGAGGCTTCGGTGCAATAACTCAGGAGCGCTAAAAGTAATTACTCCGTCACCGGCTTCCACCCAAGCACCGGCTCTCTGAAGACGAAATCAATACCTTTTCTCCATCATTGTTGTTGTCGCTAATAATTTTTTCATAATGTATCATGGCTTACATGGACATGTCAATAGGACATGTGACATGCGTGGACACCGGGCTAGATACATAGCTGCAGAATGCAGAATAATAAGTTTTAAGCCTTCTTGAATCCGTTCGACTTTTTGGCTATGATGCTTAAGAAGACTATGCAGAGGACTAACTACTATGAAAAAGCTTAAAGTGAAATGGAAAAGAGCGCAAATTCATGAATTGAATGACCGCTTGCTGCTTTACAATTTGTATCTAACCCAGGGACTGACCCTGATAGTCGGGGCAATCTGGATTATTTTTCAGAAAAGAAATGTGCTGGAGTTGTTTGCGTGGCCGAACAGTCTGCATGTTTTATGGTGGGGGTTGGGACTGGCTGCGGCTATGCTGCTGGTGGACCTGCTCCTGTCTCGGGTTATGCCCGAGGATGCTATGGATGACGGGGGCATTAACCAGATGCTGTTTCAAAACCGCCCCATCTGGCATATTGTATGTATAGCAGCCATCGTTTCGATCTGTGAGGAACTATTGTTCAGAGGGGCGATTCAGTACAGCTTTGGGCCTTACTGGACAAGTATCTTGTTTGCGGTCATCCACATCCGGTATTTGCGGCATTGGATTCCAACAGGCTGGGTTTTTCTGAGCAGTTACGGTTTGGGCTACATATACGTGCAGACCGGTAGCCTGTGGGCGCCGATTATTTGTCATTTTGTGATTGACCTCATATCCGGTTTGGCGCTACGTTTTCGGAGGTATGAAGCATGAATCAGGAACTTAGCAGAGTGCAGACTTACGGCAGCCGCCGAAATGGACGCAAGAGCAAGGAAGAAAACAGTCCAAAACCGGTTCGCTCCCGTGCTTCACGGCCCGCACCGGAATTGGCTCACGTTGCTGCTGCACGGGAAGTTGCTGTGACGATGGAGGAGGATGCTCCTGTCAGCGAGTACCGGACACGGGCAGAAATGTTTCCGTCCCGCCGTATCCGGGTGAGCAAGTGGTTTTTAAATTTTTTGAGCACACTTTTTGTGCTCATTACAGCAGCATTGCTGTGGTGGGGCATCAAAGGGGCACCGCCCATTAGTAAAATGCTCTGGTAATTTTAAACCTGTGTGGTCGCTTGTGAGTAGAGTTATTTACAGGCACAGGCACTGCAAACGGTATACTAAAAGAGCCTCCTTACCCGCTTATATGACTTGCGGGAAATGGAGGCTCTTTTGCAATCGTTTAGGATCGGTAATAGAAGCACAAGGGCCTGTTAGCTGGCAGGCACCTCAATACTTTGTGGATCGACAAATTGGTAACCCTTTTGCTCCAGATGGGTCAACAGGCTATCCAACGCTTCTGCTGTCCATGGCAGCTCATGCATTAAAATATTGCTGCCCGGATGCAATTGCTCCGTTACATTCTTGAGAATTGCATCGGTTTTATTTGGCTGACTCTTTTTCATTGTCCAATCGAGCGAACCAACGGACCATGTCATATATAAAAGTCCGTTTTCCTTGGCGACCTTGCGGCCGACATCCCCACCTGCACCATGAGGAGGACGGAAGAACACTGGCGTTTGCCCCGTTGTATCCTCAACAATTTTTTGCACCGATTCAATTTGCTTTTTCACTTCGGCCTCGGATTTGTTCTTTAGCACGATGTGATCCCAGCTATGGTTGCCAATAGGCTGCCTACGGTCATGTATGAGCTTGAGCAGCTCAGGGTGCTCCTTCACGCGGTAACCGTTTACGAAGAAAATGGCTTTGGCCTTGTGCTTGTCCAGAATATCAATGATTTTGTTGATCATGACCGCTTCCTTGGGTCCGTCGTCAAAGGTCAGTAAAACAACCTTTTTCTCCGCCCCTTGTTGGTTAGGAACCACGTTGTAAGCCTTGTCCAAATGATACGTTTTGTCAACGGTAGCCGTTAAATTTGTAGCCTCGTTGCTGTCGGCGACGGTCTTGCCAGTTTGCAGCGTTGTTTGGGCTGTTGAGTTATTACTATGATTACTGCCTGCTTGTTCACTGCTGTTGGTTGGGGAAGAAGCTGTGCCCTGCCCTTTGTCTGTGTTGTCACTGGTTTCAGACGTTGCCTGGGTCTGGTTATTGCTTGTGGCTGCCGATTCCGGCTTGGCCGCAGTGCAAGCACTTAGCAGCAGACATGCGGTCAACAAAATGGCTGCTGTTTTTGTACCCATTAATTCATCTCACCTTCCTGTATTTATACCGTATGAGTTTGTCTCTGCTGACGAACACTATGCTTGATTCTACCACAAAGGGAGGTTCTAATTGTGAAAACATCTTCATTTTTCCTGGGAATCGTTTTGGGCGCAGTGGCGAGCGCTATGATCTCCCGAAACCGCAGCATGTTAGGCTTATCTATGGACATGGATGGAAAAAAAGGCGGTAATCTGGTTCAAAAAGCCCGTACCAAAATGATGGACGCGGCGTTCCCCGGAATGGGTGATATTACGCTTAACAAGCAAGACACCCATAAGGACCACGATCACCGTTCCACAACAGATAAGACAGCTCATAGCGCCCATACAGCCCAAAATAAAGAAGAAAATATGAAGCTGATTAAAGATTTTATCAGCACCAGTCCCGATGTTAAGCGTGAGGTCGAGCAAATCCTGAAAGAAACTCATACAGCCGTACCGGGTTTGTAACCCGGAACCTCTATCCCGAATCATTTTGCGGCTTTTTTGTAAAAGCCGTTCAAATGATTCTTTTTTTTATCATTTTTATTTCGTGCATTTACGATTATAAAATGATAACATGATTACATAGAACCATTTTCTTCACAAGCACCATAAATGCATCATAATCTGTTAATAACACTCGGCTGCCAGGAGGAGGGTCCAGTATGAAAATAGAAAGACTGAGTCAGGACAAGATACGGATTTTCCTTACCTTTGACGATTTGAGCGAACGCGGTATTCAAAAAGACGACATGTGGCAAGAGATTCCAAGAGTCCATGAGCTGTTCACCGAAATGATGGATCAGGCATATAGTGAGCTGGGCTTCGACGCCACGGGACCTTTAGCTGTCGAAGTATTTGCGCTTCCTGCTCAGGGCATGGTAGTTATCGTCACTCGTGGGAAATACGACCACCAGCAATATGGTTCGGGTCCTGATGATGAGCTTCCGGAGGAAGTATATGAAATGGAAGTTACGCTGGAGCACAGCGATTCCATCGTCTACGCGTTTAGCGATTTCGAAGTACTCATAGAAGCGGCTCACATGCTCCGTAGTAACACCACGGATGCAGGTAAGCTGTATCATTATAGAGGAAAATGGATTCTGCACTTGGAACCGGAAGAAGTGGAAGAGCCCAAGCTTGCGGCCTTGATCGCGGTTCTTGCTGAATTTGGGGAAGGCTCATCCGTAACACCGGCAATGCTGGAGGAGTATGGCAAGCTGGTCATTCCTGAACAGGCGATTGATGTCATCTGCAATCATTTTGACAGCCGCTCTTAATGAGGCTTAAAGAAAAGTAATATCGAAGTGACATTGTCGGCTCTGCGCTGAATGCAGGGCCGACTCATTTTTATGGAGGGATGATCGGTGCTTCTGTTTTCTGTTTTAGCGGCAGCAACTGCGCCGGGTCTCGCCTTATTAATGTATTTTTACTTGAAGGACAGATATGAATCCGAGCCGCTGCACATGGTTATCAAAGTGTTTTTGCTCGGCTTTTTGATGGTACTGCCTGTCATGATTTTTCAACGTGGGTTGCTGCTTTGGCTGGGGGATAACACGTTAATCCAGGTGTTCGGCATTTCGGCCGGAGTGGAAGAGTTTTTCAAATGGTTTTTGCTGTACCACTTTATATATAATCATACCGAGTTCGATGAACCTTATGACGGTATTTTGTATGCCGCCGCAATCTCGCTTGGATTTGCAACCGTTGAAAATCTGTTGTACGCATGGGCAGGCCACGCTTCTGTTAGTATGATGCTGATGAGATCATTGCTTCCAGTATCCGGTCATGCGATGTTTGGAGTCATGATGGGCTATTACATGGGGAAGGCCAAGTTTTCAGAGGACTGGAAAAGCAAATATATGTTGCTTCTGTCACTGGTACTTCCGTGGTTCTGGCATGGCATATATGACCTGATTCTGACGACAATTTCGCATGACTGGATCTGGTTTATCATCCCTCTGATGGCATTCCTCTGGTATGGAGGGATGGCGAAAATCAGTAGGGCCAATAACCGCTCTCCATTTCGACTGTTCAAACGGGAAGGAAAGGTTAATTTGTAACAAATTGGGGCACACTGATCTGACAAACCTGTTAGAGAAAGAGGTGTCTTTTTTTTGCGTATTAAAGTGAGAATACATTGTAAAAGGTGTGGTGAACGTTTCGTACTGAGAGGACAGATGGAGCAAGGGAGTGTTCAGACCGGATTTAAGCGCTGTATCTGCGATCACTGTGAGTTTATTATCGAAGTTATGGAAAACCATGCATAAGAGAGCATTCTTCTTGTCACACTATCGTTAGTGTACTTGAAGAAAGGAGACTCCCAATATGTATAGACGACTTAGTACCGTAATGTTTCCGATTGTTACCCTGATTATGATAGGAGCATTTGTGTGGGGTTATCGGGAAAGCCAGATGAGAAAAGAGGTGTCTCTTCAGGCAAATAGCATGTCGATTAAAGCGGAAAATCAATATCAGCGTGCGTTTCATGATTTGTCGTTTCATATGGATCAGTTGCATTCACAACTCGGGAACGCTATTGCAGTTCACAACACGTCACACGCCATGCATCGCAAATGTCTGATGAATGTGTGGAGAATTACAAGCGAGGCCCAAAATGAGGTCAACCAGTTGCCGCTCAATGTGATGCCTTTTAATCATGCGAAGGATCTATTGTCACATCTATCTGCATTTGCGTATCAAACGTCTGTCCGTGATTTGGATCACGAGCCATTGAATGAGAAAGAATTATCAAATCTGAAAACCTTATACACTAATTCCAGAGAAATTTCGAAAAATATGCACGAAGTCCGGCAAAAAGTCCTCAGCAAAAATTTGCGTTGGATGGATGTCGATACAGCCCCAGGCTCCCAGACCGGGCCTAAGGACAACACCATTATTGACGGCTTCCAAACTGTAGACAAAAAAGTGGAGAATTATAAGGAGCTGGATTGGGGACCATCCGTGGCTAGCATCTATGATAAACGCTCTGTGAAGAAGCTGAGTCTTCCTGCTGTGAACGCGGAGCAAATTAAGCGGAACGCGGCTGAATTTACAGGGAAACCGGAAAGCCAAATCCGTGTCCATGAAAATGGTAAAGGAACGGAATGGGCATCTTATACAGCTACTCTGTATAACAAACAGAAGCCTGTAGCCACCATGGATTATACCAAAAAAGGCGGCAAGCTTATTTCTTACCATGATATGAGAACGGTTGGGCCGAAGAAATCAACTCGCAATGAGGCGGTTCGCTGTGCGAGTGAGTATCTCCAACGTAAGGGATATCCAGGGATGAAGCCTGTTTCTTATGATGAAAGTGGAAATTTAGCCAACATCACATTTGCCACTCAAAAAGGGGATGTGATCATCTATCCAGAAAAAATCACAGTTAGATCCGGTCTCGATAACGGGCAAGTGATCGGTTTTCAATCGAGTGACTACGTGTATGAGCACAGCCATCTCCGCCGTATTCCGAAGGCTAAGCTGGATGTGAAGGCAGCACGTGCGAAGCTGAACCCTGAGTTTCGTGAAACTTATCACCGGAAAGCACTGATTGAAAATGAACTGTCCAAAGAGGTTCTGTGTTACGAATTTGGCGGGAAAATCAACGGTTCCATTTATCGAATCTACATTAACGCTGATACGGGGATGGAAGAAACGATTGAGCAAGTTAAAGATTCGGACGAACCGGCTTCTGGAAGTAATGTTTAAGTGTAAATAGGGTAAATACGTAAAAATGAACCATTAGTCATGCTAAACCTCCTTCATTAAGGAGGTTTTTTTGTGCTTTTGACATGGTTATAACAAATATAATGCTTAAAATAGGCACAAAGTCGTGGTATTATATACCTTATTAAAGCTTTTAAATGGACAAGGATGGTGAGCGGTTTGTTTCCTACAATTAATGATGTGCTATACATACAAGTGGCTGGTACCGATCATGCGGATGAACATTTTGAATTTAAGTCACGTATTGCGGAAGAGGAGTCCCAGAACTTTCTAATAGAGATACCCATGTCTCAAACGAGCGGGCAACTGAAAAAACTGTTTTTAGGAGAAGAACTGTCGATATTTTTTATGAGCGAGGGCGGGATAAAAAACTATTTCAATACCCACGTTACTGGCTTTAAAGAGGATGTGCTCCGGATGGTTCGCATTCACAAGCCTGTCCCAGACAGCATCAGCAAAATTCAGCGTCGAAATTTTCTACGGGTTCAGGCCAACCTGGAAATAGCGGTAAAGTATGGATTAAACGAATCAAGGTTTGTAGCTGAGACACATGATGTAGGAGGTGGAGGCGTTTCTTTTCAGACTCAAGGATCACATCACCTGGAAGAAGGTGAATCATTGTCCTGCTGGATTCTGGTCCCTTATAAAAATGGAACTCAGGAGCATGTCCCGTTCCAATCCGAAATTGTACGTATTCAGCAAATGGAAAATGGTCGCAGGCTAATCATGCTGAAATATGAGGAAATTGCTGATCAGGAGCGTCAAAAGCTTATCAAATATTGCTTTGAGCGTCAGTTGGAATTCCGGGGGAGATAGCTTTCATCCCGGTTTATTCTTTTTTTGTTAAACCTGCCGTTCATTTTGCATCAACTCTGAATGTGTGGTATAATTTTCACGTCGCAGGCAATGCCTGCTTTTTTCTTGAGGTTAGGTTAGGAGGAATTACCCGTTGGCAAGGCAACATGTATCTTCAAGTAATAAAATAAATGTAGCCATTGATGGACCTGCTGGTGCAGGGAAAAGTACGGTGGCCCGCTTGGTAGCGAAAGCACTTTCTTATGTTTATGTAGATACCGGAGCGATGTACCGGGCAGCAACATGGTACATGATGCGCAAGGAAATTCCGGCGGAAAATGTACAAAAAGTGCTTCAATATGTGCCTGAGCTGGTGATTGAATTAGTACCGGACCCTACAGGCCAAAAGGTTTATTGTAACGGGGAAGATGTAACGACAGTAATTCGTTCGATGGAAGTGACAGGCAAGGTGTCACAGTATTCGAGTATTGCGGGGTTGCGTTCGCGTTTGACTGAAAACCAGCGTGAAATGGCCGCGCGTAAAGGTGTCGTTATGGATGGTCGCGATATTGGAACCACTGTGCTTCCTGATGCGGAAGTCAAGGTGTTTATGACCGCAAGTGTTCAGGAACGTGCCTCTCGCCGGTTTAAAGAACTAAGCGGAGCTGATGATATCACTCTGGAGCAGCTTGAACGTGACATTGCGGCGCGTGACAAGCTTGATGAGGAGAGGGAGGTATCCCCGCTTCGTTGCAGTGACGACGCTATCGTGCTGGATACGACCCATATGGGCATTCAGGATGTCGTCGATACCATTGTATCTTACTGCACCACGGCGAAGGATGGAGAGATCAGCCAATGATATATGCTGTATGCGTCCGTATTTTGCGTCTCATATACCGCTTTCTGTTCAGACTTGAGGCGGTAGGCAGGGGAAATGTTCCTGCTGAGGGCGGAGTACTGTTGTGTTCTAATCATATTAGTAATCTGGACCCGCCGACAGTTGGCATTTTGCTGGATCGAAAGGTTCACTTTATGGCGAAAGCCGAGTTATTTAATACTCCTGTACTTGGTCCGTTGATTGACAAGCTGGGAGCTTTTCCGGTCAAACGCGGTGGTGTGAGCAAGGAATCCATTAAGCTGGCCTTGACCATTTTGCGTGACGGCAAGGTTATGGGAATCTTTCCAGAAGGCTCCAGAGGAGCCGGGGGAATCGGTAAAAAGGGTGCTGCCAGCTTTGCGCTGCGTAGTGGAGCGGCTGCCGTTCCGGTCGCCATTGTTGGTGATTACAAGCTTTTCCGTAAAACTAAAGTGATATACGGCAAACCTGTTAATTTGGATGCTTACCAAAAAGGCGCCGTTATCGAAGGAGATCCACTTGAGCTGGCAACAGAAGAGATTATGTCTCGTATTCGTACAATGCGAGAAACCGGCGAGCCTACGAATAACTAAAAGGCTTGCATGAATTGTGTCTAATCTCGGAAAACTAGAACAGAAGTTTATCAGTGTTTTGAACTCTGCTACGCGCAGGTTTAAATAAATGGTTTTTTTGAATTGAGGAGGGTATTGACATGTCGGAAGAAATTAAAAATCAAGAAGCTGCTGAAGCGGCAAATCAAGACGAGCTCGATCAAATCGTCTCCCTGAAAAAAGGTGACACCGTTAAAGGTACAATCGTGAAATTGGAAGATAACCAAGCGGTAGTAAGCATTGGATATAAATACGATGGAATTATTCCAATTCGCGAGTTGTCTTCTGGTTTGGACAACGCAGAAGAAGCAGTACAAGTAGGCCAAGAGGTTGAAGCTAGAATTATCAGCATCGACGACGGCAAAGAAAAACTTGTCCTGTCCAAACGTGCAATCGACAGTGAAAATGCTTGGGAAAAGCTGGAGCAGCTGTTTGAAAGCAAAGAAGTATTTGAAGTGGTTGTTAATGATGTCGTTAAAGGCGGCATCGTTGTAGACGTGGGTCTGCGCGGATTTATCCCTGCATCCATGGTAGAACGCCATTTCGTTGAAGATTTCAGCGATTATAAAGGCCGCACATTGCGTGTTGTCGTGAAAGAGCTGGATCGTGAGAACAACAAGGTAATCCTTTCTCAAAAAGACGTTCTGGAAGCAGAATTTGAAGCCAACAAGCTTAAAGTAATGGCTGAGCTGAAAGAAGGACAAGAAATCGTGGGTACGGTTCAACGTCTCACTCAATTCGGTGCTTTCGTTGACGTAGGCGGCGTGGATGGTTTGGTTCACGTATCTGAAATTGCCTGGACTCATGTTGACAAACCTTCCGATGCGGTTTCTGAAGGAGAACAAGTAAAAGTGAGAGTCCTGAAAGTGGACCCTGAAAAAGGAAAAATCAGCCTGAGCATGAAAGCTGCACAGCCTGGTCCTTGGGAATCTGCTGCTGGACAATTTAACAACGGTGACGTTGTAACAGGCGTTGTTAAACGTCTGGTTAACTTCGGTGCATTCGTTGAAATCGCTTCTGGCGTGGAAGGTTTGGTTCATATCTCCCAAATTTCCCACAAACACATTGGAACTCCACAAGAAGTTCTGGAAGAAGGACAAGAAGTTAAGGTTAAAATTCTTGAAATGAATCCTACTGAAAAACGTGTTAGCCTGAGCATTAAAGAAACTGAGGAAGCTCCAGAAGCTGCTCCAAGAGCAGAAAGAGCGCCACGTGCATCCCGCGCGCCTCGTGAGGAACTGAACAATCCGAACGTTTCTTTGAACAATTCTGGTCTGAGCATTACGCTTGGCGAACGTTTTGGCGATAAACTGAACAAATTTAAATGAGTTTGAATCAATACACTTTATAAGCATAACGTACACCATCGGCGGACCCAGAGGGTTCGCCGATTGTTGTTACGTGACAATATCGCTAACAGGCATGTTTTTTGCTATGATGAGAGCGGAAGAATTGACAGGAGGAGTGAATTTATGGCAAGACCCGTTGTGGCTATTGTCGGTCGTCCGAATGTGGGTAAATCCACCATTTTTAATCGGATTATCGGAGATCGTTTATCCATAGTGGAAGATAAGCCTGGAATCACCCGTGACCGTATTTATGGTATATCGGAGTGGAACGGTAAATCCTTCAGTATTATTGATACTGGCGGCATTGAGATTGATGGGGAAGATGAAATCTTGAAATCCATCCGGATGCAAGCCGAACTAGCTATAGAAGAAGCAGATGTTATTGTATTCATGAGTGATGCGAAGGCAGGGATTACGCAATCTGATGAAGAGGTAGCCCAAATGCTGTATCGTTCGGGCAAGCCTGTTGTTGTGGCTGTAAACAAGGTGGACAATCTGGCACGTGCGGATCTGATTTATGAATTTTATTCTTATGGATTCGGCGACCCGATTGCCATTTCTGGTAGCCACGGTATAGGTCTTGGTGACCTGTTGGATGCGATTACGTCCAATTTGCCTGAGCTGGAAGAGGACATTTATGATGAAGATGTGATCCGTGTTGCCTTGATCGGTCGCCCGAACGTAGGTAAATCCTCGCTTGTTAACGCCATTCTGGGAGAGGAACGGGTTATTGTTAGTGACATTGCAGGTACAACGCGTGATGCAATTGATACGCCTTTTGAAAAAGACGGCCAGAAGTATGTACTGATTGATACGGCGGGTATGCGTAAACGTGGTAAAGTATATGAGACGACAGAAAAATATAGTGTGATGCGTGCCATGCGTGCTATTGAGCGTGCAGATGTCGTACTGGTCGTTATTAACGGCGAGGAAGGTATTATTGAGCAGGATAAGCACATTGCCGGTTACGCTTATGAAGCAGGTAAAGCCTCGCTGTTTGTTGTAAACAAATGGGATGTCGTGGATAAGGACGATAAAACGATGCGCCAATTTGAAACTAAAATTCGCGATCACTTTCTGTTTATGACCTATGCTCCGATTGTGTTCTTGTCTGCGAAAACAAAGCAGCGCTTGCAAAAGCTGCTCCCTGTTGTCCAGCATGTGGCGCAGCAGCATGTCTTGCGTATTCAGACGCATTTGCTGAACGATGTTATTTCCGATGCGGTTGCGATTAATCCTCCGCCAACTGACAAAGGACGCCGTCTGCGTATTAACTACGTGACTCAGGTTGCTGTTAAGCCGCCTACGATGGTTGTATTCGTCAATGATCCGGAAATGATGCACTTCTCTTACGAGCGTTATCTGGAGAACAAAATTCGCGCCGCCTTCAACTTTGAGGGAACTCCAATTCGTATCTTTACACGGCGCAAGTCTGACGAAAGTTAGGAGCGAATAGGTTGATTTTACAGATCGTTGCCATCGTACTCAGTTACTTGCTTGGCTCTGTCAGCTTCAGTCTGCTGTATGGAAAATTAAAAGGAATCGACATTCGCCAGCATGGAAGTGGCAATGCCGGCGCGACGAATACGCTGCGCGTGCTAGGAAAAGGCCCTGCCATTCTGGTACTGCTGCTGGACGTACTTAAAGGGATTGTTGCGGTGCTGATAGGGCATTGGCTTGGCGGAAATTCATCCTGGTTACCGGGTTTGTGTGGCATTGCGGCGATTGCAGGCCATAACTGGCCGGTATATTTCCACTTTCGCGGAGGAAAAGGTATTGCTACCGCTATTGGTGTATTGGTCTCGATTGCCTTACTCCCCGCATTGTATGCCGGAATTATTGCGATTCTTGCAATCGTAATTACGCGCTATGTATCCCTTGGCTCGCTGATTTTTGTCATTTTGACACCTTGGATTTTACTGGTACTTGGTTATGCATGGCCGCTCTTCTGGACGGCTCTGGTCATTTGTGTGTTTGCTGTGTGGAGACACCGCACTAACATTGCCAAGCTGGTACGGGGGAAAGAAAACAAGCTTGGCTCCAAAGGAGGAGATCGTCTTGTCTGAGAAAATAGCTGTGCTGGTCGCGGGCAGTTGGGGAACAGCTCTGGCTTCCGTCCTTGCGGCCAATAACAACGATGTCTCTGTCTGGACGAGAAACGAACAGCAAGCTGCTGAAATCAATGAGAAGCATACAAATGAGCATTATTTACCTGGTTCTGTCCTGACTGAACGGATTACGGCTACAACTGATATGGAAGCTGCGGTGTCCGGTGCCAAAGCAGTTATAATCGTAGCTCCTTCCGCTGCTGCGCGTCAGGTGGCGCGTAGTCTGAAAGCATTCTTTACCAAGGATATGCTGATTGTGCATGCCATTAAAGGTTTTGAAACGGAAACACTCAAACGTATGTCCACGGTGATTTCAGAAGAGCTGGAAGTCGCGGAGGGTGATATTGCCGTGCTGTCCGGTCCGAGCCATGCGGAAGAAGTAGTGCGGAAATGCCCTACGACGGTTGTCGTAGCCTCGTCTAATGAGAAGGCTGCACAGGCTGCACAGGAGCTGTTCATGAACTCCTATTTCCGTGTGTATACGAACCGGGATTTGTTGGGTGTGGAGCTATCCGGAGCGTTGAAGAACATTATCGCTCTGGGCGCGGGGATGTCGGACGGATTAGGCTTCGGGGATAATGCAAAAGCCGCTTTGTTGACTCGTGGTTTGGCAGAGATTACCCGTGCCGGAGTAGAAATGGGAGCCAATCCGTTGACCTTTTCCGGGCTTGCGGGTATAGGCGATCTGGTCGTCACCGCAACGAGCCGTCACAGCCGTAACTGGCGTGCAGGCTCACTGCTTGGGCAGGGACAAAAGCTTGATGATGTGCTAGAATCCATGGGCATGGTGGTAGAAGGCATTCGGACGACAAAGGCAGCCTATGCGATCTCGCAAAAGCTGGGCGTTCAGATGCCTATTACGGAAGTGCTGTACGGGGTACTATTTGAAGGACGTGACGTCCGCAAGGCCGTCGAGGCGCTCATGGGGCGCGACCCGAAAACCGAAATGGAAGTCATGCCTCTGCAAACATGGGAACAATGGCATTCATAAAGGTTTAGCTGCACATAAAAACATACAAAAGGCTGTCTCGCAAGTGGATTTTATCTACGGTTGAGACAGCTTTTTTCAGTTAGGCGTATGGCATGTCTTTCGTAAGCTTAATCACCTTTGGATTCCACCATTCATACACTGAGTTGAGCAATGGCGGAGGAGGGGAGAATGTGAGTAAAAACTTTCCGAAAGATGCGTTGAAGGCCATTAACAAAAAAGGCGGCAAAAACATATCTGAAAATGCGGTGAAAAAGCTGGCAAGCACCGTGAAGGCGGACACGCTTCAAAGTGAAGCACAGCTGCGTCAGCTGATAAAGCAGGTATCTGCGATGGCCAACATTCCGGTGTCGGAAGATACAGTAAGGGATATTGTCGGTGCCGTCAAAAAGAGCGGAATGAGTCCTTCCAATATGGAAGGGTTGATGAAAATGATGATGAAAAAATAAAAATTCCGGCCGTGTACTGGCGGGTTCCATTCTCCGTGAACCAGACAGGTTCACGGTTTTTTTTATATATTCCAGCAGATTCTCGTCTGCTCTCTTATGCATAAAATGTCGAACTGCCATACATAACATGTTATAATGGTGCCCAACAGAAACGGGATGATGGATTGAAAGGGAGGAAACAATGTGATGGAGGCTATACCTTCGGTGCGATTGAACAAGCTGCCTCACGAGCTGACGGCTGCGTTGAGCAGCTTGGCGGACGGCTGGGAATCTGTTGCTGTTCCGTGGATGCTGGGAGGAAGCTGTTCGCTGCTTTTACAGGGGGTTGAGCTGGATCGACTGCCCCGAGATATTGATATTTACGCAGATATTCACGCAGCGAAGGAGCTCCATGCGAAAGCACCGGGTATAATGATCGATCGACAGCAGGTAGATCGTAGTGGTTCATACGTTTCATTACTGAGCCACTATGAGCTGGAGGGATTTCCAGTTGAGCTTGTGGGTGGTTTTGAGGTGCTGTGTGATGGAGCTTTATATCGTTTGGAGGTCGAGCGGCTGCTATGGACGGCTGGAATCCGGCTTGACCTGGGGCGCTCTTCACTGCGTCTGATGCCACTCAGTCATGAGTTACTATTTAATCTATTACGAAACCGCCCCGACCGATATGAGGCGATTGCAGACGCCATAAAGCGTGATCCACAGCGACATATAGCGGTACTGAACCAACTGCTGATCAGCAACATTTGGACAGATGGCCAACTGGCTAAGCTGCAAGAGCTTTTGCCTTGGCCCGAGTTGCATTCCAGAAGCTGAATGAGGCTGTAATTGGCAGGTTCGTGGTCGCTAAAAGAATGGAGGGCCGTTCATGGATGTGCATATTACGTTTAAGCCATCAGGGAGGCGCGTACAGGTCGGTCAAGGCACGACATTGCTCCAGGCCGCACGTAAAGCGAACGTGTATATTCCAACCCGTTGTGATGGAAAAGCGGCCTGTCTCATGTGCAAGGTGCATATTTCACAGGAATGGGCTGTACACGCAGGCCAGCCAAGTGATGCAGAGCGCCGCAAGCTGGGATCTCTGCTGGATGAAGGCATCCGCTTGTCCTGTCAGGCTCGCGCTCAGAGTAATGTTGAGGTGATGATACCAGAGGATAAGCTCAAGGCGGCTGTTCGGCGACAGCTTGAGCGTCAGGCACAGGAAGACGAACTATGGTAAAGCTTAAACTCAAAAGAATAAGAAACAAAGGATGTTATCCGACGACTATGAAACTTATACCCCTAAAGTGAACGCTCAAAAAAGTGTTCTTAATATGGGTGCGAGTTTGCTTAGAAAGTCAGAGAGACATCCTTTTTTTATTATAAATCTAGTATCGAAGTCATGGGGAAACCCCGTCACGCATATATTAGGTGAGTGGACCCAAACGTAAAATATCGTTTTGCAGTGATCTCTGTGACGTACTCTATTTTTTCGAAAAACTGAACATATTTTACGGAGGGGATACATATGATGGTATCAGTCCAAATGCATGTACGAGTTTACGCCGTTTCGCCGATTCCATCAGTCTCCTGAACCTCGGCGGCGGACGACTTCCGGGCATTTTAAAGGCTGTTCTGCCGCATCTGGGATCAAGCAGTTGGTTGAACACGAAGCGGATGCTCATTAAGCATTTTTCCTTCGGAGACTTTTGAGGAGGGGATTTCATTGGAGAAAGTGGACATTTTTAAAGACATTGCCGAACGCACCGGAGGAGATATTTATCTTGGGGTCGTCGGCGCAGTCCGAACAGGTAAATCAACTTTTATCAAGCGGTTTATGGAGACGATTGTTCTGCCGAACATTACAAGTGAGGCGGACCGTGCCCGCGCCGTAGATGAGCTGCCACAAAGTGCGGCAGGGAAAACGATCATGACGACGGAGCCTAAATTCGTACCGAATAATGCTGTCCAGATCAAAGTAACGGAAGGACTGGATGTGAATGTCCGTCTGGTCGACTGTGTAGGATACGCAGTAGAGGGTGCGAAGGGCTACGAGGATGAAAATGGTCCGCGGATGATCTCCACGCCATGGTTTGAAGAACCGATTCCGTTTCAGGAAGCGGCGGAGATTGGCACGCGCAAGGTCATTCAGGAGCATTCGACGCTCGGTGTTGTCGTCACGACAGACGGCACGATTGCGGAAATTCCGCGTAGCTCTTATGTAGAGTCGGAAGAGCGAGTCATTGAGGAGTTGAAAGAGGTAGGCAAGCCGTTTGTGCTGGTCATCAATTCCACGCATCCGCGCAGCGATGAAACACTTCAACTTCGCAGTGAGTTGGCAGCCAAGTATGATATTCCTGTCATGACGCTCAGTGCAGCAACGATGACAGAAGATGATGTTACAGGCGTGCTTCGTGAAGTATTATATGAATTCCCAGTGCATGAGGTGAATGTGAATTTGCCGAGCTGGGTTATGGTACTGAATGAAGATCACTGGCTGCGCAGCAATTATGAGAATTCCGTCCGCGATACGGTAAAAGACATTCGACGCCTGCGTGATGTAGACCGGGTGGTCGGCCAGTTTATGGAGTATGAATTCATCGACAGGGCCGGTCTGAGCGGGATGAATATGGGCCAGGGTGTGGCGGAAATTGATCTGTTCGCACCGGATGAGCTGTACGATCAGATTTTGGTCGAGGTGGTTGGGGTAGAGATCCGCGGCAAGGATCATCTTCTGCAAATGATGCAAGATTTTGCCCATGCCAAGCGGGAATACGACCGCTTCGCCGAGGCGCTGGAAATGGTCAAGACAACGGGATATGGCATTGCTGCGCCGTCGTTGTCCGAGATGGCACTAGACGATCCGCAGTTGATTCGTCAGGGTACAAGGTTTGGTGTGCGGCTCAAGGCAACAGCACCTTCCATACACATGATCCGTGTCGATGTGGAATCGGAATTTGCTCCGATTATCGGAACAGAGAAGCAAAGTGAGGAGCTTATGCGCTATCTGATGCAGGATTTTGAAAATGATCCGATCAAAATTTGGGAATCGGACATTTTCGGACGCTCGCTGCATTCCATTGTGCGTGAAGGCATTCAGGGCAAGATCGCAATGATGCCAGACAATGCACGCTACAAACTTCAGGAAACGTTGGGCCGCATTATTAACGAAGGCTCCGGTGGTCTGATTGCCATCATTCTTTAAGCGTAAGTAAATGAAAATCGTGTAAGAAACAATAACGCAGAGAGCTATCCGCTCTTTGCGTTATTTTGATATGCAATTGTCGTATTTTGTCATATATGATCGTAAAATATTTTTCTGTATTCATAAAACCTATTTACATACTTGGTTTAACGCGATATATTAAGTATCAAATTTGAATCATTTTGTTGAATGAACGAGGGGGAAACGAAGCATGAATATCCAAAAAAACAAAAAGCTAGGACTAGGGGCTATGATGCTGCTGGTGCTGGTTTTGCTGGTCACTGCATGTGGCGCGCCGAAAACAGAGAGCGGTGCTCAAGGGACAAGCAGTACAGGATCGAACACAACAGATGCAAAAACAGACAGTTTAAATTTAAAAGGCAAACGGGTTGCATTAATTATGGAGTTTAACACAGGCACGTTCTCGCAGCAGTATGTTCAGGGCGTGGAAGAGGAAGTTAAGAAATTTGGCGGTACGCTGACCAAGTTTGTGGCAGACAACGATAAAGCAAAAATGGCCTCCTTGCTCGATAGCGCGATTAACCAGCAGTTTGATGTCATTTTGACGGATCATGGTGATGCGTTGCTGGAAACAGGATTGAAAAAAGCGATTTCCCGCAATATCCCGGTTATCGTATTCGATGCTGCGGTCAACGTTCCGGGGGCTGTCGTACTTTCACAGGATGACCAAAGCATGGCCGAGCTGACGCTGGAGCAAATGAAAAAGGATATCGGCGGCAAAGGGAACATCGTAAAAGTGTGGGTTGCCGGCTTTGCACCGATGGAGCGTCGTCAAGTTGCTTACGATAAGTTTTCCAAAGCTAATCCGGATATTAAAGAAATTGCAACTTTTGGCTCAGCTCAAAATCCAGCTCTGGATACCCAATCCAAAATGGAGGCTGTGTTGAAACAATATCCAAAGGGTGAAATTACAGCGGTCTGGGCTGCCTGGGATGAATTTGCCAAAGGTGCAGCACGCGCCATCCAGCAAGCTGGACGCACGGAAATTAAAGTCTACGGCATTGATATGAGTGACGAGGATCTGCAAATGATTCAGGACCCGAAAAATCCTTGGGTAGCTTCTGCGGCTGTAGATCCTACAGATATCGGACGTGTACAAGTGCGCTATGCATATCAGAAGCTGCACGGGGACAACCCGGAGGAGCAAGTGGTATTGAAGGCGGTCTATGTGCAGCGCGAAGCATTGCCGGATAAGCAAATTTCCACATCCGAGCTGTCTCAATATGTAAAGGGATGGGGCAAAAGCGAGCAAGGCTACAAGGATTGGATGAAAGAATATGAAACGGCCAAATAAACTTTAGGATAAAACATAAGGCGCGCTTCGGCGCGCTTTTATCATAAGCAGGCGTGAGGGAGGTACCATGAGTTCACAAGTGTATACACTGGAAATGAAGAAAATAAGCAAACAGTTTGCTGGTGTGGATGCGCTGCGGTCCGTGGATTTTACGGTGCATGGCGGCGAAATTCACGCTCTGCTGGGCGCAAACGGAGCAGGTAAAAGTACGCTGATGAAAATTTTATCCGGCGCGTATCGTTCCGATCAGGGAAGCATTGTAGCAGGTGGCAAGGAGCTGAGTATTGGTTCGCCGTGGGAGGCGAAGAGAGCGGGGATTCACTGTGTCTATCAGGAGGTCGATTCGGCGCTTGTGCCGCAGCTGAGTGTCGCGGAGAACATTGTACTGGACGATTTATCTGCACCTGAAGGACGCTGGTGGGCTGCGCCGGGTTCCATGCGTAAACGCGCGCGCGAGGCGTTGGGACGGCTGGAGGCCGATATTGATGTACGGCAATACGTTTCTGAGTTGACGTTGGCAGAAAAGCAGCTTGTACTCATTGCGCGTATTTTGACACAGCAAGCAAATACAATCATTTTCGATGAGCCTACAGCGCCGCTCAGCGAAGAAGAAACGCGGCGCTTGTTCCGCACCATCCATACGCTCAAGGCGGAGGGCGTTGCATGTATTCTTATCACGCACCGATTGCCAGAGGTCATCGAACACAGCGACCGCGTTACGGTGATGCGTGATGGGGAGCAAGTATTCACGGGTCCATCCTCTGATTTGAGTGTAGGCGACATCGTTACGCATATGCTTGGTAAAACATTTGAGGAGGAATTTCCGAAAACGGATGCTCCTGTCGGTGAAACGGTGCTGGAAGCCAAAGGGCTTCACAGGGGATTACGGGTTCACGGTGTCGATTTGCAGGTCAGACGCGGGGAAATCTTGTCTATCGTAGGTTTGGTCGGTGCGGGCAAAACGGAGCTGTCCCGGCTTCTTACAGGCGCCGATAAGCCCGATAAGGGGGAACTGGTCTTCAAAGGTCGCTCTATTCGTCTGAGAGAGCCTGCGGACGCGATAGTTCAGGGGATTGTGTCCATACCTGAGGAACGGCGCAAGCAGGGTGTATTCATCGAAGAGACGGTAGAACGAAACCTTAGTCTTCCGCTATTGGGCAAGTTGAGTGTACTTGGTTTTATCAGTCGTCGCAAAGAACGTACGAACGGTAACGAAGTCGTTGCTTCCCTGGGCATTAAGACGCCATCTCTGCGCCAGAATGTTAAATATTTGAGTGGCGGGAATCAGCAAAAGGTTGCGATAGGAAAATGGCTGCATTCCGGGGCAGATGTGTTTGTTTTTGACGAGCCGACCAAGGGTGTGGATATCGGGGCGAAAAGTGATATTTTCCGTATCATTGGTGAATTGGCGGCCCAGGGAAAAGCGGTCATCTATCTAACTTGTGAATTTGCTGAGGGCATCGGTATTGGTGATCGGATTGCGGTGATGTATGACGGAAAAATAATAAAGGAATTTACGCGGGGCGAAGTGGAGCAGGAACAGCTTCTGTTGTATGCCAGCGGCGGTGAAGAGGTGCATTCATGAAGGAAAAATGGTTAAACGTCTCCTTTCGTTATGGGGCTGTAGTCGTAATTATGGGTGTGCTGGCGTTTTTTTCAGCCACATTGCCCTATTTCTGGACGTATGATAATTTGATGGATATTCTTGGCTCAATTGCGATTGTGACTTTCGTCGCAATTGGTGTGACGTTGTCTCTCATCGTGGACGGTTTTGATCTTTCGGTGGGAGCTACGGTGTCTCTGACCACTATTGTTTCAGCTTCGTTGATGGTCTGGTATGAACAGCCTGTTGCGGTGGTCATTATTGTATCTTTGGTTGTCGGTGCGGTGGTGGGACTATTTAACTCATTGTTGATCGTTAAGCTTCGTATTCCCGATTTGCTGGCAACCCTTGCGATGATGTATATTGTAAGCGGGATTCATAAAACGTACGCTCAAGGCTACACCATCTATAATCATATGCAGTTTCCTGATGGCAGCAAGGCGCCAGGAGAGATATCTCCTGCTTTTCTTATTTTGGGACAAGGCAAATGGCTGGGTATCCCGATTTCGGTTATTTTGCTGCTGCTAGCGGTAGCGGCAGTGCATATTTTCTTAACCTACACCAAGCATGGGCGTCAAATGTATGTGACCGGAGGAAATGAGGAAGCAGCTCGTCTGTCAGGCATACGGGTAAAAAAAGTCCGCACACTGGCCTATGTCGCTTCAGGCGTATTTGCGGCCATTGCTGGTATTTTGTATGCTTCGCGAGTAGGATCGGGCCAAATTGATGCAGGATCTCCCTTGCTGATGGAAGCGGTAGCTGCGGTTTTTGTCGGCTTTTCGGTCTTTGGAGCGGGTAAACCGAATGTCATTGGCACGTTTATCGGTGCGGTTTTGATCGGGGTATTGGTGAACGGTCTGACGATGATGAACGTGCAGTATTTTGCTCATGATATCGTCAAGGGAGTTGTGCTGGTGCTCGCGCTGGCCATCACTTTTTATGTGCTAAACCGTCGCCGTACTTGAAATTGTCTGTGGACTGTATTACTATAAACCTTGTTCCACGCAAGAAGGGTGCCATAAAACGCCAGTTTCGGCGATATTGTCTCTATATTGCGGAGGTTAGGTATATTCTATGTATATTTAACGGCGAAACGGAAACAGATGATAACATTATGGAAGGCATATGCCGCCCGGGTTATTTTATACAGGCGACTTTATATCGGTTCTACAACGCCGATAACCTTAATGCTGGACTACACTTGAATTGGGAGGTGAATATTATGAATAAAACGGATTTGATCAATCAGGTTTCCGAAAGCACTGAATTGTCCAAAAAGGACGTAACTAAAGCCGTTGACGCTGTATTCGAAGCGATCTCCGGAGCGCTGCAAAACGGAGACAAGGTGCAACTGGTAGGTTTCGGGAACTTTGAGGTTCGTGAACGTTCTGCACGTAAAGGACGTAACCCGCAAACAGGAGAAGAAATCGAAATCCCTGCGAGCAAAATTCCGGCATTTAAACCGGGTAAAGCGCTCAAGGACGGAATTAAATAAGATTTCTTACATATTCCCATTGCGCTGGAAAGACCGTGAATTTGATTCACGGCCTTTTCTTTTTGTCCTGTTATTCCGTAGCAGATGCGATGCGGGACGAAGAAGGGGAAGCGCTTCTGTCATCCCGTGAGGCATAGGCGATCAGCACCAATGGTTCACCCGTCAGCTCGGCAAATTCATGCTCCAGCTGCTGAAGCCGCTCTACTTGGGCAGGACTCAGATTAGCGGGACGATAGTTTTTCATCCAATTCGCTCCTTTCGTTAGCAGATGGGGCTGCATAGATAGTATGGCTCGGGACGCGGCAATTGTTGCAGTTAGCGCCGAAGCATATGGTTGACAAAACAAGCTCGAATCTCCATCATAAAAAGTATAGCTTCGGCTCTCAGGGGGGAAATGGATATGGAAGATAACGTGACGGGTAGTAATGAGTACGTTGTGATTAAAGCAAAAAGCAACGGATGTCAGGTTTTTGGTTTAACAAGAGGCCAGGATACACGCCTGCATCATTCAGAAAAATTGGACAAGGGTGAGGTGCTGATCGTCCAATTTACCGATCATACCTCTGCTATTAAAATTCGCGGCAAGGCCGTTGTGATGACCAAGCACGGGGTCGTGGATACAGAGGATTAAAATGCAGGCATAGCCTGCTTTTTTTTGTTGTACAATGAGAGTGAGGACCTTTACCGTAGCAAACCCATAACAGGGTAGGGGTCAGGGGAGGCTCTGATGAAACCTTGGATTGTGCTATGCGGCTCGATTCTCATAACCACCGCTGCTGCTGTACTGCTACCATCCTTACAGGCGCTGGATTCGGGAACCGCAGCTGTTCGTGAGACACAGGCGACGATATCGTCGCAGCAGCGGGTGCTGCTGACCGATGACAATCTGGTGGATACGCTGAAGGAGCTTTCTTTGACGACACCAATTGCCAGCGTAAGCTGGGAACATTCAGTCCTGACTCTGGATGTAAAGCTTTCCAAGGAAGAAACCGCCCCGCTTGAAATCTATCAAAATATGGCGGAGATTGCCGCCTTTAGTTTTTATGGAACAACGAACGTACGGCAATTACTGCTTCGGGTAGTGACGCAGGACGAATGGTCAGGAGAACGGCGTCTTCTGCTGGCATCCGATATACGCCGGAACGAATGGACGATTGAAGCACTGGATCAGCTGAGAAGCCGGGAAGGTGCGGACTTGCCGGAGGAACTGAAAGCCCGCTTCCGTATTACGGTAACTCCAATGTGGCAAAGCAGGTTTAACGGTGTATATACAGATTAGATGTTTCTGTCGTTGGACCTACAGTACTTTAGTCGCGAATCATTTTAAATTGTGATATAATATAAGGCATTGCAATTATTTGAGTACACCAGAAAGTCATGGCTCGGAGGCTTAGGATGAAACCGTATCGCGTACCCCAATTAGCAAGGAAATATGTGGAATACGACATGATTCAACAACATACGGAAATGCCGGCTTTTCCTGACAGTCGTACCCGCCTGTTGTTTATGTTTTTGAACCGGAATGCGCAGGAGCTACATGCCAGCGAGGAAGAGCTATACGCATTGGTCACCTCGCTTTTGCAGATGGGGCTGGATACGCATGATATGATTGATACTTTATCCGGTATACGAAGTCCGGAGGAAATGCGTTCCAGACAGTTGAAAGTGTTGGCCGGGGACTATTTTAGCAGCCGCTTTTATCAGCTGCTTGCACTGGCAGGCCACATCACGACCATTTCGAAGCTGAGTGATGCTGTATGTGAAGTAAACGCTGGTAAAATGAGCCTGTATTGGGAGATGAAGCATCTCCGTCTGAATGCGGCACAGTATTTAACTCAGGTGGTTCGTTTTAAAAAGGAGCTTTTTCTATCCTTTACTTCCCTTGTGGCAGAGCAGGATCGGGAAGTCTGGGAGCCGCTTCTCAACGAATTTGCCCTCTGTGATACGCTGGCAGAGGAATGGCACAAGCGTACAGAATCGGACAAGTCCCGTTTCGGATATATGTTCTGGCATGTTTATAGTAATGCTGACCAGAACGAACGGGAACTGCTGTCTGAGAGTGGTTCAGACACTGATGTATGGTACAAGCTTGTTCTGAAGTACAAAGCCGAGGACGCGATACTGAACAAACTCCAGACGACTGTTACACACATCCGGCAGATCCTGTCAGATGATCAAAATACGGGGATCGAGGAATTCGAACGCATGCTGGAGCCTTTCCTGAAGCTGCTGAATAGTCCACACCCGGTTGTGAGGGAAGGTTAGGTGAACGTCATGGGATCAAGCGACACCAAGCCGAAAGAGCAATTCGTTCATGGCGTGTTTGAAAGCATCGCGGGTAAATACGATTTGATGAACGATATACTGAGCTTTCGCAGACATAAGGCTTGGCGTAAATTTACGATGAAAAAAATGAACATGCACCACGGGGATACGGCAATCGACCTTTGCTGTGGTACGTGTGACTGGACGCTCGCGATGGCGCGTGCAAGTGAAAGTGGTCACATCGTAGGACTGGATTTTAGCCAGAACATGCTGAATGTAGGCGAGCGCAAGATTACATCAGAAGCCCGTGAAAAGCAGATCAAGCTTGTTCAGGGCAACGCGATGGAGCTGCCTTTTGAAGACAATTCTTTTGACTACGCAACGATTGGCTTTGGTCTGCGTAATGTGCCTGATTTGCGCCGCGTATTACAGGAAATGCAGCGTGTCGTCAAACCTGGCGGGCAGGTCGTATGTCTGGAACTATCCAAGCCTACATGGCAGCCGTTCAAGGGAATTTACTATGCATACTTTAAACACATCTTGCCCATGCTCGGCAAATTGTTCGCCAAACGTTATGAGCAATACAAATGGCTCCCTGATTCGTTGGCGCTTTTTCCGGGAAGGGATGAGCTGGCTGGCATCTTCCGTGAAGTCGGATTAAAGGATGTACAGGCTCATTCTCTCACTGGAGGCATTGCGGCATTGCATATTGGAATCAAGGAGAGTCAGCATGTTTAAGAAAATTGCTATTTTTTTGGAAATGATTAAAATTGAACATACGTTATTTGCGCTCCCATTTGCATTTATGGGGGCTGTATTGGGGTCAGTTGTCGTGACAGGCACGCTTCCTTCGTGGTCACAGATCGGATGGATCTTGCTGGCTATGGTCGGCGCACGTAGCGCGGCTTTCGGTTTCAATCGTATGATCGACCGTGTTATTGATGGGAAAAATCCGCGTACGGCAGGACGTGCCATCCCGGCGGGGCTGCTCAAGTCCAGCGAAGTGGTTCTTTTTATTATTGTTAGCTTGGCGCTACTATTTTGGGCATCGTTCAATTTAAGTGCACTGGCGTTCAAGCTGTTTCCACTGGCCTTTTTTATGCTTGTTTTTTATTCCTATACCAAACGTTTCACCTGGCTCTGCCATATTGTGCTTGGCTTGACGATTGGCTTGGCGCCACTGGGTAGCTGGGTAGCTGTGACTGGGCAAATAGATATGACGGCTATTGTTTTTTATCTCACTGTTGCATTCTGGACGGCTGGCTTTGATATTATTTATGCTTGTCAGGATATTGATTTTGACCAGAACGAGGGGGTTTACTCCATTCCTGCCCGTTTTGGTATAGCAGGTGCGCTTAAAATTGCTCGTGCATTTCATGTGATTACGGCGATCGGGTTTATTGTGATGTTCTTTATTGCTGATTTAAGCTGGTGGTATCTGGCGGGCATGATTATTTCTTATATGATGTTATTTTATCAGCATTATATCGTAACTCCGAAGGACCTGAGTCGTTTGCAGACAGCGTTCTTTACGATGAACAGTGTGCTTAGCATTGTCGTATTTGCTTTTACACTGGTTGATTTGGTGGTGCGTCAATACTTATGAATCATAATCAGGTGAGCAACCATCAAGGCAAACGAATCGTTATTGGCATTACAGGCGCGAGCGGAAGCATTTATGGGATACGGCTGGTAGAGATACTGCTGGATTTGCAATACACAGTTCACCTGATTGTTTCCAATGCTGGCTGGCGGGTACTCAAAGAGGAATCAGGCTGGAACGTGACTGACCGGGAAGGGGCTCTGAATGACAAATTCGGAGGCCGTCCCGGTTCTCTTGTATACCATCCGTTCACGGATATTGGCGCTTCGATTGCGAGTGGCTCTTATTTGGTGGACGCGATGGTTATCATGCCCTGCTCGATGGGAACATTGTCTGCAGTGGCGCATGGCTCGTCCGATAATCTCATGGCGCGTGCAGCAGACGTGATGTTGAAGGAAGGCCGTCCACTAATTCTAGTGCCGCGTGAGACGCCGCTGCATGCTATTCATTTGGAAAATATGCTTAAGCTTGCAAGGCTCGGGGTCAAAATGATTCCTGCTATGCCGGCTTTTTACTTTCATCCGAAGACGCTGGATGATATCGTACTGTTCCTCGTAGGCAAAGTATTGGACAGCTTGCGTATCGAACATCAACTGTTTACGAGATGGGGGGATTCCGATGCCGACACCGGACACCAAGACAATCACAATCGGAAAAATTAAATATACAAATGCTTGGCCCATTTTTCATTATTTTAATCCTTCACACCTCCTCCATCCGGCGGAGCTGGTTTCTAGAGTCCCGGCTGAATTGAACCGCAGTATGCTGAAAGGAAATCTGGATATCAGCGCGATGTCCTCCTTTGCTTATGCATCCGGTGCCGAGGATATGCTGCTGTTGCCGGATCTGTCTGTCAGCGCAGACGGTCCTGTGCAATCCATTTTGCTGTTCTCACGCAAGCCGCTGGATGAGATTAAAAACGGAACAATTGCGTTGACGAATACGTCTGCTACATCCGTGAATTTGTTGAAAATTTTGATGCAGAAGGCATGGGAAGGCCAACCTTCCTATTTCGACTGCGAGCCGGATTTGGATTTGATGCTGGAGCAGGCGGATGCGGGGCTGTTGATTGGAGATCACGCGATCAAGGCATCTTGGCGGCGTGATGGTCTGTACGTTACGGACCTCGGAGAAGAGTGGAAACGCTGGACGGGGTACAGTATGACCTTTGCCGTATGGGCAGTACGCCGTGTTTTTGCTACACAGAATCCTGATGCGGTGACTGAAGTAGCGAATGCATTTCGTGCAAGCAAGCAGCGCAGCCTGTCTGATCTGACGTCTGTTATTTCTGAAGCCTGCAAGGAAATTGGAGGCCTGCGGGATTATTGGGAGCGCTACTTTACTAATCTGTGTTATGATTTCGGAGAGAAGGAACAAAAGGGTTTAGAGCTTTATTTTCAGTATGCGCATGAACTGGGGCTGCTTGACCGACGAGTGAAGCCGCTTCTCTGGAGTGACAATACGCTGACACGGGTGAAAGAATGAAACGATTGGATTTGTTCGGTTTATTAAAGAAGGATATGAACTTCATAGAAGAAGAGCTGTACCGCAGCATCGACAGCACAGAGCCGTTGATTAATGATACGTCGCTTCATCTGCTCAAAGCGGGAGGCAAGCGTTTGCGGCCGGTATTTGTACTGCTGGGAGGCAAGTTTGGGGAATACGATCTGGACAAGCTCAAACGCATAGCGGTACCGCTGGAACTGATTCATTCTGCTTCCCTTGTTCACGATGATGTGATTGACGATGCGGAGATGAGGCGCGGCCAGCCAACTGTGAAGTCCAAATGGGACAATCGGGTGGCCATGTACACCGGAGACTACATATACGCGCGTGCGCTTTCGATAGTCGCGGGCCTGCCGAATCCGGACATTCATCGGGTGCTGTCCAAGGCGCTGGTGCAAATGTCCATCGGTGAAATGGAACAAATCCGCGATTTTTTTAATGTGGATCAGAGTGTACGTAATTACTTGCTTCGCATACGTCGCAAAACGGCATTGTTGATTGCGGTCAGCTGCCAATTGGGAGCTATGGCTGCGGGTGCGAGGGAAAGAGTAAATTCTCTCTTGTATACCTATGGCTATAATGTAGGTATGGCTTTTCAAATTCAGGATGATTTGCTCGATCTGTGTGGCACGGAAAAAAAGATTGGCAAGCCGCCGGGCAGTGATATGAGGCAGGGGAATATTACGCTTCCGGTTATTTATGCGCTAGGACAGCCTGAGCTGCGTGACGATCTATTGGCTGAAATCGGTCGTATTCAGGCTGGGGACGGGCAGGGAGATGCTCGCAAAGCGGTGGATATGATTAAAAAAAGTGAAGGAATCGCTAAAGCAGAAATTCTCGCCGACCGATATATAAAAAAAGCGCTACACGCGCTGGACTTACTGCCAGATGTCAAAACGAAAAAGACGCTGCGCGATATTGCTCATTTTGTTACCCGCCGCTCCTACTAAAGTTGTGTTTTGGAACTGCTGTGACAAAATACTTTAACCGTTTCCAAGCTTTCTGTTATAATACAGATTAGTACTGTATAAATACATTAGATTGGATTGGGAGTGAGTCGATGGATCGTACGTTTTTGATGGTTAAACCGGATGGAGTACAACGCGGACTAATTGGACGTATTATTAGTCGTCTGGAAGACAAAGGCTTCAAAATGACGGCTGGTAAACTTGTGCAGGTATCTAGAGAACAGGCGGAACGGCATTATGCGGAGCATGTGGGCAAGCCCTTTTTTGAAGAGCTTGTAGGCTTTATCACTTCTGGCCCTGTATTCGCCATGGTTTGGGAAGGGGATAACATCGTTACCCTGTCCCGCCTGCTGATTGGTAAAACACAAGTGACAGAGGCTCTTCCGGGCACAATCCGGGGAGACTTTGCTGCACATACACCGTTTAACCTCATTCACGGTTCAGATTCACCGGAGAGCGCGGAGCGCGAGATTGCGAATTTTTTCACGCCGGAGGAAACCGTTCGGTATGAAAAAAGTGTGGCGACCTGGGTGTAAGTTTAATTTCGAATGAAGAAGGATGGTAGCATGACGGATATGGAACTGGGTCAGACGGACCCCGATTACACAGCGTTTATCCGCAAAATCAAGGACAGCACAGGTATTGATCTTGCACAATACAAGGAAGCACAGATGAAAAGGCGGTTAACGACGCTTCGCAACAAAAACGGGTTTCCCAGTTTTGTTTCTTTTTATGATGCCATGATGAAAGAAAAGCCCCTGTTCTATGAATTTCTGGATCGGATGACGATCAATGTTTCAGAGTTTTGGCGTAATCCCAATCGGTGGGAAGTACTGCGGGATACGATTTTGCCACAGCTGCTTGCAGGTAAGCAGAAGCTCAAGCTGTGGAGTGCGGCCTGCTCGACTGGCGAGGAGCCGTACAGCTTGGCTATGGTACTGGACGGCAAGGGAATTTTGGGGAATTGCTCCATTACGGCCTCTGACATTGATGACGGCGCACTGGCTAAAGCCAAGGAAGGCAGATATTTGGAGCGTTCGCTCAAGGATGTGCCTGAACAGGTAGCTAGTAAGTATTTCAAGCCGGATGGTGCGATGTATCGAATTGACGACCGTTTGAAGCAGGCTGTGAAATTTCAAAAGCAAAATTTACTTCTGGATCGGTTTGAGGACGGCTACGATCTCATTATCTGCCGTAATGTCATGATTTATTTTACGGAAGAGGCCAAGCATAAGCTGTACCAGAAGTTTGCTGCCAGTCTTCGTCCCGGCGGTGTGCTGTTTGTCGGCAGTACAGAGCAAATTTTTTCTCCAAACCAATATGGTCTGGAATCAACGGAAACCTTTTTTTATCGTAAAAAAGCATAAGCCTGGACATATAGTCCATTGTTTTGTAGCTAGCTGTGCCTAACAACGAGTACGTTGGCTGTTGTCTTATCAGAAGCGCACGTCCTTTGGCTTTGACCAAAGGGCGTGTTTTTTTGTTTATCTGCACTCTCGTGGCTTTTCTTGTCAAAGAAAGGTGCGTATACTATAATGAAGCACAGTTAAAGATTTTAGCGATGCACAGTTTAACAGTTTAAAGGGGGAACGCGTCATGAGTTTACGTTACTTAACCGCGGGGGAAACGCATGGTCCCCAGCTTACTGCGATTGTAGAGGGCATGCCGAGCAATTTAAAATTGGATTTTGAAGAATTGAATTTTCAGCTACACCGTCGTCAGAAGGGGTATGGACGGGGTCGGCGTATGCAGATTGAAAAGGATACGGCCAACATTGCCGGAGGCGTTCGTCACGGGTATACCACAGGTGCACCGATTGCTCTGATTGTGGAAAACAACGATTGGAAGCATTGGCAGAACATTATGAATATTGAGCCCATCGAAGGCAGTGACGAGGAAAAGCGCCGGGTTCACCGTCCGCGTCCGGGTCATGCAGATTTGAACGGCGGATTGAAATACAATCTGAAGGATCTGCGCAACGTGCTGGAACGTTCCAGTGCCCGTGAGACGGCAATTCGTGTTGCCTGCGGCGGTTTGGCCCGTCAATTGCTGGAAGAGTTTGGAATCAAGGTCGCTGGTCAGGTTATCCGCATTGGAGAAATCGAGGCACCTCACCGCGAATTGCCGATTGACGAGCTGATTGCCGTGACAGAAGCTTCTTCAGTGAGAGTAACCGATCCGGAAACCGAAAAGAAAATGGAAGCCTACATTGATCAAATCAAGCAAGAAGGCGATTCCGTTGGTGGCGTAGTGGAATGTATTGTGGAAGGTGTTCCAATCGGTCTGGGCAGTCATGTTCAGTATGATCGGAAGCTGGATGCACGCATTGCCCAAGGAGTCATGTCCATTAATGCGTTCAAAGGCGTGGAAATCGGTATTGGCTTTGAAGCTGGAGAACTGCGTGGTTCGCAGGTGCATGATGAGATTTTGCATGATGACGAACGTGGATATCACCGCCGTACCAATCGTTTGGGCGGTTTTGAGGGTGGCATGACCAACGGAATGCCTGTCGTGGTTCGCGGCGTGATGAAGCCGATCCCGACGCTGTACAAGCCGCTGCAAAGCGTCGATATTGATACGAAGGAAGCGTTCACCGCTCAGGTTGAGCGTTCGGATGCATGTGCCGTACCAGCGGCAAGTGTGGTTATGGAGCATGTTGTAGCATGGGAGATTGCCAAGGCTTTGCTTGAAAAATTCGGCGGGGATTCCATTGAAGAAATCCGTGCGAACATTACATCCTATGAAGAACAACTGGGACGGTACTAAGATGAGTACGCTGACGGTACAGCTTGGGGAACGTTCCTATCCCATTCATATCGGACGTGGACTGTTACATCGGGCAGGAGAGTTGTTGAGCGAACGAGGAATTGCACAAAAAAGTCCGCTGTTGATTGTTTCTGACGAACACACAGCGCGATTCTATTTAGCGACACTGGAGAGCAACCTTCAGGCAGCAGGGTACAAGACGGTTTCCAACGTCGTCAAACCGGGTGAAAAGTCCAAATCGCTTGCTGTGTATGAGCAGGTGATTACAGCAGCTATCGAGGGCGGTTTGGACCGCAATTCAGCTGTTATCGCACTTGGTGGTGGTGTAGTGGGCGATCTGGCAGGATTTGTGGCGGCTTCTTTTATGAGAGGCGTCAAGTTCGTACAGATTCCAACTACAATCCTTGCGCATGACAGTAGCGTGGGCGGCAAGGTCGGCATCAATCATCCTTTGGCTAAAAATATGATTGGAGCTTTCCATCAGCCGGAATTGGTATTGTATGACGTGGATACGTTGTCTACATTACCTCCGCGAGAGGTATCCGCCGGGCTTGCTGAAATGATCAAGCATGGCTTGATCTGGGATGCTGATTTTGCCCACTGGTGCCGCGATCATGCGCCTGACTTGCTGGCTTTGGATGCGGCAGCTCTGGAGTACGGTCTGGAAAAGGGATGCTCCGTGAAAGCCGAAGTGGTGTCGCGCGATGAACGTGAAAACGATTTACGTGCTATTCTAAACCTCGGTCACACTATTGGTCATGCGATAGAGGCGATTGCGGGGTATGGTGAGTTTTTACACGGGGAAGCGATTTCTATTGGTATGGTTGGCTCTGCACTTCTGGGTGCGAAGCTGGGGGCAGATCCTTCTTTGGTAACAGAAACGAGGGATATGCTGGCTTCGCTTCGTCTACCAACTTCTCTTCCCGCTCATCTCGAAACGGATCGTCTGCTGGATGCGATGATGCATGACAAAAAGTTTAAGGAAGGCAGTATTACTTTTGTCGTCCCACGCAGCATCGGGCGTGTGGAGGTAGTGAAGGATATTTCCGTCTCTTACATCCGACAAGTAATTGAACAGCTAAAAGAGGAGGCGTAACGATGTACAATCGTGGAATTCGTGGGGCGACGACCGTAGCGAACAATGAAGAAAACGAAATTTTGGAAGCCACATGCCTACTGTTAGCGGAAATTGTGTCCTACAATGAAGTGCAGCCGGAGGATATTAGCAACGTATGGATTACAGTGACCCATGATCTGAATGCTACTTTCCCGGCAAAGGCGATCCGCCAGCTTGACGGCTGGGATATGGTTCCGCTTATGTGTTCGTTGGAAATTCCCGTAGAGGGCAGCTTGCCAAAATGCATCCGTTTGATGGTACAGGTGAATACCGTTAAAACACAGCGGGAAATCAAACATGTTTATTTGAACGGAGCGCAGGCGCTAAGACCGGATTTGGCTTCCCAAGGAAAGTAATCGCCTGTTTTTAAAGTTGATGGTTGCCAAAGTAACATCGTATGAGATATAGTGTGTGTAGCAGAGTTGAGTAGAGTTAGCCAGAGCCAGTTGAGATGAGAAGAGTGCAGTTGAGCCAATTCCATATGAAGATTACAGAGACCAGCGGTAGCGGGTAAGCCTTTGTCCACGGAGAATGTTTCTGGGGGAAGTGCTTATTTGAAGTAACCCAGGTTATACAAAGGGATGAGTGTATACTTTGTATATTTGCTGTAGTCATTTTGTATATGGTAGCATTCTTATAATTTCAATAACTGACAGCCTCTACCTTCCGGGTGGAGGCTTTTTTATATTCTCTCCTTTGGGTTCTGCGCCAATTTGGAAAGGAAGTGATCTCATGTTAACGCCGCATGTGGAGCAAGTGATAACAATGGCGAATGAATTTAACCTGATTCCTGTGTACAAAAAAGTGCTGGCCGATATGGAGACGCCGATCCGGATTTTCCGTCGGTACGCTGAGCGGGACCGGGCCTTTCTGCTGGAGAGTGTAGAAGGAGGCGAGCAGTGGGCGCGACATTCATTCATCGGGACGGACCCGTTCCTGATGGTTTCCGGCAAAAAAGGCCGTTTGATCCTGGAGCAGCATGGTAAGCGACAAATATTAAACGACAAGCCGCTTGAAGAGCTCAAGGCGTTGCTTCGCAAGTACCGTAGCCCGAAGCTGAAAGAAATGCCTCCATTTACAGGCGGGGCTATCGGATTTTTTGGATATGATCTGCTGCAATACTATGAAAAACTGCCAGAGCATTCAGTAGATGATTTGAATATGGATGATATTCGTTTTATGTTCTGCGATCAAGTTATTGTCTTTGATCATGTGAAACAGCAAATTTTGCTGGTCGGCAATGTTCATGTAGGCGAAGGCTTCCGCGATGAGGACATCCGCGCTGCTTATGCCGAGGTGGAACGGAAGCTGGAAGCAACGGCGCAGTACCTGCGTAAGCAGACACCGCCAGAGACGATGGGAGCAGCCTCTATTCCTGACGATGTGGAGTTGGGTGAGATTCAGTCGAATGTAACGAAGGAGCAGTTTATTTCAAACGTGGAGCAGGCGAAGGAATATATTCGCTCAGGTGATATTTTTCAGGTCGTGCTGTCCCAGCGCTTTCACATTGACACAGATGCCTCTCCTTTACAGGTATACCGCGTGTTGCGCACGATGAACCCGTCTCCTTATATGTATTATTTGAAAATGGATGACGAGATCATCGTAGGCACTTCGCCGGAGGCACTCGTCAAGGTGGAAAACGGTCGGGTGGAAACCCGTCCTATTGCCGGAACGAGGCCGCGTGGCGTGACGGAAGCAGAAGATATAGCGCTCGCTGAAGAACTGCTGAAGGATGAAAAAGAACGTGCCGAGCATCTGATGCTGGTCGATTTGGGAAGAAATGATCTGGGACGTGTATCTCAGTTTGGTACGGTCAAATGCGATACGTTTATGGAAATTGAACGCTATTCCCACGTGATGCACATTGTTTCCAATGTATCGGGGGAGCTACGGGAGGATAAAGATTTCTTCGATGCTTTCCTGTCCTGCTTGCCAGCGGGCACGGTATCAGGGGCTCCGAAGCTGCGGGCGATGGAGATTATTGCCGAGCTGGAGCGGGAAGCGCGTGGGCCGTATGCAGGAGCCATCGGATATTTAGGCTTCTCGGGCAATATGGATGCTTGCATCACGATTCGTACGATTGTGTTTAAAAAGAACCGGGCCTATGTTCAGGCGGGTGCAGGGATTGTGTGGGACTCGGTTCCAGAAAGCGAGTATCAGGAAACGGTGAACAAGGCCAAGGCGATGCTGAAAGCGATCCGCACGGCTGAAGCGATGTTCCCGGCGACGGTACAGCCCTACAACAGCGTCATCAACCAGGATTATTTGTACACTCCGTAACATACAAAAATCTGATTTTGAGGAGGAGACGACGATGGAACGACATGACATTATGCAAGTGGGGTTAAGCCGGGTCATTGAGGGACAGCATCTTTCACGTACGGAGGCCCGCGGCGTGATGGAACAGATTATGAGTGGGAGTGCCACGCAGGCGCAAATTGGCGGGCTGCTGACGGCTCTGCGCATCAAGGGGGAGACAGTGGAGGAAATCACCGGATTTGCCGAAGCTATGCGCAGCTATGCCAGTCCGGTGCAAACCGGAGAAGGTGATACCCATTTGCTGGACACATGCGGAACCGGGGGTTCGGGTATTCACAAGTTTAATATTTCCACGATATCCGCTATTATTGCGGCTTCGGTATCTGTACGGGTAGCGAAGCATGGCAATCGCTCTGCAAGCGGACGTGCCGGGAGCGCCGATGTGCTGGAGGCCCTAGGGGTCAATATCCATTTGACGAGTGATCAGGCGCGGTCATGTCTGGATCGTATCGGCATCTGCTTTTTATTTGCGCAGTTGTATCATCCATCTATGAAGCATGCTGCCGCTCCACGCCGGGAGCTTGGAGTACGAACGGTGTTTAATATGCTCGGTCCCTTGACGAATCCAGCAGGTGCGGATCGGCAGTTGCTGGGCATTTATGATGCGGGAAAAACGGAAGTGATCGCTGAGGTGCTGAATCGACTCGGTTCCAAGCGGGCCATGGTCGTCAGCAGTCTGGACGGATTGGATGAAATCAGCATTTCGGCACCGACACGGGTATCTGAGCTGAAGGATGGTCAGGTTCATACGTTTGAACTTAACCCGTCGGATCTGGGTTTGCAGACGCACCGTCTCGATGAAGTGCTGGGTGGAGACGCGCAGGTTAACGCCGACATTATAGGTCGGATTTTGAACGGGGAGCGCGGAGCTTATCGTGATGTCGTGTTAGCGAATGCCGGTGCGTGCATCTATGTATCGGGCGCAGTAGCTACCTTGACAGATGGAGTAGCGCGGGCGGCTGAAGCTATTGACTCGGGGCTGGCGCTGTCCAAGCTGGATCAATTAATACAGGCAACGGGGGAATATCAATATGTATCTTGATCGAATTGTAGTGACGAAGCGACAGGAAGTAGAGCAGCTTAAGGAGCATTTTCAAATCAGTAAAGCCGAACGATTGGTTGCCGATTTACCTGCGACGAGAGGATTCGAGGATGCTATAGCTCTGCGCCGTAATCGTCCGCTCGGACTGATTGCCGAAGTGAAGAAGGCTTCCCCCTCCAAGGGGTTGATCCGACCGGATTTTCATCCGGTGGACATTGCACGGGCATATGAGGGAGCTGGAGCTGATTGCATTTCTGTCCTGACGGATGTGACGTACTTTCAGGGGAGTCCTGAATATTTGCACCAAATTCGTGAACAGGTAAAAATTCCGTTGCTGCGCAAGGATTTTATCATTGATGAACGGCAAATTTATGAAGCTCGTCTGCTGGGAGCGGATGCAGTGCTGTTGATTGCGGCTATACTGGAGCCACGTGTTTTGGGGTCGTTTTTACAAATTGCCAAGGACCTGGGGCTGGACGCATTGGTAGAGGTGCATGACAGTGAGGAGCTTAAAGCTGTGCTGGATCTGGGGACAGCTACCTTGATTGGCGTGAACAACCGAAATCTGCGGACATTTGAGACCCGCCTCCAGACGACAGAGGAGCTGATCTTACTGATTCCTAAAGGAGTTACGTTTATCAGCGAAAGCGGCATTGCCGGACCCGAAGATGTGAAGTATTTACATTCAGTAGGCGCACACGGCATCCTGGTAGGGGAGCATCTGATGCGCAAGGATGATGTAGGACAGGCTGTAGCCGATTTGATGGACGGGGTTAAAGCATGAACAAAACGGGCATAAAAATTTGTGGACTTCAAAGCGTTGAAGTGCTAAAATCTATGGTAAACTTACCGGTCGATTATATAGGTTTTGTGTTTGCCGACAGCAAGCGCCGGATTGACGGCGCACAGGCTGGAGAGCTGCTTCGCGTATTGGATGAATGGACCCCAGGCAGCAGACCGCGCAGCGTGGGCGTATTTGTGAACCCTGATGACGCACTGTTAAATGATGTCATGGAAAAAGCACCATTGGATGTCATTCAACTGCACGGGCAGGAGAGTCCGCAGCGCTGCCGGGAGATCAGGGAGCATTTTGGTGTACAGGTATTCAAGGCATGGTCTGTGGACAGTAAAGGACAGACGGTGAAGGGTCAGACAGAATGCCTGACGGACGAATTGGATGCCTATGCCGGAACGATTGACGCTTTACTGCTGGATACATATGATCCCCTATATGGTGGCGGCTCCGGCAAAACGTTTGCGTGGGATCGGATTCCTACCTATCAAGCTTGGACCCAACAAAATGAAATTCCTTTGTTTGTAGCCGGCGGGCTGACTGCCGATAATGCGGAAAAGCTGGTTACCGAGTATCATCCCGAAGGGCTGGATGTGTCCAGCGGTGTAGAGACGGATGGAGTCAAGGACATTGCAAAAATCACAGCATTCGTAGAAAGGGTGAAGCAGGCATGACACAATTACCTGATAATAACGGACGTTTTGGAACATTTGGCGGACGTTTTGTACCGGAAACGTTGATGAACGCACTGATTGAATTGGAGGAATCCTACCGGAAGTATGCGGATGATCCTGATTTTAACGCAGAGCTGAACGGACTGCTAAAGGATTATTCGGGCCGGGAAACGCCGCTCTATTATGCGGAGCGTCTGAGTCAGCATTTGGGCAAGGCTAAAATTTACTTGAAACGCGAAGATCTGAACCATACCGGAGCCCACAAAATTAATAATGCGCTGGCGCAGGGACTGCTGGCGAAGCGTATGGGCAAGCAGAAGGTCATTGCCGAAACAGGCGCAGGCCAGCATGGTGTTGCGACGGCGACCGTCGCGGCATTGCTCGGACTGGAGTGCAAGGTGTTTATGGGGGAAGAGGATACCGTACGCCAGCAACTAAATGTATTCCGTATGCAACTATTGGGTGCAGAGGTCATTCCGGTTACATCGGGCACACGTACACTCAAGGATGCAGGGAATGAAGCTTTGCGGTATTGGGTGAGCCATGTCCATGATACGTTCTATATTTTGGGCTCGGCGGTCGGACCACATCCGTATCCAATGATGGTGCGCAACTTCCAGCGTGTCATTGGCGATGAAACCCGCCGTCAAATTCTCGAAAAAGAAGGCAGACTTCCAGATGTCGTGGTAGCGGCGATCGGTGGAGGAAGTAATGCCATCGGTATGTTCTATCCTTTTATCGAGGATCACGAGGTAGCTTTGCTTGGCGTCGAGGCGGCTGGAAAAGGCGTGGAAACGGAATTTCATGCAGCAACTATGAGCAAGGGAACGCAAGGTGTCTTCCAAGGCTCTATGAGTTATCTGCTTCAGGATGAATACGGACAGGTACAGCCAGCGCATTCCATCTCGGCGGGATTGGACTATCCGGGGGTTGGGCCGGAGCATTCGTATTTGAAGGATATTGAGCGGGCCAAGTATGTTCCGATTTCCGATCAGGAAGCCCTGGATGCCCTCCAATTGTTATGCCGTACGGAAGGTATTCTTCCGGCGTTGGAGTCGGCACATGCAGTTGCACAGGTCGTTAAACTGGCACCTACCTTGAAGGCGGATGATATTATTGTTATCTGTTTGTCGGGTCGCGGTGACAAAGATGTGGACTCCATTATTAAGCATTTGGGAGGAAATCCGTCATGAATTTAATTGATCAGGTGTTTGGACGTCTCAAAAATGAAGGCAAAACAGCATTAATTCCTTTCCTGACGGTAGGCGATCCGGATGTGGACACGACGGTAGAAATCATTCGGCAACTGGAGTTGGCTGGAGCCGATATATTAGAGCTGGGGGTTCCATATTCGGACCCGCTGGCTGACGGACCTGTCATTCAGCGTGCGTCTGAGCGTGCGTTGAAACGGCAGATCTCGATCCGCACGTGTATGGAGACGGCTTCTTTGGCCCGGGCGGCGGGATCAAGCCTGCCTTTTATTTTGTTCACATATTATAATCCTGTGTTGCAGATGGGCATGGATGCTTTCTTTGCAGGCTTGCAGGAGCATGGCATCAGTGGCCTGATTATTCCCGACCTTCCGCTTGAGGAAGCAGAAGAGCTGGGAGGACGGGCGGCAGAGGTTGGTGTACATCTGATTCCGTTGGTGGCTCCAACTTCTGAACAACGGATTGAACGAATTGTCCGTCAATCACGCGGATTTGTATACTGTGTATCCTCTCTTGGGGTGACCGGAGAAAGAGCTTCCTTTTTTGAGGGTATAGAGGGCTTCATCACGCAGGTCAAGCGGCATACGGATATTCCGGTGGCGGTTGGGTTCGGTATCTCTACTAGGGAGCAGGTAGCCCGTTTTTCAGACATCTGTGATGGAGTTGTCGTCGGAAGTGCTATTGTGCGTCAGGTGGAGGAAGCGATCCCGCTGCTGGACGATTCTGCGCGCAGAGAAGAAGGACTTTTGCAAATTCGTAATTTTGTGGCACAATTAAAGCAGTAGCTGGCATCAATATAGAAAGCAGCAAATTTAGTTCTGAATGGATTAGAGGAGGTAGGGGCATGCAACCTAAACCGCATATTGTACATTTGCCGGTATATCAGCCCGGTAAACCGATTGAAGATGTGAAGCGTGAGCTGGGACTTGATGAAGTGATCAAGCTCGCCTCGAATGAAAATCCGTATGGCAGCTCTCCTAAAGTATTGCAGGCCATTCAGGAGGAATTTGCGAATATTAGTGTATATCCTGACGGCAGCGCGGTAGCTTTAACACAGGCGCTGTCTAAACATACGGGCTTGAAAGAGGATCAGTTTATTTATGGCTGTGGCTCTGACGAGATTATTGCGTTGATTACGCGCGCTTTTCTTCTTCCCGGAGAAGAAAGTATCATGGCCGATCAGACCTTCTCCGTATACAAGAGCAATGTGGAAATTGAGGGAGCGGTTGCTGTTGAGGTGCCTTTGCGTGACGGGGTGCATGATCTGGAAGCCATGTTGTCTCAGATTAACGACCGTACGAAAATGATCTGGATCTGTAATCCGAACAACCCGACAGGCACGATTGTACCTGAAGCAGAATTGATCGCATTTTTGGATCGGGTGCCGAAGCATGTTATGGTTGTGCTGGATGAGGCGTATTTCGAGTTTGTGACGGATAGCACTTATCCAGACGGTATTCGTTTATTGCCAGCCTATGAAAATCTGGTTGTATTGCGCACTTTCTCCAAAATCTACGGTCTGGCATCGCTTCGCATCGGATACGGTATGGGAGCTGTGGCAACGATTCGCCTGATTAATCAGGTTCGTGAGCCGTTCAATACTTCGCGGGTAGCACAGGCTGCGGCGGTTGCGGCGTTGGAAGATCAGGATTTTGTGCAGGAATGCCGTGACCGCAACGCAGAGGGCAGAGCCTATTTGCAAAATGAATTAAAGCGCCTTGGACTGGAATATTTTCCGGCACATGGTAATTTCATTATGCTGGATGTACGTCGCCCGTCGGGTGAGGTATTTCAGGAGCTGCTTCGTAAAGGCGTGATTATTCGCGCTGGTCATCACAAATATCCGACATACATTAGGGTGTCGGTTGGATCACAGCCGCAAAATGAGTGGTTTATCCGTGCGCTGGAACAGGTCCTGGGGGCGGAAGCGGCGAAAGCGCGTCTATAATTTCCGCAGATGGGATTTGATAATTGATGAAGATTGCCATTTTCGGCGTGGGACTGATCGGTGGGTCCCTTGCGCTTTGTTTTAAAGGGAAGCCGGGCATTACCGTTGTTGGTCATGCTCATCTCCCCGAGCTCATGGAGCCGATGTTGAGCCGTGGTGTCGTGGACACTGCGACTCTTTCGGTTGAAGAGGCGGCAGAGGATGCCGATTTTATTTTTTTATGCGTACCTGTCGGCTTACTGGAGCATTATCTGGAGCTGTTAAGCAGGTTGCCGCTTAAAGAGGGTTGTATTATTACCGATGTAGGCAGTACAAAATCGTCGATTGCCAATAAAGCGTCGGAAATCTCTTTGCGTCATGCTTATTTTATTGGTGGCCATCCGATGGCCGGCTCGGAGCGTTCCGGTGTGAAGGCTGCTTCTGCGTTACTGTTTGAGAATGCCTACTATGTACTTTCCCCCGCAGAAGGTGTGCCTGAGGAAGCATACAGTTCGCTGGAGCGTCTGTTGAAATATACAGGAGCTCAGGTTGTGCGTGTCCAACCTGATATGCACGATGACATTGTCGGGGCGATCAGCCATCTTCCGCATATTATTGCAGCGGCGCTGGTGAATCAGGTGCGCAAGCACAATGACGAAAATCCGTTGTACCGTACGCTGGCTGCTGGCGGATTTCGCGATATTACGCGAATTGCTTCCAGTGATCCTATTGTGTGGCGGGACATTTTGCTGAGCAATCGTGATGTTTTGCTAGGTCTGCTGGAAGAGTGGAACGGGCAGATTGAGCGTTTTACCCATTTACTGAGAATACAAGACGGAGAGGGAATTGCTGACGAGTTTTTGACGGCGGGACATTTCCGCAGTGAGCTGCCGGAACGCCGCAAAGGTGTCATCGTCTCAACGTTTGATCTGTATATTGATGTACCGGATACCCCGGGGATTATCGGTCGAATTGCAACAGAGCTGGGGGACAACAGCATTAACCTGAGCAATATGCAAATCATCGAAAGCCGGGAGGATGTTCCCGGTATTATGCGGCTTTCCTTCCGTCAGGAGCAGGATTGGGAGCGGGCGAAGGCGTTGCTGGATTCGATGAGTTATAAAGTGGTGGTATGACCATCTCCTTTATTGGAAATTTAAAAAAATGATTTGGCAGGCGAATGGAGAACATCTTCATTCGCCTTTTGCATAATAAAATATATATTCCTAAATTGACCGAATTAGTGTATAGATCATCTTCCACAGAACAATATATGGTGGTGAATTGGCCTAAATTTGGGTGAAAATAGACCATTGTCTAAGTTTTGTTTGGTTATAAGTCCATTCTCCTGTTCATAAATAGCATAGTATTTATAAACAGGAGGCGATTCACATGGTTAATCTGAAAACGAAAGTTAAATTGAGCCGTGACAGCATTAAGGTCGCCTATTATCCTAAAAGAAAACATAGACATCATCCATATAGAAAAACAAGTTTGGGTTCATTGTCTGCTTGTCGGGCATTCCGTTCGAAGAAAAAAATCGCAATCGGTAAGAGACGGATATTCCGTTTGTGTCTTAAAAAATGGAGTACAGCTAATTACTCTAAACGCAATTATAAACGTCGTCCCTTAAAATTTCGCATGCTAATTCCAAAAACGGCATCTCCTGAAAACAAAAAGCTTTTACGCTCGCCAATCACCATTTTACCAACAGTGAAACGGTTTTTTTGGGTAGCCGACTCTAATATCAAATTGGAGAGCGAGCTAGTTATTCAAGCTCATCAATTTGTAAACGATGCTGGTGAATCCGCTAACGAGCTCATCAGCTTTGGAGCAAGCGGATACACTAATTTATTTATTAATGCCGTCTTACAAGAAGGAGAGCTATATAACATTAGCCCCCAAAATTTGACCATCCAACCTACAGGGCAAACGATTATATCTGGTACTCCTATAATTATAGAATCAGTGGGCTTCGTTGCGCAGTATTCGGCCAACTAATTTGTTACCGTAGACTATGGCACTTCCTTTCTATAATTTCATGCATTTACTGAAATTATAGGAAGGAGGTGAAAGTAATATGGCTCTTTCTATTTTCAATGTTGTTATTAGTGCGGCTGTTACTTCAAGCAGATTTTTCTACACTTGGCCGACGACAACTCCGATTTCGCCGGGACTAAACACTCCCGCAACTAGTTTTGTAGATGATACAGGTACAGCGGCAACTGCGTTCCCGACAGTACCGAATGGTTATTACAATTTTTACATCAATGGCGTGCTGCAAGAACAAGGCACATTTTCGGTTTCAACATCAGCTCTGACCATCAATACCGGAAGCGCAGGACCAATATCTGCAAATACTCCTTTCATTATTGAAGCTGTTAATTTGGCACAGTTATAATCCAGTAGGACAAATAATCCCCTTGCATCGGAGCAAGGGGATTTTTAGTTTTTAGTTCAGGTTTCAAGGCTGAATGCAAAGAGGCGGGAACCTTACAACCTTCACGGCTTATGTTTTCTTGAAAGCAAAAAAAGACCACCCGGGTAAAGCCCCGGGTGGTAGCTGCTCTTATGGAGTAGCTGAGTAGGATAGGAGTGGAGAGAAACCATACTGTACTTTTATTATATGTATACGTTTTCATTTTGTCAATGATTTTTTAAAGCGTTTTCTTTTGGGTAATTATTCTTACCAGCGTATTCAAAAGGGACAGATTCAAGGTTATGTGACTTTATCTTGAAAAACTTAAAATAGGTTGGAAATGCCGCATATCGTAAACGGTTGCTAGCGTTATGTAGCTCGTGATGGAAATCACGGGGATTTTGGACTTTTTTACTGACGACTATTTTGTGGTACAATGGGTAAGTCCATTGTGGATGTTGAGAAATGTTGGGATAGCACCGTTATTGTTGGCACTACATAGGGTAAGAAAAAAACAAATGTTCCATGATGCTGTTTCATCCATTTGCGCAGAGTGCGCAACTTTTTTTGGCCTGTTCGGTATATATAGACAGAATCGGATGGGAGAACAGCACATGTATGGGCGAGGAGGGTCTCACTCGGATGATGACAGATTCCCAGATGATTCAGGAAATCAAACAAGGAAATGTTGAGGTTTATTCAGAATTAATGAGGCGGCACCAACGTAAAATTTTAGCTTTTGTTTATCATATGCTAAAAAGTTCGAACCTGGAAATGATTGCTGAGGACTTATGCTCGGAGACGTTTTATAAAGCGTACCGGAGCCTTCACTCTTTTCGCGAGGTAGATGCATCGTTCTCCACATGGTTATATACGATTGCACGTAATACGGTGCTGAGCGAGCTTCGCAAGCATCGTAGCGGTCAGGTTCCATTGGAGGAGAGCGGTTATGTGCCGGTTGCTCCATTGGATGTGATTCCAGAGCAGGCCGTCCTTCGCGGCGAGAAGGTAGAGATGGTTCGTGAAGCGATCAACAGATTGCCAGAGAAGCAGCGGTCTGCGCTGATTTTGCGCGAATACGAGCAATTGGACTATCAGGAGATTGCTACGATTTTGGGGCAGACGGTCAGTGCGGTGAAATCGTTGCTTTTCCGGGCCAGAACCAGTGTGAAGACGCAGTTGGAGCCTTATTTTTTTGAGCCTCTCTATGAGGAAAACGAAGGGATGAGCAGCCAATGAAATCCAGGGACGCTGAGGATTTGTTCGCTACAGGCAAAAATGTATCGAAACAAGACTCGGAGCACAGACGGGCCAAAAGCTCGTCTGCCGGATGGGAGCATGGTTCGAAAGAAAATGAGTGGAATTTGTCAAAAGAAAGTGGATCCGCTATTCGCGATATTTCCTTTGAGATAACAGATGAGCAGGCGGAAGCAATGAATCGCAGGGTCATGGATCGGATTTATGAAGAGTCACCGTGGCTTGTTCCCGGCGAGCATCGGCGTGCGCGTGTGAACCCGGCATCTCGTAAGTATATGTCCGTGTGGATCGCCGGATTTTTGGCGGTATTTTTGTGTAGCTTTTTGTTTTTGAACTGGAATGGAAGCTCCTCTCAAGAAAACCCTCCTCAAGCGGCACCTGTCATGGATACGGGTATTTTACCGACAGGCTTGCTAGAAACTACAAGTACATCTCCACAATATCAATACCACATTAAAGATGTGAATAGTGGCATTATGGACCCGCTGGTTGCAAGCATTGTTCCTACTTACCCGCAATATTGGATGTTGCTGTCTGTGTTGGCACTTGCGCTTGCCTTATTTTCTCTGGGCTGGATTCATCGTGCGAGACGGGTTAGAAATTAGCAGCACAGCTGGGTCCAATACGGATTCATAACAATGCCTGAATAACTAAATAGCGGAGGAAACAACACGATGCTTATTGGCTTGATCAGACATGGATTAACGGATTGGAATGCGGTAGGTAAAATCCAGGGCCACAGTGATATTCCGTTGAATGAGGAAGGGCGCCAGCAGGCACGCTTGTTGGCAGAACGTTTAAAAGATGAGCCCTATCATTGGGATGGACTTATTACAAGCAGCCTTTCGAGAGCCAAGGAGACGGGAGAGATTATTGCATCTGCTCTTCATCTTCCTTTGCTGGAGCCAGACGATCGGCTGAGAGAACGTGCTTATGGTCAGGTCGAGGGCATGACGCAGGTCGAGCGTGAGAAGAAGTGGGGGAGCGACTGGCATCTGCTGGATCTGGGACAGGAGAGCGATGAAGCTCTTCAACTCCGCGGATTGGCTTTTATGGAGGCCATTTGGTCGGAAAACCGGGACAAGAACCTGCTGGTCGTTTCTCATGGCGGTTTTTTGGCTAATTTGTATAAGGCTTTGTATCAGGAAAAGTTTACGGAACGAATTGGCAATCTGTCACTGAGTGTTCTCCAGCGTGAGGATACGGATTGGACGCCGCTGTTGTATAATTGCACCAGACATTTACAGGAAAAAAGCGATTGTAACTCAAAAGGTTGACGAAAGACCACGAATTTCTACTCAGCGTAGAAGCCGTGGTCTTTTTATTTTTTAATTATAGCTTTGTAAAAAAGAGGTTTAGAGTCTGAACATTCCGTCAAAGCTGTGGGTACAACAGGTAAGAATCAATTCCGGATGACAGTCCAGTGACGAGGCGATGGAACGATGAATCTGGCGGATATGCTGACATTTGCGGATATTGTGCATTTGAACAGAATCGCGGTGTATTACGAATGTGACTGTAAGCCCAATTCCAAACATGAGCTGATCCAGGGCATTTTGACAAAGCTCGGCAGCAGCAGTTTTTTTGAGATGCAGGTCAGGGAGCTGAAGTTGTCAGAGGTAAGGTTTTTGAACGCACTGCTATTCGATGACCGGCCTTATTTCAGTATGGAGGAATTGATTGCGATTGCTAAACAATCTGCCGAGGAGGATGGGGATTCCGGTGAGCGACCGCGCGACATTGTGGCCCGTTTACGCAACAGTGGCTGGCTGTTCAACGGTTCGACGCACAATACGCGGTATTTGTATCAAATTCCGTTGGACATGAAGGAGCGTTTCCGCCGTGTCATGGTGCAAGACTTGCAAAACGGAATGATCCGGGTAAGTGAGCCAACGTCATACCGGGATGAGGGACATCTTTTGGCGGAGGATTTACGACTTTTCCTTCAGTACATGGAGCAGCATGAAGTTCCGCTTAACCCGGAGGGGGCATGGTATCGTCGCAATCAGCAGCAGTTGATGGAGCATTTGCATATTGCGGAGCCGCTTTTGGGCAAAGGGGGCTGGCGTTTTGGATATGGCTCCTCCTTTAAGTTTTATCCCGACCGAATGGCATTGCTATATGATTATGCCCGTCACTCCAGGTTTATTGAGGAGAAGGGGGATCGTGTTGTGCTGACGGCAAAGGGGGAGGCACGCAGGGAGCACGCGATCGAGGATGAGATGATACAGCTATTCAGGTTTTGGTTAAGATTGTATAAAGGAGCCGTTCCCAATCTACTTTCTCTGGTCTACTGGATAGGAGAATGTGCCAGGCCCTGGACGTCCTCGGAGTCACTTTTTGTACATATCGGCCCGCTGATCAGACCGTTTTATTATGATACGCCCCGTTCGGTCTTTGATCAGAGAATTATACGAATGATGCTCCACTTGGGTATGCTTCGTCTGGGTGAGCATTCGACGGGGCCATCTGTACAGATGACCGCCTGGGGGCTGAAGCTGGCAGGGGAGTACCGCATTGGGCGGAACGACCCGGGTATGCGGCTCCATTGACAAGCAGCATACATGTTGATAGAATTCACCCAAAATGAGAGGGTGAAGTTGATGCTGATTCACTATAACGGGAACATGCCACAGCTCCATTCATCTGTCTATGTGGCAGAAGGAGCAAAAATTGTCGGAAAGGTAACGATCGGCCAAGATTCCTCAGTTTGGTTCAATGCCGTACTGCGCGGGGATATGGCGCCTGTCATCATCGGTGAACGCTGCAATATCCAGGACGGTGTCGTGGGACATGTGAACACGGACCAGCCCCTGGTGCTTGCGGATGATATTTCGGTGGGACATGCTGCGATTATCCATGGCTGTACGGTAGGCAAAGGCACTTTAATCGGTATGGGGGCCATTGTACTCAACGGAGCTGAGCTTGGTGAATATGCTTTAATAGGAGCAGGGTCGGTCGTTACGGAAAATACCAAAATACCACCCTATACTCTTTCTCTCGGTACACCTGCCAAAGTGGTGCGAGAATTGACAGACGCAGATTTGCAGCGGATGTCACGGACGGCACTCAGCTATGTGGCGAAAGGAAAAGAATATAGGATCTCTTAAACTCATGTTGGAGGTGCATCCTATGGATAAAATGAAGGTTACTTATGAAGTAATGTTGGGCCTGTCTGCTGAAATGGTTTTGGACGAGGCATTACGTAAACACCGGAGTGAAAAGCTCTACAAGGATATTGATGAGGCGCTGGCCTCCGGAGATGAAGTAGCTTTTCGTCATCTTACGGATGAACTGAAAGCGATCAATTGAGCCGTTTCAGGAGATCTGGCCTTGGGTAACAGACTAATTGGCAATACAAGACCATAATCATCAAGCCTGACCGTAGCAGCGGCCAGGTTTTTTTGATACGCCTTTATATGATATAGTCTTTGTAGGATGGAGCCTGTATGGGGCATCTATCGTATGAACGGAGGATGAGGACGTGTTGTTGTCTTATTTATGGAGCCGGTCGTTCTTGACGAGCCGGCCTTTTTTATGGTTGCTGTTCTGGTGTAACCTGATCGGAACCGTGTATGGGTACATATGGTATGGAGGGCAATTAGAATATACGCTAAGCTATCACCCGATATGGCAGATTGTATTTGTGCCTGATAGTCCGACGGCCAGCCTGTTTTTTACGATTTCTGTATTTTTCCTGCTTTATCCACCGCGCCTGAAGGGCTTGAAGGTCATTCGCCAGCTGATGGAGGCGTTAGCTGTGGTTACGAGTGTAAAATATGGCATTTGGGCCTCAGCTATTATTTTTTTGGGTGTCGCGCAGGGAGGGCATATGATATGGCAGGATTGGATGCTGGTAGCATCTCATACGGCAATGGCAGTCGAATCCTTACTGTTCGTTCGTTTTTTCACCTGCAAATGGACGGCTCTGTGCGTAGCAGCTTTGTGGACACTGTTAAATGATACGGTCGATTATACATTCGGCATATATCCGTATCTTCCGAGGACGCTAACGGATGATGTACCACAAGTGCGTACTTTTACCTATATGCTGACCCTTTTCAGTATCGCAGCCTCATGGCTTGCCATGTACGTGCGTGATCGAATGGCTTCCTCACATAATAAGGCCAAATCATTGGAATAGTCTAATATTAATTTTATGATTTAATTTTTACGAATTGGAGAATTATTGATGGATATCGTTATAAATAAAAAAGAATATAGATTAAAAAAGGGAATTCGTGATGATCTTAAAATAAGAAAGAGCTTTAACCAATTAGCAAAACAAAGTTTTGATCTGAATTTTGAAGTTTGGCATCAATTAGGATTCTGGGATGAAAAATATATTCCTTATGTACTGTTAGATGGGGATTGCGTGGTGGCTAATGTATCTGTGAGTCTGATGGATTTTAGTTTGTCAGGTGAACAGAAGAAATTTATTCAAATTGGAACCGTAATGACAGATCCTAACTATAGGAATCAAGGGCTGAGTCGCTTTTTGATAGGACGTGTGCTACAGGATTGGCATGGGAATTGTGATGCAATGTATCTTTTTGCGAATGATGATGTGAAGGAGTTTTATCCTAAATTTGGTTTTGCTGCTGCACAAGAGTATCAATGTACCCGGAAAGCACCAATTAAAAGCATGGACGCTCCAGTTAAAAAATTGAACATGGAGGCGACGTCAGATTTACAGCTATTGAAAAGAAAATGTTCCTCTTTAAATCCTTATTCATATTTTTCTATGGAAAGCAGTGAATGGTTGATTTTGTTCTATTGCACCTCTTTTTTTAAAGATAAGGTGTTCTATATCCCTCTGTATGACACGATTGTCATTATGGATTTTGAAGAAAATATCATGAATTGTTACGATATTTTTGGAACGGGGGATATTCCTATAGAATTGATTTTATCTGTAGTCATGGAAAAAGAAACGAAGAAAATTGTTTTCGGCTTTACGCCAGAGCCGATGGACGGTTGCGAAATTTCTCTTCTGAATCAAGAAGATACCACACTATTTTATAGATCTAATAATGAAAGTATATGTACAGAAAATAAACTGATGTTTCCTATTTTGTCACGGGCATAACCTGCCCTGGCAGATAGCAGCACGCTAAAGCCAAGTTCTAGTCCCTGTAACCCTGCCATACAGTAAGGTGAGGAGGGATGTCCCATGGTTTGGAGTCAGGCGTTTCGTGGTGTGCTGCGTGTCGTTTCGGGAGTTGTGTTATCTATGGTCTTGTCGATTTCCGTTTGTTTCCCTCCGGGCATTGCGGAAGCGCGGGATCAGCCCAAGTCCACCAGTAATGCAAAGGAAATAGAGGAACTGGATCGTGCGGCTGCGATGTTGTACCGGGATGTAATGGATGGGAATATTGAAAAAGCACGCGCCGATGTAGCGGAGGTAAGCCGATGGTTCAGCACGGGTCAGGTACAGGCTGCACTGTCTGTGGAGGCCATTCATGTTTTATCCGGCAGCATTCTTGAGGTACAGCAAGCTACACAATCCGTGCAAGCATCGCCGGATGAATGGGTGAAGGCCGCTGCCAATTTGCGACTTGCGGCAGATGCGATTGCACATCCGCGCCAGCCTTTATGGCAGCAGTATTATAAAATTTTAAAAGAAGATATCAGCGGCTTAAATAGCCAGTTTGCTAAAGGAAATATGAAAGGTTTCGCTGCTGGAGCAACAGTGCTGGAGGATCATTACGAGACGATCCGGACGGCGGCGTTGATCAGCGGTAAAACAACAGAGGTTGTTCGAGCAGATTCATGGATTTCTTACGTTAAAGGATTGGGAAATCAGCAAAATGTGGATGCTTCAGCGATTAGAGGGGCACTAGAGCAGGGAAACCCGACGTTTAATGCCTTGTTTGGACGTGAAAAAGACGCTACCGCGCTGGCTCCATTCATCCCATATGAAAGCGAGCGACGAGCAGAACTGGCAATCGGCCTGATGATCCTGCTGACACTTGCTTATGTGGGTTACCGTAAATATCGATCCGGTTTCTCCAGTTAAGACTGAAATGCTGCAACGAACTTCGCTGTCATTGATCCAATGAATATACGCCTGACCACTTGCCCGGAATTCCGGGCTATTCCTCTTTGAAGCCCTCCCCGTGTACATCATGCACATCCTGAATGATGATGAACGCTCGTGGATCAACCGACTTCACAATTTGATGCAAACGCCGTATTTCCTGACGGGACACGACACAGTATGCAACATGCTTGGTCTGCCTGGAAAATGCCCCTATAGCCGGAATGATAGTAACACCGCGATCCATATCCTGTGTAATGATATCCGCAATATCCATCGTATGGTCACTGATAATCATGAAGGCTCTGGCTGAATAGGCTCCTTCCTGTATAAAATCAATAATCTTGGACGCGATAAACACAGCGACCAGCGTATACAGGATTTTTTCCTTGGGTATGTACAGCAGCGATGCGCCGATAATGACGATATCAATTACCAGCAAAATTCTTCCCATACTCCAGCCAAACTTCCGGTTTAAAATACGGGCAATAATGTCCGACCCGCCGGTGGTACCGCCAAACCGGAATACGATGCCCAATCCTGCCCCGAGCGTAACCCCGGCATATAATGAAGAAAGTATAAAATCGTGCTCAGTCTGAAATGTGCCCATCCACCCGAGGTGAATCATTTTTTCAAACAACCACAGAAAAAAAGTGAGCGCCCCGATACCGACTCCGGTATAAATAATTTGCTTGCCGCCAAGCATTTTCCATCCAATTAAAAATAGAGGAATGTTCAGGAGCAATGTGGAGAGGGATGGAGATATCGAGAAAGCATAATTCAGCAGGAGGGTGATGCCTGTGATGCCGCCTTCCATCAGTTTGCTGGGTATAATGAAATAAAGCAGGCCGAATGCATAAATAGCAGTGCCGAGCACAATGGGTAAAATGATTTTAAGCTGTTCAATAGACTTGGATGTTTTCATATAATCCCTCGCAGTAGCAAATTGGTGATGAACGACTTGATATGGATAGATCGTAGATCCTTAAGTTTAGTATACCTTTTTACAGTAGCTTTAAAATACTGACGATTGCATGATGTGAGTAAATTCACATTAAAAAATATTTGTTTTCAAATGTGCTTTACGATAACATATGAATAAACCTGCACATTAGAGGGGATTGTGTTTCATGGAAAAATCGCTTGATGAAATTCAACGTGAGGTAGACCAATATATTTCACAATTCAAAGAAGGATATTTCAGCCCGCTGGCAATGCTGGCCCGGATGTCCGAGGAAGTCGGGGAGCTGGCCAGAGAAGTCAATCATTCCTTTGGCGAGAAACCGAAAAAAACGGATGAGGCCGACAATTCGATTGAGCTGGAATTGGGAGACATTTTGTTCATCACGGTCTGCTTTGCAAACTCGCTTGGTATTAATTTGACCGATGCTCATGATAAGGTCATGCATAAATTTAACACACGTGATGCAAATCGCTGGACCAAAAAGGACACCGTTTAGGCGTTTTGTACATATGCTGTACCAAACCGGTTACCCGGAGGTGCAGTGTCATGAAGGCGGAGGAATACGTTCAGAAAGCTTATCAGTGTATTTTACAGAACGATTTTGAGCAGGCCGTGGAATGGTTTGAAAAAGCGATTTCCGCCCAGCCTGATCATGCGGAGCATTATTTCCGCTGTTCGGTCACCTACGCCCGCAGTGGGCGGATAGAGCAAGCGCTTGCTTATGCGGGCGATGCAGTTCGTCTGGCTCCGCAGCAGGATGAATATGTGTTGCATTTGCATACGCTGGAGGCCAGACAGCAGACGGAGAAAGCCAGAAAAATGCTGGATGTCGACAGAGCTACGCCACAGGTGCGCAGAGATGCAATCCTGCTGCTTGAACGGGCGATTGCCCTTGATCCGCTATGTGGTGACGCTTTTATGCTACTTGCATTGGTTTATGATGAAATGAACGAATATAAGCTGGCCGTGCAGGCTGCTCGTGAGGCGGCTGCGTTGTTTCCTCACAATGAACAGCTTGCCAATCTCATGAAGAAGTTATGCCAGCAAATGAATGAACAGATCTAGCATGAATTGATGCATAAGGAGTTGTAAAATGCCAGAGCAAATAAAAGTGGCTGTCGTTGGAGCAGCCGGTCGTATGGGCCGTGAGGTTATAAAATTGGTTCTCCAGGATGAAGAACTTCGGCTGGTAGCTGCAGTAAACAGAACGCATGCCGGCAGTGATGCCGGCCTTCTCGTCGGACTTCCGGAAGCGGGCGTCGCTATTATGGAGGATGTGGAGCAGGCTTTGCTGGATAGTCGTCCGGATGTCATGGTCGATTTTACAGGTCCTCGTTTTGCGTACGCACATACAGCGCTTGCCATCAAGCATGGCGTTCGTCCTGTTATCGGGACAACGGGATTTACACCGGAGCAAATTGATGAACTGGACAAGCAGTGTCGGGAACAGCAAATTGGCGGTCTGATTGCGCCTAACTTTTCAATAGGCGTTATTTTGATGATGCGGTTTGCGGCTCAAGCTGCTAAATACTTCCCTCATTTGGAGATTATCGAATATCACGGCGATCAGAAATTGGACGCGCCATCGGGAACGGCAATTAAGACCGCAGAACTGATCGCTGAGCAGCGGCAGGAGTTGCGTCAAGGGAGCCCGGAGGAGGAGGAAACACTCGAAGGATCACGCGGCGGCTACTACCAAGGGTTCCGTATCCACAGTGTCCGTCTTCCGGGTGTATTCGCACAACAGGAAGTTATTTTCGGAGGATTTGGACAATCCCTCAAAATTCGTCAGGACTCCTACGAACGGGCAGGCTACATGCCCGGAGTCAAGATCGGTATTCAAAAGGTAATGGAGCAACCTGGACTTGTATATGGATTTGAGCATTACATTGATTAAGAATAACGCGAATGAATGGACGAACGGTGATTACAGAATGAGGCAGGGGGAATTTCGAATGTTCAAGATTGCATTTATAGCGCATGACCGCAAAAAAGATGAAATGGTTAACTTTATAACCGCGTATGAGCATGTTTTTACAGGACATCAATTGTATTCAACAGGTACAACGGGTCTGCGCATTATGGAGCAAACGAAGCTTCAAATTCACCGTTACATGTCAGGACCGCTCGGAGGGGACCAGCAAATCGGGGCCATGGTCGCGCAAAATGATATGGATCTGATCATCTTCCTGCGTGATCCGCTAATGGCACAGCCGCATGAGCCGGATATTAGTGCACTGCTGCGTCTGTGTGACGTGCAGGGTATTCCTTTGGCGACCAATGTTGCGACTGCTGAAATATTGGTCAAGGCGCTGGATCGGGGCGATTTTGCTTGGCGTGAGCTGGTACATAAATATAAACCGGGCATTGATCAGCAGGATGATATAAAATGACACTGGACATATTGATTTTTGGAGCTCATGCTGATGATGCTGAAATTGGTATGGGAGGCACGATTGCCAAGCATACAGCCGCTGGTATAAGGGTGGGCGTATGTGATTTGACGCGTGCGGAAATGTCATCCAATGGCGATGTAGATACCCGCATGGCAGAAGCCGAGGAGGCTTCAAAAGTGCTGGGCCTTGCTGGGCGGACGAATCTGGGACTGCCTGATCGAGGTTTGTACGTGACACCTGAGAATGTAGCCGCAGTGACCGCGGAAATTCGGCGTCATGCGCCGAAAATCGTATTTGCTCCCTACTGGGAGGATCGACACCCGGATCATGTCATGTGCAGCAAGCTGGTAGAAGAAGCGGTGTTTAACGCCAAGTTACGTCGATTTAATCCGGAACAGCCTGCGGTACTGGTCGAGCAGTTATATTTTTATTTCATTAATGATATCGGCAGAACGGATCTGATTGTGGACATCACGGAGCATGTTGAAGCCAAGGAGCAGGCATTACTAAGCTATGCTTCCCAATTTCAGGCTGCAACGGGTAAAGACACGGTATCCACGCCATTAAACCAGGGGTATGTTGAGCGTGTAAAAGCCCGGGATTCGCTGTTGGGTCAGCGTAAGCTGATTTCGTATGCAGAGGGCTTTGCGTCCAAAACGCCTCATCTGGTTAAGCTATTCACATAAGGGATTATAAAAATCCAGACACATAAACAATAAATAGAATCCGTTCGTGTAGCGGTTATATATGCGCACTGATTGGTGTGGCACCAACATTGAAAAGTCATCACCGGTGGACGGAAGGAGGCAGCTTAACTTGAATGACAAATTGAAAATCGGAATTACCTGCTATCCGTCGTTGGGCGGTTCCGGCGTAGTGGCTACAGAGCTGGGCAAGCTGCTTGCCGAAAAAGGGCATGAGGTCCATTTTATTGCCAACAGTATTCCGTTTAGATTAGGCGGGGAATTCCAAAAAAATATTTTTTATCATGAGGTTGAGGTTAACGACTATTACGTATTCAGATATCCGCCTTATGATCTGTCGCTGGCGACCAAAATGGCTCAGGTCGCACAAATGAAAAATTTGGATGTACTTCATGTTCACTATGCCGTACCGCATGCGGTATGTGCTTATTTGGCCAAAGAAATGGTGGGCGACCATCTCAAAGTGGTAACCACGCTTCACGGCACGGACATTACGGTGTTGGCGCAGGATGAATCGTTGAAGGATCTAATCCGGCTAGCGATCAACAAAAGTGACGCGGTAACAGCGGTTTCGAAAGATTTGATTCGGGAGACGATAGATGCGCTGGAGATTACACGCCCTATTGATTTGACCTACAATTTTGTGGATAAACGAGTGTATTATCCGCGGGATGCAGCTGCGCTACGGAGAGATTTTGCCCAGCCTAATGAAAAGATTATGATGCACATTTCAAACTTCCGTCCGGTCAAAAGAGTGGGAGACGTGCTGGATATATTTGAAAGAGTGCAACGAAAAGTACCTGCAAAGCTGCTGCTGGTTGGGGAAGGACCCGACCTTCCAAAAATTCGCTGCAAAATCGAAAGCTTGGGCTTGCAGGATAAGGTTTTCTTTTTGGGCAAGCAGGATCAGATTGCTGAAGTGATTTCCATGGCGGATGTGCTGCTGCTTCCATCGGAAAAAGAAAGCTTTGGACTGGTTGCACTGGAAGCGATGGCTTGTGGAGTACCAACGATTGGTTCCGAGGCAGGAGGAGTGCCTGAGCTGGTTGTTCACGGAAGTACAGGTTATCTTGCTGAAATCGGCAATACCGAGAGGATGGCGGAATATGCGGTGCAGCTGTTATCGGACGAAGCGATGGCAGAGCGTTTTCGTGAAGCCTGTCTGGTGCGGGCTCGTACCGTATTCTGTGATACGCTGATTACCCGTCAATATGAAGAAATATATTTCCGTGTGTTGGGACGCGAGGTGCCGGATCTTAAACCGATCAGCGTTTAAGAAGGCGGACTTGCGTCCGTTTTTTTATGATAAGTCATTTGAAAACTTTATAAGCAAAGGGGGAAACCCTGTGAAAATAAACACTTGGCAATATGCTGACCCGGAAATGGCTATTCATGGAAAGGAAGTCATTCATACACTAACCACAGCTGGCTACGAGGCTTACTGGGTCGGCGGTTGTGTGCGGGATGAACTATTAGGACGCGCTATTCATGATATGGATATGACCACATCGGCTGAACCGGAACAGGTCATAGCACTGTTCCCCCATGTCATTCCGACTGGAATTCAGCATGGGACGGTTACGGTGATGCAGGGTGGGCATCCGTTCGAGGTGACCACTTTTCGAACAGAGAGCGGTTATACCGATCATCGCCGTCCGACAGAAGTCGCTTTCGTGAAGGATATCCGTGAAGATCTGATGCGGCGGGATTTCACGATGAACGCGATTGCAATGGATGAGCATGGGAAAAGGGTGGATCCGTTCGGAGGGGAAGCCGATTTACGCGCCGCTATTGTTCGTTGTGTGGGACGAGCCGAGGAACGTTTCGAAGAGGACGGACTGCGAATGCTGCGTTGCATTCGTTTTGCCTCCGTATTCCGGTTCCGTATAGCCTACAACACATGGAAAGGCATGATCCGTCGTAAAGAGGGACTTCGTTACATTGCGATGGAACGTGTGCGGGCTGAGCTGGAAAAGATGCTGGCAGGACCGGACCCGTTGCTTGGACTGGAAATGCTGGGTCGCAGCGGCTTGCTCGCGCGTACGAAGGTTCCCGTTCCCTGGGAACAATGTGAAGCACAGGCGCTCAGCGGGATGGTACAACTGCCTGAAGAACTGCGATGGGGTTTGCTGCTGCTGTCTTGCAGACTTACCTCAGAGGGAGCGGACGAGCTGTTAAGAGCATGGACTTTCTCCAACGCTGTACGTTTGCGGCTGGTACATCTGTTAGAATGGGAGCGTGAGCTAACGGACAGTGTCGTTGGGATAGCAGATAGTTCCACTTCAGTGGAAGGTGAAGGAATCAATGATGAGGCGCTACGCCGTAGTTGGATTCGACTGTTAATTAAATGGGGACGGGATACCTCGTCAGATTGGCTTGAGCTTTACAAGACACTGCCTTCTTCGTTCCGCGAATTACCGCCACAGGCAGAAAAGCATGTAGCGAGAATGGCTGAACTGGCAGAGGCGTGGACGAAGCAAACCGCAGTCGTTCGTATCAAAGATTTAAATATTACAGGAAATGAACTGGTTCAGGTGATGAATCGACCGGGTGGTCCTTGGCTGGGTCAGACGATGGAACGACTTTTGCTGGCTACCGCCTGTGGAGATATTCCAAATGAAACAGAAGCATTGCTTCAAGAAGCGAAACGGGTGATGAGTAGTGAATAATCATGAAAGACTGTTAGGCATACTGGAGGAAGATACATCAGATTATGTATCCGGGGAGGAAATCAGCCGCCGCCTCTCGGTGAGCCGTACAGCCGTATGGAAGCAGATCAACAAGCTGCGTGAGCTGGGCTACAACATTGAAGCTTCCTCGCGTAGGGGTTATCGGATTGTGTCCCGCCCTGATCGACTGGAAGTCTCTAAACTGGCATATATGCTAAATACCCAATCGTTCGGACAACGTATAGTTGTGCTGGACTCGACGGTCTCTACCCAGCAGGATGCGATGCGTCTGGCAGAAGAGGGTGCACAGCAGGGGACGGTAGTTCTGGCGGAGGAACAGACGGCGGGCCGGGGACGTTTGGGCCGAAAGTGGTTTTCACCTCGGGGCAAAGGCATCTGGATGAGCATTGTGTTGCGACCAAGCCAGCCCTTGGCCTTCACTCCACAGTTAACGCTGCTTACAGGCGTAGCGGTATGCAGAGCCATTCGTCGGTTGACGGGTGTGGAAGCTGGCATCAAGTGGCCGAATGATCTGCTTGTTCATGGTCGCAAAGTGTGCGGTATTCTGCTGGAATCTGCAACAGAGGATCAACGGGTCCGCTACTGTATTGCAGGTATCGGCATTGATGTTAATTTAAATACAGAGGATTACCCGGAAGAGCTGTCACGGTTGGGGACATCCCTGAAAATAGAGGCTGGTCGCGAAATCGATCGTACTGCACTGATTGCCGCCGTGCTGGAAGAGATGGAGCAGCTATGTGCGTTATATGCGGATCAGGGCTTTCAGCCTGTAGCTATGCTGTGGGAGGCGCTATCCGTGACGATGAATCGCTTCGTGCGGGCGCATACCGGACAAGGAAAAGCGGTGGAAGGTACAGCCGTCGGTTTGGACCCTTCGGGAGCGCTGGTGGTTGAAACGGAGCAAGGAGAGCGAATTCAGGTCGTTTCCGGTGATATACAATTGCAGGTGTAACCCTAGCTGTGAATAGCACCTGCAATTGTTCTTTATTTCTATCAGCATTTTGCATCATTCGATTCCCAACGCTCGAAAGTACAATAGATAGACGAACTAAACCGTTTTCGATCTATATATTGCTGATTTGAAATCGCTCTTGGGATTGTTGCAAAATGCTCCTATGCAAAACTTCACGTGAAAAAGCGGATGTTTTTTGTTATACTGTGCAGGAGGCGGCATCGGACGGTCCGAGCTGCACTCCGGGGCATGTGCTCCACCATTGCAAGCAAGTTAGACCATCATAACTTCATTTGAAGGTTACGTTGGATTCTGCTCTGAGCCGAACAGGACCGAGACAGAAGGGACGATCTCAAAATGAGTGTCTTTTTTGGCTGTTCGGACCTTTTGATGACGCAATTGTACAGGCGTTCATAAAAGGTTATTTTTTGTGCCAAAAAAAGATGGAAGGGAGCCATATACCATGGCAGGCAAGCAAGCACTGAATATTGTGAAAGTGAAAAAAATGAAGCAGGAGGGCATTCCGCTCAGTATGCTGACCGCCTATGATTATCCCTCGGCTAAAATAGCCGAAGAGGCGGGAATTGACATGATTCTCGTGGGCGACTCGCTGGGCAACGTCGTTCTCGGCTATGATTCGACCATTCCCGTAACACTGGATGACATCGTATATCATTCCCGAGCGGTAGCCAGAGGCGCGGAGCATACGTTTATCGTAGCGGATATGCCGTTTATGACATATCACAGCAGCGTATCGGAAAGCCTTCAGGGGATCCGCCGGCTGATGCAGGAAGGACACGCGCATGCTGTCAAATTGGAGGGCGGTGCAGAGATTGCCGACGTCGTAAAAGCGACTGTTCAGGCAGGCGTACCTGTACTTGGTCATATCGGTCTTACACCACAGTCGGTCAATCAGCTTGGCGGCTACCGCATTCAAGGCAAGGACGAAGCGGACGCACGGCGGCTGATGGCAGACGCCAAGGCGCTGGAGCAGGCGGGTGCCTTTGGCATCGTGCTGGAGCTGGTGACTGAGGAAGTGGCAGCGGCTATTTCCAAAGAACTGTCTATTCCGACCATCGGAATTGGTGCAGGACGCGGATGTGACGGTCAGGTGCTTGTTTATCACGATCTGATTCAATATGCTTCGCCTTATTACAACAAACGTTTTGTCAAAACCTATGCCGATGTCGGCGGCTTGATTCGTAGCAGCATTGAGCAGTATGTGAGCGATGTGAAGGGACGAGCCTTCCCGGCTAAAGAGCATGTGTTCAGCGCCGACGACAGCGTTGTAGAGGCTCTCTACGGACACAAGAAAGAGCAGGCAAAGGTGCAGGAACAAGAGGAACAGGCTAAGGAAAAGGTGGAATCTCGGTCATGATTATCGTAAGAGAAGTGGCTCAGCTTCGACAGGCAGTTGCTGAACGTCGGCAGCTTGGTGCAAACGGAGAAAAAGCGGAATACGGTTCTGCTACTACACAGCAACATAAAGTCGGCTTTGTGCCGACGATGGGGTATTTGCATGAAGGCCATGCGAGTCTAATGCACAAAGCGCGTGAAATGGCAGATACGGTGGTACTCAGCATTTTTGTAAACCCGATTCAATTCGGGCCTAATGAAGATCTCGACAGCTACCCCCGCGATGAAGAGCGTGATTTGGAGGTGGCGCGGCGTGAAGGTGTGGATATCGTATTTTTGCCAACTGTAGCAGAAATGTATCCGCAGCCAACCCGTACGAAAATTCGCGTATCCTCTTTAACGGATCGGTTATGTGGTGCTTCACGTCCAGGGCATTTTGACGGTGTGACCACCGTGGTTGCCAAGCTTTTTAATATGGTAGGTCCTGATCTGGCCTTCTTCGGCATGAAGGACGCGCAGCAGGTAGCGGTGCTCCAGCAGATGGTGACCGACCTCAATATGAATGTCACCATCGTTCCTTGCCCCATCGTCAGAGAGGCCGACGGTTTGGCCCTCAGCTCGCGTAATGTGTATTTGAGCGCGGAACAGCGGGAGCAGGCGTTGGTACTGTCACATTCACTGCGTCAGGTGCGTGAAGTGAGCGAAGATGTTGTGCAGAACACGTTTACGATCCTTCAGTTATACCAGATGGTGGAGTCCACCATTACTTCTTCACCTTTGGCAGACATTGACTACATTGAAATCTTAACCTTTCCCGGTCTGGATCCCCTTCCTCCCAAGCAGCGGCTAAGCGATGTTGAAGAAGACATCATTGTAGCGCTGGCTGTAAAGTTTGGGAAAACCCGACTGATTGATAATATGAGAATACAGAAGGCGGAGGTGCTTTCCCATGTTTAGAACGATGATGAAATCCAAAATTCACCGGGCGACGGTTACTGAAGCCAACCTTAACTATGTGGGTAGTATTACCATTGATGAGGATTTGATGGAGACCTCTGATCTGCTGGAGAATGAAAAGGTTCAAATTGTGAACAATAACAATGGAGCTCGACTGGAAACTTACGTTATTCCCGGACCGCGTGGTAGCGGCGTAATTTGTCTCAACGGCGCAGCAGCGCGTCTGGTGCAGCCTGGGGATACAGTCATTATTATTTCCTACGCTTCTATGTCGAATGAAGAGGCCAAAACATACAAACCGACCGTTGTATTTGTCGATGAACATAATAAACCGGCCCAAACGGCCAACAAGGAAGTACACGCCACGATCATGTAATGAATGGGAGTGCGGATGAAACCCGCCCTTTAAGCGAAAAATGTGAGTGTATTAATCCATCTTTCGTAAGGGCGGGATGCACATGTTCCAGCATGTATTCGCAGAAATGAACAGCATGTTAGATGATATCGTGAAGCATTACCCATCAGCCCAGGGCTCCCGCAGGCAGGAGTTGCTACAGCACTGGAGTTTGCTGCGGAGAATGAGTGACGGAATTATGGATGAATGGCTGGCCTTTGAGGAAAAAATGGTTCGACTGCGGACTGCTGGTTTTTCCGCTGAGTCCGGTATGTCTGACACGGAGCTATCTGAAAAGGAACTGCCTGAAAAGGAGTTGCCAGCCTTTAATCGGGGTCAAGGGTATTACCGACTGCTTATGTATCCTGAGGCCATCCGTCAGTTTGAACAGGTGCTACAGCATTTTCCAAACAGCTGGCAGAGCCGTATGTATATGGGGATGGCGTATTTTCAACTGGAGGATACAGCGGAGGCTGTGAGCCATTTTCAGAAGGTGCTGCACCTGACAGAGCAGTCCGGGCTGAAAGCGGTCATCTATAATGCTTTGGGCTGTCTTATGGCGAAGCAGGCTGATGTAGAGGAGGCGCAAAAATGTTTTGCTCTCGCGCATCAGTTCGATCCTGCGTTACCCGAGCCGCTGCACAATATGGAAGCCTGTTTGTCCGGTGCCGAAATGCTTCGGTACGACAGCTCCATGATGACCTGGCTATAGTTGTCAGACACCGATCGAGACGAGGCATGCCCACCTTCCCAGGCGGTGTGTGCATCGTCTTTTTTGGCTGTCTTAATTTCCAAACAGGCGATCTTCTGCTATGCTGTTATACAGAGTTATTATTTTTGTATGTGTCAAAAGAAAGGATTAAGTTGAATGAAATTTGCGGTATTGGATTTTGAAACGACAGGCACCCAGTCCGCGGATGACATCATTCAAGTCGGACTTGCAATTATAGATCATGATAACAGCATTTCCCGTATTTACGGTTCTTATGTGAACCCTGGCAGATCCATTCCGCCTTTTATTACCGGGTTGACCGGGATTACAGACGATGACGTCAAGGATGCTCCTGCCCTCGAAGAGATGATGATGGAGCTAGTGCCTATGCTGGACGATGTCGTGCTGGTCGGTCATAATGTGGCGTTTGATTTTAATTTTTTGCAAAACGCTTTGGATCGGTGCGGGTACTTGCCGTTTACTGGCAGAATTTTGGATACGATGGATTTTCTGAAAATCATGTTTCCATCGCTATCTTCCTATCAGCTGGGTTTTGTTTCTTCTGAGTTCGGGCTGGCGCATGACCGACCTCATCAGGCAGACAGCGACGCGTTGGCTACGGCTGAGGTGTTTTTAAAATGTCTGGATGAGCTTCACGCGCTGCCTTTGATTACGATACAGCGGCTCAGCGATTTGTTCGCGGAGGAAGACAGTGACCTCGGATGGTTTTTGGACGGGGTGCGTGAAGACAAAGAGCATGATCCTATTCAGGATTTGGAGGGTCATCAGTTTTTTCGTCAGCTTGCGCTGAAGGTAGAGGATTGGACGGAGCTAAATGCTCCTCGCAGAGAGGACGACCCCAATCCGCTGGCAGGCGTTTCCTTTGAGGAATACATGGATGATGTGCGAGACAATTTACGTTCATCCTTGAGCCAATATGAGGAACGCGAAGCGCAGACGCAAATGATTGAGGGTGTCAATCAGGCGCTGAGTGAGGACAAGCACCTGTTGATCGAGGCGGGTACGGGGACAGGCAAGTCCCTCGGTTATTTGCTCCCTTCGCTATATCACAGTGTGAAAAATGGACAGCGAGTCATGGTTAGTACGCATACGATCAACCTACAGGAGCAATTACGCGAGCGTGATATTCCGATGCTGACCAAGGTGATCCCGTTCCCGTTCCGGGCTGCCATTTTTAAGGGCCGGGGACATTATTTGTGTCTGCGTAAGTTTGAACATAAAATAAACAGAAGAGACTTCGCAACGCCGAAGGAAGATTTAATTACAGCGGCCCAGATGATCGTCTGGCTGACATTGACGGAAACCGGTGATGATGAAGAACTGAATCTGAGCAATCGTGGCGGAGATTTTTGGGAAACGGTGGCCAGTGATTCGGAGTCCTGTCTTGGGCGTTCTTGTCCATGGTTCCGCAAATGCTTTTATCATCGTGCGCGCCACGAGGCGGGAATAGCCGATGTGGTCATTACGAATCATTCGAAGCTGTTCACGGACGTAAAAGCGAGTCATCAGCTGTTGCCGAGCTATGAGCATCTGGTGATTGATGAAGCGCATCATCTGGAGGAAGTCGCTGGTAAGCACCTGGGAATGCATATGAAATATTTCACACTCGTGCATACGCTGACCCGGTTGTTCAAGGACAGCAAGAACGGACAATTGCCTTCGCTGCGTCAGCAGTTGGCAAAGTCGGGGCATGAGAAATCGACGGATTGGGCTTCTACCATCGACCAGATATATCCACTCGTGCTGGAGGTCAAGGAGACTTGGGATCTGCTGAGCGACAAGCTGTTTGGTATGCTGCCGGAGCGAAGTGATGCGACACCGGGCGAAACAGGGCAGTTTTCTTCCCGTCTCAAGCCGTCGGCCAAGCCTGCCAAGTGGGATCAGGCTGCTGCGCTGGAAAATCAGGTTTATGTAACGTTGAGCGAAATTTTGCGCAAGGGCGACAAGCTGATGCTCGACGTGAAAGAAGAACATGACGATTATGCGGCTGACAGCCTCATTACAGATATTACGGGGCTGCTTAAGGATTTGGCAGGCATTAGGGAAAGCTTGCGCTTTTTCATGCGGATGGATGATGAGACGACCGTATATTGGCTCGAAGCGAGCGGGCAATTCCGCAGCAAGTCGCTACAATTTTATGCGGTGCCCGTCGATGTGAGCCGCCAGCTGAAAGAAATGTTTTTTGACAAAAAAAGGAGCATTATTCTGACGTCTGCTACCTTGTCGGTGGATAAGTCGTTTCAGTACATGACCGATCAGCTCGGCTTGCAGGAGGCCGCAGATCAAGGGCGGCTGATGACTACGCAGCTCCCTTCACCCTTTAACTACAGGGATCAGGTGTTGCTAGTCATTCCAAGGGATTTTCCGAGCGTGAAGGGCAGTGTAGGAGATGAGCATTTTGTAGATATGCTCGTCAGCTCGCTAGGTTCGACTGCCCAAGCGACGCGGGGGAGAATGCTCGTTCTCTTTACCTCCTATCGCATGCTCCGGCAGGTGTATGAGCCGCTTAAGGAGGCGTTAGCATCCAGCGACATCACCGTGCTGGGGCAGGGCGTGGACAGTGGGAGCCGCAGCAAGCTGACCCGACGTTTTCAGGAAGCCAAAGCTTCTGTGTTGCTGGGAACCAGCAGCTTTTGGGAAGGCGTCGATATTCCGGGCAAGGCGCTGACGTGTCTGGCTATCGTCCGCTTGCCGTTCCAACCGCCCAATCACCCGCTGCTGGAGGCTAAAAGTGAGCTGCTCCAGCAGCAGAAGAAAAATCCTTTTATGAAGCTGTCTGTTCCACAGGCTGTCATTCGCTTCAAACAGGGATTTGGACGTCTAGTACGTACCGCGAGCGACCACGGGGTTGTTATCGTTTACGATACGCGTGTGATTGAATCCTATTACGGGAAGCACTTTTTGTACTCGTTACCGGGACCAAAAATGGAGCATATGCCGACGGAGCAAATGGTGCCCCGTATCGCCGAGTGGCTCCAATCCGCCCCGGAGACAGAGGCATAACGGACGGACATCTTAACATGTCCGTTACAATTAGGGGGAGCATGTATGAAATCAGATAAAATTTCAGAGGCTGTCGTACGGAGGTTACCCGTATATTTACGTTATCTGAATGCACTGCACAAACGGGAGGTGGCTACGGTCTCTTCCCAGGAGTTAGGACAAAGACTGGATTTGAATCCGGCTCAAATTCGTAAGGATCTCGCGTATTTTGGAGATTTTGGCCGTAAGGGTATCGGCTATGATGTTACTTATCTTATCGAGAAAATACGCCATATCCTGAAAATCGACCAGCAAATTAACGTGGTATTGGTCGGAGCAGGTAATCTGGGGCAAGCCCTTTCGAATTATAATGCTTATTTAAAAGACAATATGAAAATTGTAGCAGTATTTGATGCTGTGCCAGATAAGGTCGGAACCAGGATCAATACGCTGGTCGTACAGCCAATGGATGAACTGGAAGCGACCGTGAAGGAACAAAACATTCGGATCGGGATTATTACCGTACCGGATTTTGAAGCGCAGAACGTGGCTGACAGGCTCATAAATAGCGGGATTGGAGCGATTTTGAACTTTGCGCCGACCACTCTCAAGGCACCAGCAAATATTCGAATACATGCCACAGATTTTACAACAGATTTGTTAAGCCTCGCTTATTATTTGGAAGACGGAAAGGAAGATATGCAACATGACGGTGAATAAATGGATGATTAAAAACGGCTCTTTTGCCGTGAACAGATCGGAAGCGGGGGTAATCCACGGCTATATGATCGTGGAGGACAGCCGCATTGCCTATATTGGCGAGACTTTGCCAGCGGGTGAGGAAGAGACGGAAGCGATTGATGGTAACGGGCTGCTGTTTTTACCTGGCCTGATTAATACACATGGTCATGCGGCGATGTCCCTGCTGCGCGGGTATGGGGACGATCTGGCTCTTCAAGTATGGCTTCAGGAAAAAATGTGGCCGATGGAAGCCAAGTTTACGTCTACGGATGTGTACTGGGGTACGTCCTTGTCCGTGCTGGAAATGCTGAAAGGCGGTACAACCACCTTTTTGGACATGTATGATCATATGGACGAGGTGGCTCGTGTAGCTGAAGAGTCCGGCATCCGTGCCAGTCTGATGCGTGGAGCGATTGGATTATGTTCGGAGGAAGAGCAGCGGATCAAGCTGGCTGAGGCTGTGAATTTTGCGCGTAATTGGCATGGAAAAGCAGACGGTCGCATTACGACTATGATGTCTCCACATGCGCCGTATACGTGTCCGCCTGCGTTTATCGAAAAATTCGTGCAGGCTGCGCATGATCTGGACTTACCGTTGCATACGCATATGTCCGAAACCATTGCCGAAGTAGAGCAAAACGTACGCGACTACGGCTTGCGCCCGGTTGCGCATTTGGATAAGCTCGGCTTTTTCTCCCGTCCATCGCTTGTTGCCCATGCTGTTCATTTGAATGACGAAGAAATAGCTTTGCTGGCTGAACGTGGTGTAGCGGTTTCGCATAATCCGGGCAGCAACTTGAAGCTGGCGAGCGGTGTGGCAAGAGTGCCTGATCTGCTCCGTGCAGGCGTTACCGTCTCTCTCGGAACAGACGGTCCCGCCAGTAACAATAACCTGGATATGTTTGAGGAAATGCGTCTGGCTGCACTCATTCACAAGGGAGTATCTGGGGACCCAACCGCAGTTCCTGCGGGTGAGGCGTTGCGTCTGGCAACGGAGTACGGAGCGAAGTCGATTGGCTTGAATGAGGTAGGGGCGCTGGCAGCAGGCAACAAGGCTGACTTTATCGCGCTCGATCTCAATCAGGCTCATTTCTTGCCGCATACGGATCTCATTTCTCATGCCGTATACTCTGCAAGCGCCAAAGACGTGGCCCATGTATGGGTTGACGGTCGTCAGGTTGTGAAAAACGGTGAGTGCCTGACTATGGATGAGGAACGTATCAAGCATGAGGCACAAGCCGCCTTTGAAGGGCTGCTGTCGCGCTAATTCAGGTGTCACATCCCCTTAGAGAGGAAGCACAGGTTTGAAAAATAAGAAAAAATGGATAGTGGTCGCCATTCTGGCCGTCATACTGGTCCTGGTCAGCATTTTCTGGTATTATTCCTATGTTACTCAAGATCAGGTGACTGAGAGAAATGCCGCTATCGTAAAGGCCAAGCAATCGGGTGGTCTGGTTACCACGACTCAGACGTGGAAGTCGGTGTGGGATCAGGTATACTGGGTGGTACAAGGGAAAAATGCTCAGAATGAAAATATTATGGTGTGGGTCCCTTTTCAAAAGGTGGAGGGTCAACCTAATGTGCCTGTGGCAGATAATAGTGGTGTTCATACCGAGCTACTTAAAAACGGAGTCGACGAGCAAAAAATGACAGCCATGATCCAGCAGCAGCTTCCGGGTATAGATATTGTAAGGCTTGAGCCGAGTGTGTTTAACGGTCAATATGTGTGGCAGTTGTTTTACGATGACGGCAGTCATCATTACTATACCTTTTATCGCTTCTCGGATGGGGGATCGATGGGGGTAAAGTATACTTTGCCTAATAATTGAGCTGGGTGAAGAGTGGCTGATGGTGGTGTGAGAGCGCTGCGTGGTCCATTTGAGCTTACGATCGCTGTTGCCGACGGATTTTTTTCGATTAGATTCTTATGGGGAAAATCCGTCGGCAAGCATATGCTTCCGAACCGAGCTTTCTTTCAGAAAGCTTTCAGGCGAACGCTTCGCTTCTTCAGATTCAAATGGCCCACTCCGCTGGCTGATCGCGATGGAGTTACTCCAAACACCACTCTTTCTATGGGAGTTGGGGGGTAGGGGGCACGGACGCCGCTGCGCTTGTCTCCGTTTTGGGTTTTACACCAAACTAATTCTGTACGAACTGGAAAATCGTTTTTACTAAAAAAGATATGTGAAATTAGAAGACATTGTCTTATAAAAGAATGTGTAGTTTTGAATCATTGAAGACTAAAAAGACGTAAAGCGATATTTCTCGCATTTGCGTCTTTTAGTTTTTTTGTTTGGGTAAGTGTTTATTATAGTATCACTTGAATTTCCCTTAAACAGGTTAAACATGAAGTCTATTACATATATCATAATATTTTTTTCCTTAAAATGGTTTAATTATAGGTGCAGACTAACGTAACCCATAATTTTGTGGCTATGTTATCATGACTACTTATACAAAAAGGAGATTCATGAACATGGGTAAAGTGAATGGGAAAGTTGCATTAGTAACGGGTGGAGGTCAAGGGATTGGACGGGCTATTGCTTTACGCCTCAGTCAAGATGGCTTCGCAGTGGCAATCGTGGATTTGAATGAAGAAACGGCCCAAAGTGTTGCTGGTGAGATTACAAAGGCAGGAGGGCGCTCGCTTGCGCTTAAAGTCGATGTTTCCAACCGGGATCAGGTTTTTGCGGCTGTAAAGGAAGCATCTGAAAAACTCGGTGGCTTTGATGTCATTGTAAATAACGCGGGGATTGCTCCCGCCAAGCTATTGGAGGATGTCACGCTGGCTGATTTTGACAAGCTGTTCCACATCAATGTGACCAGTGTATTATGGGGCATTCAGGCAGCAGCCGCCAAGTTCAAGGAACTGGGTCATGGTGGTAAAATCATCAATGCCTCTTCTCAGGCAGGCCATGTCGGTAATGCCAACCTGGGTATTTACTCCGCCACCAAATTTGCAGTTCGTGCCCTAACACAAACCGCCGCTCAGGAATATGCCCAATACGGTATTACAGCTAACGCCTACTGCCCCGGCATTGTACAAACGCCAATGTGGAGTGGCATTGATAAAGAAATTACGGCATCCAAAGGTGAAGCTACTGGCGATGCGACCAAGGAATTCGGCAGTAAAATTGCCCTGGGCCGTCTTTCTACACCGGAAGACGTATCTGCCTTCGTATCCTTCCTGGCAGGCCCTGATTCCGATTACATGACAGGACAATCCCCACTGATCGACGGTGGCATGATGTTCCTTTAAAAGATTTAAAGGTTGTATTATGACGCAATTATGAATCCTTTTTAGATATAGTGTAAGGTTGCAATATGAGAGCTAAAATGCTGTATGAGAATCTTTTCTTACACATAAAAAGAAGTAGACATCACAACAAAAAAAAGACGTAAATACGATAAAATTCGTATTTACGTCTTTTTAACTCACTCCGCGAAGCTTGGCTGAAAGCCAGCAAAGCATCTTTATCTACCCAACTTCTCTCCTAAGGCAAATTCATCTTTATGGCTGTGCAGTAGCGGAGTGGAGGATTTGAATCTGGAGAAGCGATAGCGTTCGCCGAAAGCTTTCTGAAAGAAAGCTCGCTTCGGAAGCATATACTTGCCGCCGGATTTTCCCCTTAAGAATGTAATCGAAAAAAATCCCATGGCAACAGCGATCGTAAGATCAAATCATTCACGGAGCGTCTCCCACCACCATAACCAATGATTTTGCCTTATCGCAACTCCCCCACACATTGCCTTCGATATTAGATATACGTTATGATATACTATAATTTATAAGTGATAGACAAAAATGATAGAAAAAGACCTGCTGATCACTGTAGATCATGCAGTCTGGTTTATGTGTTGACATTCGTCCCGTTTCTTCTGTGTTTTACATTTTGAGAGGAGGATGTTATTTGAAATTACGTGCAGTTCCTATCGTTGTTGCGGCGGTTCTGGCAGCATCGCTGTTGTTTGGAGGATGGTTTATTTACCGTCAGTTTACAATGCAGAGTCCTCTGGAAAAACTGGTTTCCCAATATCCCGGCGTCACAAGCGCTCAAATAGATATTAAACCGGATCAGGTTGTTTTGAATCTGGATCTCAAACCGCAGGCAGATGTCGCCGGATTGGTCAATGTAGTTAAGCAAAAAGGACAGTCCATCATTGGCAGCCGTACAGTTAAGCTGGAAATTGCGGATCATTCCAATCCAGCGTTGAACCAGTGGTGGTCTGAGGCCATGTTTCCGGTAGCGGAAGCGATGGAAAATAAAAAATACACCCAAATTTCATCTACCGTCGAGCAGATGAAAAAGAAAAAAACCGGTATCGAGGCCGATACCGATATGGATTCAAACAACGTCTATATCCGACTCAGCGAAGGCAAAGCGACCAAGTTTATCGTTTTGCCACGTCAATCTCAGCAAATGGGGGTATGGCCTAATGCCTAGATGGATCAAGGAAGCACTAATCGGCATTGTGCCGGTGACCATTATATTTCTCATTTTTATCGGGGTGAATATTATCCCTTTTCTTATCGCAGGTTTGATGCTCAGCGGCTTGTTAATGCTCATGCATGCACGTGGAGGTTTGGCTGTAGGGGCCGGGCAAGAACGTAAACGTAAAAAGAATGGCCCGGACAAGCTGACTTTTGAGGAAATCGGCGGGCAAGAAAGCGCCAAGCAGGAGCTGCGTGAAGCGCTGGATTTTTTGAATCGGCATGATGAAATTTCCAAGTTTGGCATTCGTCCATTAAAAGGTGTTTTGCTTACAGGCCCTCCGGGAACCGGGAAAACACTGATGGCGAAGGCAGCTGCGCACTATACCAATTCTATATTTGTTGCCGCTTCAGGCAGTGAGTTTGTTGAAATGTACGTAGGTGTTGGTGCAGGCCGTGTCCGCGAGCTGTTTCGGGAGGCCCGCACTCGTGCAGCCAAGGAAAAGAAGGAAAATGCTATTATTTTTATTGACGAGATCGACGTGATTGGCGGCAAGCGTGAGGGTGGACAGCAACGTGAATATGACCAAACCTTGAATCAGTTGCTGACTGAAATGGATGGCATCTATTCAGCAGATACTCCGCGCATTTTGATCATTGCGGCTACAAACCGTAAAGAAATGCTGGACAGCGCCTTAACGCGTCCGGGGCGTTTTGACCGTCATATTCAAGTGGACTTGCCTGATAAGAAGGGCCGTCTTCATATTCTTAAAATCCATGCCAAAAACAAACCGATTCAGGAAGAGGCGAATCTGGACAAAATTGCTGAGGAATCCTACGGGTTTTCCGGTGCACAGCTGGAAAGTGTCATGAACGAAGCGGCAATCTATGCGATGAGACAGGAACAGGAAACGATTGCGCAAAAGCATCTGTCGATGGCGATTGACAAGGTGATGATGGGTGAGAAAACGGATCGTGAATCAACGTTGGAAGAGAAAAAACGTGTAGCGATTCATGAACTGGGACATGCTATTATGGCTGAAATCGTTCGTCCGGGCAGTGTCAGCCAGGTAGCGCTCAGCCCGCGTGGGAAAGCGCTCGGCTATGTGCGGCACAATCCACAGCAAGAGCATTATTTGTATACTAAGCAGTTCCTGGAGGAGCAGATCATGATCTCGCTCGCAGGAGCTACGGCGGAAGAAATGTACTATGGCGGTCGCAGTACAGGCTCTAGCAACGATTTTGAGCAGGCGCTGAACATTGTTCATACGATGATGACTTCCGGTTTGACTTCACTTGGCATTATTAACATGGAAATGGTAACGAAAGAAGAACTCATGCGCGAAAATGGTGAGATTATGGACGACCTTCATAACCGTACTTTGGAGCTGCTCGAAAAGCATCGTCCAGTGTTCGACAACTCTCTTGACATCCTTATGAAGGAAGAAACCCTGTCCGGGGATCAATTTAGATGTCAATTTAGTGAAAATGCTCTATTACCAGCATAATTTTTTATGCTGGTTATTTTTTTTTACTTTTAGTCCGTGCTAAGATATTATTAGCTATTGGGACATAAACATGTATTTTTCGACAAAGAAGGATACAATATAAGAGAGTGACCAGGAAAGGGTGGAGTAAAGAACCATGCAATTTAAAAAAATCGGCGTCATCGGCGGCGGCACCATGGGACAGGGTATCTCTGAAATGCTCGCGTCCAAAGGAATTGATGTGCTGTTGGTAGAGCAGACACCAGAGAAACTAGACTACGCCTACAATATGATTGAAACGAGTCTGGACAAGCAACTGGAAAAATGGGCAATCACACAAGCGGAGAAAAAATTGATTTTATCCCGCATCCAGAAAGTTTCTCATTTGGCTGAGCTTGGAAGCTGTGACATGGTCATTGAAACCATTACAGAAAATCTGGACGAGAAGAAAGCTGTTTTCCAAGAACTGGACTATGTGTGTCCAAACAACATTATTCTTGCAAGTAATACATCCACGCTGAGCCTGACCGAGCTTGCCAGCTCGACCAAGTATCCTGAGCGTGTTATTGGTATGCACTTTATCTATCCAGTATCCCGCATTGATCTTGTGGAAATTATTCGTGGCTTGAAAACTTCGGACGATACGTTTGAAAACACAAAAATGTTTGTTGAAGAAGTAGTGGAGAAAAAAGGGGTTATGATTTATGAATCCCCGGGCTTTGTAACAAGCCGTATCATTTGCCTGCTGATTAATGAAGCAGCTCACGTTCTTCAAGAGGGCGTAGCTTCCGCTGAAGATATCGACGATGCTATGCGAATCGGCTACAGCTTCCAAAGCGGTCCTTTGGAAATGGCTGACCGCTTTGGTCTGGATTCCGTTTTGGCTGCTCTGGAGCGCATGTTCCGTGAATTCGGCGAATTGAAATATCGTCCGTCCATCGTCCTGAAGAAAATGGTGCGTGCAGGTAATCTGGGCGTGAAATCAGGAGAAGGCTTCTTTAAGTACGACAAGGATGGTGACCGGGTATGAAAATTCTCGTAATTAATGCAGGGAGTTCTTCCCTGAAATACCAGCTGTATGATATGTCGGACGAGTCCGTTCTGGCAAAAGGATTGGTCGAGCGCATCGGTATGGATTCATCCATCCTGACGCATAAGCCAACCAACAAAGAAGAATACACTGAGGTTAGCGAAATTCTGGAGCATACTACAGCGATCCGTAAAGTGCTGAATGCACTCACAGATGCGGAACATGGTGTAATCTCCAGCACTAGCGAAATTGAGGCTGTGGGACACCGCGTTGTTCATGGAGGCGAAATCTTCAAGCAGTCAGCGGTTGTAACGCCTGAAGCGAAGAGTGAAATCCGCCGCTTGTTCGACCTTGCGCCATTGCATAACCCGGCTTCCATGATGGGTATTAAAGCGGCTGAATTGAATATGCCGGATGTACCGCAGGTTGTTGTATTTGATACCTCATTCCATCAAACGATGCCTGAAAAAGCTTATATGTACGCCATTCCAAGAGTGTTGTACAATAAGTACAAGGTCCGTCGCTACGGCGCACACGGTACTTCCCATGATTATGTAAGCAAGGAAGCCGCCAAATTCGTCGGTCGTCCTTTGGAAGAGTTGAAAATCATCACTTGTCATATCGGTAACGGCGGTAGTGTAACAGCGGTTCAAGGCGGTTTGTCCGTAGATACTTCCATGGGTATGACTCCACTGGAAGGACTTATGATGGGGACACGTAGTGGTGATTTGGACCCGGCAATCGTGCCTTATGTGATGAACAAGCAAGAATTGACCGTCAATGAAGTCAACTCCATGCTGAACAAGCACAGTGGACTTTTGGCTATCTCCGGTATCAGCAGTGATATGCGTGAAATCACGGAAGGTATGGAAAAAGGCGAAGCTAATTCTACATTGGCATTTGAAATGTATGAATACCGTCTGCGCAAATACATTGGTTCGTATGCCGCGGCAATGAATGGGGTAGACGTGATCGTATTCACGGCAGGTGTAGGCGAAAACTCCGTCGTTCTGCGTAAGAGAGTGTTGGAGCAACTGACATTCCTCGGTATCGAGCTGGATGAATCGTTGAACGCTATTCGTTCTGGCGAGCCTCGCCGGATTACAACAGCAAATTCGAAGGTTGATGTATTGATCGTTCCGACGAACGAAGAGCTGGTTATTGCCCGCGACACGTACCGTCTGGTTCAGTAGTTCGACCCGAAGTTTAAACTTTATGCATACGGGCTATCACTTAAATAGGTTCCGTATGTACCAAACAGCGAGAGCAAACAGCCTGACCCAGGGGGAAGGGCTGTTTGATTTTCGGTTAAGAGGAGAGAGACGGTCATGACGAATAAAAGTACGATTGCCCTAGTGGGCCGCCATGTAGGGGAAACGGTTACAATCGGCGCTTGGGTAAATAACAAACGATCTAGTGGTAAAATCCAGTTCCTGCAACTGCGCGATGGTACCGGATATATTCAAGGGGTTATCGTGAAAAGCGAGGTGTCCGAGGACATTTGGAATGATGCCAAATCCTTGACACAAGAAAGCTCTTTGTATGTTACCGGAGTTGTGCGCGAAGAACCGCGTAGCCAATCCGGCTTTGAATTAACGGTAACGGGCATTGAAATCATTCATTTGACAGAAAACTACCCGATCACGCCAAAAGAACACGGTGTAGATTTCCTGATGGATCACCGTCACCTGTGGTTGCGTTCCGCCAAGCAACGCGCGGTTCTGATCGTACGGGCGGAAATTATCCGTGCGGTACAGGAATTTTTTAACGGCAATGGCTTTACAAAGGTGGACCCGCCAATTTTGACTCCTTCTTCCGCAGAAGGCACAACAGAGCTGTTCCATATCAAATATTTTGACGAGGATGCTTATCTGACACAAAGCGGACAGTTGTATATGGAAGCGGCAGCCATGGCGCTTGGCAAGGTATACTCGTTTGGTCCAACCTTCCGTGCGGAAAAGTCTAAAACACGTCGTCACCTGATTGAGTTCTGGATGATCGAGCCGGAGATGGCTTTTGTAGATCATGAGGAATCTTTGCGCGTACAGGAGCAGTTTGTGAGTCATATCGTACAATCAGTGCTGAAAAATTGTGCAAAAGAGCTTGAAACGATCGGACGCGATGTTTCGAAGCTGGAGCCAATTCAGGGAGAATTCCCGCGCATTACGTATGATGAGGCGATTGCTTTCCTTCAAGGAGAAGGATTCGATATCCCTTGGGGCGAGGACTTTGGCGCTCCGCATGAAACGGCTATTGCTGAGAGATACAACAAGCCAGTGTTCATTACACATTGGCCGACTCACATTAAGGCATTTTATATGAAGCCTGATCCAACTCGTCCGGAGGTTGTCCTGTGCGCTGATATGATCGCTCCAGAAGGCTACGGCGAAATTATCGGGGGTTCCCAACGGATTGATGATCCGGCCTTGATGGAAGAACGTTTTAACGAGCATAACCTGGCGCGTGAAGCTTACCAATGGTACATGGATCTGCGCACCTACGGCACCGTTCCGCATTCCGGCTTTGGACTGGGACTGGAGCGTACGGTAGCATGGATTTGTGGACTAGATCATGTGCGTGAAACGATTCCGTTCCCACGTATGCTGTATCGTTTGTATCCGTAACCGATGACCGGATCATTCGACAAGACATCAGCGGCAGAGTGGGCGGAGGGAGTAGCCTTTGCTATGGAAGCCGGAATGGTCCAGATTCCCTACTCCCTGCTCAAGCATTACCGGACGCTTCGGCTGACAGATGGCGAAATGCTTCTGCTTATGCAGTTGCTTGCTTTTAAACAAGCCGAACGTAATGAATTTCCAACCTGGGAGCAATTGCAGGCCCGTATCGGATGTACAGCGAACGAAATCGGGCTCTATTTCAGCAAGCTGATGAAGGAGGGTTTTCTGCGGATTGATACTGTGGAAGACCGCAACTCGTCCGTGCAATTTGAACGCTACAATCTAACGGGGCTGTACCGTAAGCTGGCGGAATGTATGATACCCGAGCGCACGGAGCAAAGCGATGATGATGATATTTTGTTTGCTGGAAAACCGGATGTGCTGAATGGGATATCAGAGTCTCCGCCTTTGGAGGAACGGAATTTGTTTACGATTTTCGAGAAGGAATTCGGCCGACCGTTGTCACCGATGGAATACGAGACGATCACCAGTTGGGTGGATCAGGATCGGTATCTTGAGGAGCTGATTTTGCTGGCCTTGAAGGAAGCGGTGTTTGCAGGGAAGGTGCATTTCCGGTATATTGACCGCATTTTGCTGGAATGGAGCCGAAACCGTGTCCGTAATGCACAGGATGCAAAGGAATACGCTCAGCGTTTCCGTGGGAGCGGACGCAGCTAAAGCGATAGACTGAGGTTTTCAGGCAGCAGCAAGGCTTACATTAAATGCTTGCTTAAAGTGACTAAAAAGTTAAATGAATACAAGTAAAATATTTGAGCAAACAGCAGCTTAGCGATAGAGGACACGCTACTCCGTGAGGAGGGTGTGTCCTTTTTTAAATATTTTTTTTCGAAATATGCAGGGGGAGTAAATTCTCCGGCGTCTATAGTATTGGGAAGGGGGAGAGCGTCATTGATATAGAGAGAATCATTGAACGAATACGGTCTGGTGACCGGCAGGCGTTCCGTGAGATGGTAGAGCTGTATAGCAAGCATGTGTATCATGTGGCCTATTCGGTGCTGCATGATAGCAAAGAAGCGGAAGATGCCGCGCAGGAAGCGTTCGTTCAGGTGTATAAGTCTCTCCCCCAGTACCGGAACGAAGGTTTTAAAACGTGGCTGACCCGAATTGCGCTCCACAAAGCGCTGGATATCAAGCGCAAACAGGACAGGCGGCCCGCAGAGCTGATAGATGTGGCAGAAACCCTCGTTCAACTCCCTTCCCGGGATGAGGATGTGCTGGTCCGTCTGATCCGCGAGGAACGAAATGTGGAACTATCGCAAAAAATCGCCCAGCTGCCCCAGCAGCATCGGGATATTATCCAAGACTATTATATGCAGGGCAAAACCTACGATCAAATTGCAGAAGAGACGCAAGTAGCCTTAAAAACAGTAGAGTCCAGACTCTACCGGGCACGGCAGTGGATTCGAAATCACTGGAAGGAGGAGGAATGGCAATGACTGACCAACATGATAAACTGTGGACTAAAGGGCAGATGAATGACTGGCACGCTTATATTACAGGAACTTGCACGACAGAGGAATCTGAACGGCTGGAAAAGCTTCTGCTGGAAGATGAGCAGGCGCTGGCCTTATATCTTGTTGCAATGGAGCAGCTGGAGTCGACATTGGAAGATTGTTTTGCCTGGTTGGATACGGAACGCTTCACAGATCAGGTAATGGCTGCTCTTCCCGATAAGGAAGCAGAAGCAAGTCAAGCTACCCTCAATAAACGCCGCTGGTTTGAAAAACCTGTGTTTCACTATGTAATTGCAGCAAGCTTGACGCTAATTCTGCTGTCCAGTGGTGCTTTTGACAAAATGATGCCGCAAACCGGTGGTAAGCCCGTTCCTCCGAAAGAACGCGTCTCTTACAGTGAAGAGGTCATGCGGGCTACGACAAGCTGGCTGGACAAATTAAAGCCCTAAAATAAATTAAAGTGACAGATAAAAAGGTTTAATTCAAACCTTCAGATGAGGATTTAATCAAAATCCCAAGATTAGAGAGGAAGTGTATCGGTGCCTTATACGGAACGAAGCAAGCTTCTGGCATTTCTGTTGAACATCATTCCCGGTGTGGGACACTATTACTGGACCAGAAAAGCCAATGCGTTTGTATACACCATTTTGTTTTTCGGATGTCTGGCGGGAGGAATATTTTTTTCGGTGGTTTCAAGCGACGAAATGCCTTTATTGGCCAGTATGTTTGTTGCCGCTCTTTTTTGGGGGCTCAGTATGCTGCATATCATTATTAGCTTGTTGCGTTATGATCCTCGTGCAGTCGCTGCTCCATATCCCCCTCATGCAGGCCCCAATCCATATGGCTTTTACTCTCAAAGTAGGCCTTATGGAGATGCAGGTTTAACGGGAGAGGTACCGGAGGGTGCAAAAGACGCAGATACGGATGCACCGAGAGCAGAGATGGGTTATGGTGCAGGCTATAACTATTATGAACAAGGACACTACGGTGTGGCAGGATCGCCTGCTTTTCAAAAAGGATCGGACAATGAACGTTTTTTCACCATATTGCTGTCGTTCATCCCAGGGTTGGGACACCTTAATTTGGGGCTGATGCAGCGTGGTTTGTCTTTCCTGATGTCCTTCTTTGGCTTTGGAGCGATTCTCGTTTTTATTTCAAGCATTACAAACGAATCCGGATTTTTGGCGTTTGCGGGCGTGCTGCCGATCATATGGCTGTATTGTATGTTTGATGCGGTGCAGCATGTACATCGTAAACAAGCGGGAGAAATTCTTCAGGATCGGACTTTATTTGAAGAACTGGAGCATGGAAGAGTCGAGGGGCGGCGTAGCAAAATGCTGGCTACCATTCTATCGGTATTTCCCGGGGCGGGACATATGTATATCGGTCTGCAAAAACGGGGTCTTCAGCTCATGCTTCTGTTCTTAGGCGGCATTTACATGCTGGATGTACTGTATTTGTCCCTCTTTTTGTTCCTGATCCCGGTGGTCTGGTTTTACAGCTTTTTTGATGCATTGCAGCAAGTAAGCCGTTATGGACGGGAACCGTTGATTGACAAGCCTGTGATCGGTATGTTTGCACAATATGACCGCTGGGTAGGTTTGGGGTTGCTATTGCTGGGTGCCTATTACATCTTGATCAACGTACTTGTTCCTACTCTGGATCGTCTGTTTCCGAACGGAGAGATTTATAATTTGGTTGACATGTATCTACGGACGATTATCGTATCCTTATTGTTGATTGGCGGTGGTATTTGGATGATGATCGGTAATTCCAAATCTAAACGGGTAAAGGAGAAACAATAGGATGGATACTGAGTTTTCAAAGAGTGAGGCTCCCTTTAAGGGAGTCCATCATCCTCATAGCGATACAGGAGGCTCTACAGGTATATTGGGTACATCAACCAACAATAGCAGCTCCTCCAAAACACCAAACGCCCCGGCAGGGGTTTGGAAGGTCGGAAGACTGTCGATGGGACTTTTTCTGGTCTTGTTGGGAGGAGTAACGTTTGCCTCCAAGTTTTGGGGAGCGGGCATATTGGATCAGGCGTTGACGTGGTGGCCTGTCGTTTTTGTTTTGCTGGGACTCGAAATTTTAATGTATACGGCGTGGAAAGGGACACGTGAGCGCATCCGTTATGATTTGTTCAGTATGTTTATTACAGCAGTCCTGGTTTTTTGTTGTATCGGATTTGCTTTGGTCAGTTCACTGGGACTTACTTCGCAAGTCAGGGATATGATGAGCTCGGTTCAGGAAACAAGGGTCCTTCCTGATTGGCATGAAAAATTGCCTGCCGGAGTGACCAAGGTGATCGTGCAGGGTGAGAATCCCTATGCGGTCAAAATTGACGCAACTACCTCACCAGAGGTGCATGTGTTCGGAAGTTATGTCTATACAGGCAACGAGGATGAATCAAAAGGACAGGAGCTGTATCAGACAAAGCATATCGGAGATACGCTGTATGTGCTACTGAGCCAAATCCCGACACGTTATATGCAGCCCCAGCATCAGCTCGACGTTACGATTGCTGTACCCGAAGGGATTACGGTTACCTTGCGCGATAATCAGGGAAATGTAATTGAAAAATAGGAGGGGAAAACAATGATATCACTAAATCCTGATACACTTACAGGGCGTGAAAATTATAAGCTGTTAACCGGAAGCATTATCCCAAGACCAGTAGCCTTTGTGACGACACTGAGCAGTGAAGGGGTACTTAATGGTGCGCCGTTCAGTTATTTTTCCATCGTAGCTTCCGAGCCGCCGCTGTTGTCTGTGTCTGTACAACGTGTCGATGGGGTGTCCAAGGATACAGCACGTAATGCGATGGAGCAAAAAGCCTTTGTCGTACATATAACGGATGAGGACAATGTGGGTGCGGTGAATGTGACGGCTTCCCGTCTGTCGCCGGAGGAAAGTGAAATCACACTGGCCGGACTTACGTCGGTGAAAAGTACAAAAATCGCGGTTCCCGGTGTGGCTGAAGCGAAAATACGCATGGAATGTGTCCTGGAGCAGGCGATACCGCTGGGGGGCACAGAGGGCGCACCTGCCTGCGATCTGCTGATCGGGCGCTTGGTGCAGTATCATTTGTCCGAGGAAGCGTATCAAAATACATACATAATCGCCAAGGAGCTGCGTCCGGTGAGTCGTTTGGCCGGAAATGATTATGCAAAGCTGGGAGAGCAATTCAGGCTGGAGCGTCCCCAATAGGGGACGTTGCTTTTTACAGCATAAAGGGTTACGATTATAAAAAAATAGCACGGGAGCCTGCGGAAGCAAGCTGAGAGTACGACTAATCTGTCGTAGACCGTATGAACCTGTTGGATAATGCCAGCGCAGGGACCTTAGTGTAGGAACACTCTGCTTTTGCATAGTGTTTTTTTTGTTGTTTTATACACTTGAGCATGTGCATGCTGAAAACCATAGCTCTCGGCTGGAAAGAAGCGCAGGCTCCTGTCATCAAAGGAGCAGGGTTCGCTTGATATTGAAATTCATTTTACTTTATACCAAAAATCAGATTCAGGATGAGCGGCAGAATTGGAAGCGGCAAGACGTTGTCAGGGGGCCACAACTATGACCCATACGGTGTACAAAGCATTGACCATTGCAGGCTCGGACAGCGGAGGGGGTGCAGGCATACAGGCTGATTTAAAAACCTTTCAGGAGCTGGGCGTGTACGGCATGTCTGCCCTGACGGGAGTTACTGCTCAAAATACACGCGGTGTACAAGCTGTTCATCCTGTCCCTGTTGCCATGGTAGAGGCTCAATTACAGTCCATAGGTACGGATTTATCGCCTGATGCCGTTAAAACGGGTATGCTCGTAGGGGCTGAGGTCATTCGTCAGGTAGCCGCGCAAATTCGCCAGTTCCGATGGCCTAATGTTGTCGTAGACCCGGTAATGATCGCTAAGGGCGGAACTTCTCTACTTCAAGATGAGGCAGTGGAAACGCTAAAATCGTATTTGTTGCCGTTGGCGAAGGTAGTCACCCCGAATTTCCCGGAAACAGAGGCGTTGACAGGCTTAACCCTCTCCAGTCGTGAGGATGCGAAGGAAGCGGCTCGAATGCTGGCTGATTTGGGAACCAGCTACGTAATCATCAAGGGAGGGCATAGCGCGGAAGAGGAACGGTCCGTGGATTTGTTGTTCGACGGGCGCGATTTTATCGAACTGGACGGACCAAGAATTCATACCCCGCATACCCATGGAACGGGCTGTACCTTTTCGGCAGCGCTGGCGGCTGGATTGGCGGCAGGACGAAGTGTACCCCAGGCGGCACAGACGGCCAAGGCTTTTATACAGGCGGCGATTGAGCAGGGCTTGGGTATCGGCAGTGGGCATGGACCGACGAACCATTGGGCATGGAACGCACGCTGGACAGGAGAGGAAGCGTCTGTGTGGAGCAGGGCAATGAGGGAGGAGCGAAGCGATGCCAAGAATTGAAATAGGGCGTATGCGGGAGCATCTGCATCTTTATTTGGTCATGGGGAGTGTGAATTGCGGCCGTGACCCGCTGGTGGTTTTGGAGGAAGCGTTGCAGGGAGGTGTGACCCTTTTTCAATTGCGTGAAAAGGGTGCGGACTGTCTAACGGGAAGTCGCTTGCATGAGTTCGCTCAAGCCGCCCGGAGGCTGTGCCATCAGTATGACGTTCCATTTCTCGTCAATGATGATGTCGAGCTTGCCTTGGCTGTGAATGCAGATGGCGTCCATCTTGGACAAGAAGACGAGCCTGCAGACCGCGTGCGCTCTCGAATGGGCAACAAAATCATCGGCGTATCGGTACACAGCCTAACGGAAGCGGAGCAGGCGGTACGCGCTGGCGCTGATTATGCGGGTGCAGGGCCGATGTTCCCGACTCGTTCCAAGCCGGATGCACATCCTGTGCAGGGACCGGAGCTGGTCCGCAGGCTACGTACCGGTGGTGCAAGCCTTCCGTTGGTTGGCATTGGCGGCATTACGGTGGACAACGCAACAAACGTCCTACAGGCAGGAGCAGATGGCATAGCGGTCATTTCAGCCATCTCATGGGCAGAAGCCCCCCGTGAGGCTGCACAAAGTCTGAGAAGCATCCTGAAATGATCAAATGGGTTCAATAATGATACAAAGGCAGTCCGGGACGTTATATACACGTCCAAGGCTGCCTTTGTATTTAAAAAAAAGAGAACGCTCCCCTGCTTTCGCTGGGGCTACGTTCTCCGCATTCAATTTACACTTTATAATTAAAGCAGGCGCGCATGTAGCAAGTCGCTCTTCATAACTAAGGTCTTAGCAGCAAGGAGCGGTACGTCGCTTCAAACAAAAATTCAAACGCCTCCAGATGCTTTTTAGCCTCAAACACATCACGCCCCCACGCATAAATGCCGTGGTTACGCAGCAAAATTCCCGGCACCTGATCATTCAGCACACCCGGCACCAGCTTGGCAATCGAAGCAATATCCGCGTAATTCGGCAGCACAGGAATGTCAATCGAAGCATTTTCCTCCCAAATGTTAAAAGCCTTAATGAGTTCAATGCCTTGCACAGGTACAGAGCCTTGTTCCCCGTAATATTCGGAAATCAGATTGTTGAACACCGTATGCACATGGAAAACGGCTCCGCAGCCTGTCAGACGGTAAATTTCGCAATGAATCAGCGTTTCGGCGCTCGGCTTGAGGCTTGTGGCTTCTGCCGCTTTTCCGTGCTGGTCCACGAACAGAAAATCTTCCGGTGTCCGCTTGGTTTTATCCTTGCCGCTGGCAGTAACTGCAAAATAAAATTGTTCAGGATGAAAATCCCCGATCCGTATCGACAAATTGCCGCTCGTGCCGGGGAACCAGTTGCGAGATGCGAATAGCTCCTTGACATCAGCGAGTTCTTCCAGTGCGCGGCGTTTTTCTTCCAACGTAATGTCTGCCAAGCTATAGCTCATTTACAGCACCCCTTGCTCCTGTTTTTGCTTTAAATCCTTAATAATGTCGTCAAATGTTTCAAAGGGCACATGTGGTACGCCCAGCTCCTGACACTTTAAAGTCAGGTGCGAACGGGAGTACACGAGGTCAGCAATTTTGGCTCCTTCAAAATCCGTCAGGCTGTCCCCGATCAAAATTCGTTCGTACTGTTCGGCAGGGTACTGACGAATTACAGTTGTTTTGCACATACCGCAATCGTTTGTACACGACTCCTGACAGGGATGAGGCCACGTAATTTCAATATGATCGCCGGAAAAATCGGCTCCATTGCAGTAAACGTGATCCTGTGGAATGTCGAAAGGCTTCAGCAGTGGATCAATAAAGAAATCAATACCACCGCTGGTGACAAAAAATTCAATATCCTGTTCCCGTACATAGTCCAAAAAACGGGCAAAGCCCTCGCGTATACCAGCTTGTCCAAGTACATAAGAGATGATTTCATCTTTTTGCGTCGAGGGCATCAGAGCGAACATCGCACCCACGCCTTCACGAATGGACGTCTGTCCGTTCACGATATCATGCATGATGGCCTCACAGCCCGCAGGCTGAAAATGCTTCATAATGGCGACAATATTGTCGCTGTTCGTAATCGTCCCGTCAAAATCGCAAAAAATGACGGGCTTCTTCGCTGTACTCATCGTTCACCTCCCCACGTGTCGAGCGCGGATTGCAGTTCGGGGTGCGTGCGGGCGTATTCCGCCAGCGGCACAGCCTGATGCACAGCTTCAATCGCCTGCACAAAGGCGCGTCCGCCTGCTTCGGTGCCGAGCGGATGACCGTGAATGCCGCCCCCGGCGTTAACGACAACATCTGTGCCAAAATCACGCACAATTAACGGCACCAGGCCGGGGTGAATCCCTGCGGATGGCACAGGCATGCTGGCCTTTAGCGGCAGCTCAGGGGTGATCAGCTCATCGCGGATCGCCATGTTTTCCTCACGCGGCATCGTAACCGAGCCGTAAGGAGAAGGGAAGAGCACGAGGTCGGCTCCTGCCAGTCGCATGAGCTGACCGAGCAGCACCGACGCCGAAATACCATAATGCGGTGACGGATAAGCAGCACCCGCCAACGAAGGGTGGGCTGCAATCGGCACCGAGATAGCGGGATCGCTGCTTAGTTCATGCAGCACATCATAGCCATAGGCCAGCACGTTGAACAGCAGGGCATTTGCGCCTGCGTCGATGGCCTTGAGGGCTTGCGCTTTGAGCTGCGAGGTTGGTCCAGTTAAATTAGCTGCATATAGCAGCTTTTTACCGGTTTCACGCTCAGCCGCTTCGGCGGCTTTGATGCAGGCTTCGACGCGTTTTTCAATCGGCGTCAGCGCATTTTCAAACAAAATCTCGTCGTCCTTGATCAGATCGACGCCGCCCAGGGCTTGTCGGGTAAACTGCTCTCTCAGCTCGTCCAGATTAAGGCCAATCACCGACTTGAAAATGCTCATTAATAGTGGACGGTCATATACCCCGAGCTGCTCACGCAAGCCGCTGATGCCAAATTTCGGCCCCGGAAAAGCAGAACGGAATGCTTCCGAGAAGCCCAGCTTCGTCAGCTTGATACGGCCGTCCATCGAAATTTTGCCGAAGACCGTCACCAGCAGTGCAGGAATGTCCCGGCTGAAATTCACATCCGGGTAAGCAATGGTCAGGTCGGAATATCGTTCACCAGGCCCTCCATCGTGAACGTCCACAGCTTGAACTGAGCCGAGATGCTTTTGCATTGCGTCCCGCTTGGCTTGGGGAAGCTCGGTCCAGCTGCCCACCGTCATGCCGATGGCAATGGATTGGGCCTTTGTGTTAAAGTCGGCTTTGTCATCGTATACCCGGTAGGTCGCCAAGCAATAGCTCATTCAATTCCCTCCTTTAGTACAGCTCCCATCTCACGGGATCGTTCAGCACAACGTTGTACCGCCGCAATGACCGTTTCGTAGAAATCGCCTTTGTCCAGCCTTTCCAACGCGGCTACCGTCGAGCCGTTGGGCGACATGATTTTGTGGCGCAGGGCAGAAGGCTCCTCCCCGGTTTGTTGTACCATGCGTGCCGCTCCAAGTGCCGTTTGCACTGTCAGTTCGTGCGCTTGCTCAGGAGTCAAGCCACCACGGATTCCCCCAGCAATCATGGCTTCCATCAAGTAGTAGACATAGGCAGGGCCGCTTCCGGAAATCCCGGTCAAAACATCCATTTTCTCTTCTTCTATGACCGTTACCGTACCTACAGATTCGAATATCGTAAGTACGTTTTTACGCTGGTCTTCACTAATCTCCTTGGAAAAGCTGATGCCTGTTGCTCCCAGTCCAATCGAACTGGATGTGTTCGGCATCGTCCGGGCGATGGGCTGCTTGCGGCCAAGCAACGTCTGCATCGTACGAATGGATAGTCCAGCGATCACCGAAATGATCAACTGCCCATCTGACAGGAGCGGACCGAGCTGTCCAAGGGCTTGTGCAGCATCCTTGGGCTTCATGGCAAGCACAATCACGGGAGAACGGCGCAGCAGATCGATTTTGGCGGCATCCTCGGTTTGGAACAACACCCCATATTGCTGTTGAAGTTCCTCCAGGCGTGCCTGATTGCTGCGGTTGATGACCGTAATCCCGCCACGTTTGACAACGGAACGGGCCATCATCCCGCGGATAATAGCCTCTGCCATCGAGCCTGCTCCGAAAAACGTAATTTGCTCTTGAATTAAAGCCTTTGTTTGTGATTCACACATGGTTTCATAACCTCCAAGGATACGGATTGATAAATGATATTATTCCCTGATTTGTCCAGTACCGTACACACGATATTTGGTTGAAGTCAGCGCAGGCAGTCCCATTGGACCGCGGGCATGTAATTTTTGTGTACTGATCCCGATCTCGGCACCAAATCCAAACTCAAAGCCATCCGTGAAGCGGGTGGAGGCATTGTGATACACGGCTGCCGCGTCCACTTCTTGCAGAAAACGTTCGGCATGGGCTTTATCTGTGGTCACAATACACTCCGAGTGCATCGTACCGTACCGGGCAATATGCTCCAGCACTTCGTCCAAATTGTCTACTACCTTGATGTTCATAATGTAATCATTATACTCGGTGCCATAATCCTCTTCCGTGGCTGGAACAGCCCAGGGAGCCAGTTCCCGTGTCCGTGCGCAGCCGCGCAGCTCAACCCCGGCCTCACGAAAACGTTCTGCCAAACTCGTCAAGTGTGCTTGTGCATAATCCGAGTGAACGAGCAGTGTTTCCATGGAGTTACATACCGACGGTCTTTGCACCTTGGCGTTCAGCGTAATCGCCTCAGCCATCTGTGTATCTGCCGTAGCATCCAAATAGGTGTGGCACACGCCAGCTCCGGTTTCAATAACAGGCACAGTGGAATTTTGAACAACATTTTGAATAAGCGAGCGCCCGCCGCGTGGAATGATCACATCCAGCAAACCGTTCAGCGTGAGCATTTCGTTGACAGAGGCACGATCTGAATCTTCAATGAGCTGAAGCGCATCGCGCGGTACAGCAGTTGTGTCCAACGCCTGTTGGAGAACTTCAATGATTTTGCGGTTGGAAAACAGGGCAGCCGAGCCACCACGAAGCACAACCGGATTTCCTGTTTTCAGACACAGGCCCGCAGCATCTACCGTCACATTAGGACGCGCTTCATAGATGATGCCGATGACACCTAGCGGCACACGTATTTTCTCAATACGCAGACCGTTTGGACGTTCGATATGCTCCAGCATGTCACCGACCGGATCAGGCAGCTCCACAATTTGGCGTAAGCCTTCGGCGATGGCCCCGATACGGTCCTCGGTCAGCTTGAGGCGGTCGAGCAGTGATTCCGACGTTCCCAGTTCCCGTCCGCGCTTCAAGTCGTTTTTGTTCGCTGCAATCAGCTCTTCCGTATGATTTACCAGTGCTTCAGCCATGGCGAGCAGCGCTTCATTTTTTTGTACTGCCGTCAGTCGGTTCATGACCCCGGCGCTTTTTTTGGCCAGAGTCGCTTTGGTGCGTACTTCACTGAACTGGCTTTCATCTGTTGTGGCTGTGTTCGTCGTTAATTCACTCATGTTACGGCCTCCCCGCATTTATAATGTAATCCATTCATCCCTGTGAATCACCTCAAGGCGGTGAATGGGGCCGATCTTGCCCACAATCTCGCCGCTTGGTAATCCTTGTACGCTTCGAAGCTGTCCATCGTCATAATTGACAACGCCGCGCCCCAGCACCTTATGTTCCGGCCCCAGCACCTCAACGACATCTCCGGCATGAAAGCTGCCTTCCACACGCCGTACGCCAACGGGAAGCAGGCTATGACCACCGTTCACCAGCGCTTCCTCGGCTCCCTGATCTACATGCACCGTACCGAGCGGCGTCGACATGAAGCCAAGCCATTGTTTTTTCATCGGCAGGGAAGAGAGGTGGGTGTCAAAATAAGTCCCCGGCCCATGTCCCTCCACGGCGGCATCCAGATCGCCGTCTGCGTTGACGCGTCCCACAAACACAGGTACACCACCGCGTGTGGCGACTTTGGCTGCTTCGATCTTGGATCGCATGCCGCCAGTCCCTACGGCTGACCCGGAACCTCCAGCCAATGCATAAATTTCCTCGGTAATCTCGTCGATGCGTTCAAAACGTACGGCGTTCGGATGCTTGCGCGGGTCTGCCGTATATACGCCATCGGTATCTGTGATAATGATCAAATGCTGTGCTTTGACCAGATTGGCGACCAGTGCAGACAGCATATCGTTATCACCAAATTTCAATTCGTCAATCGACACAGTATCATTTTCGTTAAAAATCGGAATGACCTGCTGGCGCAGCAGTTCTTCTACGGTCATTCCAGCATTGTTCATCCGTTTGCGGCTCAAAAAGTCACTGCGTGTCAGCAGGATCTGCGCGCTCACCAAGCCAAAATCCCTAAAAGCCTGTTGATAGGCTTGCATAAGCAGCGCCTGACCTACGGCTGCTGCCGCTTGTTTCTCATGCAGCAGCTTGGGGCGAAACGGGTACCCGATCTCCCGAAACCCGGCGGCGACTGCCCCTGATGTGACCAGCAGCACTTCATGGCCTTTCGAACGAAGTCCAGCGATTTCGCGGGCAAAATAAGCAATGGCTTCCCGATTCAAGCCCCCCTCGACTCCGGTTAAGGAGCTGCTTCCGATTTTAATGACTATTCGTGTTGACAAGACGTCCACTTCCTTAATTTAATATACAAAAAAACTTTCATCCTTTGTATACAAAGGACGAAAGTTTGTGCTTCCGCGGTACCACCTTCATTGATGATTCATGATCATCCCACTTGAAACCTGTTAACGGCAGGAACCGCCTGACTGCGCAGGGCGCTCGGGGATAGGAGTTGGGAGAGGGTCCAGGTAAATTCTTGCAGCCTATCGGAATTTACTCTCTGAACAGGACGATTCTCTCTTAATAGTCCCTTCAACGCGCTTAATGATATTGGTAACAGAATACCATGAAAAGGTCGGGTTTGGCAAAGAAGTTGTAGCTGGAAAATACGGCTTAACCAAACAGGTTCAGCTTGCCAATTCGTTCAACCGCCTCGGTCAGTCGAGCTTCCGAGCTTAACAGCCCCGCCCGCACATATCCTTCGCCGCCGTTACCGAAGCCGATCCCTGGAGCGACAGCCACCTTGGCTTCCCGCAGCAGCAGATCGGCAAAGGAAGCTGAGGTATAGCCCTGCGGCACGGGCAACCAGCTAAAAAAGGAGCCGCTTGGACGCGTCGCCTTCCAGCCAATTTGCCCAAGCGCATCATAAAAAGCGTTGCGGCGCGATTCATAGCGTGCAACCAGCTCGCCCACGCAGTCCTGCGAGGACGTGAGAGCAGTGGCCGCCGCTGCCTGAATGCCGCCAAACAGGCTTACATAAATATGATCCTGAAGCAGATTAATCATCGAGATGATTTCGGCATTACCGAGCGCGAAACCGACGCGCCAGCCCGCCATATTGTACGTTTTGGACAGGGTATAAAACTCAATCCCTACGTCCTTGGCCCCCTCGGCCTGAAGGAAGCTCACCGGACGTTCGCCGTCAAAGCCGATAGCGCCATAGGCAAAATCACTGGCCACCACAATGCCGTTACGCTTCGCAAATTCAACCGTTTCCTCATAGAAGGAAAGAGGCGCGGTGGCCGAGGTCGGATTATTCGGATAATTGAGGAACATCAGCTTGGCGCGACGGCGGCCTTCCTCGGAAATAGCCTCATAATCGGGCAGAAAACGGTTCTCTTCCTTTAATGGGAGAAAGGACATTTCCGCTTTAGCCAGGGCTACGCCAGACCAGTAATCCGGGTAGCCGGGATCTGGAACGAGACACACATCACCGGGATTGAGTAAGACTTGCGGTAGCTGCACCAAGCCTGTTTTTCCGCCAAACAGGATGGCGACCTCGGTTTCCGGGTCAAGTGTTACGCCGTAATCCTCCTGATAGCGCTGGGCAACGGCTTCCTTGAGAAAGCCGTAACCGCGAAAAGGCGAATATTTATGATACAGCGGGTTATCCGCTGATTCCTGCAAGGCTTTTACAATATGAGGTGGGGTAGGTGTATCCGGGTTCCCCTGTCCAAGATTAATGACATCATGCCCTTCCGCAATTTCACGATTTACATTTTGTACGAGTGAGGCAAAAAATTGAGTCGGTAACTGCTTCATCACATCAGCGGAGGGAATGGAAAAATTACTCATCATTTCACACGACCTTTTGGAATAGTTTGAGGATTAATTTATCACGATTTAACCAAGTTGTATAGAGGGGATTAAACCTATGCGGTTGCGTGGTAGAGGCTGGTCGGGCTATGATGGGAGAAAATGCCGGACAAGCGCTCACCGGAAGCTCCGGTTCACAGGGAGGATGAACGATTTTGACATATCATGAAGCTCAGCCGTTCAATGTTGCACTCATACAAGCTCATATTGAGCTGGGCAATCCACCGGAAAACCGCAGTCATATTCGTTCGTTAATGGAACAAGCGGTGACAGCCAAATTGAAGCCGGACCTGATTGTACTGCCGGAAATGTGGAACACGGGGTATGCGCTGGATCGCATTCATGAGCTGGCGGATCAGGAAGGAGCGGAAACCCGGGAATGGATATCGGCATTCGCTGCTACTCATCAGGTGAACGTGGTAGCCGGATCTATAGCGGAGAAGAAAAGCGACGGTCATGTGTACAATACGATGCTCGTTTTTGATCGGACAGGCGCAGAGGTTGCTTCATATTCCAAGATTCATTTGTTCCGCCTTATGGATGAAGAAAAATATTTGCAGCCTGGCGAGGAAAAGGTTTTATTCACGCTGGATGGAGGGATTCAGGCGGGTGCGTCGATCTGCTACGACATCCGCTTTCCCGAGCTAGCGCGCAGTCTGGCCCTGTCTGGCGCAAATCTGCTTATCGTACCTGCGGAATGGCCACATCCCCGTCTTCATCACTGGCGCACGTTGCTGACTGCACGGGCTATTGAAAATCAAATGTACGTCATCGCCTGTAACCGGGTAGGTCGCAGCGGGGATTCGGATTTCTTCGGGCATTCCCTCATTATTGATCCGTGGGGGGAAATTATTGCCGAGGGCGGGGAGCAGGAGGGCATCATCACAGGAACGATTGAGTCAGCCTTGGTGCAGGACGTACGTGGGCGTATTCCAGTATTCGAGGACCGTCGTCCTTCTCTGTATGATCTGTAATTTGGCAACCTTTAATCAGAAAGGAAACGTCCATGCTCAAGGAACGAATTGAATTTTTGTGTAAAAAGAAAAACTTGTCCCGCAAGGAGCTGGTGGACGGGCTGGTGACCCCGGCACATTTTGCGAATATTTTGGCAGATCGTTATCCGTTGGCAGAGGATTTGGCGGAGCAAATTGCTGAGCGTCTGGGAGTAAGACCGTCCTACCTGTTGCGTGCAGCCGCAGAGGATGAGCAGACGCTGGCTACAGCGGATATGATTTTTACGGAGTTGTCCAAGCTGGCTAATCCCGCTACGGAAAGCTTTGTGGATCAGTTGGAGGATATCGCAACGACTCGCTTGTGGTGGAGATGACAGCCTACTTGATGAAGGCAGTCTATTTTCAGCAGTTAAATGATCCGACGGCTTATGAATATTTGCACCAGTCCTATTTGAATTTTTATTTGGAGAAGTTTGGGCGTTCGGATGAGGTGGAGCTGCCAGCGCCGCTGAAAAAAGCAATTTTATTTTATAAAATCCAGTATTTCCGATCCAAAAATCATTATCATGATGTACTTAATAACGTTACACAGCTGAGTCTTCTGGTAGAAGAGGGCACGGAAAACTGGCTGAACGCACAAAATATAACGATGGAAGCCTGCATTCAGGTCAAACAATTTGATCAGGCGAAGCAGGTATTCGAGCAGACGATGAGAAGGGTGTATGATGATCGTCTTTTTCACCGTTTGACGGGCCTATATGTGGCTTACAGCGGGTATTGTTTTGCTATGGGTTCCGTACAGGAAGCGTTGTTAACGCTGTCTATGGCGGAAGCCAATCTGGCCTATTTGGAAAATGCGGCAGATATGCTTACAACCATTTTGAACAACCGGATTATTATGCTGACGTCGATTAACGAGCTGGATAAGGCCTTAGAGGAAGTGGCGCGTTTTGAAGCGCTGGTTAGCCGGGAACGGGAGGAAATGCAGCAACTGATGCGGCCCGTGACGCTGGTGTATCGCTGCGAAATTGCGTTTACCCGTAAAAACTGGGGACTGCTGTCACAGCATTTGGATCAACTGCTCCAAACAAGCCTGACGACGGATCAGCAGATGGGGCTTTATTTTTATGAAAGTCAGTTGGCGCTTGCGAAAGGAGATCGGGACGCTTTTTGGACGTATGCGCTGCAATGCTTGCCTTATTTTGAAGCTTTACAGCATCCGGGTCGGCTTGAACAATTGTATGAAACGCTCGCAGTCGTATCCGAGGACAGTCGTCGCTATAAGGAATCCTCGGCGTATTATCGGAAATTGGTCTATCTTCTACGCAAAAAATAGTCTGAAATCACTCATTTTTCACAAAACAGTTGGCTGATCGAGCGAAAGAATGCTTCAAATCGCGCAAAGTTTTGTGTAAAACGTCCATTGTTCAAAAATCAACCGGAAAAATACAGGTTAAAGCTCCTGTTTTTCCGGTTTGTTTGTATGCGCCAAAACGTATTGTGATGCCGGATAGGGCCTCATATACTGAATACATAAGGATCGACAATACAAAAAACGAGGTGCAACCACATGATGAACTTTTTCGGTAAAAAGAAAAAACAAAAGGATGCTTTGGAGCAAGCAGATCAATTGATGAATAAAGGCTTGTCGGGATTGTTTATGAAGGGTTTTGTACCCAAAGAGCATCGTGAGCAGATCCATCAAAGTCTAAACTCGGCAAAGCAGGCTCAAATCGCAGCTAACGGAGGCTTGGCGATGGCGGCGACTGCGGTTGTCATTTCCGTGACAGATACCGGGAAGCTCGTGAATTTTGACCCGATTGTGGTACTCATGCTGGACGTGACGGAAGCCAACGGCAACAGATACCAAAAGACACTGGAAACGCTCGTATCCAAGCTGCAAATTCCACGTACAGGTGATACGGTCGGCCTGGGCAGCAATCCGGCTAATCCATCCGAGCTGATCTATATGGGTTTGATCACAGCCTGACCCAAAAAGCAATGGCGACACGTTTAAGGTAACCATACAAAAGGATGTTTTCTCTTCCCAACTCTCCAAGTTACAGCAGGAAACATTATAGCGGACGTACAGCAAGCGTTTGGTTCTTCCTGATAAAAAAATATTAGCGTTCCTGTTTCAGATACAGCCCATAGGTGTATTATAATAGTATCCCGACACCAGGAGGTTGATAACGATGGATAACCAAAGTAGATCCGAACTGGCGAATAGGGATGGCCTGTCACGGCCGAGAGGCTTAAATAGGCAGGTTGTCGGCAATAATCACGAAATGGGCTATGATCAGGATAAAAGTCCACCAGATTCAGGGCGACCCTGATCACTACAAGGCGAGGACAGACACTTTGGGATCACACAGCACATTGGAACTGAGGTAGGACATTCTTGGGAAACCAGGGCATGAGACCTTAAGGAAAGAAGTGATGCGGGGTGGATAAAGTGGAGTTTCCGAGCAAGTGTAAGGTAATCAGGCGAGGCTGACATGGAATTCAAGTGAACTTGAAATAAGGTTCGTTGAAACCAGGTGGAGCAGCATAGCAACATTGTAATCGAACCTAATGGAACTGAACATTAAATTTGGAATGTATAGGGGTGTAGCCCCAGGACCGTCTTCTTCTCTGGCTTTGGCTGGGGAGGAAGACGGTCTTTTTACGTGAGACTACTTTTCGGAAAGCTGTTTGACCGTTTCACGGAAAGTTTCAATAAAAGCCTCGGCGGCTTTGGACAAATAACGTCCATTCCGATATGCAATAGCCAGCGTGCGGCTTGGCGTCGGTTCAGCCAGTGGCAGCAATGCCGGAACAAATTCGCTACTGGCAGCCCGGGCGATAAAACGAGGTACGAGTGTTACCCCCATCCCTGTTGCTACGAGCGATTGGAGGGTTTCCATATTGGTGCTTTCAAACACCACATTCGGCTCAAAGCCCGCTTGATGGCACAAGTCCATCGTCAGCTTGCGGAAGCCTTGCCCTTTTTTCAGGACGACAAAAGGTTCGTCTTTCAGCTCTTCCAGATGCACAGGCTGCGGCTGGTCGCCGTTTTTGCGCAGAGCCAGCGGGTGACCCGGGGGAACAGCAAGATCAATCCATTCTTCACCGATGGGCACATAGGAAAGTGTCGGTTCTACCAATGGGAGAGAAAGCAGGCTGAGGTCGGTATCGCCGCTGGCTGTTTTTTTCTCCAGATTCATGGATGAATCCTCGACCAAAACAATTTCAATGTCAGGGTGAGCTTTCTTAAACACAGGCAGCACATGCGGCAGCAAATGGGAACCCGTGATAGGCATACTACCGACGACAACCTTCCCTTTACGCAACTGAGAAATATCGTCCATTTCCTGTCGGAGTTGCTCGACGGCGTCGACGATCTTTTTCGCTTTTTCCACAAAGCTTGCTCCTGCATGCGTTAATTCCACCGCGCTTGTATTGCGTTGAAATAACAGCACCCCAAGCTCTTTTTCCAGTTTGGACAATTGCTGGCTCAGGGAAGGCTGGGCAATGTGCAGCTTTTCCGCTGCGCGTGAGAAGTTTTTTTCCGCTGCAATTTGCAGGGTGTATTGAAGCTGTCTGAATTCCATCGAGTTATAGACCCCTTTTATACACTTTTATAATGGTTGTCGGCTTATAAGATTTATCTATTACACCATGTGCTTATTATACAATATTTAGATCAAAATCCCAATCCCAAATGAACTCCATGTGTTCACAAGCTGGAAAATCCCTATGTTTACTTTTATCTTTGATTTTTTAAATTATGGTATTTAATTCTGTTTGACATGGCAAATGGGTTCATCCATAATACTATTCATATTAAAACAATATGTTTTATTGGGGAAAAGGGGAAAATGAGATGTCCAAACTTATTGTATCTTTTAGGAAGCCGTTTTTGGTTGGATCTTTAGTATTTCTTTTACTGGTTCTCGTGGCAGGATGCTCTGGCTCCAAAAATGATGCAGGTAAAAATACAAACGCAACTAACCCAAGCACAACCGCTGATCAACCCGCAGAAGGGGGAACCTTTACATATGGTCGCCCGGCTTCCGTAACCTCGTTTGATTTGCACAATCAGATTACATCAAATAATGCTTTTGCTATCGACAAAGTATTTGAGCCGCTGGTCGCCTTTAACAGTGATGGAAAGATTGTGGATTGGCTTGCAGAGTCGCACAGTATAAGCGCAGATGGTTTAACCTATACTTTTGTTTTGCGCGATGGCTTGAAGTTTTCAAACGGAACCGGAGTTACTGCCAAGGACGCAGTTTTTTCAATTCAGCGTCATTTGAATGTAGGAGGTCCTCTTGCAATAGCTGCAAAGGTGGCTTCGCTTTCGGCTAAAGATGAAAAAACACTCGTAATTAAGCTTAAAGCGCCGTATACGCCGTTTATTTCTGAACTCTCAAACTTTTCCAATGGTATCCTTCCAAAGGGTTTCGGCGGCGTCTCGGAAAAAGAATTCTTCAAGAATCCGGTCGGTACCGGTCCCTTCGTCGTTAAGAAATGGGATTCTGCCGGTGATCTTACTTTCAGCAAAAATAAATACTATTGGCAGAAAGGCAAGCCATATATCGATGAGCTTGTCTACAAGCTCATTGAAGATGACAGCCAAGCGATTAACCAGCTGAAGGCTGGCGCGATTGATGCTATTGAGTCTGTAGCTCTTGAAAATGTAAATGAATTAAAACAAGGTACGGATACCAAGGTGGCGACCAATGGAAGCTGGGTGACAGAGCAATTGTTCTTCAATACCCTGGACAAACATTTTTCGGATGTGCACGTTCGCCGTGCGCTGGCGTTGGCACTTGACCGTAATGGATTGACCAATGCGGTTACCTTTGGTTTCGCAAAGCCAGCCAATTCGCTTTTGCCGCCAGCCATTCCCTACAACACGAACGATACAATTAAAGCGCTCAGCTTTGATACGAACGCTGCCAAAGCAGAGCTTGCAAAATCAAAGTTCCCTAATGGGTTTTCTACAAAATTGCTTATTGCCTCTGGAAACAACTCAAGAACTCAGGAGGCACAGATTATTCAGGCGGCCGCCAAAACGATCGGCATAGACATTCAAATCGAATCTGTTGAGTTGGCCTCATTCCGCGAGCGTTTCTTTGCCTATGATTTTTCGGCAATGATCAACAGCGGACAGGCGGATTCTCCAGAAGCCAACTCGATCCTCGCTTTCCAGACAGACCCGGAAGGCTTTAGCAAGTCGTATTGGACTCATTACACGAACAATGAAGTTACCAAGCTCCTGCACGAGGGGCAAAAAACACCTGATGGGGAAGAACGTGCGGGAATTTACGCCAAGCTTCAACAAATCCTTGCAGATGAGGTGCCTTACATCCCGCTCTATTATCCGGATATTCTGAAAGGTGTTCGTTCTTCCATTGATGGCCTGATCGTGCTTCCTAATAACAGCGTTCGTTTTGAAGATGTACGTGTGAAAGGTAATTAGATCCTTGACGGCCCACAATTTATTTAAAAAGTCTGCCGGATTACGTGCAAATCCTACTTCCCCACACAAATGGCTCGTACGCGCTATGATAAGAGCGGCATCAGTAGTCATCTGTGTGGTGGTGGCAGTCTTCTTCATCATAAGGCTGGTGCCGGGAGACCCCGCCAAAATGATTCTGGGGGAATACGCCACAGCTGAGGCTATTGAGAGTATGCGTCATAGGTTGGGGCTGGATCGTTCTCTTTGGGAGCAGTTTATAGGCTTTGTGCACAATTTCTTTACACACGGTGATACCGGCGTTTCGATTGTTTTTGAGACTTCTTCAAGAGAATTGATTGCAGAGCGGGCCCCCGTGACGCTGCTGCTCATTGCAATGACCTGTCTTTTTGCCATCATTGTTTCGCTGGTGCTGGCCACCCTTGCGGCAACACATAAAGACGGACTGCTTGACCATATGATACGCATCTTGCCTGCTGTAACGCTCGGTATGCCGATTTTTTGGGTTGGACTGCTACTGATTCTGGTATTTAGCGTTCGGCTTCGCTGGTTTCCCGTTGGGGGAGTCGGCGAGGGCTGGCTTGGAATCTTGTACAGTCTCGCCCTTCCTGCGATAACTGTCGGATTGTCGCAAATTCCTTCGCTCGTTCGTTCTTTAAGAGCGCAGATGCTGGAAGTGCTGGAATCTGATTTTGTTGTAACCTTGAAGGCAGCGGGAATCCCCGGCCGGGTTATACTGATAAAGCATGTCCTGCGCAATTCCGCTCTTCCCGCGCTTATGCTGCTTGGCGTAAACATTGCCTACCTGATGGGCGGCACGTTGGTAATTGAACAGGTTTTTGGTCTAAAGGGTATCGGAAGCCTGTTATTTTCAGCCATTTCAAACCGGGATTTTCCTGTTATACAGGGGATTGCTCTTTATTGTGCGCTATCTGTGGTCATCATCGGCTTCGTGATTGAGGTTGCTTCTGGGTATCTTGATCCCAGGACGAAAGGAGAACAATGAAACGCACGCAATTAGATATTCAGAATCAGAAGGCGGGTCATAGCAACCGCTCTTGGGGAAAAATACTAAATACTCCATCTCTTTTATGGGGCAGTATTATGTTTGCGTTACTCATAGGTATTGCAGTGTTCGCACCGGTTATTAGCCCCTACCAGCCTTCTGATCAAAATATTTCGGCAACTTTACAACCCCCGTCCTTCGAACACTGGCTGGGAACCGATCAACTGGGGCGTGATTTGTTTACACGGCTGATCTATGCCGCACGGACTGATTTGAAGATTATGGTGCTGGCGGAGATCATCCCTTTTTGTATGGGGGTGTTTCTGGGAATGCTTGCCGGGTATTATGGTAAATGGGTAGACACGGTTATCACGCTTTTGACCGATACGTTGATTGCGTTCCCTTTTTATTTGATTGTCATTATAGTGGCGTTTGCAAGCGGTACGGGTGAACAGGGGATATATATTACGTTTGCTCTCGTTGGCTGGATCGTATACGCTCGTGTGGTCAAGGGTCTTAGCGCATCCTTTCGCAAGCAGGAATGGATAGCCGCTGCCAAGACACTGGGAATCCCGAATATTAAAATCATACTGCGCCATCTCCTGCCGAATGTGCTACCGCAAGCAGTGGTAGTGCTTATGACGGATATGGCTGTTCTGCTTGTGGCCATTGTTACGCTAGGCTATCTCGGTATCGGCATTGCGCCGCCAACTCCGGATTGGGGAACGATGATTTCTGATGGGCAGCCCTTTATATCTACAAAGTGGTGGCTTTCAGCAATCCCGGGCTTTGCGGTGGTATATACGGGGATAGCCTTATCCCTTGTGGGCGATGGGCTAGCAGATATATGGAGAAGAAAATGAATGCTATGAATCCAATTTTAGAAGTGGAAAATTTGTCGCTCGCGACGCGATCGAATCATAAATTGGTCACCGATGTGAGTCTTAAAGTTGAAGCGGGCGAAAGCATAGGACTGGTGGGGGAATCCGGATCTGGAAAATCGCTCACGCTGCGCTCCATCATAGGGTTGCTTCCCTCCGGGATTGAACAGGTTGGCGGGAATATCAGGAGCCATGGCAGATGCGCAATGATTTTTCAAGACCCGATAAGGGCACTTGACCCTCTCTGCCCGGTGGCCCGGCAGCTTGCCGAGGTTGTGTACTACAGGCAGAAGGTGAGCCGGAAGGTGGCGCGTACAATAGCTTTGGAACTGCTTGAAATGCTCGGTCTTCCCGATTCCTTAAAGCATACTGACCGTTACCCCCGCCAGCTTTCAGGCGGCCAGTGTCAACGTATTGTTATTGCGATGGCTTTGGCGTGCAAGCCGGGCATCCTTCTTTGTGATGAGCCAACAACGGCGCTTGACGTAACGGTTCAACGGCAAATACTTGACGTTATTTCACGTCTTCAAAAGGAGTTGGGTTTTGCCATGGTGTTTGTTACGCACAATCTTGCCGTAGCTGCTTCGATGTGCTCAAAGCTTTGCGTTATGAAAGAGGGAAGAATCATAGAGCGGGGAGACACTTTGCCCCTTTTACAAAACCCGCAAAATCCGTATACACAGTTGCTGATAAGCTCAGTGCTTCCTCTCCCGGATCTTGAAAGGAGCGCCGATTGATGAAAACAGCCTTGCGGATAGAAAATATAACGGTTGCTTATGGTAAGTTCACCGCACTTGATCAAGTAAGCCTGGAGCTGCAGGAGCGTACCACGCTTGGTCTTGTGGGAGAATCGGGTTCAGGAAAGTCTACCCTCGCGCGGGTAATAGCCGGGCTGATCGCCCCGGATGAGGGCCAGATCATGCTGGGTTCTCAGGTACTGGGCAAGCGACGGAGCCGGGAGCAGCATAAAAGAATACAAATGGTTTTCCAAAACCCGGATTCCTCGCTAAATCCAAAGCATACGATCAGGCAAATCCTTGCCGAAGCCTTGCTTTTTCACAAGATTGTTGACCGCGCTCAAGTGGACAAGAGATGTAGGGAACTGCTTACACGTGTTCACATCGATGAAAGCGCCCTTGGCAGATTCCCTCACGAATTTTCCGGCGGTCAGCGTCAGCGGATAGCAATTGCCCGCGCATTGAGCGTTGAGCCAAGCATACTTATCGCAGATGAACCAACGAGCGCACTGGATGTTTCGGTACAACGGAGTATGCTTGAACTGTTGAGCACACTCAAATCGGAGCTTAATCTTACGATGCTTTTTATCTCTCATGACCTGGGAGTTATAAATGCCATAAGCGATATTGTTGCTGTAATGCGGCAGGGGAAGCTGGTTGAGATCAACCCCAAGGAGAAATTCTTTTCTCGTCCTGAAACGCCTTATAGCCGTGAGCTTTTGTCCGCTGTTCCCAAAATGCCAATATCCCATTCTGCAGGAGGTATTTATGAGTCAAAATAATAAAGGATTTGTACCTCTTACAATATCGGAGTTTGATACGCTAACTAACTTGCTCTCCAAACTCCTGTCCACCCAGGAATCTCCGGTAATCATACCGGGCGAGGCGATCCTGGGAATTGAAGCCATAGCAGCAGGCATAGCTGCGCCCGACCGTACAATTCTAAACATTGTGACAGGTCCCTATGGAACGATCTTCGGGAACTGGCTTGCGCGCGGCGGAGCAGAAGTCATCGAGCTCAAAACATCTTTTGATGAAGTGGTAACTGTAGATGAAGTCGCCGCAGCGATTGAGCGATATAACCCATGTGCGCTTTCTTTCGTGCAGGCAGAAGTGGTCACAGGAGGCTCCAATCCAACAAGGGAAATATTGGAGCTTGCGCGTCGGTCAAATATTATAACCGTGATAGATTCAGTTTCGGCAATCGGGGGCGAACCGGTGCTTATGGACGAGTGGGGAATCGATTTTGTAGCTGTGGGCGCGCAAAAAGCATTAGCCGGCCCTAACGGGATCAGCGCTGTGGGGATTTCTCCCCGTGGTTGGGAGTTTCTGGCCTCCAACGAAAATGCGCCGCGCAATTCCATTCTGTCTTTGCTTGACTTAAAGCGCTCCCCTAATCATGTGACTCCCGTGCGAGTTCCTGCCAACATCCCTGTTTTGGAAGCCCGGGCGCTGATAGAGGCATTAAAGCTTATTGAAGAAGAAGGACTGGAAGCGGTCAACCGCCGCCATTGCTTAACTACATCCGCTGCAATTGCCGGCATTAAAGCCTTGGGCCTTGAGCCGTGGCAGCGGAACAAAGACAGCTACTCAACGTTGACTACAACGGTTCGGATTCCTCAAGGCAGCCATTTCAATATCGAACAGCCCATAGGTATTGTCGCTCCCGGGGACGGAGAATTGCATCATAAACTCTTACGAATTAACCATTTTGGAGCGAAGGCAAACCAGCAAAGCGTTGAAGAAGCCATCCTGACGCTTGCAGAGCTTATGCATCAGGATCCTGATCATGCGCTGGCGGCCCAAAGGTCAATCTGGGGGAATAAAGATGAGAAATAACATTCAAAAAGAGCTAACATATCATAATATATTTGTGGCGGGGATTGATGGGAAACGATTCGATATTACGATCAGTAATGGTCGTTTTTCGTCCATTGCAGAGTCCGTATCTCCGTACGCGCAACAAAATAGTCCAGATGGCGACTTATGGATTAGCCCCGGCGTAATTGACCTTCATACGCATTTGGCATGGACGGATTTTAATCATACTGACCAGGAGAAGCGCGATGAACTGGAGATCGAAGTGATGCAGGCGCAAGCCTTTGAGGCTACTTTCCGGGCTGGAGTGACTTCGGTGCGTGATGCAGGTGGGCTTTTGCCAAGTACGGTGAAGCATATAGGTCAGCATTACAGCCAGGCTTTAAGGGTTTATACCTGTGGTGATATGCTTGGAGCCGGAGATGCACGGGGTCTTAAGCATTTGGAACGGCGGGTAACAGAAATTATTGATTCCGGGGCAAGCTGGATTAAAATTCTTGCAACGGGGGGGCTAGGATCGTCGCCAGATACAGTGCTGAACCCGATTTTTTCTGAGGAAGAATTCTCTTTTATTGTCCGTAGCGCCCGTGCACGTAACATAAAAGTCATGGTTCATACCTGGGGCGGACCTACTGTGGACTGGTCTATCGACGCTGGCGTGGAATCTATAGAGCATGGAATGTATTTGACCGAGGATCAAGCCAACCGGCTTGCGCAATCCAGGACAGCCTTTGTGCCTACTGCTTCCATCTATCGTATTGCTGCAGACCCGTCTGGAGTTCTTTCACTCGACAGGGAAATTTGTGATCGCGCCGCCCGCGCCGCCGAAGCCCATCCTAAAGCTGTCAGCTATGCCAAAAGAGCAGGCGTACGAATTGCGTTCGGTACAGATTTTGCCACACCTTCGTTACATGGACGCAACCTTGAGGAATTAGATACACTCATAGACTGTGGATTAACTCGAAAAGAGGCCTGGCAGGCTGCCACGGAATTCGCCGCTGAAATTTTGGGATATGGGGACAGATTGGGACGTATAAAAGAAAACTACACAGCAGATACAATCCTTTTTAATGCTGATCCATATAAGTCACAAAACGCCAAAGCACTGCGTGAAAGTATCGTATCGGTAATTCAGGGGGAATTTGAGTGAGACCAATACTCCAGAGAGCACCTTTAATATAGTTAGACAATCCCCTTAACATTCTCCTGACAAAGTATGATTAAACTTAGTTCTGATTGTACAATAAAGTGTCTGGGGGGGAAATTGAATGTTAAAGTGTTGGGGGATACATACGAAAAAATCGGTGGCTGCACTCGTAGCAACCATGATGTTAGCAGTATGTAATTATTCTCATTCCAGACGGTATGGCTAATGATGCCACTGCACTGGCTAGATGGTATAAAGGTTCTTCCTTAACGTTAGACAGCATGGCAAGTGGTATGGTGCGCACGCATTCTGCGGATGCTCCGATTGCAGATTCCGCTCCAGCAGGTGAAGGCTTGGAAGCCAAGCTGGATGCAGATCGCAGCAACATTAAAGAAGTGCTGTCCACGTATTTTGGTATTACGGATCTGACGGATGAGGAAGTAAAAACGATCAAAGATGCCAAAGAAGGCAGCGTGAACTATGCAGTCGGACCGATCATTAGCAAAGGCGCAAATATTGGCTGGACTACAGGTGGTCATACGGGTGGTGATGTTGTGCTGTACACTTATACGCCGAACGGAGATCGTCCGTCCGGCGTGATCGACAACACGGATGTCAATAAATACATGACACGTGTACTCGGACTGGAACAGCAGGCGGTTGATTTAATTCAATAATAAGCTTGATCAGAAGCTGTTTCTTCCATTAAAGGAGAAACAGCTTTTTTTGTTGCGGTAAATATGTATTTTTTGCGGCAGAAGCTGGAGTTTATATTCAGAAAATGGGATTTTTTGTGAAGCTAGTCACGTTCTATTCCCTCTGATGTTGCTAGAATAATACATGTACGGTACAAGCTGCTGACGACGTGGAGTCCAGATGGACGAGGGAAGAAGGGATGAGTCACGGACGAATTATTACTGCGTCTGGCTGACGGCAAGGAATGGACGCATACGGAAATGACGGAGCTGCTGGTATGTCTGGAGGAAGAACCGACGGTGCGGACACAGTTACGAAAACTGGCAGCTCGCATCAAAATGGAGCGTTACGGTAAAGGTGTTTTTTTACGTGGATTAATTGAGTTCTCCAGCATATGTCGTCAGGACTGCATGTATTGCGGGCTACGGGCCTCGAATAAGCAGGCGGATCGCTACCGTTTGCAACCGGAAGAAATTTTGGCCTGTTGCGCGGAAGGGTATGAGCTGGGATATCGGACCTTTGTCCTGCAAAGCGGCGAAGATTACTGGTTCACAGCAGCCCGGCTGGCGAAACTGATTCGGGAGATCAAAAGCCGTTTTACCGATGTGGCCGTTACACTGTCCATTGGTGAGCGGGATGATGAAACCTATGCGCTATTATACGAGGCGGGGGCGGACCGCTTTTTGCTGCGGCATGAGACGGCTTCACCGCGTTTGTACGCCAAGCTGCATCCGACGATGACGATAGAAAGCAGGCGCAGTCGTCTGCTGGCCTTGCAGCGAATCGGATTTCAGATCGGGGCTGGATGTATGGTTGGTTTACCGGGACAAACGAACAGTGATTTGGCAGACGATTTGGTCTATTTGCACAGCTTGTCGCCGGATATGATCGGGATTGGACCGTTTTTACCGCATAGCAACACGCCGCTCCGGGATGCCAGTCAGGGAAGCATGGAAAAGGCGCTGGATATTGTTTCGTTGTCCCGGTTGGTCGTTCCAGATGCGCTTATTCCTGCTTCGACAGCGATGGGAACGATCCATCCCCAAGGTCGGGAGAAGGCGCTACAGGCGGGAGCGAATGTAGTTATGCCCAATTTGTCGCCACTTGCAGTGAGGCCGAAGTATGCCATTTATGAAAATAAAATATGCTTGGGTGATGAATCTGCCCAATGTCGACATTGCCTGGAGCTGCGCATCCGTGGAGCGGGGTTTGAAGTCGATATGGGGCGTGGTGATAGTTTGAGGGTGCAGCGACAGCTCCTAAGTCAATGATGGGGCTGAACTAAAAAATAGTAGGTAACCATAGGATTTTGCGAAATCCTCACCAAAATAAGGGAGATGGATCTACGTGAGTGAAGTACGGGAGAAAGTGTCGGCGGATTTCATTAATGAGGCAGAGATTATGGCAGCGGTGGAGCAGGGAAAGCAGGAAGCAACAGATCGAAACCGTATTTTAGACATTTTGGAGAAGGGAAGAGCTTGCCGGGGATTGAGTGCGACTGAAGCGGCGGCTCTTTTGCATGTGGATGATCCTGAACTGCTGGAGGAAATGTTTAGATCCTCACGGGCGGTGAAAGAGCAGATTTACGGCAATCGGATTGTACTGTTTGCCCCCCTATATGTAAGTAACCACTGTGTCAATAACTGCGAATACTGCGGCTATAAGCATACCAATGACAGCTTTACCCGCAGCCGTTTGACACCGGAGGAACTGGTCGAGGAGGTCAGAGTGCTTCAGGAGTTGGGGCATAAGCGCCTCGTACTGGAAGCGGGGGAAGATCCGCTCAATTGTCCGATTGATTATATCGTAGATTGTCTGCGTCAGATTTATGAGGTTAAAGTGGACAATGGCAGCATACGCCGAATCAACGTCAATATTGCTTCCACAACCGAAGAAGACTATCGGAAGCTGGCAGAGGTAGGAATTGGTACGTATATTTTGTTCCAGGAAACGTATCATCGCGAAAGCTACCGCAAATATCATCTTCAAGGGCCAAAACGGAATTATGACTGGCACACGACTGCCATGGACCGCGCTATGCGAGCAGGGATAGACGATGTGGGTATTGGTGTGCTGTATGGTTTATACGATTTCCGTTATGAGACGATAGCTATGCTTAAGCATGCTGAGCATCTGGAGGAAGTGTTTGGCTGTGGTCCTCACACGGTTTCGGTTCCACGGTTACGTCCGGCTGAAAATGTGGATCTGGAGCGCTATCCGTATTTGGTCAACGACGAGGATTTTATGAAAATTGTGTCCGTTCTCCGACTGGCTGTGCCTTATGCAGGTATGATTTTGTCTACACGTGAAGAACCGGAATACAGAGACCGTGTTATTGGTCTGGGTGTGTCACAAATTAGTGCAGGTTCAGCTACGGGTGTAGGGGCTTATGCAAAACAGGATACGGAAGATAAACCCCAGTTCGAGGTCGGGGATCATCGTTCGCCGGTGGAAATCATCAAAAGTCTGTGTCGTGGCGGATATATGCCAAGCTATTGCACAGCCTGCTATCGCGAAGGAAGAACCGGAGATCGGTTCATGGAGCTGGCCAAATCAGGCCAGATTCACAACGTATGCCAGCCCAATTCGCTGCTGACCTTTCAGGAGTACCTGTTGGATTATGGAGATGAAGAGGCACGTGAGCTGGGAGCTGCCGCCCTGCGTGATAATTTGGAGCGTATTCCGCATGAATCGTCACGTCGTTTGACACTGGGAAAGCTGGAACGCTTGGAAGCGGGCGAGCGGGATTTGTATTTTTAGAATATCGATCTTTTCTTTGGAATTTGGCAAATAAAAAGCAGCCGCGTGAGAGTCAGCGCGGCTGCTTTTGCGTGTATGGGGCGGAATTGGTTGCTTCAATGATTCGTCTCATTCAGGAATGGCTGCCAGCACCAACGGCTTGCTCCCATGCCAGCATAGCGGATGGGAAGCATTCGATGGCACGGGGGAAGACCCCCTGCACGAAGGCGATGAAAATACCATAGTTCACAATGGGTACCCCGGCGGCTTCCGTTTCTGCCATCCGGTGCAGCATGGTACGTCGATTGAGCATGCATGCCCCGCAGTGAATAACCAGCGCATATTCGCTTAGATCATCAGGAAAGCTGGAACCGGATGCATGCTCGATGATGAGACGTTTGCCTATCGTTTGACGGAGCCAACGGGGGATTTTCACACGACCGATATCGTCAGACTGACATTGATGCGTACAGGCTTCGGCAATGAGTACGCGGTCGCCATCCTTGAGACGGTCAATGGCTCTTGCACCTCGTACGAGTTCATCAAGGTCACCTTTATGACGGGCGAACAGGATGGAAAAGGAGGTCAGGGGCACATCCTTGGGAGTATCTGCGGCTACCTTCATAAAAGCCTGTGAATCGGTAATGACCAAGCGGGGCTTGCGCCCCAGGCGCTCCAACGTCAGCCGTAGCTCATGCTCTTTAGTCACTACGGCAATGGCATCGCTCTCCAATGTATCGCGGATCGTCTGCTGCTGTGGCAGAATCAGTCGGCCCTTTGGCGCAGCTTTGTCGATTGGAACGACCAGCACGACAAAATCGCCGGGCGATAGCAGGTCACCGACGATACGGAAACGATCCTCGTTTTGCGGAAGGGCATCCATGATGGCCTTTTTCACTTCCGCGTCTCCCCATTGCTTAGAGGCACTGAAAGGAATCAGGGATAAATCCAGTTCAGCCCCCAGCGTTGCGGTTATTTTCTCTATTTCTGCAAGGATGTCCGTCTTGTTTAATACACCAACGACGGGAATCTTCTTGGCACGCAGCTTTTCAAGTAATCCATGTTCGAATGCGCTAACCCCAGTAGTAGCATCGATGATTAGCAGCGCCAGATCCGTGCTATTTAATATTTCTAGCGTTTTGTTGCGGCGCAGTGCTCCGATCTCACCCTCATCGTCCAGTCCGGCGGTATCCACCAGAACAATGGGGCCAACAGGGAGCAGCTCCATCGGCTTGAAAACCGGGTCCGTGGTCGTTCCTCCTATGGGAGATACCACGGCGGCGGGCTGGCCGGTCAGGGTGTTCAGAATGCTGGATTTGCCAGCGTTGCGGCGACCGAGCAGGGTGATGTGCGGTCGGTTGCTACGGGGAGTATCATTCATTCCCATCGTGAATTCCTTCTTCCTGCCCCGGAATACCGGGCTTGGTTACTGTATAGGGATGGCACAATTGCTCAATGCGCGAGCGTGTCAGCAGGCCGCGTTCTTCGGTAATATCCTCCGGTGTGCGGCCCTGCGCAATGGCTGCTGAGGTAATGAAGGCAGCTTCATCATAGCCAAGCTCCGCGACCAGCGCAGAAGCCATCACAGCGGAGTTACGCAGATTAGCTGAACAGCGGTCCTCGCATACGATCAGACCGCGTACACATCGTTCATCGAACAGCCGAACCGCGGCGTCCAGAATATGTAGCGATGCCAGCAGCGATTCGGCAATCAGCGGCAGGAACGCGTTTAGCTCTAGCTGCCCGGAGGCAGCCGCCATAGTAATCGCTGCATCTTCGGCTATCACGCGCAACGCCGTTAGTCCGGCCAGTTCAGCCATCACCGGATTAACCTTGCCAGGCATAATGGATGATCCGGCCTGAACTGGAGGTAGAGTGAACTCGCCAATACCGCCGAGAGGACCAGAGGCCAGCAGGCGAAAATCGCCTGATATTTTGAACAGGTTCACAGCAGCGGATTTGAGCAGACCGGATACCTCCACAAAGACATCCATATTCTGAATCGGGTCCATCGGGTGGTCACTTCGGCATAGCCCAAAGCCAGTCTCGTCCGCCAGTTTCTCAACCATCCGATAGCTGTAAGCACGAGGCGCATTCATGCCTGTGCCGATCGCCGTACCACCAATAGGGATTTCCCGCAGCCGTTCCTCGGCTTTGTAGAGACGCCAGCGGTCACGTGCCACGGCCTTTGCGTAAGCACCAAAGCCTTGCCCCGCCATCATGGGTAGGGCATCCATTAGCTGTGTGCGACCTAGCTTGAGCAGATCGGCATATTCCGTTTCTTTGTGCTGTAAAGACTCTTGTAACGAAGCCATCGCGTCACATAAAGGACGAAGCAGTCGAATGGCAGCAATTCGTAATGCTGTCGGATAAACATCGTTCGTGGACTGACAGCAGTTCACATCATCCAGAGGATGTACTAGCTCATACTGTCCGGGTTTTCCACCAAGCCGCATAATCGCCAAATTAGCAATGACCTCGTTGACGTTCATGTTGGTGCTGGTACCTGCACCGCCTTGCAGGGCATCGACTGTGAACATATCCAGATGCCGCCCGGCGAGCAATTCATCGCAGGCGTCTATCATTGCAGCCGCCCGGTGGGGAGGGAGTCGATTTTGCTCACAGTTCACCTGAGCGGCTGCTTTCTTCACCAGTACTAGCGCGTGAATCAGTTTTTGATTTACAGGTCTGCCGCTGACCGCAAAGTTGTTCATTGCACGTGCGGTATGAATGCCGTAACAGGCATTGGCGGGAATCTCCATTTCCCCTAGCGCATCCCGCTCGGTTCGCGTATCCTTTTGCAGAGGAAAGGCTTCAGTCATGTCATAGACCCGTTGCTGGAATGCGCGTCATATGCAGTAACTGGCGTGCGCTCGCAGCACGTTTTTCCTCAATACGGGCGTGAACCAGATCAGGCTCAACCAGCTTGAGGGCACGTGTTGGGCATTTTCCAATGCAGGCGGGACCACCCTCTACACCTTCACACAGATCACATTTGCTGGCAATCATTCGCTCTTTGGGTTGCAAACGTCCTGACACATTGCTGTACAGTCCATCCTGTACTACAGGCCGCCCGTCCCGATATTCAGGTACCATGGTAATAGCGCCGTATGGGCAGGCGATCATACAGGTTTTACAGCCTATGCAGCTCTCGCTGTTAATGAGAATGCAGCCGTCCGCGTTCGTAATGGAACCGTTCGGACAAGCGTTGGCGCAGGGGGCATCCTCACAGTGACGGCATTGGACAGGGGCAGTGACCCCAATAGATTTGATGACCTTTAGACGCGGATGAAAATGAAACTCATCATCCGGCGAGATAAAAGGGTTACCTGCTGAATGTGCGATGACACATGCGATTTCACAGGTACGACAACCGATACACTGATCGGGATCAGCTAAAACAAAGCGGTTCATACAACTCGACTCCTTTCTAACTAACGACAAAATACAATGGGTACAGTATGAAAAAGTTTAAAAATGCAATTTGTTGGTGCAGAACATGATGAGCATAGGATGAACACAGATAAGACTAGGCAGCTTCTTTTTAAGCATGGAGAGGCAGGATGCCGCAATGGTTCACCCTTTTAACTTAACGTGCTAATGAATGGAGCTACCTGTCTCTTTAGCGGGAGCATCACAGCTACGACTTTGCTTGCCTGGTCCGCGCTTTTGGAAGGTCGTGTGCAGCAGATGATGCGAAACATGACCAAGCGGCTCACCTAAAAATTCATCGTACAGCTTAATAATGTGAGGGTTTTCATGTGATTTTCGCACCTGAAGCCCCGCATCATGTCCATAAATAGAGGATTTGCGTGCCCGGTAAGCTTCAATCCGGTGTTTTTCCAGCATGAGCTTGGGTTGACCGCCTCCGCTAATACATCCGGCAGGACAGCCCATTACCTCAATAAAATGATAATCACATTCGCCTGCCTGCACACGATCCAGCAGCCCATAGGCATGTTGCAGCCCCGCGACGACCGCTACCTTGAGTTCCAGCTCACCCACCTGAACCTCAGCGACTCGAATGCCTTCCTCACCGCGTACAAAATCCAGTTGGAGCTTCGGTAGCTTTTCATTCGTCAGCAGCTCGTAGCCTGTACGGATGGCGGCTTCCATAACGCCTCCGGTTACACCAAAAATGGACCCTGCTCCTGAATAACGTCCTAGCGGTGAATCGAATTCTTCATCTGGCAGATTCATAAAATCAATGCCGCTTTTCTTGATCCAGTATGCCAGTTCACGCGTTGTCAGTACCTCATCCACGTCACGGTACCCGTCGGATTCCATTTCAGGACGATCACATTCGAATTGCTTGCAGGTACAAGGCATGATTGCGACGCTATAAATGTTCGCAGGTTCCACCTCGTCCAGTTGGGCACCATAGGTTTTGACCAGCGAGCCTAGCATTTGCATAGGGGATTTGCAGCTGGATAGATGGTCCAAAAGATCGGGATATTCAATCTCGGCGAATCGAACCCATGCCGGACAGCAGGAGGTAAACATCGGTAGCGGCCCACCTTCGGTTACACGACGAATCAGCTCGGTGCCTTCCTCCATAATGGTGACATCAGCTCCAAAGTTGGTGTCATATACCCGATCAAAGCCAAGACGGCGCAGGGCCGCAGCCATTTTACCTGGTGTGAGCGTGCCAAATGGCATACCAAATTCCTCTGCGATTGAAACGCGAATGGCTGGAGCACATTGGACGATCCGAAACTGTCCCGGTTTCGTCATCATGTCGGTTACCTTATTCAGGCTACCGCTATAATAGGCAGCGAATAGCGGTTCTCCGATGTCAGCAGGCATATCGCGCTCACGCAAGCGCTCCTGTCGTCTGCTGGCGGCTTCCTGTGGGGATGAACCTGCCCAATCGGATGCGTATACGCTGCATATTTGTACACATTGGCCACAGATCACGCAGCGGTCTGCGTTCACGGTTTGCGGCTCTCCGGGCTGTCCTTCTATGGCATCTACCGGACAAACCCCTGCACAGCGTCTGCACCCGGTACACATACTGGGATCAATATGAATAATGGGGTTGGTGTAATCCGTCGTCTCCATACAAGGAGCCGAAGAGGCATTGTTAGTTGTTATGGACATCTTTTTTCTACCTTTCTGCGGCTGATTTTGGCCTTACAGGCGAGGGAAGAAGACTTCCCGCCGACGCTCGGGAAGCGGATCGGACTCGACTATAGCCAGCCGTAGTACATCGTTTGGACAGGCTTCTACACAGGCAGGCTGTCCTCCGTTTGTGTCTGCGCAGAGGTCGCATTTGCCTGCGGCAGTCCGGGGGAGAGCCTTGTGAGCGGCACGATCAGTCAAGCCGGGCTGCGTCATGACGCGTCCTTCCCGGTAGACGATAGATACCTCAATGGCCCCGAAGGGACAGGCCAAAACACAAGAGGTACAGCTGATGCACAGCTCCTCATCAATCATAACCACACCGTTCTCCTGTCGAATGGCCTGAACCGGACAGGCATGTGCGCAGGGCGCATTCTCACAATGCCGGCATTGCACAGGCACATACGTATCCCCGGCGCGTACAACATACACCTTAGGTACGACAGGCACGCTGACGGTTCCGACCGAAGCGCCTATGCCGTTAGTTTGACTGTGAACGGCGAAGCACGCCAGCTCGCAGGCTTTGCAGCCGATACAGTGCCCGGCATCTGCGACCACAAAGGAAGAGGCGACAGCGCTTGTTCTATCGGCTGCTCCCATTCTACTCATCGGACGACTCAGCGCGTTTCGTGTCCCGCTCATCTCGTCACCTTATCCGCCAAAACAGCTTCCTGGACGTTCATCTGTCTGCGAATCCGTTGGTACGATTCATGTACATCACGCTCGGCCTGTGTTTGGTCGGCGATCCGTTCCAGCCGAATGGCGCAGTATTTTAATTCCGGGGTCTTAGATACCGGATCGAGAAAATCAGCGGTCAGCTCGTTACATGCTCCAACCCACCAGTGATAGGTCATATAGGTCGCGCCTTGTTGCACACGGTCACTAATCTGCGCTCGTGCCATAATGCGTCCACGACGGGAGGATATGGCGACAATTTCGCCATCGAGAATATTCAGATCGATTCCATCTTCCGGACTAATTTGTATAAAGCCCGGTTCATCAGCTAACTGGCGCAGCGCACGGCAGTTACCGGTCATGGTGCGTACGGAATAATGCCCCACTTCACGGACTGTAGATAAGACAAGCGGGAATTTCGCATCCGGCTGTTCTTGCGGCGGACGCCATTCGCAGGCAAATAATCGGCCTTTGCCATTAGGAGTGGAAAATTGATTACCTTTGTACAAATACGGTGTGCCTGGATGATCCTCTGTAGGGCAGGGCCACTGTACGCCACCTTGTTCCTCCATTTTTTGGTAGCTGGCACCAGCGAATAACGGGCAGAGGCTACGCATTTCATCCCAAATTTCCTCTGTGTTTGCATAGGACATAGGGTAGCCCATGGCGGTAGAAACTTCGCTAATAATGGCCCAGTCCGGCTTTACGTCACCTTGTGGCTCGACCGCTTTGCGAATGCGCTGAAAGCCGCGGTCTGCCGAGGAATACACACCATCATGTTCGCCCCAGGAGGTAGAAGGGAGGATGACATCGGCGTGCAGCGCCGTTTTATTCATGAAAATATCCTGCACCACGACAAATTCCAATTGGTCTAGCGCTTCACGTAACTCGGCGGCGTTCGGATCGCTTTGTACAGGGTCCTCGCCGAAAATATAATAAGCTTTCAGCTTGTTCTCCTTCAGGATGAGGTGTGGCACCTCCGTAAGGGGATATCCTTTTTTACGCGGCAGCTCAACACCGTATGCTTTTTCAAACTTTTTGCGAACCGTGCTATCCGTTACTTCCTGATAACCAGGATATACATTCGGCAATGCGCCCATGTCGCAGGAGCCCTGGACATTGTTTTGCCCCCGCACAGGCCCAATCCCCACATTCGGCTTGCCCAGATTTCCGGTCAACAGTGCAAGAGAAGCGAGTCCCTTTACCACGTCAACGGCCTGTGAAAATTGACATACGCCCATTCCATACAGAATTGTAGCGGTAGGGGCCTTTGCATATTCCCTCATAGCTGCTCGAATGTCAGCCGCCTTGACCCCCGTAATGCCTTCTGCATATTCAGGTGTATATTTTTTAATGCTTTCTACGTATTCGGCAAAGCCTTCTGTGTTTGCTTCCACATATCGTTTGTCGTACAGTCCTTCATGTACAAGCACATGACCAAAAGCATTCACCAAAGCCATGTTCGAACCGCCTTTTAGAGGTAGCCACATATCTGAAATGCGTCCAGTTTCAGTCATGCGCGGATCGCATACAATAATTTTGGCACCTCTTTGCTTGGCAGCTACAATGCGTCTTGCGACGATCGGATGTGTTTCGGGTGCATTATACCCAAACACGAAAATAAGATCAGAGTGTTCAATTTCAGGAATGGAGTTGGACATGGCTCCGTCCCCGAGTGAGTATGTCAAACCAGCCACAGAAGGGCCATGGCATACACGAGCGCAATGGTCAATATTGTTCGTGCCAATGACCGCCCGCATGAACTTTTGCATGACATAATTCGCTTCGTTTCCCGGACCACGTGCGGAGCCTGTTCCCATAATGGAATCGGGTCCGTATTTTTCCCTGATTGCTAAAAGGCGTTCAGCGGTATATTGAATGGCTTCTTCCCACTCCACTTCCTCCATGACTCCATTTTTTCGAATCAGGGGCTTGCGCAAGCGTGCGGTTAGGATTTGCGGGTCATTCAGAAAATCCCATCCATAATGTCCTTTCAGACACAGTGTTCCTTCGTTTGTACGACCACCAGCCGGCTCTGCGCCAATTACCTGTCCCTTGTCCACCAGCAAATGAAGCTGACAACCGCTTCCGCAGTAGGGACATACGGTCAATACCTTGTCTGCCATGTGTGCAGCACCTCTTTTTATATGAAATAGATGAAGCTCGTAACATGAAAAAAAGCCAATACAAAAATGCCGCTTCACGCTGCATCCTGTACTGGCTTATCCGCAGGCGAGGAGACAAGCTCCTTCCCGCTAATCCAACCGGTGTATGTGTTGTAATTCAAGAGTAATGATAATATGTCCGTCTCCATGGACGGAGGGGTAGACTTCCCAAGTGTAAGTGAAGGGACTGCCAAGTGTTTTTTCAGCTTCGCTCATAAATTCCTTTTCCAGATAAGGACGAAGGACGTTCCAATATTCTTTGACCTTTTCGCCAGCCCCTTCATGAACCAAAATTTCGGAGAGATTGGACAAGGTGCCCCAAATTTCTACCGTAATCCGGAGCGGCGAATCCAGTGAAACCTTGACATTGTCCGGTCCTTTTCCTCGGTAATGCTTGACAATGCATACGGCCAGCTTCCTGATGCGCTCACGGTATTCCCATTCGATATTCAACATCTGGACACTCCGCTTCGAATCAAAATAAAAGCGTGCTTGCCGCACATGCCAGACAGCCTGTGTAGCTGATTTACAGCAGAACGCACCCGTCCCGCCCAAAGTGGTCTGCCCAGCACGGCGTATCACTCTTCTATGGTAGAACAGGTTGACCCGGAAAGATGTGAAATTCATTACACTAAGCCATAATTTTACATAGATGAGGTTGGAGTGGACTTGATTGGAGGTTAGTGAGGTCAATCGAATGACTTTAGTTTGCGGCCAGCATATATGAAAAAGCCCTCTTAAACGGAGGGCTTTTACTCTTTTATAAAGGTGGGATGACTGATCGTTATCCCATTTTTATCGTAATTTACTTTTTTTCCATTACAGCAAAGTAATTTTCTTCATTGTCTGCAAAGTTAAATACTCTGCCGGAAGGCATATTTACAATTTCTCCGACTTTGACATTTTTATTGGATAAGTCGCCATGTAATTGATCGAGATTTTCCGAAAAAAACATTAAAGAAGGTGTACCGAGATTTAATTCAGGTGACATTTTAGCAACGAATTCCTTATTATGGAGAATGATACTTGTTTCTTCACCCTTTTCAGGAGCAATTTCAATCCATCTCATTCCTTGACCATTATTTTCTTCTGAAATTACATTAAATCCTACTTTTCCTGTCCAAAAATCCAGTGACTCATCTTGGTTATTTACATACAACATAATTTGACCGACTTTACTAATCATTGATTTTTCACTCCTTTGTATAAGTAATTACCCAACTCGATGATCCTAATCCTTACTATAGGCACAAGTTTCTTTACTGAACCAGACGCCAATATTACTACTATAGACAGAGCTGACTTGTGGTATGATTCCCCCATTGTCATTCACAAAACTAATCTTGTGGTCTATTTAGTGTTTTTTCTTTTTCAAATATTGTCTGTTCATATCTTGCAATTTTATAATCCATGCGTTCCAACACGTTCTTCATGTCTTCCATTCTTGTTATGAGCTGCTTACGTTGCTCGATTAGGAGTTCTTTTCTAGCATCCATGGTTTCATCACCCTGTTGAAACAACCCAACATACTCAATCAAAATTTCAACTGGAAGACCTACGGCTCGCATACATTTGATGTATTGAACCCACCTGCAGTCTTCTTCCGTATAATCCCTGATTCCGCTTTTATTGCGGTTCACACGTGGAATAAGTCCGATGCGTTCATAATAGCGGAGTGTATCCTGTGATAGATCAAATTTTTTACTTACTTCTGCTATCAACATGCAGATTTCACCTCCCGATTTTAGCACAAGAACGCCCCAAGTAAATGGATAGGGCGTTCTTGTCGTTTCTTATATCAAAACTGTCATCGCATCAAAATTTACTGGGCTCCAATTACCGGATGAGGAACATACGGCTCTTCCAGCAACGCAATTTCTTCAGGTGTTAACGTAATCGAGAGCGCAGCTACCGCATCTTCGAGATGAGACGTTTTCGTAGCACCGATAATGGGAGCTGTTACCGGTTCTTTCTGCAGCAACCAGGCAAGTGCGATTTGGACACGGGGAACTCTACGTTGTTCTGCGATTGCCGCAACCTGATCCACGATCAATCGATCGGTATGTGCAGTCGCATCATATTTAGATTTCGCAACTTGATCGGTTTCGGAACGATGTGTTGTTTCCTGCGCATCACGCGTCAATCTTCCTCCTGCAAGAGGGCTGTATGGAACCACACCGATTTTTTCTTCCTTACAAAGCGGCAGCATCTCCCGCTCCTCTTCACGATATAAGAGGTTTAAATGATTCTGCATCGATACAAACCGGGTCCATCCATTTTTCTCAGCTACATGTAACGCCTTCAGAAATTGCCATGCGTACATGGCAGAAGCACCAATATATCTTGCCTTCCCGGCCTTCACAACATCATGTAATGCTTCCATCGTCTCTTCGATGGGAGTATTATAATCCCAGCGGTGAATTTGGTACAGATCCACATAATCTGTTCCCAGTCTCTTAAGGCTTTTATCTATTTCACTCATGATTGCCTTTCGGGAAAGTCCCGCACCGTTTGGACCTTGATGCATACGGAAATGAACCTTCGTCGCGAGGACAATTTCATCTCGATTCGCATAATCCTTTAAAGCCCGCCCAACAATTTCCTCGCTTGTTCCGTCTGAATATACATTCGCAGTATCAAAAAAATTGATACCAAGCTCCAGGGCTTTTTTTATAATTGGACGACTGCGTTCTTCATCAAGTATCCAAGGATGAATCCACCGCTCTGCAACACCAAAGCCCATACAGCCAAGACAAAGCCGGGATACATCCAAGCCGGTATTTCCAAGTTTCACATATTCCATTTGATTGTTCCTCACTTTCCTAGGTATTGTTTCCTTCAAATGTAGCTTACTCCGATTACTCTTCACCTACTTACATCCGATATTATTACATTTGGAGTTAACTCCAAGTCAAGCGATTTTTTTACTACGCAGTGCATTGAAAATCGGCCGATCTGTTGACGAAATGGTCTACGAACCCAGAAGTTAACATCGTATTTTTGCTGGCAACTATTTTCTCGGTACAAGTTATTATGCTGATGGAAAAAAGGTAAGGTTTATAGTGAAATAGTAAAAGCTCTGCTGACCTTAATGGGTCGGCAGAGCTTTTTGTTTAGTCAGTTCTATAGCGATCTTCGAAGTATTTGATAAAATCAATTACACTGTCGTACTGATTCTCAGAAAAAAATTTAATATTATCTTTGAGACACCAAAATATCCAATTGAGGATATTCAGAATTCATACTTTTGTACAATCGGATATAATAAGAATTTCGACCGACATTGTAGTAATCGGTTAATGAGAGATTACCTAAAGACAGGTCTTCCGCCCATTTACTCTGATCTCTTCCTCGTGGTCGCTCCGTTTCAACGGGTGCACCGTATGCCAATTGCATTTTAGAACTAATTTTAAAGAAACGATCTATATAGTTTTGCATGTTACTAAATTTTTCAGGAAATAAAATCTGTCCGTCAATCAGTTTAGTGCTGTTTTTATTCTTCCCGGATAGGATATAAGTGTAAACTGCTTTGTACCCGTTGTATTCACCTTTGTAGTCCAAATAAGTATAGTACATATTACTCATGCCGTAATCATCCAATTCAGTGACAGCATTGATGAGAGGCAGTGTCTCGGACCTTTTAATTTGCTGAACTGTCATACCCCATACAGCATTTCTAAAATCTTTCCCTTGCAATTCTGGGGGAATGTTTTGGTTTTTACTAGGTGCAGCTCCAATCCAGGCGTACTGTTCTGTAGGGTTACTGCCAAATGGTTTCCTGAGCGCTTGCGAAATTGCGCGCATAGGAAGGTAAGTTACTCCATTGTATGATTTAGAGCTAATAGGCATACGAATTTCTTTTCCGTTGATATAAATATTTTTAGCACCAATCACAAAGGTAATCGAATTATTCGAATTTGTTATTTTTACACGATCAGGAATATCGGGATCTACAGCAGCTGTATAGCCTAATTTTTTTAACAACGGGACAACTGGAACCATAAGGGTGTTACTTTCAATGCGAGGGGCAGATTGAAGTGTCACAATCTTTCCATCCAAAAAAATACGATAATTCGACGGATTCGCATGTATTGTTGGAATCGTTCCAAAATAGACAACAAAAATTAACAATAAAGTAAGAAGGCGCTTCATAATAATCTCCTCTTTTAATATTTCAGGATTTTGCAAACTCCCATTTTACAAGTAGTCTATCAGACCTAGGAATATTTTTCTATCTGTAAATTTCTTGAACAGAACATATGTTCTGTTTATGATTTGTACACGTTGTTACCTCAATAAACACAAGCAGAGCAGATGTGAAGTAAAGCTGTCTCGTTGGGAAATGTTCATGGCGTATTTATACCAATATCTATCCCATGTTGCCTTAACCCGCCTTATAGCCTTAACCTATCACTTCTATAGATATCATATCTTGGATCAATCAAGCATGCCGTGGTATATTGTTGACATCCAAGAGAAAGCCGTACAGACTTCTCTACAATAGGTTCGAAAAACACAGGGGTGAATTATGATGAGCAAAAAGACCATGTTCGAGAAAATTTGGGATAACCATGTCATCTATCAGGAAGAGGGAAAGCCGAGTATTTTGTACATTGACCTTCATCTAGTACATGAGGTGACCTCGCCGCAGGCGTTTGAGGGGCTTCGTCTGAGCGGACGCAAGGTGCGTCGTCCAGAGCTTACGTTTGCGACGATGGATCATAACGTACCGACGAAGGATCGTTACAATATTACGGACCCGATTTCCAAGCAGCAGATTGATACTTTGACTCAAAATTGCCGTGATTTCGGTGTCACACTGTATGATCTGGATACGATTGATCAAGGTGTCGTTCACGTTATGGGGCCGGAGCTCGGTCTGACTCACCCGGGTAAAACAATTGTTTGTGGTGACAGTCACACCTCCACACATGGCGCGTTCGGAGCGCTCGCTTTTGGTATCGGAACCAGCGAAGTAGAGCACGTAATGGCAACGCAATGTCTCCAGCAAGCTAAAGCAAAAACAATGGAAGTCCGCTTTGTGGGCCGCCGCAAGCCGGGTGTGACAGCAAAGGATATGATTTTGGGTGTCATCGCCAAATACGGCACGGATTTCGCTACCGGTTATGTTATTGAGTATACAGGTGAATCCATCCGCGAATTGAGCATGGAAGAGCGCATGACCGTGTGCAACATGTCCATTGAAGGCGGAGCCAGAGCGGGTATGATTGCGCCGGATGAAACAACCTTTAACTACTTGCGTGGACGTCAACATGTAGCGCAAGGAGCTGCTTTCGAGCAGGCGGTTGCTGAGTGGAAAGAGCTTGTTACAGATGAAGGCGCTGAGTTTGATGTCGTGCTAGAGTTTGATGTGGATGCTTTGATTCCACAAGTAACCTGGGGGACTAGCCCGGGCATGGGTACAGATATCTCTGCCACAGTACCGATTCCGGCAGAATTGCCGACAGAAAACGAACGTAAAGCTGCTGAAAAAGCGCTTGAATATATGGATTTGAAGCCAGGCACACCGATCACGGATATTGCGATTGATTATGTGTTTATCGGTTCATGCACAAACGGGCGGATTGAAGACTTGCGCGCTGCTGCCGAGGTTGCCAAGGGCTACCAGGTATCTGACAAAGTAACGGCAATCGTCGTACCGGGCTCAGGACGTGTGAAAATTCAGGCCGAGGAAGAAGGACTGGACGTCATTTTCAAGGAAGCAGGATTTGAGTGGCGTGAAGCGGGATGCAGTATGTGTCTTGCCATGAATCCGGATGTACTTCAACCGGGACAGCGCTGTGCGTCGACTTCTAACCGTAACTTTGAAGGTCGTCAAGGACGTGGAGGGCGTACTCACCTCGTATCTCCGGCAATGGCAGCCGCTGCGGCGATTCATGGACATTTTGTCGATGTACGGGACTGGAAGTTCAAGCAGGAAGCAGTAGTCCACTAGGATACGGAGGAGGAATTTACAATGGAAGCATTCACAACTTTAAAAGGGATTGTAGCACCTGTGGATCGGGTGAACGTAGATACAGATGCTATTATCCCCAAGCAGTTTTTGAAACGAATCGAGCGCACAGGTTTTGGACAGTTTCTGTTTTACGAGTGGCGTTTTGATGAGGAAGGAAATATAAATCCTGATTTTGAACCGAATAAACCTCGCTATGCAGGAGCATCTGTTCTGATCTCTCGTGCCAACTTTGGCTGCGGCTCCTCCCGTGAGCATGCGCCGTGGGCGATCATGGACTATGGATTTCGCTGCGTAATTGCACCGTCTTATGCGGATATCTTCTATAATAACTGTTTTAAAAATGCTATTTTACCGATCAAGTTGTCTGAGGAGCAAGTAGAGGATTTGTTTCAACGCACAGCGAAGCATGATAACTACCAATTGAACGTAGACCTGAACGAAAAAACAATTACCGACGATTATGGTCTGCATATTGATTTTGATCTGGATGAGCATCGCCGTCAATTTTTGCTGCAAGGTTTGGATGACATTGGCTTGACGCTCCAGCATGAGGCTGAAATTCTGGCTTATGAACAGAAGCGTGCTGCGAAGCAAGGCGCATAATTCCAGCTCAGTATGAGTTTGTAGCGATAAAGTGAACTGGTTTGTTGGACAAAAAGCCCGTACTGGCAATCCTTTTGCCTGCGGGCTTTTGTCATGTTCATAAGATAAATTGGTAAATAAGGGGTTGACGGTTCGACTCAGCATGGTATGGTAAATGTAAAATGCCTGAAGGACTATGCCTATGCAGTAGCACAAAAAAATACATATCTAAGTTAGGGGAATGAGGATGAAGAAATATAGTTGGTTGATACTGGCGGCTATCTTAATTTGGTTGTGGCCGTCCTCCTCTCATGTGAATGCGGCTGGAGCAGAGTTGTTTTTAGATGGAAAAAGGATAGAAGCGCCCGCAGATGCCAAGCCTGAGATGGTCAATGGAAAAGTCATGGTTCCGCTTCGAGTGGTTGGTGAACAACTTGGATATCAATTTAAATGGGAACCACAAGCCTATAAAATCTCAATCCAAAAAAACAGCACGGATATGTCCATGTATGTGGGCCGTACATCGGCTGATGTGAATGGACAAACGGTCAATTTGGACGCACCTCCTGTGCTGCGTGGCAACTCCACCATGGTTCCGTTACGTTTTGTCGGGGAGCAAATGGGGCTGAAGGTAGATTGGAATAATAAAAATAAATCCGTAAATCTCAGTCAAAAGGTGACAGACCAGCAGACAGAAAAACAGTCTCCATCCCAAAAAACATCACAAACGCAGACACAGATCACGAGTACACAAAAAACGTCTTCGTTAACAACAACGACTACAAAGCTGACTGGATCAGACAAGCTTACACAGGACGAACTCGCATCATCCAAGCAGCAGGATACAGAACAGCTACAAGCAAATACACTACTAGTACAAAACATTACCTTTCAAGATGAGGCATTACAGATTTCATTGAACAGGGATGTAACGCCCAAAGTGACCAAGATGACGGGACCTGATCGCATTGTTGTAGATCTGGCAGAAGCTGTGCTTACGTCGGAAATTTCTCAGCAGTTTCCGCTTCGTAGCGATGGATTACGAGTGCTGACGAATATTGACAGCGAGGATGTGCAGGAAGTCAGGTTTGCTCCCGCCGATGGACAAAAGGGCGGCGTCCGCATTGTAATTGCTTTAAACCAGGTACGTGATTACGAGCTTTCAACTAACGGCACAGGTGAAATCACACTCCAATTGCGTGAACGCAGTGTTGATCAGGCTGTGACACCAACCAACAGCGGCGGACGGAAAATAGTCGTCATTGATCCAGGGCATGGTGGCAGAGATCCCGGAGCAGGCAGTATCACTGGAAGACATGAAAAGGAGTTTGCACTGGCTGTAGGGTTAAAGGTCAAGCAGCTCTTGCAAAACGATCCTGATATTCAGGTAGTCATGACCCGGGATGGAGATACGTATCCTACACTGGATGAACGCCCCCAGCTTGCAAACGATCAGAATGCAAGCGTATTTGTTTCGATCCATGGAAACAGTATGCTCCCCTCCAATAAAGGAAAAGCCAACGGTTCTGAAACCTACTATGCACGTCAGGGAAGTCTGGGGCTAGCAACGACGATGCATAAGCATCTTGTGGCAGCAACCGGATTTAAGGATAACGGGATTAAGGTGGCGAATCATATCGTGACGAGAAAGGCCCAAATGCCAGCCGTGTTGCTGGAATGTGGCTACCTTAGCAATCTGTCTGATGAAGCAGCCATGTTCTCGGAAGAAACACAGGAAAGGATTGCGGAAGGGATTGTGGACGGTCTAAAGGAATATCTGGGGACTGTGACGGTCAACGACACGAGTGATTCTATCAACTCATAATTTTGAAAATTTTAAATGAGATCGTATGAAACTCATCCCAAAGCTGCTTTTTATCCCTATCCATGTTTAGGGAGAAAGCAGCTTTTTTTTGTAATCCGATCAATGACCTTAGCCGCAAAGCGAATGAACTATATTTTTAGCTAAAATTCGACAAAACTAGTTCTTTGGCACGTATATTTCTGTTATGATGGAATATATTCGCAACTTTTGGTGTGGAATAACGTCTAAAAGGTTGTCTGATATTACATAAGCGCGTATATCAGGTCGCCGCACCGGAGCATGTGGCAAAAAAATTATGAATGGAAGGGTGACGAATGAAGAAATTTGGTTTTTTGTTGTTATTATTTGTCTTCATGTGGGCGGTTCCGGGTTATGGACATGCGGCTTCGAGTGGAACACAAATCTATCTCGACGATCAACAGTTAAGTGTCCCGAGCGGTGCTAAGGCACAAGTGATTGGTGGAAGTACAATGGTTCCGCTACGCGTAATTTCTGAAAATTTAGGTTATGACGTGACATGGAAGCAGCAGGCGCGAACCATAACGATTGAGAAGGACAGTACCTCGATCCGAATGATAATCGGAAGCAAGACGGCGACTGTCAATGGAAGCGACATTAGTCTGGATGCTTCGCCTCTGCTGCGTTCCAATTATGCCCTTGTACCGCTTCGCTTTATCGGCGAGCAAATGGGACTGGACGTAAAATGGGACAGTAGCTCCAAGTCCGTAAAATTATATACCCGCAGTAGCGGGTCGGGAAACGGGGAATTTACTCCTCCTAAATCCGGGAATAGCAGCACAGATACTGGAAGTGTAACTTTACCAACGAATAATGCCAGTTCAGGTGTAATGCAGGTACAGGGAATCAGTTTCAGTCAAAACCGCTTAACCATTACGACTACGGGTGCAGTGAAGCCAAAAGCATTTACAATGACTGCCCCTGATCGAGTAGTTGTGGATTTGCCGGCTACGGCTTTTGCTGACAACTTTGGGGCCCAGCAAAAGCTGGACAGCAGCCAGAATGGTTCACTGGATATTCAGGATGAAGCGGATGTATCCGGTATCCGTTATGCTTTATTCCAAAAGGAACCTTCAACGGTTCGTGTTGTTATTGATCTGAAGCATGTCATGAATTATACCGCATACAATGACGGCTCGAGTCGTGTTATCGTCGATCTGGCATCGAAGGATTCAGTGAATACAACACCTGACGCTACCTTACCAGATGGTTCACAGCCGGATGGTACACAGACCTCACCAGTTAACAGCAATGGCAAAAAAGTCGTTGTTATTGATGCCGGTCATGGAGCGAAGGATTCCGGAGCCGTTGGGATTTCTAGAAAAAATTACGAAAAGACCTTCAACTTGGCTATGGCTCTGAAGGTAGAAAGCATTTTGAAGCAGAACCCTAATCTTGAGGTTGTGTTGACACGCAGCGATGATACGTTTTTGGAGCTTAAACAACGCGTAAAAGTGGCTGAAAATCTCAATGCCAACGTATTCGTGTCCATTCACGCCAACAGCAGCGGCAGCTCGGCTTCCAACGGTACAGAGACGTATTACCAGCGTAGTGCAAGCAAAGCGTTCGCGGACGTCATGCATAAGTACTTTGCACCAGCGACAGGTTTAACAGACCGGGGCATTCGTTATGGCAATTTCCATGTCATTCGGGAAACGACGATGCCTGCTGTTTTGCTTGAGGTAGGATATCTCAGTAATGCGAAAGAGGAAGCCACACTGTTTGATGAAGATTTCCAAAACCGGGTAGCTCAAGGGATTGCAGATGGCATCACAGAGTATCTTGGTGTAAAATAAATCTTCAACAAATCGCTTGCCAACGTCAAGCAAGGAGGGGGACATATGAACAAGAAAATCGTAATCGCAGGTCTGCTGGCACTGTTTGCTATTGCAGGTGCAGGCTGCGCCTCCAAGGAGACAGCCGCTCCTGCTGCTCCATCTCAGGAAACAAAAACGTCTGCGGCGCAAAATAGCACACCAGAACAAACGATCCCTGATTCATCGACTCAGTCTGCTGAAAATAACGGAGCGAGTCAAACACCTGCATCCTCGTCAACCGAGCCTACAAACACCAAGACGGATACGGTAAAATCAGGAGACCGCCAAACTCAACAGATCACGGTGTACTACACCGATACACAAGAGACAGGTTTGAAGGAACAGAAAAAGGAAATTACCTACCCAAGCGAGCTGGAAAAATTCCAAAAGGCGTTTGAAGCTCTGCAAAAGAGTGGGAATTCTACTCTGATACCGTTATGGTCCGAGAAAATTTCCGTGCATAAAATCAAATTGGACAATGGAGCATTGACGTTTGATATTTCCCTGCCGGACGAGGCTCGTCTGGGTGCAGGCGGCGAGGAATTGGCTATTGACGCTTTGAAGAAAACGATGTTCCAGTTCAAGGAAGTCAAAACGCTGGATTTGCTCGTAGATGGTCAATCCCTGGAATCCTTAATGGGACATGTAGACCTGGATCATCCGATGAACCGTTAACAGATCAGACTGTATGAAAATTTCTTGGGAATTACACACTTTTCTCGTGCAATCTGTGACAGTTAATGTTAATATAGGAGTGTATTTCTCGCCTATGCAGGCAGTCATGCACAAATAGTATTCGTTTCTTTCGGATGATTATTTAGAGTGACCGTCTTGATGCGGGCTATCCCGTATCAAGACGTTTTTTTTGGTAGGAGGTAGGATTCCGTGAATGCAGCAACCGCACGTCATATATTGGACACCATCGGTACGATGTTTCCGGATGCCCATTGTGAGTTGAACCATGACAATGCTTTTGAATTAACGATTGCTGTGTTATTGTCTGCTCAATGCTCCGATCAGATGGTGAATAAAGTAACGGCAGACCTGTTTCAAAAATACAAGACACCCGAGGATTATTTGGCTGTTCCCATTGAAGAACTGGAGCAGGATATCCGCAGAATCGGCTTGTACCGGAACAAGGCTAAGCATATTCAAAACCTGTGCCGTTTATTGATAGACCAGTACGGCGGAGAAATACCGTCTGAGCATGATGAGTTGGTCAAGCTTCCCGGTGTTGGGCGCAAGACGGCTAATGTCGTTGTGTCCACCGCTTTTAATGTACCAGCTATTGCGGTAGATACGCATGTAGAGCGTGTTTCCAAACGACTGGGCTTTGCGGGATGGGACGATTCAGTGCTAGAGGTGGAAAAAAAGCTGATGAAAAGGGTACCTAGGGACGAATGGTCCTTGACCCATCACAGGCTCATTTTTTTCGGCCGCTATCACTGCAAAGCGCAAAACCCTCAATGTCAGGTATGTCCGTTGCTCGATGTATGCAGGGAAGGCAAGAAACGTATGAAAACGTCCCTGATCAGGAAAGATAAGGAACGTAGAGCTTAAAGACCCCGCAGAGATTACGAGGGTTTAACCATTTAAGTGTAGAAAAGGATGAAGAGTATGAAATGCATTTCGGTATATACAGACAATTTTGAGGCTTTTTCCGATATTTTTGAGCAAATCGTAACATCGGAGTTTGCTGAAAACGAAGAGCGCGAGCTTGAAGGAATCACAGTTAGCCATTCTGGTGATGTACCTGAGTATTATCTGGAGCGTATGTCTCAAAAGCCGGAAGTAGTCGTAATGAAGGACAAATCCCGCGGAATTACAATTTTGCAGCATGGTCAAGTATTCGAAATTTTGCTGCCAGTGCTTGAGACGGCAACAAATTAAGTTCAATTAGCGGACATGCTTGCATGCTCCGCCGTAAGCGGCTCGGCTGGTCTAACCAGCCTCGGGGCGCATGGTGTATAACTTACAGAGGAGTTATTCTTAAATGAGCATTTATGATTATTCAGCCGTTGCAATGAACGGTAAGGAAATCTCCCTTAGTGATTTCAAAGATAAAGTGGTATTAATTGTAAATACAGCCAGCCAGTGCGGTTTTACATTTCAATATCAGGATTTGCAGCGTTTGTATGATCACTATAAGGATAGAGGTTTGGTGATTCTCGGCTTTCCGTGTAATCAGTTTGCCGATCAGGAGCCGGATTCCAATGACAGCGTGCATGCATTTTGTACCCTGAATTATGGCGTTGCGTTCCCCATGTTCCAAAAGGTGGATGTACGTGATAAGCAGGCTCACCCGTTGTTTACATATCTTTCTTCGTCGTTGCCCTTTGAGGGCTTTGATGAAACGCATTCGGTTGCCAAAATACTTATTCCTTTAATTCATGAGCGTCATCCTGAATACTTAGCTGGAGATTCGATCAAATGGAATTTTACAAAATTCCTGATTGATCGGAACGGGAAAGTGGTCAAACGCTTTGAGGCGACGACGGATCCCCTGGATATGGAAGAGGATATTGAAGCTTTGCTGTAAAGATCAGTTTTGGACAGAATGAGATGAACTTATTGGTACTATTGATAAAAAGGCGGTTTCCCAAAGTCATGTACATGGCGGGGAGCGCCTTTTTTTAACATCTTTTTTAATTCAGGATTTTGCAAAATTCGATTCCAGTCGCTCCAAGGTGCAATATATAGACGAATAAAATCATTTCGATCTATATATTGCTGGTTACACGTCGCTTTGTGGATTTTTGCAAAAACCTCAACTGTGATGATTCTCACAGCGCCTAAGGAATGCTACAATAAAGCTATTTGAGGCAGTTAAGGGACAAGGAGTGGAACTATAGCTTATGATGCAAACGATTACAGGGAATGCTCGGGAAGAAATGAATACGATAGAACAGTTACGGAATTTTTTGCGCACAGCTGGGGATGAGGAAGGAGCGAAAGCCGTAGCTGACTTGCTGGAGAAGGCGGATGCAGAGGAACTGACCATTGCATTTTGCGGGCATTTTTCCGCTGGGAAATCGAGCTTGATCAACAGTCTGTGCGGCAAAACAGTGCTGCCTTCCGGGCCGGTTCCTACGAGCGCTAATGTGGTGTCCATCCGTTACGGACGTTCGAGAGCGCTAATTCATCCGGCCAAAACATCAGAAAACCCGGAGCCGGAGGTGCTGGAAACCTCTCTGTCCGAGCTGGCTGAATATTGTAAAAATGGCGGAGCTTACGAATCGGTTCAGGTATGGGAGGATGTCCCGATGTTAGCTGGCGGAGGGGTACTGCTGGATACACCCGGTGTCGATTCTACGGACCATGGCCATGCGCTGGCGACACATTCTGCTTTGCACTGGGCGGATATTGTTTTTTATGTGATGGATTATAATCATGTTCAATCGGAAAATAACTTGTCCTTTGCCAAAAGTCTGTCGGATTGGGGCAAGCCGTTATATTTGATTATTAACCAAATAGATAAGCATCGAGAGCGAGAGCTTTCATTTACACGTTATCGTAGTGAGGTGGAGGCTAGCTTTCATGCTTGGCAGGTTCATTACACGGATATACTGTTCACCTCCTTGAAAGAGCAAAACCATCCTTGGAACCAATGGAAAGAGCTGCCGTTGCTAATCAAAGCACTGTTGGAGCGAAAAACAGAGCTATTGTCGTACAGTTTGGTTTCCTCCATGCGCCATTTGGCGGATCAACATGTGGAGGCTGTACAGGCTGCGGAGGAAGAGGAACTGAACACGTTGCTGGAAGAGGCAGGCGGGGAGGAAGTCATTTCGCGTCTGGCTATGGAGCTGGAAGTTTTTCAGCAAGAGGATGAACGCTGGCAGATGCTGGCGGAGCAGGAGCATAAACGGCTGCGGCAGGAGCTGGATCATCTACTGGAGCATGTACATTTGACACCAGCAGAGCTGCGTGAGGCGGCGAGTGAATATTTGGAGAGTCGCAAGCCGGGCTTCAAGGCCGGGCTATGGTTCGCCGGGGGAAAGACGGAGCGGGAGAAGGAAAACCGTTTGGAACGACTGACTGGTATGCTGGCTGATCAGGTGGAGGGGCAGTTGCTTCCTCATGTGCGAGAGCTGCTGCGTTCCTGGGGGGATGGGCATGGTTTGTGGTCGGCTGCGATGGAGCAGGAGCTGGACGAAATTCGTCCTGTGACGGATCGGAGTTTGATTGAGCAGACGGTGAAGGAAACCGCGTTGTCGTCGGAGTATACGCTGAACTATTGCAAGGATCTGCGCAGCGCCGTTACGGCAGATTGCCGCCGCAAGGCGCTGGCGCTGGCAGACCGCATGCTGGCGCAGCTAGCTGCGCAGGCCGAAGCACGCCGCGCGGCTCTTGCGTCCGCGCGCACCGAGCTGCTGGCGCAGGCGGACGCGGCAGGCCGTTATCGCGCCCGCCTAAGCGCCTCGGCTGCGCACGCCACCGTGCTGCGCAGCCTGCTTCCGCAAGCAGTCGCGCCTGACGCGTTGCCCCAGGCGACCGCGCCAGCGCCTGCGGCGGAAACCACCGCTGCGGCTTCGGCCGCGCCAGCGGGCGCTGCGCGTACTGCCGCCGCTGGCGCACACTCCGCAGCGGCGCAGCCGCTTGCGGGCACGGCGGCAGCACAGCCCGCCGCCGGAGGCCGCCGCACGCGGCTGGATGCAGCAGCGTCCCGGTTGCAGGCCGCCGCTGCATTGTTGAGCCCGTACCCTGCCATGCAAGCGGCAGTACGGGATTTGCACGCCCGCGCCGCTGCGCTGGAAGGCGGGCGGTTCACGCTGGCGCTGTTCGGAGCGTTCAGCGCCGGGAAGTCCAGCTTCGCCAACGCTTTGCTGGGCGAAGCGGTGTTGCCTGTATCGCCGCATCCGACGACAGCGGCGATTAACCGGATTATGGCGCCCGCAAGCAAGGAGCGCCATGCTACCGCAGACGTCCATATGAAATCAGTGGACGCTTTGCGGGAAGACCTTAAATACTCGTTTCGGCTGTTAGGGCTGGGAGAACCGGGTGCAGAGGGATGGCAGGATACCGTACATGCGTTATCCCCCGAAGGCATTCACCCTGCCGGGCGGCCCCATTACAGCTTTTTGAAGGCTGCCGCCGCTGGATGGGAAGAAGCTGAAAGCTTGCTGGGCCAGCAGCTTCAAGTAAATCTGGAGCAATATCGGGATTTTGTTGCATCCGAGCATAAGTCATGCTTTGTGGAGCATATTGACCTTTATTATGACTGCCCTCTGACCCGTCAGGGGATCGTGCTTGTGGATACGCCTGGAGCGGATTCAGTCAATGCGCGTCACACAGGTGTGACCTTCAATTATATGAAGCATGCGGACGCTCTTGTATTTGTCACGTACTATAATCACGCGTTTACCCAAGGAGACCGTCAATTTTTGAACCAATTGGGCCGGGTGAAAGAGACGTTGGCGCTGGATCAGACCTTTTTTATCGTCAATGCAGCAGACCTCGCTTCGTCCGAAGAAGAGCTGCAATCCGTAACCCGGCATGTGCAGGAGCAACTGCAAGCGAACGGGATTCGTAAGCCGCGTATTTATCCGCTGTCTAGTATGCTGGCGCTGGAAGCAGCCGAGCAAGGAGAGGCTTCGCTGCGTGCGGCTTCAGGTTTTGATGCGTTTGAAGATGATTTTTCAGCATTTGCAGCCGAAGAGCTGGCCGGATTGTCCATTGCTTCCGCCATGCAGGAGCTGGGGCGGTTGCGAAGCCGGATAGTGCAACACGCCGCAGATGCCAGATATAGCGTGGAGGAACGCGAAGGGCGGTTGGAGCGAATAAACCATATCCGCGAGGGACTGGAGCAAACACTACTGAGCCTGTCTGATAGCAGTGGTGCAGCCGTGTTGTCTGGGGAAACCGATGAACTGCTGTTTCACGTACGTCAACGGCTGGCTTATCGGACTGGAGAGTTTATCGCGGAGGCGTTTCATCCGTCTGTCCTGCGGGAAGGTGTGGGCGATCTTCGTTCAGCATTTGCTTCCTGTGGCCGTGAGCTGATGCGCCTGATCGAACTGGAACTGTCACAAGAATTGCTGGCAACCACGCTGAGGCTGGAAAAAACGGGACAAAGCTTGGTACGCAAGGCTATACAGCGGTGTGTAGAGGACATGAACCATCAGCTGGAAGGACTGGATTGCACGGTTCCTGAACCCAGAGAATGGGCTGTTCCCGAACTGATTGAAATTTCCTTACAGGAGTCCGTCCATTGGAAAGAATATTGGGGCAGCTTTAAAAATCCAAAGCTATTTTTTGAAGGATCTGGCCGTGCGGGTCTGCAAACCAAACTGGAGCCAGTGCTGCGCGAGAGAATCGGGGAAGCTGTAGAGCAACAGCGAGAACGAATGTCCTCTTTTTACATTATGCTGGTACAGGAGGAACAAATGTGGCAGACGACTCAGCTTCGGGAGCAGATGCTGGAGACGATTCGCGGTATGGAGCATGCACTTACGGGTGGTGAGCAGCCACAGGTTTGGGAAGAGCTTGTCAGTCGGATTGTCGCCTTGGAGCAGGAAGAATCGCTAACGTAATTCTTGCCACACATTGCCTAAGTTCATTTTTTCAAATAACCTAATCAGCTGCCTAATAAGCATTCCATCCATAGATTGCGGGCTACCGTCGCTTCATGGACAAGCATATCTTTCATCAGGACACCGGGTTGCGGGACAACCCGGTGTTTTAAGCATGCTTCAAAAAGACAGCAATAACGAGTAATTAGCCATATTCAATGATAAGAAAGCGATTTAATTTGTCTAATCACCCGCCAATTGCGAACCTGCCTGAAAACGGCCAGTTATCCTCTTTGCCCCCTTGGAATGCGAATGGTAAACTTCACTAAGCCATATAACAACGTCGTGCAACTAATGGAGGGACATTGACATGGAAGTGCTCAGGCAATTGCAGGGCTTTTTTCGTGAGAGGAGACATTATCTGTTTCTTTCCATTCTATGCCTTGCGATAGCGACGGCCCTGGGACTGGTGTATCCAAACCTGCTCCAAAGGCTAATTGATAACGCTATCATCCCCGGTGACTTCGGGAAAGTCCCGGCGCTGGCTCTAACTGTGCTGGGAGTAGTGATCGTCAAAGGCTTTATGCAATTTTTACACGGTTTTTTTGGTGGACGGCTGGGTAACTATCTGGCATACCGACTCCGCAATGCTTGTTATGAAAAACTGCAATTTTTGTCCTTCAGATATTATGACACTGCCAAAACGGGGGATCTCATGTCCCGTTTGACGGGTGATCTGGAGGCGATTCGCAACTTCATCGGGTTTGGTTTTGCCCAAATCCTCAATGTGGTACTGATGGTCGTATTCGGATCTATGATGATGCTGTATATCAACTGGCAACTCACCCTCTTTACGATGATCAGCATGCCTTTGCTGCTCTTCGTCACGTTTAAGTTCGAATCACGAATTCACCCCACCTTTCAGGAAATGCGGATTGCGCTCAGCGCCTTGACGACAGCGGTGCAGGAAAATATAACAGGCGTGCGCACCGTCAAATCATTTGCCCGCGAATCATATGAGGTTGAAAAATTTTCAGTGCGAAATGAGCAATACAAAAGTAATCAAATTCAAGCTGCTTCCCTGTGGAGCCGTTTCTTCCCCGCCATGGAGCTGATTGCTTCTGTCAGTGTGGTTCTTCTGCTGGGCATGGGGGGCTATCTGGTTATTGAAAAGTCGCTGACCCTGGGTCAGCTTGTCGCCTTTTTTAGCTTAATTTGGTATATTATCGGCCCCATCTGGAACATTGGCTTCCATATCAATAACTATACCCAGTCCAAAGCTTCTGGTGAACGGGTCTTGGAGCTATTGAATCAATCGGTGGATGTCACCGATGAAGCTGATGCTCTGTCGCTCGATGCTGACGAGGTGGAGGGCCATGTCACATTTGAGCATGTCACTTTTGCTTACGGGAATAAGCTACCCGCTGTCGTTGACATCAACCTGGATGCGCCCCCGGGATCAGTCATCGGTATTTTGGGCGGAACCGGATCAGGTAAATCCACCATTATTCAACTGCTTATGCGAGCTTACAATGTGAACGCAGGCAGCATCAAGCTGGATGGAACGGAAATACGCCATTTGAAAATCCGTGATTTACGTGCTCAAATATCTTCCGTGTTCCAGGAGACGTTCCTGTTCTCATCTTCCATCCGTAACAACATTGCTTATGGACTAAGCCATGTCAGTATGGATGACATTATACGCGTATCCAAGCTGGCTCAGGCGCATGAATTTATTACCGAGCTGCCATTGGGCTATGACACAGTTGTCGGTGAACGGGGACTGGGGCTGTCTGGTGGGCAAAAGCAACGGATTGCCATCGCACGCGCACTACTCAAAAATCCGAAAATTTTGGTGCTTGATGATGCGACCAGCGCGGTCGATATGGAGACGGAGCATGAAATCCAGACCGGTTTTCAAGAGGTTATGCGAGGACGGACGACCTTTATTATTGCTCACCGTATTTCTTCACTTCGTCATGCTGATGAAATTGTAGTGCTGGAGGAAGGGCAGATAGCCCAGCGAGGAACGCATGAACAGCTCATTGCTACTCCAGGTCCGTATCAGGATGTGTATCATATTCAATACGCTGACTACATAGCCCAGACTCCTGACGGTGCATCCGAAAGGCAGGTGAGACCATGAATGTACCCGCTGAAAAAGCCAAAACGCTTCAAAAACCAATGAATGAGCGATTTGTGTACCAGGATGATGATATCATCGACAAACCGTTTAACTGGTCCGAATTCAAACGGTTGCTCGCATACATGAAGCCTTACGCCCGGCAGATCCTGCCGATACTACTGGTCATGATGATTCTTGGTACCATCACCAAGCTGACCGTTCCCTATCTGATCAGTCTGGCCATTGACAAGGCGATTGCTCCCGTAGGGCCTGCACTGCCGAGTGTAAAATTGCTGCTGCTTATAACTGGAGCAGTGCTGTTGCTATATTTAATTCAATGGGCAGCCAGTACGTACCGCATTAAATTCACAAATATTATCGGTCAACGTGTCATTTACGATCTGCGTGAGGATCTGTTCAAGCATATTCAGAAGCTTTCCTTCAACTTTTTTGATAAAAGACCGGCTGGATCTGTATTGGTACGCGTTACGAATGACATCAACTCGCTTCAGGATCTATTTACGAATGGTGCGGTGAATGTCCTGATTGACTGTGTACAGCTCACTGGAATCATCGTCATTTTGCTGCTGATTAACTGGAAGCTTGGTCTGGCGGTCATCGTGACTGTTCCGATCATGTTTTTAATCTCTACCAAGCTGCGTGTGCGCATCCGCCGTGCCTGGCAGGAAGTACGCATGAAGAATTCCCGTATCAACTCTCATCTGAATGAATCCATTCAGGGTATCCGTGTGACGCAGGCGTACACGCAGGAGCAGGAAAACATGGCTTATTTCGATAACATGAACAGCTCCAGCAAACGATCTTGGGATAAAGCATCGGCCATGAATCAGATCTTCGGCCCGCTCATTGATATTACCGGAGGCTTGGGTACGCTTGTGCTGTTCTGGTTCGGGGCACATCTGATTCAGACGGATCAGCTTACGGTAGGTCTGCTGGTTGCGTTTGCCAACTATGTGGGGAACTTTTGGGACCCGATTAATCGACTGGGCCAAATGTACAACCAGTTGCTGGTTGCGATGGCTTCGTCTGAAAGAATTTTTGAGTTTATGGATGAACAGCCGAATATTGCGAATAAGCCGGGAGCCAAAGACCTACCGTCCATTCGCGGCGATATCCATTTTGAAGAAGTTGTTTTTGAATATGAAAAGGGACGTCAGGCGCTTAAAGGCATTAATCTCTCTGTCGAGGCGGGTCAGTCCATTGCGCTTGTCGGGCATACCGGATCTGGTAAAAGCACAATCATTAACCTGCTCAGCCGGTTTTATGACATTACATCAGGGCGACTTATGATTGACGGCCATGATGTGCGTGATGTAACGGTGGAGAGCTTGCGTAGCCAAATTAGCATCGTACTTCAGGATACATTTATTTTTTCAGGTACGATTCGCGATAATATTCGATTCGGTCGACTGGATGCAACGGATGAGGAAATTGAAGCGGCTGCGAAGGCAGTCAATGCTCATGAATTCATCGTTCATTTGCCGGGCGGCTATGAAACAGAGGTAGAGGAGCGGGGCGGTATGCTGTCCATGGGCCAGCGCCAGCTGCTATCTTTTGCCCGCGCTTTACTGGCTAATCCACGAATTCTCATATTGGATGAAGCCACAGCCAGTATAGATACGGAAACAGAACTGAAAATTCAGGAGGCTCTTCAGGTGCTGCTGGAAGGCAGAACCTCCTTCATGGTTGCTCATCGTTTGTCCACCATTCGGAATGCCGATCATATCGTCGTGCTGGATCATGGGCAGATCCAAGAAAGTGGGAATCATGAACAATTGATGAAAAAACATGGAATTTATCGGGGGCTGGTGGAAGCACAGTTCAGATTTTTGTAAAAAAAAGATCAAAAAATCGCGATTTTTGTAAATTTAAATGCGGAGCGCTATTGCATTCTTGGAGCTAAACCCTGAAAATAAAGATGAAAAGAGATCAGAGCAATATCTTCAGAGGGGGAAGAGTTCAAGATGTGGGGTGCTCCTTTTTCTGCTGGGGCTAAAAAGATGCTGCTGCTGGGTAGCGGCGAATTGGGAAAAGAAGTCATTATTGAAGCTCAGCGGCTTGGCGTGGAATGTATTGCTGTAGACCGCTATGAACTGGCTCCAGCAATGCAGGTGGCTCATCGTTCTTATTGTTTGGATATGCAGGATGCTGAGGCATTGAAGGCACTGATTCGCAAGGAAAAGCCCGACATAATTGTACCTGAAATCGAAGCTATTGCTACGGGTGCTTTGGAAGAATTGGAGCAAGAGGGATTTTACGTAGTTCCAACGGCCCGGGCCGCCCGTCTTACGATGGACCGGGAGGGCATTCGCAGGCTTGCTGCCGAGAAGTTGCAACTTCCGACCGCCGCCTACCGCTTTGCAGATCATTTTGAGCAGTTGCGGTCAGCGGTTCATGAGCTGGGCACGCCATGCGTGGTCAAGCCCTTGATGAGTTCGTCGGGTAAAGGGCAGTCTGTATGCCGGACACCCGAGGAAGCGGAATCCTGCTGGAATACGGCGTTGGAAGGCGCACGTGCCAAAACAACACGTGTCATTGTTGAAGCTTTTGTTCCGTTTGAAAGTGAAATTACGTTATTGACTGTCAGATCGGTATCGGGTACGACTTTTTGCCCACCGATTGGCCACATTCAAAAGGATGGGGATTATGTCGAATCTTGGCAACCTCATGGCATGACGGACAAGCAACTTTCGGACGCGGAGGACATTGCCCGTACGATTACGGATGAACTGGGTGGTTACGGATTGTTTGGCGTAGAGCTGTTTTTAACGGCTGATGGCGTCGTATTCAGTGAAGTATCCCCCCGTCCGCATGATACGGGAATGGTAACGATGATTACGCAGGATTTGTCGGAATTTGCGCTTCACGTACGGGCCATTCTCGGATTCCCGATACCGTCGGTTACACTGCTAACCCCTGGGGCTTCGGCTACCTTGAAGGCAAAACAAGCTACGCGGGATTTTGTAATCGGTGGTCTGTATGATGCATTATTGCTACCCCGGACACAGGTGCGAGTGTTCGGGAAGCCTGAAACCAAGCCGGGACGCCGGATGGCTGTAGCGCTTAGCGCTGCGGGAGATGTGGAAACAGCACGGAAGACGGCCAAAGAAGCTGCCAATATGCTGAAAGTGGAGGTAAATCATGTCTAACAATGTGATGTTTCCAGTACTGACAATTCGTTCCGTAGAGCTTGGCGATTGCGAAGCCGTAACAGGACTGCTAAGAGAAGTCGGATATCCGATGACTTGTGGTGTGATGAAAGAAGTTATGGGAACTACGCAGGAGGACTGCCAAGCAAATATGATGGTCGCAGAAATGGATGGTCGTGTTGTCGGCGTAATCGGCATGCATACGGCTCAAAGCCTGGCTTATCCTGATCCTGCCGTACAAATCACCATGCTGGTCGTGAGCAAGGAGTATCGCGGCGAGGGCATCGGCAAGCGCTTGGTGGCCTGCGGTGAGGAGTGGGGACGTGCACAAGGAAGCTTTCATTTGTTCATTACCGGAGCGAATAACCGCATCAAACAAATAGAGGCCCAAGCTTTCTACAACCGAATCGGCTTTGAAAAGCAAGGCTACCGTTTTAGCAAAAAGCTTAAATAACAGCCCTGTACAAGCCCGGATTATATTCAGAGCCTCATTACCATAGATCAGTCCCGTTTAGGCCATTGCCGAGCGGGGCTATTTTTTTTCCAACTTTTATACCATTGATCCTGCTATGAAACATGTTATACTGCTAGAGTAAAGATTACAAAGTTGTAACCAGGCAGGTTCACAACAAGGCACTATACAACAAGGAGATGACGAAATGAAGAATATGTTGAAAAAAACACTGGTGATGGGAAGTTTAACCGCTATGTTATCCGCAGGATTCATCGTTCCGGCATCAGCTTCACCAGCTGACGATTTGTCTGCCCAATTACAACAATGGTTCAAGGATAACGGATTTACGGTGAATACCTCTAATGGAACGACTACGATTACGAAGACCGTAATTCAGGATTTGTCCGGACAGGATCAAGCGAAAACAAAGACGACGAATCCTTCTTCCGACAAGCAAGTGGCAAAGCCGGCTAACCAAAAAGGTTCACAGCCTGCTACCAACAAACAGTCGAAAGCTCAAAATACGAATTCAGGAGCAGGTCAGTCCGCCGGTTCGGATGCACAGCTCAGTAAGTCTCAATTTGCAGCAGAAGTAGTAAAACTGGTGAATAACGAGCGTAGCCAAAAAGGTTTGAGCCCACTCGCTTCTAACGCGAAGCTTACCGAAGTAGCTTTGGCCAAGGCGAAGGATATGAGTACAAATAATTACTTTTCCCATACATCACCGACTTACGGCTCACCATTTGATATGATGAAGAAATTCGGCGTAACTTATACGTATGCGGGTGAAAATATTGCGATGGGACAACAAACGCCGCAAGAAGTTATGAAAGCCTGGATGAACAGTCAGGGACACCGTGAAAATATTTTGAAGGCAGAATATACACAAATCGGTGTAGCTTACTATAATGGATACTGGGTACAGGAATTTACACGTAACTAAAAGTCGATCATAAAAAAGCGTTTCAAACGTCATTATGTTATGACATTATACTGACAACCTAACGCTAAATTCAAGGCCTGCTGACACGTTCAGCGGGCTTTTTACGCTGTTTGCCCCTCTACGGGTGTGCTTATCTATCACTTTTACTTATATGCAAGAACAGGCATAAGTACGGCAAGTATAGTATGATAACACAAAGCTATATTGATAACTAATAACTTATGGGAAAGTCAGGTGAACGAATGAGCTACGAAATTGTGCATGAAGGTGCTTTTGCTATGCTCAAGGTACAGATGAACCCCGGAGAAACGATTAAAGCGGAGATGGGAGCTATGGTTTCCATGTCTTCCAGCGTGGATATAAAGGGGACTGTGGATGGTGGATTGTTGCGCGGTTTAGGCCGGATGCTGAGCGGGGAGAAATTCTTTTTTCAGGAGCTGAGAGCATCTCGAGGGCCAGCTGAAGTGCTGCTTGCTCCGGCAAGTATAGGCGATGTACAAGCAGTAGAATTGGACGGTACGTATAGACTTTTGGTGCAAAAGGATGGCTTCTTGGCGTGTACGGAGGGCATTGAGGTCAGCACTAAAATGCAGAATCTGATGAAAGGATTGTTCTCGGGCGAAGGTTTTTTTATCGTTGAAATCAGCGGTCGCGGAACAGTGTTTTTATCCTCTTACGGAGCCATTCATCCGATTTATGTTGCACCCGGAGAGGAGCGTATTATTGATAACGCTCATCTGGTGGCATGGCCAGACTATATGGATTACAAAATTGAAAAAGCGTCCAAAGGCTGGTTGTCCAGTGTAACGAGCGGAGAAGCACTTGTATGCCGTTTTCGCGGCGAGGGGACGGTATTGATCCAAACCAGAAATCCGGGCAGCTTCGGACAATGGATCAAAAGCTTTATACCCGATAGCAAGTGAGGTTTTCATCTATGCAGAGGTAAAGGATGAGCTGTACGAACCAAAAAGTCGTAATAAAAAGGATGGCGATATGCCATCCTTTTTAGCATACTTCAGCATTTTGCATCATTCGATTCCCAACGCTCGAAAGTACAATAAATAGACGAACTAAACCGTTTCGATCTCTATATTGCTGATTTGAAATCGCTCTTGGGATTGTTGCAAAATGCTATGTATGCTTCATAACACTCAGAACGGTTTATTTGCAAAATGATATGAGAAGCTTTATGTTTATTTCACCAAGTTATCAGGAGGGAACACGAGTGAATTCATCAAAATGGATCTGGCGGTCTGTCGGTTCCGTGTCCATCGCCGCCACACTGCTATTATTGTACGGATTTATTACCGCAGTACGAAGCATTACGGCTCCAGAGCCGCTCGTTAGCACCAAACCTGTAAATTCGGGTTCATCGCAGATACAAAATGCGCCATCCGCTGCAACTCAGACGGGGGAGTTTCGGGTAGCTGCCATTGGAGATTCGCTGGCGAAAGGAACTGGCGATGACTCAGGCAGCGGTTTTGTACGACGGTCGGTGACCTTGTTAAATGATCAGGAAGGCCATAAGGCTCAGCTCATTAACAATCTGGGCATTAACGGGCTGACGACTCAGGGACTTTTGACCAAACTGGATGAGCCTGGCGTGGCCTATGTGTTGAAAAAGGCCAATGTTATTATTGTGTCCATTGGCGGAAATGATTTGTTTCAGGGGGCACAAGCTGCCCAAACCGGCAAAGAGCCACCTACGCTTAATGGCTTGCGCAAGGCTCTGCCTGATGCAGCCAAGCGTTTGCAAAAAGTGCTGATAAAAGTCGGAAAAATCAATCCGAAGGCTAAAATTATATACGTTGGACTATATAATCCATTCAGTGACCTGCCGGAAATGAAAATTCCGGGAAATCTCGTCGTGACGGAATGGAATCTGGCTGCTATGGCGATTACCAATCAAAACAGTAATATGACGCTGATTCCAACCTTCGATTTATTTCAGCAAAATTTGCCGGTTTATTTATCCTCTGATCATTTTCATCCTAACGGACAGGGCTATCAGGCAATTGCTGAGCGTATCGCTCAAGGGTTTGCGGTAGTAGCGGCCAAGGAAGGCGACAATACGGAGGATGGACAAAAGTCGACGAGCAGCCAACCTGCTGATGTGAAGAAGGGAGGGAACAAGTGATGGGTATCCAATCTGCTGACAAGACCGAGACCGATGTAGCAAGGACTTCGACAACCACAGATGGAGCATCCGGCTATCATTCCGACAATCAGTTCGGCAGTGCAGACGGAAGCAGAAGCAACAACGAAACCGTTCTCTCTGTTCAGCACGTCAAAAAGCGTATCGGACGAAAAATGATCATTCACGATGTAACATTCGATGTGCATGCGGGCGAAATTTTTGGCTTTCTTGGTCCCAATGGAGCTGGAAAAACAACGACCATCCGTATGCTGGTCGATCTGATCAAGCCTACCGAGGGCACCATTACCGTATGTGGTCATAATGTAAACCGTGATCCGGAGCAGGCATTGCAGCATATCGGTTCTATTGTGGAAAATCCGGAGGTATACAGCTATCTGACAGGGTGGGAAAATCTGGAGCATTTTGCCCGGATGCAGCCGGGTGTGGATGAACAGCGTATTCGTGAAGTGGTGGAGCTGGTGCGGCTGGATCGCCGTATTCATGATAAAGTAAGTACGTATTCTCTCGGGATGCGCCAGCGTCTCGGTATTGCCCAGGCCTTGCTTGGCAAACCCAAGCTGCTTATTCTGGATGAACCAACGAACGGGCTGGACCCCAAAGGGATCAAGGAAATGAGAGCTTTTATCCGTCTGTTAGCGGCAGAGGGTATGGCTGTATTTGTTTCCAGTCATTTGCTTAGTGAAATCCAGTTGCTGTGTGATCGTGTCGCTATTATCAGTCGAGGACGAGTGCTTGCTGTTGGCGGTGTGAGGGAATTGGTTGAAACACATTCGCGTATGGCCGTATGGCAACTGGAGCCCCATGATCAGGGTCTTGCCCTGTTAGAAGGCTCTCCGCATGTACAAATCATTACGAACGCCGATGAACTGATTGATGACAGCATTGTTGCAGGCAGCGGAGCGGATGCTATTTTTACAGAAATGGACGAAGAGCATATCGCGGAGCTGGTCGTACAAATGACGGCTTCCGGCATTTCCGTTAAAGGTGTAACCAAAATCAACCCTACACTGGAGCAGCTATTCCTGAAAATGACGGAAGGTGAGATTCTTGAATAACATTTTACCGCTCGTACAAAATGAAACACTCAAAATCATCAAGAAGAAACGATTTTATGTCATTTTACTTGTTTTGCTTGTGCTTGTGCCGATTTTTACGTACGCTCAGATGAAGGTGGCGGAAAATAACCGCGAAAAATTCGGCAATGACTGGCGGCTGGAGTTGCGTCAGGCCATTACGGATAACCAAAATTCGCTGGGCAGCGACCGGGTTCCGGAGGAATGGAAGACCTACAGGCGAGTATTTGTTCAACAAATGCAATATTATCTGGAAAATGACGTGAACCCGAATGAACCAAGTGGTGTAACCTTTACCAGAGAGTTTATGGACAATTCCATTAATTTGTTCGTTCCATTGCTCATTATGGCGATTGCCTCCGATCTGGTTTCAGGAGAACGGACGACGGGTACGATAAAAATGCTGCTGACTCGTCCTGTCAGGCGGTGGAAGGTGCTGCTGAGCAAGCTGCTAACGCTGTATATGTTCGTTTCGCTCATCATTTTGGCTGTGTTTGTGATCAGTTATCTTATATCGGGACTGTTTTTTGGTTTTAAAGGCTTTAACGTTCCGGTATTTACGGGCTTCCAAATTGTTGGCTCCACGGTGGATGTGTCAGCGGTACATGCGATCCCGCAATGGCACTATCTGATGCTGCAAGCCGGGTTGATCTGGTTCGTCAGCCTCGTGGTGGCTTCGCTTGCTTTTATGGTTTCGGTGCTGGTACGTAGTACGGCGGCAAGCATTGTGGTGATGATGGCTGCGCTCATTTCGGGCACAATTTTAACGAACATGGCCTCATCCTGGCAGAGCGCCAAATATTTATTTATGGTTAACCTCGAATTGACCGATTATTTATCAGGAAGCCCCGCCCCGATTGAGGGGATGACCTTGCCGTTTTCTTTAGCTGTATTGGGCATTTGGGGGGCTACGGCGCTGATTGTTTCATTCGCCGTCTTTACGAAACGGGATATATTGAATTAAAATGGACAAGGTAAAAGAAAACATCTGTTTGCATTTTTGGTGAAAATCATCAAGAATAAGGCAAAACACGGTTACGATTAGACAAAGGGGGAGCATGAATGGTCGACAAAATCGACTTGTCTGCGGGAGCGACCGGCACTCAGAACGGAGCTTCGGAATATGGCGTGGACGACATTCAAGTGCTCGAAGGGCTTGTGGCAGTTCGCAAACGGCCGGGCATGTATATTGGGAGCACCAGTTCTTCGGGACTACATCATTTGGTATGGGAAATTGTGGACAACGCGGTGGATGAGCATCTTGCCAAGTTTTGCTCCCGCATTGACATTGCAATGCATAAGGACGGTTCCGTTACAGTAACAGACAACGGACGTGGTATTCCTACGGGAATGCACAAAACGGGAATTCCTACACCGCAGGTAGTATTTACCATTTTGCACGCCGGAGGTAAGTTCGGCGGTTCGGGATATAAAAAGTCCGGGGGTCTACACGGTGTGGGCGCGTCCGTAACGAACGCTCTTTCGGAATGGCTTGAAGTGGAAATTTACCGGGACGGCAAGATTCACCGTCAGCGGTTTGAATATTGGCAGGACAAGAAGGGCGTGGAGCATGTTGGGGAACCGACCACAGGCCTTGAAGTGCTGGGCAATACCAACAAGACGGGCACCAAAATTACTTTTAAACCGGATATTCGCGTATTCCAGGCAGGCATTCATTTCAACTACGATACGCTGGCCGAACGGCTTCAGGAAATTGCTTTTCTGAACTCGGGTCTTCGTATCCAACTTAAAGATGAACGCAGCGGGAAGTCGGATGAGTATTTTTATGAGGGCGGAGCAAGTCAGTTTGTCGCTTTTCTGAATGAAGGCAAGGACGTGCTGCATGACGTCATTCACTTCAACGCGGAGAAGGAAGACGTTGAGGTGGAAATTGCCATTCAGTACAACGCAGGTTATACCGAAACGATTGCTTCGTTTGTCAACTCCATTCCGACACGCGGCGGGGGTACGCATGAAACGGGCTTCAAAACTGCTTACACCCGTGTCATGAACGACTATGCGCGACGCACGGTAATGCTGAAGGAAAAGGATAAGAATCTGGAAGGCAATGATTTACGTGAGGGAATGATGGCCGTAATCAGTGTCAAGATGGCCGAGGTTGAATTCGTCGGTCAGACGAAGGATCAGCTGGGTAGCGCTTCCGCACGCAGTACGGTGGATGCAATTGTATCGGAGCAGATGCAGCGTTTTCTGGAGGAAAATCCGCAGGTCGCGCAAACGTTAATCAAAAAGGCAGTTCAGGCGTCCAGAGCGCGTGAAGCAGCACGTAAGGCTCGTGACGAAATGCGTTCCGGCAAGAAACGCAGTGAAAGCTCTAATCTGAATGGCAAGCTATCGCCTGCGCAGTCCAAGGATTTTACACGAAACGAGCTGTTTATCGTGGAAGGTGATTCGGCTGGAGGATCGGCGAAGCAGGGACGGGATTCCAAAATTCAGGCTATTTTGCCATTGAAGGGCAAGCCGATGAACCCGGAGAAATCCAAGCTGGCGGATGTTATGAAAAATGATGAGTACCGCGCGATTACAGCAGCAATCGGGGCAGGGGTAGGAACAGAATTTACGCTGGAAGACAGCAATTATTCCAAAATCATCATTATGACGGATGCGGATACAGACGGCGCGCACATTCAAGTGTTGCTGCTGACGTTCTTTTATCGGTATATGAAAGAGCTGATTGATGCGGGACGCATATTTATCGCTCAACCGCCATTGTATAAAATAACCCGTAAGTCAGGTAAGCTCGAAACGGTACGTTATGCCTGGACTGACGAGCAGCTTGACAATTACTTAAAGGAGTTTGGACGGAATTTTGAGCTTCAACGCTATAAAGGACTCGGGGAGATGAACCCTGATCAGTTATGGGAAACAACGATGAATCCCGAGTCACGTACCTTGCTGCGCGTCCAGATTGAGGATGCAGCCAAGGCTGAACGCCGTGTGTCCACGTTGATGGGCGACAAGGTTGATCCTCGCAAGCGCTGGATTGTGGAAAACGTAGATTTTACGGAGTATGTAGAGTAGTGCTATCAAATGAGGTGTATACATGAGCTTATCGGAGCAATTTTTGCCAGCTTTTCTGGAGGAAGTGGTCGGTGACCGCTTTGGCCGATATTCCAAATATATTATTCAGGATCGGGCAATACCCGATGTGCGGGATGGGTTAAAGCCAGTACAGCGCCGGATTCTGTACTCCATGTACGATTCCGGCAACACACCGGATAAGGCTTATCGGAAATCTGCCAAAACCGTCGGGGATGTGATGGGTAATTATCACCCCCACGGTGACTCGTCGATTTACGATGGTATGGTGCGGATGGCGCAGCCTTGGAAAATGAGTCACGTACTGGTGGACGGTCACGGCAACTGGGGTTCCCAGGACGATGACCCGGCAGCCGCTATGCGGTACACGGAGGCACGTCTGTCTCCTATCGCGATGGAAATGCTGCGTGATATCGAAAAACGCACGGTTATGTTCAAGGATAACTTTGATAACTCGGCAAAGGAGCCGGTTGTGCTACCTTCCCGCTATCCGAATCTGCTAGTAAACGGCTCCAGCGGAATTTCGGCCGGATTTGCGACTGAAATTCCGACGCACAGCTTACGCGAGGTCATTGACGCCAGCATTGCTGTGATGGAAAAGCCGGATATTGAGCTGGAAGAGATTATGACCTTTATTAAAGGTCCTGATTTCCCGACTGGCGGACTAATTATGGGTGGCGAAGGCATTAAAGACGCTTATCGCACAGGTAAAGGGCGTATTTATATCCGTTCCAAAACGGAAATTCAGTCTTTGCGCGGAGGTAAGCAGCAACTGGTCATTACGGAGATTCCATACCAGATTGTTAAATCAAGGCTCGTAACCGCCATGGAGAATATCCGTCTGGAGAAAAAAGTGGAAGGGATTGCCGAGGTTCGTGACGAGAGTGGTCGGAACGGTCTGCGAATTGTGGTGGAACTGAAGAAGGAAGCCGATGCGGAAGGGATTTTGGCCTATTTGCTGAAAAAAACCGACCTTCAGGTGGCATACAACTTCAACATGGTAGCCATTGTGAACAAAGCGCCGCATCAGCTTGGATTGAAGTCCATTTTGGAAGCATATATCGCCCATCAACGTGAAGTTGTCACACACCGTATCCAGTTTGAGCTGGAAAAGGCGGAGGATCGCGCCCATGTGCTGGAAGGTTTGGTCAAGGCGCTGAACATTCTGGATGAGGTCATTGCGGCCATTAAAGCTTCCAAAAACCGCCAGGACGCGCAAAATAATTTGCAATGGATGTTTGGCTTTAGCGAACGTCAGGCCGATTCTATTTTGACCTTGCAGTTGTACCGTCTCACGAATTTGGAAATTACTACGCTGGAAAAGGAATTAAGTGAAATCCAGAAAAAAATTACACAGTACCGTTCTATTTTGGAAAGTGATCGCAAGCTGATCAGTTTGATTCGCAAGGAACTGCTGGAAATTCGTGAAAAGTACGGCATTGATCGCCGTTCGGACATACAGGGTGAGGTTGAAGAGATTAAAGTAAATCTGGAAGTCATGGTTGGGGCAGAGGATGTATTGCTGACTCTTTCCAAAGACGGCTATGTGAAGCGTACAGGTATGCTGTCCTTCACCCGTTCCGGTGGGGAGCGCTCAGCTTCTGGCGTTAAGGAAGGAGATTATGTCACTCAGTTGCTTGATGTCAACACACTTGATGTGTTGCTCGTCTTCACTCAGCGCGGACAATATTTCTTATTGCCTGTGCATCAGGTGCCAGAGTATAAGTGGAAAGAGCCAGGAACTCCGATTGTTAACGTCATTCCTCTAACCAAGGATGATCGGATCGTGAGTGTCATTCCTATCAAAAACATGGAGGAAATCGGCAAAAGTCTGGTGTTTGTAACGAAGAAGGGTCAAGTGAAGCGAACAGAGCTGAAAGACTATGCTACGAAACGTTCCAGTGCCGTAGCAGCCTGCAAGGTAGCAGGGGATGATGAAGTATTATCGGTAACGCTAAGCGATGGCACCCGGGATATTATGTTGATTACCCGTGCTGGGATGAGCATACGCTTCAAGGAGCAAGAGGTTAATGCGATGGGTCGCGTCTCGGCTGGTGTCAAAGGTATACAGCTGGCGGAAGGCGATGAAATTGTTGCAGCGCTGTGGGTGGAAGAGGATGAAGGAGAAGTGCTGGTGCTGACCGAATCCGGTTATGGTAAGCGTACGCTTCTGCTGGATTATCCTGCTCAGGGACGAGGCGGTAAAGGAATCACCACCTTCGAATTCAAGGAAGGCAAACGGGTACGTTCGAACGGAACTCGGATTGTGGCTGCCTTCTATTGCCGTGAAGCTATTCAATTGTTTGCGATCACTGCAGATGGACAGACGATGTCCTTCCTTTCGGAAAAAGCTCCTTTGACCGACCGCAAGGATACAGGCAAGCTGCTGGCTCCTGTGGAGAAGAAGGACGAAATTGTGAATGTGCTGCCGCGTAGTGAGCCGCAGGCTTCCCAGTCCATAGAATAACAGGAAAGTCAAGCGCTTTTTAGCTCGAAAAAGAGAGGTCTTCTCGTGCCATTCCGGCACGAATGAGGACCTTTTTGCCGTCATGCTGTCGAACCTTGACCAGCCTCCAAAACCGAAGTGAGACTTCCTTCCCCTTTTCAATTGATGCTCCAAAAACGGCAGGAAACCGGGGCTGAATGGCGAAAATTTAATGTGATGAAATACAATCCGGACGGTGGCCCATACGGTAACTTTGATGCTTTTACTGACCCTGTTATTCAAAGGAGTGAGGCAAAATGCAAACGACCGAATTTGCGAAAATCTGGTCCAGAATGGCTAAGGATTACAAGGTTCATATGGAGCAGCAGTTGGCTCCATCATTGACTGAGGCCCAACTTACGGTGCTGGAGGTTCTGAACGAATACGGCCGCATGAAACCGTCTCAACTGATCCCGTATCTCGCAACCACACCTGCGGCGGTTACGATGCTGCTAGACCGGATGGAGCGGAATCGCCTGGTCACCCGCTTTAGAGACGTAAAGGATCGCAGAATCGTATGGATTGTCATTTCGGATCAAGGAAGAGAAGAAGCGGAACGGGGATTGCAAATAAGGGATGATTTTCTGGGCTCTGCACTAAACCGCATTTCGCAGCATAATCAAAATCTGCTGGTTTATTTGTTAGGTAAAATCACCACAAAAACGAAAACTTCTGCATCGGCAAACGAGGCAAAGGGAGTAAAGGAACAAATAGAGCGAGCGGAGTAAGCATCTCCTCTTTCATATTCTAAATAAAAATGCGCGGATAATGCTGCCCAAAAGGGCCACACATGTCCGCGTTTTTTGTGCTGAAAAAACACATACTGTAGCTGTTGTCACCTTTTTAAATGACTTGTTGTATCCTGCAAGTTTCAGCTGCTCTTTTCAATACCTAATATCTGTTACAGGGGTTAATGTTGACATTTACATATAACATGATAAAATTAGTTATACATAAATAACATTTCGTATGCGAATAGTTGCTTGATTATGTATATGGAATGTGAATTGGGTAATGGGAAGAAGGATGGCTCCAGTGAGTGACAGAGAGGAAGACAAACTTGAGGTGTACCGGATTATTCAGTCGATAAGGGAGGTTAACAAAACGATATTTTATGCCTTCTGGAATGAGGAGCAGCATTTGGATCTGACAGCCGTTCAGCATATGGCTTTGGCGATTCTGAATAAACGACCCAATATCGGGTTAACTGAGCTGGCAGACATAGCCCATATGGGGTGTAGCTCCATGAGCGGGGTGGTTGACCGCTTGACCAAGGCAGGATATATCGCTCGTGGACGGCATGAGCATGATCGCAGATCCTTAGTGCTGACGCTTACGCCGGAAGGAAAAGACATCATGCAAAAAGTAGACGCCATGTGGATGGAGCGCGTCTTGCCCATTCTGGACATCCCGAAGGAGCATCTGGACATGGTCCTGGATATCCATAAACAAATGATAATGAAATTGACACCGAAGGGAATGAATCAACTTGAGCAGTCCTCAAATGACACTACCAGGTAATGTACGCAGAGCACCCATTGTGGCCGCTCTGTTGATTGGCGCGTTTGTTGCGATTTTAAACCAGACGTTGATAAGTGTGGCTTTACCGAAAATGATGAATGATCTGAATGTAGATACCAATGTGGCTCAGTGGCTTAGTACGGGCTTTATGCTCGTGAACGGGGTATTGATCCCGGTGACCGCATTTTTGATTGCGCGTTTTTCCACTCGTAAATTGTTTATTAGTGCAATGATTATCTTTTCAATCGGCACGCTGTTGTGCGCTATTGCGCCGAGTTTTAGCATATTGCTGATCGGACGTCTCATTCAGGCCGCGGGTGCGGGTATTATGATGCCTTTAATGATGGTCGTTATCTTGAACATCTACCCAATTGAGCGTCGTGGCCGCGCAATGGGAACACTGGGGATTGCGATGGGTTTTGCTCCAGCCATTGGACCAACCTTATCCGGTTATATAGTCCAGCATTACGACTGGCGGGTACTGTTCTGGATCATCCTGCCGATTTCAGTGATTTCGATTGCGATCGGATTTATTTTTCTGAAAAATGTAACGGAGCAGTCCAAGCCTAAGTTGGACATTCCCGGCATCATTTTGTCTACGCTTGGTTTCGGTGGTCTGTTATATGGCTTTAGTGATGCAGGAACATCGGGCTGGGGAAGTATTCCGGTCCTGTCTACGCTTATTGTTGGGACGATCGCGCTGATTCTGTTTATTGTTCGCCAGCTGAAGGTTGATGAACCTATGCTGGAGTTCCGTATCTTCAAATATGATGTGTATAGCTTGACGACAATCATTAATGTCATTGTGACGATGGCTTTGTACGCCGGTATGATATTACTGCCGATTTATTTGCAAAATATTCGCGGCTTTTCACCGATTGAGTCCGGTATGCTGATGTTGCCGGGGGCAATTCTGATGGGGTTCATGTCTCCTGTAACCGGGGCTATTTTTGACCGGATCGGAGCGCGCTGGTTGTCTGTGATTGGATTGTTGATCATGGCTGTGACCACTTGGGAGTTCACACGCTTGACCGAAACAACGACCTATATGACACTGCTGGCTAATTATACGGTTCGGATGTTCGGGATGTCATTGCTGATGATGCCGATCCAAACGGCCGGGTTGAACCAGCTTCCACAACGATTGAATGCGCATGGTACGGCAATGAGTAATACACTGCGTATGATTTCCGGTTCAATCGGGACGGCAATTCTGGTGACGGTGATGTCGACTCAAAGCAGCAACCGTCTGACGAATATTGTTGCATCTGAGGGATTATCTGTTACAGATAAAGCAGAGATGCTGGCAGCAGGCAATCAGGCTACGATTTACGGTATCAACTCAGCCTTTATCATTGCGACGCTGTTGAGTGTGACGGCCCTGATTTTGGCGTTTTTCATCAAGAATACGAATGCTCAAAACGCTCGGCCCCGTCAGCAGTTGGTGAACAGTAAGAAAGGGCAGTCTGTGGTCTCCTCGTCATAAGGGACGGGAGGACTTTCAGATTTTTAACAAAAAAAAGCCCGTAATGCATGTTTGTTTGATTACATGCGTTACGGGTTCTTTTTGTATATGCCTGCTCAATTCTCAGCTTCGATCATGCTTTCATAAAGCGATTTAGGCCACTCACTCCATGGGAATTGGGCTGGAGGGAACGAGTGGAAGCTCATGTTCTCCTTGCTAACCGGATGCGGTGCTCCGGCAAGCAGGGACCAGAGCGCCAATTGTTGACCTGGGCGGCTCAGGCTGCCACCGTATTTTTGATCCCCGTATAGAGGACAGCTGATAGCCTGCATCTGTACACGAATCTGATGCGAGCGTCCGGTGTGTAGCTCAATTTGTACAAGACTGAGCCCATCTGCTTGTCCAAGCACGCGGTACTCCAAAATAGCCTCCTTGGAGCCAGCTGTGCCGGGACGAACCACCTGAACAGTGTTAGTGCGGCTGTCCTTTAGCAGGTGATGGGTCAGACGGCCTTGTAAGGCCGTGGGGACACCGTTTAGAACCGCTACATACATCTTGCGGAAACTACGACCTCGAACCGACTCAGACAGCCGGGAAGCAGCTTTGGACGTCTTGGCAAAGATCATGGCACCGCCTACAGGCCGATCCAGTCTGTGAACCAGTCCTAAAAAGACATTACCAGGCTTATCGTGTCTGATTTTGAGGTCTTCCTTGAGTAAAGACAGCAGATCAGGATCACCGCTGGCGTCCTCTTGGGTCGGAACGTTGACAGGCTTTACAACAGCCAGAACATGGTTGTCCTCATATAGAACAGGGATATTCGGCTGGGCATGCCCGTGCTGGGTAAGTTCATCTGGAGTCATAGGGGGAATTAAGCCTCCCAGCGTCCGAGAATACCACAAGGCAGATTCAGCCCCGAGCGGGTAATCGGCAATCCGATTTCACCAGCGCTGATTTGACCACCGTACTTTTGTTGCATCGTCATACTCAGCATGTTGCGCAGTACGGTAGGCGAAATCCCTGTGGTATAGGAGTTAATTAGCATGAACAATGGTTGATCGGAAATGATGCTCATGCAGGATTCCAGAAACGGATACAGGCTTTCTTCCAGCTTCCACGTTTCACCGTTTGGTCCGCGCCCGTAGGAAGGAGGGTCCATAATGATTGCATCATATCGGTTTCCCCGGCGTTGTTCACGTTGCACGAATTTGAACACATCGTCCGTAATGAAGCGTACCGGACGGTCGGCCAAGCCGGACAATTGCACGTTCTCCTTCGCCCACTGTACCATGCCCTTGGCGGCGTCCACGTGAACTACACTGGCCCCGGCATACGCAGCGGCAGTAGTGGCTCCCCCAGTGTAGGCGAACAGGTTCAGTACCGAAATCGGTCTGACAGCGCCTTTAATTTTATCCATCATCCAGCTCCAGTTCGCTGCTTGCTCCGGAAAAAGACCAGTATGCTTGAAGCTGGTCGGTTTAATGTGGAATTTAAGCGGCCCGTAGCTGATCGTCCAACGCTCGGGAGTAGGCTTTTTCATATCCCAGCTACCGCCCCCAGAGGAACTGCGGTGGTAATGTCCATGAACATCGCGCCACTCGGCTGTTTCCTGGGACAACGGCCATATAATTTGCGGATCAGGCCGCCGCAGGACAATATCGCCCCAACGCTCCAGCTTTTCACCGCCGCCTGTATCTACTACTTCATAATCTTTCCATTCTTGTGCTACATACATGTACAATCCATCCTTCAGCAGTCAATTCAGGATTCCGGCAGTCCTCTGCGCAAAAATCCCCATATGGAGTCTATTGTACAACAAACCTTAGCAACAATCGAATGATTCCATGGAGACGTTGGCATTGAGCGTTATAGATCCTAGCATTTTTTGTCGCTTTATGGCGACTTTTGAGATGCGAAAAGTGTTATGAAGCAGAATTGTTTATTTTCCAAATTATTTATGTTGAAGGAATTTAAAAATCATTGACATTTTTCGAATTTATATTTTATCATGTAAATAAATAGTTATATGTTACGTTTATTTATTAAACAAAACATCCTGTCCTACCTCGACGTTATGTTATCAATTTTATCTATGATACTGAAATCTTTAGCTGTAAATATAAGGTTTCACTATACTTCCAGTTTTACCCACTTCCAAGATCACACAATATTTTACTCACACCACGAAATGCTATTCCATCATTCTATTCCTTTTTAAAGCTTGTTTTTTATTAAAATGATTCTTCTACTGTCAGTAATAACGATTTCCGTACATATCCACGTTAACGCTCGAATTGTGAAAATATTTTTGTTTTGCTACCTTCTTGTCGAATGAAAGGTGTTTGATAAAGAAAAAACATTCATAACAGTTGAACAGGCGTGGGGAGTCTTTGAACGACCGTTGTATTTGGGGTTGGTAAAAAAGTGAGGTCGCTTCGTCTAACAAATTTTTTTCGAATATTTTAAATTCTAAGCAGCATCTAACCATGAATTGTCAAGTGTTCGTATAATTTCGGATGGAGGTGAGCTCAATTAGCCAGAGCTTTATCATGTGTTCATAGACCGATGAACGTTCACAATTTGGAAGGTTGGCGTATATATCGGACTCTCCAAGGCGCAAGCTTCGAATACGGGTGTTTCTTGTCAGAAAGCCGGATCGGGTGTGTTACTGAATTTTATCGAAGGTATGTAGGATGCTTTGAATAGGGGGAAAAATTCGCGATATGAAATTTTTTACGTCCAATTGAGCATACAAGATTGTCTCATTTATTTACGAGATGCCAGACGAGCTTCTAAAAACTCAGCGATAAAGGAGTATATAAATATGGCGAACAAGTATTCCGCGACAGAATCAGCCCTTAACCAGCACAAAGCCCATGTTAGACAAAAACTAGTCAAGATAATTGGAAATGTGACCCAACTTAACGAAGATGAAATAGAGCCACAAACGCATTTTTTAGAGCTAGGGCTGGATTCCATTACTCTATCTCAAGTCCGTCATAGCATCAAGGATGCGTTTGGATTTGACATACCTATGAATGAGTTTTTTGATACGCTAACTACGTTGGAATTGTTGACAAATCATGTGGGAGAAAGAGTAGTTATCCCCATTGAGTCTACGAATCAGAAGGTGGTAGAAAGTCCTGTGGAGATCCCAGGTAATGAGATAGAACATACGGCCCCTTATGTGTTACAAACGTATGAAAAACAGAACCTTTCGATGTCTGCGCCTGTGGGCTTAGAACGCATTTTGGAGCAACAGCTTCATTTAATGTCACATCAGCTCGAGGTGCTGCGGGATCATACCATAGCACATGTGAACACTACCACTGTATATCACCCCGAGGAAGACAGTGCAAAGATCGTACAAGCAGTTAAGGACAGCGTAAGTGACCTTCGTAAAGGAGCCTTCCTACCCGACCTGCCGTCGAACGGAAGCGGCCCAGGTCTGGAAAAGCAAGCTTTAGCTGTATCCATGCCTCCGGAAACGGAGACATTGGGCGCTCAGGAAACTGTTATTGCACTGACCCCGGATCAAAAGCAGCTTTGGTTCGCTACGGTTTCAGAACGAAATGACTCACAATCTTTACATGAAACCGCTTTGCTACGTTTTTGTGGCCCGCTTCAGCCTGAAGCTTTTACCGAGGCAGTTCATACCATCGTGAACCGCCACGAAGCTTTGCGTACCTTTATGAATGATGATGGAGAGACACAAGTGATTACATCTGCAATGAAGATTAGCGTTCCATTGCATGATTTTAGCGACTACTCGCCAGATGAACAGGAACATCACGTCCGAAATTGGCTGGCCAAGGATAGCACAATTCCGTTCCCATTAATACCTTATACGCCATTATTCCGTGTTCAATTGCTGAAAATATCAGTCGTAGAGCACATTGGTGTATTTACCTTCCACCATTTGATTGCGGACGGCTGGTCGATGGGAGTGTTCATGCGGGAGTTAGAGCACATCTATTCCGCGTTAGTCCGCAATGAAGCTGTTACTCTACCCGATCCGGTATCATTTCGGAACTATGCCGTTTGGCAGCATGATCAGTTGAGGTCTGGAGGAGAGGAGGCTGTTACGTTTTGGTCGGCTGTACTAAAGAGGTCTCTGCCTGTGCTAGATTTACCTTCTCCGGTGCGTGGGCTGCAGATACCATCTTCCCAAGGAAGCAGACATACTTTGGTTCTGGAGGCACCGTTAGTTCAACGGTTGAGAAACGTAAGTATCAAACTTGGAAACAGTTTATTCATCACCCTTTTATCTGCATTTCAGCTTTTTCTGCATCGCCTGACAGGCCAAAAAGAAGTGATGGTAAGCGTACCGACAGCAGGACAAGCGCAAATGGATGCTTTTTCGCTGATTGGTAACTGTGTGAATATGCTTCCGGTCATTAGCGAAGTGTGTTCTGACGTTTCATTTAATTCATTTGCCCAAACGGTCAAACATCGGATGAATGAGTTGGAAGCCTACCAGAAATACAGCTTTGCTGGACTGGCCCCATTAGGATTAAAATATTTGCCAGTAATGAACGTTGTGTTTAATATGGATCGGCCGATTCCTCGTTTTTACTTCCACCAATTGGATGTAGAAGTGCTTGAAAACGAAATATCTTTCAGTAAATACGAGCTGTTTTTGAACGTTACGGAGATACAGAAGCAGTTGCGTCTTGACTTTGACTATAATACAGATATTTTTCAAGAAAATATCGTTAAAACGTGGTCAGAATACTTCCTTCACCTGCTGCATTTAATTGTGGAGAATGAGGAAATTCGTGTATCCTCGATTTCTTTACTTGATGTTGTGGGACAGGAGCGGCTTCGGGCTACATGGACTGATTACGTCGATTCTAACGGTATTTATCCTTGCGTGCTTGATGCATACAAGCAACCAGCACCTGTCGGAACAGCAGGGGAGGTCTATCAGGCATCGGCAGTCAACGGAATTTTGGGAACGACCCGGGAATGGGCTTACGTGGAAGGTGGAGCGAAGCTTTTACATATCGGTCATTTGGACCGAAGCATCTGCATCCGCGGACATCAAGTGAATTTGGAACAACTGGAGAAACACTTGCTGCAAACTTTCCAACTAAGTGATTGCTTGATTACCCCGCAAACGAATGAAGCCGGTGAAGTATTGCATTTAACCGCCTATGTTGTGGCAGCCGCTTCAAAGCCTTGGGAAGAATCCGAGCTGAAGCAAGCTGTGAATAGACTCCTTCCGGATTATACGCGGCCTCGTTGGTGCATTAAGATGGATCGTATTCCTCTCTTAGCAAATGGAGAGCCGGATCTGCAGGCGCTGCTAGAAGTGGGAGATGCAAGTGTTAATGCAGCAAAGGATGTTGGTTCTGAGGTACATGCCGCTGAGGAGAAGCTGACGACTATTTGGAAGGACGTTTTGAATGTGTCCGAAGTTAACCGTCATGAATCCTTTTTCCAATTGGGGGGGGATTCATTAAAAGCGACCGTCATCTTGTCCAAAGTGAACAAGGAGTTGGGTGTACATATCCCGCTCAGCCGCATTTTCGATTTGCAAACGATTGCCGAACTTTCTGCATTTATTGTCGGAGGGCAGCAGCAAACATATGAATCGATTGTTCCTGTGACTTCCGAGCCTTTTTACCCGGTGTCTTCAGCCCAAAAAAGGATGTACGCACTGGATCAATTGGGTGGCGGAACAGCCTACCATATTTCAGGTCAGCTCCTCATAGAAGGAGACTTGGAAGTTTCAAAGTTTATTGAAGCTACTAGGGAAGTTATTTTAAGACATGAGTCCTTCCGGACATATTTTGAACTGCAGGCTGGGGAGATTGTACAAAAAATTCGGGACACGATGACGTTTGAAATACCGTTCTCACGGATTCCGCAAGAAGAGGCAGCGCAGGCCCGAATCTCGTTTATTCGGCCCTTTTACTTGGATAAAGCTCCTTTGCTCCGCATTAAACTGTTCGAACTTATTCAGGGCGGTTTTATGCTCCTGGTGGATATGCATCACATCATTGCGGATGGTTTTTCTATGACCATTATGATGGATGAGATCATTCAGCGTTATCAGGGCAGAGAGCTTGCTGACATTCAGCTTCATTACAAGGACTTTGTGGCTTGGAAGCAGCAGCAAATCACTAGCAGTAAATGGAAGGAGCATAGACCATATTGGTTAGGGGCCTTGAATGGAAAGCTTCCCGTTCTGCAAATGCCTACGGACTTTTCGCGACCGCAGACACAAAGTTTTGAAGGGGACAGTTTGACGGTCACATTGGATGGGAAGTTGGCAAAATCCTTATACCAACTAGCCCAAAATACCGAATCAACGCTTTTCATGGTGCTTTTAGCAGCGTATAACGTGTTGCTGGCCAAGTATTCGGGTCAAGAAGATATCATTGTAGGTTCGCCTGTGGCTGGAAGAGAACATGTGGATACGCAAGCGATGATCGGGATGTTCGTTAATACACTGGCGCTTCGGAATTACCCGCATTCGACACTGACGTTCCAATCCTTTTTACAGGAGGTCAAGCAAAGCACGTTGTTGGCACTGGAGCATCAGGAATATCCATTTGATGAACTGGTAGATCAACTTGAACTGGTTCGTGATGTCAGCCGAAATCCTGTGTTCGATACGATGTTCAGTTTGCAAAATGTCGGGATGGACACTTTGGAGGTCGAGGGGGTCCGATTTAAACCGGAGGAATTTAATGCTGGCGTAGCGCAGGTCGATTTTTCATTGCTTGTGACTGAAGAACAAGATCAAGTGACCCTTGTTTGGGAATATGCTACTAAGTTATTTAAGTCAGAGACAATCAGGAAGTTGGCAGAGCATTATATAAAGATTTTGGAGACAATCATCCAGGATAGTAGATTACGATTGGCTGATATGAATATTTTGTCTGATAATGAAGAACAGTTGGTTTTATCAAGGTTAAATGAAATGTCTACACTTAATACACTAGCCAAAAGTAGACATATTGATTATTCAGATTATAAAGATCATGATGCCGCTCTGAATTACTGGAGAGCGTATTTGAAGGAGTACGAGGGTCAATCTCGCTTACCGCAGGCTCGAATGAATAAGACATGGAGTCGTCAGACCGAATATCATGACTTTCATTTGGATGCAGACATGATAGGCGGGCTGCAACGGATTGCTCAGGAATATGAGGTAACCATCCAAATACTGGTGCAAACGGTGTGGGGACTTCTGCTGCAAAAATATAACGGTACGGATGATGTAGTTTTTGGTAGTGTGGCTTTAGAAAGCACATCTGTGGTACGGAATGAAGAGCAAGCCCTCGATCTGCAAATAAATACTGTACCTGTGCGCATTAGAACTAGTCATAATAGTCGATTTTTGGAAGAGATCAAGCAACAACAAATGATTTCTATGCTTAACCTTGCCCATAAAGTGTATTCACTCGAAGAAATTGAGGCAATGTCAGAGCAAAATCACGATTTAATTAATCACATCCTTATTTTTGATCATGTATCAGTAGAGGAAGACATTCAGCAACTGGGTGGTAGCGATGAGAATCGCTTTTGTATTGACGAAACTGATTGGATGAAGCAGACAAATTATGACTTTAATCTGGTTGTAGTGCCGGGAAAAACGATACAAATGAGAGCTATTTATAACACCCTGGTATTTGATCACGAACATATGGAGCAAATCCAGGGACATTTGCTGCAACTGCTGAAGCAAGTGGTGCTAAACCCGGATATCCTGGTGAATGAACTGGATATTGTGACGGAACAGGAGCGCGAGCAAATTCTGGATGTTTGGGGAAATACGGCGGTGGAATATCCAAGCGAGCAAACAATTCAAGGTTTGTTCGAAGCGCAAGTCTTGCAAACGCCAGAACAGGTAGCCTTATTCTTTGAGGGTGAACAGCTGACATACCGTGAGTTGAATGAGCGCGCCAATCAATTGGCAAGAACACTCCGTTCTTATGGTGTACAGCCAGAGCAGCGAATTGGACTACTTGTGGAACGATCTATTGAGATGATCGTTGGTATACTGGCAGTTCTCAAAGCAGGTGGTGCTTATGTACCGATAGACCCGGAATATCCAGTAGAACGTATCCATTATATGCTGGAGGACTTCGATGCGCAGATTGTACTGACACAACAGGCATTTACTGAACGAATATCTTTTAACGGGACTACTCTTGAACTGGATGATTCCAGAATATATTCTGCAGATGGCTCTAATTTGATGACGTCCACAGACAGGGTGGATCATCTGATATACGTTCTATATACCTCAGGAACGACTGGACAGCCGAAAGGGGTCATGGTCAACCATCGTAGTGCAATTAATACGGTGAGCTGGTTTTCGGAACGTTACGCAATAAGTGATGGACTTGATATGATCCTGACGGCAGAATATACATTTGATCCAAGTATTGAGCAGATCTTTGGGACGTTGCTGCATGGGGGCAAGCTGCATTGTATCCGGCGTGCAACGCTGCTGAGTAAGCAGCTACTGACCGAATATATTAAGACTCATAATATCAGGGTACTAGACATTCCACCGGCTCTGATGAGAGCATTTTTATCTGAAGATTCCAAAATACCTTGCTTAGATACGTTAATCTGCGGTGGCGAACGGTTGGAAGATTCATTAAAGGAAAAAATAGTGAGCAAAGGATACATTCTGAATAATCATTATGGACCGACGGAAACAACCATTGATGTACTGGCTTCCGTGTGTGAACCAGAAATAGCAGTAAATTTGGGTAAACCTATTCACAATACGCGCGCATATATTCTGAACGAGCATGGGAAGCTTCAACCAATAGGGGTAATCGGTGAGCTATGTATCAGCGGTGTTGGCGTAGCCCGAGGGTATCTGAACCGACCAGAGCTGACGGTTGAAAAATTTGTGCCAAATCCGTTTGCTGGTGGAGAAGCGAACTATGAACGGATGTATCGGACAGGCGATTTAGCACGCTGGCTACCAGATGGGAATATAGAGTATTTGGGCCGGGTTGACCATCAGGTGAAAATTCGGGGTTATCGAATTGAATTGGGTGAAGTTGAGACCAACCTGATGAAGCTGGCTGATGTGCAAGAGGTCATCGTATTAGTCCATGAAGACAATCAAGGACAAAACCAACTGGTTGCCTATTATGTAGCTGAACAAGATGTGGATGCGGGTGAATTGCGCAGCTTGTTAGCTAAGGAACTTCCAAATTATATGGTGCCTGCATACTTCGTACAGTTGGAGCATATTCCGCTGACCTCGAACGGAAAAATTGATCGGAAGTCACTGCCAACACCGGAAGGCAGCCTGCAAAGCGGAGCAGATTATGCTGAGCCGCGTACGGAGACGGAATCGAAGTTGGTAAAAATATGGCAATATGTGCTTGGATTGGATAAAATTGGTGTTAAAGATAACTTTTTTGAGATCGGCGGACATTCTCTACGTGCGATGACGCTGGTTTCAAAGATTCACAAAGAACTTAACAAATCTATCTCATTACGAGTTATTTTTGAAGCGCCGACAATTGAACAACTGGCGGTAGTGCTTAAAGATCTCAATCAGGTGGCGTATGTGTCGGTTTCGGTAACGGAAGAACGTGACTTTTATCCGTTGTCCTCGGCACAAAAACGGATGTATGTGCTGCAACAACTTGATCCTAACGATGTGAATTACAATATGTACGCTGCGTTCCAGGTGAGTGGACCCCTCAATGTTAAAAGGTTAGAAGAAGTGTTTCATCAGTTGATCTCACGTCATGCCACCCTCCGTACTAGTTTTGAAATGGTGGACAACAAGCCGATGCAGCGGATTCACGATACTGTATTGTTCGAGGTCGAATATAGCAAATTACTAGAAAATCGTGCCTTAAAGGATTTGCTTGCTGTAGGTGCGAACATAAAAAAACGTATTCGTTCTTTTGTGCGTCCGTTTGATTTACAATCCGCTCCGCTGCTACGAGTGGGATTATTGGATTTGGGCGTACAAGGAGAAAAAAAAGTACCGCAGTATCTGTTGATGCTGGACATGCACCATATTATTTCGGATGGCGTATCAACCAATATTTTGGCCAATGAATTAGTCCGCTTGTACAACGATGAAAAGTTATCTCCATTACGGATACAATATAGAGACTATGCCGTATGGCAGCAAAATGGAGTGCAGCAGGGCTGGTTAAAGCAACAGGAAGCGTATTGGCTGAACACCTTTGATGGTGAGATACCCGTTTTGAACCTAGCGACTGATTTTGCTCGTCCAGAGGTGCGAAGTACAGCAGGGGCTACAGTGGAATTCGAATTGGACGGGAAGGTCAGCCAGCGCCTGAAAGAGCTGGCGGCCGAAACAGGCTCGACGCTGTACATGGTGCTGTTGGCAGCCTATACAGCATTGCTGCATCAGTACACCGGGCAGGAGGATATTATTGTAGGTAGCCCGATAGCCGGCCGACCGCATGCGGATCTGGAGCCAGTCATTGGAATGTTCGTTGGGACGCTGGCTATGCGTAATTACCCAACCGCAGGGCAAACATTCCGTAGCTATGTGGAGAATGTGAAGAAACATGCATTGAAGGCGTATGAGCATCAAGACTATCCATTTGAGGAACTGGTGGACAAGCTGAAGGTGAAGCGTGACATGAGCCGCAATCCGCTGTTTGATACGATGTTTGTGTTGCAAAACACGGAGCAAAACGAGTTGAAGCTGGCTGACCTGAGCTTCCGTCCATATGGGATGGAGCAAGCCCCGGCAAAGTTTGATTTGACGCTGGAAGCCAGTGAGGGAGAAGCGGGTATTCAGTTCGGATTAGAGTATGCGACATCGCTATATCAGCGGGAAACAGTAGAGCAGATGACGCGCCACTTTGTACGATTGGTGGAGACTGTTGTGGTGAACCCGGATCTATCACTTGGAGAGCTGGAATGGGTCACTACGGAAGAAACGGTGCCTGTTCTGAAAGAGCATCAAGAACGCCAAAAAGCTTTACGTTACTGGAGCAACTATCTGTCCGGGTACGAGGAACAAGCCCATTTACCGCAGGCTAAAAAGCAGAATCAGACAACATATCAGGCGGAGTATGTAAATCTGGATCTGGGTATGGAGCTGACTGCTGGAATACGACGAATCGCCAAGCAGGAAGAGGTATCGGTCAGTACGTTACTACAGACGGCATGGGGGATTTTACTGCAAAGATATAACGGAACTGAGGACGTCGTGTTCGGCAGCGTACATTTAGTAGGTCAGGCGGCTGATATGGCAAATACAGAAGCAGTGACAGGGGCATTCATAAACACGATGCCTGTGCGTATCCAAGGCGGAGAAAACAGTTTGTTCGCAGAATTAATGAAGCAAAACGAAAAGTTACTCAAGTATGCACGTTTGCATGCCACGTATCCATCCCATGAGATTCAGGGGCTATCTGAGCTCATTCAGGATTGGATCAACCATAGCGTCATTTTTGCAGATGTTCTGGTCGAGGAAGAAGTGGAGCATATGAGTGATGGTGAAGAATTCGATCTCAGCCTATGGACAGCAAAGGTAGCCAAGTCAACGAACGACAACTTTAATCTGGCGGTGTTATCAGGTAAAACGATCCAAATGAGCTTTGGATACAATGCACTGGCGTTTGATCGCGCGAGTGTAAAGCAAATTCAAGGCCACTTGGTACAACTGCTTGAGCAAGTGGTGACGAACCCAAATATTCAGATCAATGAGCTGGATATCGTGACGTCCCAGGAACGCGAGCAAATCCTGAGGGTATGGGGAAATACGGCAATGGAGTTTCCGCGCGAGCAGACGGTTCACGATTTGTTCGAAGTGCAAGTGCTACAGACGCCAGAGAAGGTAGCCTTGTATTTCGAAGGAGAGCAGTTGACCTACCGCGAGCTGAACGAGCGCGCCAACTCGCTGGCACGGGTGCTTCGAACGCAAGGGGTGGGACCCGACAAATTGGTAGGCTTGATGGTACAGCGCTCGGCAGAGATGATGATCGGTCTGCTGGCTGTACTTAAAGCAGGCGGTGCTTATGTGCCGATTGATCCTGAATATCCGTCAGCTAGAATTGAATATGTGCTTGGAGACAGTGGAGCTACTGTACTTTTAACTTCCCGTGATCTGGTTGAAGGACATAGCTATAGTGCTAACACTTATTTTGTTGAAGATGAAGAGTTGTACCAAGGGGAAACAACGAATCTGGAAGTAATCGCTCAGCCAGATCACCTAGCTTACGTAATCTATACGTCAGGCTCGACTGGTAATCCGAAAGGGGTCATGCTTCAGCATCGGTCGGTTCTGAACTTTATAACAGGGATGCAAGGAGTCTTTGACATCGCAGCAGACAAAACAATTTTATCGCTAACGACGATTTCCTTTGATATCTTCGTGCTGGAAACAATCCTGCCATTGCTTAGTGGGATGACAGTTGTAATTGGTGACCGTCGTCATCAGACAGACCCACAGGAGCTTGGGGAGTTGATCGCCACTCATCATATCGATATGCTGCAAATGACGCCGTCCCGGCTGCAAATGCTACTTGATCATGATGAAGGCGCTCATGCGCTACAAGGTGTACAGGAGGTTTTAGTCGGGGGAGAGGCAATTTCTCCGAAGCTTCTAAACAGACTGCAATCTATTAACGGACTGCGTATTTATAACATGTATGGTCCGACGGAAACGACGGTTTGGTCGACAGTGCAAGAATTGACGACTGCGAACCGGATTGATATTGGACGTCCCATCGCTAACACGCAAATATACATCATTAATACGCAGGGTCGATTGCAGCCGGTTGGTATTCCTGGCGAATTATGTATCGGAGGGGAAGGCCTCGCGCGTGGGTATTGGAATCGGGAGGATCTGACAGCGGAGAAGTTTGTGAACAACCCGTTTTCACCGGGGACACGAATGTACAGAACGGGGGATCTTGCTCGCTGGAATCCAGATGGTAGTCTGGAATTTATTGGACGTATTGATCATCAGGTGAAGGTTCGCGGGTTCAGAATTGAGCTTGGCGAGGTTGAATCACAAATCTTGAAAATGGAAGATGTGCAAAAGGCCGTCGTGCTGGCTCATGAGGACAAGCAGGGAGAAAACCAACTGGTCGCCTATTATGTGGCGGAGCGGGAAGTCAGCTCAAGTGAATTACGTAGCTTGCTGGCTAAAGAGCTTCCAAACTACATGGTGCCTACGTACTTTGTACAACTAGAGCACATCCCGCTGACCCCGAACGGCAAAATTGATCGGAAGGCACTGCCAGCACCAGAGGGCAAATTGCAAGATGGAATAGAACATATTGCACCTAGGACGTGGGTAGAATCGAAGTTAGCGATGATCTGGAAGGAAATTTTAGATCTAGCGCAGGTCAGTGTGAAAGATAACTTCTTTGAAATAGGTGGGCATTCTCTGCGAGCGACGACGCTGGTTTCGAAAATTCATAAAGAACTGAATAAGTCGCTTCCACTGCGCAGCATTTTTGAAGCTCCAACAATTGAGCAGTTGGCGGAAGTGATGGACGGTTTGGATCAGCTGGCATACGCGTCCATTCCGTTGGCAGAAGAGCGCTCGTTCTATCCGCTGTCCTCGGCACAGAAACGGATGTATGTGCTCCAACAATTGGAATCGAACAATGTGAACTATAATATGCCGGCTGTGCTTCAGGTAAGTGGACCGCTTAATGTGGAGCGTGTGGAAGAGGTGTTTTGTCAATTAATTGAACGACATGCATCCTTGCGTACCCGCTTTGAAATGATAGGGAACGAGCCTGTACAGCTTATTGAGGACGGGGTGTCGTTCGAAGTAGAATATGCGAAAATACGGGTAGAAGGTGACCCCCGCGATGTAGCACACGCGCAGGCTGTAAACCAGAAAGTCCAAGAGCGGATTCAAGCTTTTGTGCGCTCATTCAACTTAGAAACGGCTCCGCTGCTGAGGGTGGCTTTATTGGACCTTGGGGAACATGGAACAAAGCAAGAAGCTCAGCATTTCTTAATGCTGGATATGCATCATATTATTTCGGACGGTGTATCAGCAGGGGTGCTGACCGACGAGTTTGTACGTCTGTACAGCGGTGAGGAGCTGTCTCCGCTACGAATTCAATACAAGGATTATGCTGTATGGCAGCAGAATGAAGCGCAGCAAGCGTGGATAAAACGTCAGGAAGCGTATTGGCTAGACACCTTTGATGGTGAGTTACCCGTCTTGAACCTGGCGACTGATTTTGCTCGTCCAGAGGTGCGAAGTACAGCAGGGGCTACAGTGGAATTCGAATTGGACGGGAAGGTCAGCCAGCGCCTGAAAGAGCTGGCGGCCGAAACAGGCTCGACGCTGTACATGGTGCTGTTGGCAGCCTATACAGCATTGCTGCATCAGTACACCGGGCAGGAGGATATTATTGTAGGTAGCCCGATAGCCGGCCGACCGCATGCGGATCTGGAGCCAGTCATTGGAATGTTCGTTGGGACGCTGGCTATGCGTAATTACCCAACCGCAGGGCAAACATTCCGTAGCTATGTGGAGAATGTGAAGAAACATGCATTGAAGGCGTATGAGCATCAAGACTATCCATTTGAGGAACTGGTGGACAAGCTGAAGGTGAAGCGTGACATGAGCCGCAATCCGCTGTTTGATACGATGTTTGTGTTGCAAAACACGGAGCAAAACGAGTTGAAGCTGGCTGACCTGAGCTTCCGTCCATATGGGATGGAGCAAGCCCCGGCAAAGTTTGATTTGACGCTGGAAGCCAGTGAGGGAGAAGCGGGTATTCAGTTCGGATTAGAGTATGCGACATCGCTATATCAGCGGGAAACAGTAGAGCAGATGACGCGCCACTTTGTACGATTGGTGGAGACTGTTGTGGTGAACCCGGATCTATCACTTGGAGAGCTGGAATGGGTCACAACGGAAGAAACGGTGCCTGTTCTGAAAGAGCATCAAGAACGCCAAAAAGCATTACGCTACTGGAGCAACTATCTGGCCGGGTACGAGGAACAAGCCCATTTACCGCAGGCTAAAAAGCAGAATCAGACAACATATCAGGCGGAGTATGTAAACCTGGATCTGGGTATGGAGCTGACCGCCGGAATACGACGAATCGCCGAGCAGGAAGAGGTATCGGTCAGTACGTTACTACAGGCGGCATGGGGGATTTTACTGCAAAGATATAACGGAACTGAGGACGTTGTGTTCGGCAGCGTACATTTAGTAGGTCAGGCGGCTGATATGGCAAATACAGAAGCAGTGACGGGGGCATTTATAAACACGATGCCTGTGCGTATCCAAGGCGGAGAAAACAGTTTGTTCACAGAATTAATGAAGCAAAACGAAAAGTTACTCAAGTATGCACGTGTGCATGCCACATATCCACCCCATGAGAATCAGGGGCTATCTGAGCTCATTCAGGATTGGATCAATCATAGCGTGATTTTTGCAGATGTTCTGGTCGAGGAAGAAGTGGAGCATATGAGTGATGGTGAAGAATTCGACCTCAGCCTATGGACAGCAAAGGTAGCCAAGTCAACGACCGACGACTTTAATCTGGCGGTGTTGCCAGGAAAAACGATCCAAATGAGCTTTAGCTACAATGCATTGGTGTTTGACCGTACGAGTGTAGAACAAATTCAGGGCCATCTAGTACAGCTGCTGGAGCAAGTGGTGGCGAAACCGGACATTCGAGTGCGCGAGTTGGACATTGTGACGGAGCAGGAGCGCGAACAAATTCTGGCGATTTGGGGAGATACGGCAGCAGAGTACGCGCACGAGCAGACGATTCACGGTTTGTTTGAAGCGCAAGTGTTGCAGACGCCAGAGCAGATCGCCTTGTATTTCGAAGGAGAGCAGTTGACCTACCGTGAGCTGAATAAGCGCGCCAATCAATTGGCAAGAACGCTGCGATCTTATGGAGTGCAGTCAGATCAGCGAATTGGTTTACTTGTTGAACGTTCTATTGAGATGATCGTAAGCATATTGGCAGTGCTCAAGGCTGGTGGGGCTTATGTGCCAATTGATCCGACGTATCCGCAGGAGCGAATCCAATACATGCTGGAAGATTCCGGAACAAAACTGCTGTTGACGCAAAGTCATCTGGTGGAAAAAGGGATGTTTGAGGGTCAGGTGCTGGTCCTGAATGGGAAAACATCCATATATCACAAGGATGGTTCAAACCTAGATTCGGTAAGTGGTTCAAATAACCTCGCGTATGTTATTTATACATCGGGAACCACGGGACAGCCGAAAGGAGTTATGCTGGAACACCGAGGATTGTCCAATCTGAAAACGTATTTTGATCAAACGCTACAGATTATCTCATCAGATCATGTGTTGTTATTCGCCAGCTATTCGTTTGATGCATCCTGCTGGGAAATCTTCCAGGGGCTATTCAGTGGAGCGACATTGTACGTACCGACACAAGAGACGATTTTGAATTATGAGTGGTTTGAGAAGTACATGTCGGAACATCGAATTACAGTGGCCACACTCCCACCTACCTATACGGTGTATCTGGAACCAGCACGTATGCCAGACTTACGCATTTTGGTCACAGCAGGCTCAGCAGCCTCAATAGAGCTGGTGCTTAAGTGGAAGGAGAAAGTGGCGTATTACAATGCTTACGGTCCAACAGAAAACTCGGTCGCGACATCGGTATGGTCCGTGTCTGAAGATCCGCGAGCTGAGGATCTGATTACAATCGGGCGTCCTATACCGAATCATCGCGTGTACATGGTGGATGCGCATGGTCGTCTAGCGCCGGTGGGTGTACCAGGTGAACTGTGCGTATCCGGTCCGGGGTTAGCGCGGGGTTATCTGGATCGTCCGGAGTTGACTGCTGAAAAATTCGTGAAAAATCCGTTTAGTAGCGGAGAAGCAAGTTATGAACGGATGTACCGAACGGGTGACTTGGCAAGATGGATGCCGGATGGCAACATTGAGTATTTGGGCCGGATCGACCATCAGGTAAAAATCCGAGGGTATCGAATTGAATTGGGCGAGGTCGAGGCGCAAATTTTGAAAATGGAGTCTGTACAAGAGGTCATTGTGCTGGCAAGTACGGATGAACAGGGGCCAGACCAACTGGTCGCATACTATGTGGCAGAACGTGAAGTAAGTGTAAGCGAACTGCGCAACACGTTGCTGAAAAATTTACCCAATTACATGGTTCCTTCATACCTTATGCAGTTGCAGTATATGCCCCTGACCCCAAATGGGAAAATCGACCGCAAAGCGCTACCCTTACCGAAAGGGACAGGTAGTTGGAATGAAGAATACGTTGCCCCGAGAAATGCATTAGAACAACAACTTGTTGAGCTTTGGCAAACGGTGCTTGGTGCGGAAAAGGTAGGCATTGACAATAACTTTTTTGAACTCGGAGGTCAATCTCTAAAGGCTATACTGCTTGTCTCTAAAGCACAGGAAAAAGGTATCTATCTAGGAATCCATCAGGTATTACAACATCAAACTATTCGTGGTTTGTCTGATTTGTTGCAAGCTGAACGTTGTGACACACACCATAACACATCATGGATTTCCAGTATCACGGAAGCTGAACAGTGGATTAGCAACACTTTTGATGTACAAGCTTTGCTTCAATTTGTGTCGGTTGATGAGCAAGACTATCTGTTTCTACAAGTACATCCATTTCGAGCAGATCAGGTTGATAAGATCGTTGCTTTCATTCCGTCTCATGTACATCCTGACCTGCATCCGCATTACATTGTGCCTATGGGTGGAGAGGATGCAGGCCAGTCGATTGAAGCTCTGCTCACGATGATTACAATAACAGATGATGAACAGGAAGACGTTCTTCACTCTCAATCAATGGAATTTATTTCAATAATTGATGAAATGAATGCAACTTGGAATGGTAGTTTGCTAAGCTCAGAGGCGATCGGACAGTTTCCACCGGCACCTGCTCAACATTATCATTTGCAGCATCCTGCTTCTTCTGGCACGGTGATTCATCTGAATCACTATGTAGATAAGCAACGTCTGTCCACAGCTGTTCAGCAGCTCATGCGCAGGCATGAATTACTGCGTAGCGTACTGATTCAATCGGATGGGGGTTGGGCTTGGGAAGTCCGATCAATCCCGGAGAACTTATCTTTACCTATGGTGGATCTATCGGCATATCCGATACCAACCCAGCGCAAGCTCCTTTCGTCTATCATGTCGCATCTTTATTTTGAACCGTATGAGCAGACGAAATCTTTGCAATACCGAATTGCGTTGATTCGCTTGAATTTGCGGGAACACTTATTGCTTCTGCCGTGCTCACACATTATTTTCGATGGCACGAGTAGCATGATTTTGGAGAGTCAGTTACTTGAAGAATATGAGGATCCACAACTGGAGCATACAACAGAGGTATTCCATTATATGGACTATGTCAAACATATCCGTCAAGGACCACAGGGGATGAGTGATCAGCAAATTGTTGAGCAATATAAGCTCCAGTCATTTGTTGAGAATACAAGTCAAATTTATAAGCTGACCCGGGAATTCAAATATGGACAAATGACAACGTATCAATGGGATATAACACTACCGAGTATTTCAATGCAGAATGATTCTGTAAACCTATGGGAGATTTCGCTCCAAATGGCATTCCGATTTTTTAGTATTTATTTCCAAAAATCAGAAATTCCGTTATGGTTAACGCAGTATGGAAGACAGTATGGGGATCGGAATTACTTTGAATCCGTGGGAGAATACATTGATCATATTCCCGTGTTACTCCATAAGGAAGAAATGCCATCTTATCATGCGGTGATCAAAAAACAATTAAGCGTTGCTGCAAATCATCATTTAAACTTCTTTAATTTAATTTTTAATGAAGAAATGGAGCCTATCTATCCGCAAGCAAGCAGTATGCTAAAAAAGGGACTTGGACAATTACCAATCGTGTTCAATTACCTGGGAGAAATGCAAGAGGCCTCGAAGATGTTGAGCACCTTAAACAGAAGTACAACCTTAGTTGACAGAGAAGAAGTGATTTTCTTTGAAGCTGCCCATACTGGAGCAGTACTTCAAATATTCCTGCGCCTACCATATGAAGAGAAACATGAGGATATCTATCGAATATTGCAAGCTGCTAACGATAAGATTATTTCTGACCTAGCCATACGGCAGTAGGGAGCTGAAAACGTGAATCATTTATTCAAAGACAATCGGTTTGTCCGCTTTTTTGCTTCACGTACCGTGGCAAATATAGCGGATAGCATTTATTCCATTGTGTTGTTATATTTTGTTCAGCAATCGACGCAGTCAGTGGCATTTACCAGCTTCACGTATGCGGCGGTATCTACAGCATCTATTTTCAGCTTTTTTGTTGGCCCACTCGTAGATCGCTATTCACCCGCACGCTTGGCCAGCATTGCTTTGTTTGCGCAGGCGATTCTAATTTCGATTGTCCCGTTTCTTATTCGAGACGGGATGACCAATTTGATAATTATCCTCGCGATCGTTTTTATAGCGTCTTGCTTCTCCATGCTGTTCTATCCTGCTAACAGTAAAATGCTGCCTCAACTTGTTCGTGTACCAGATTTAATTATTAGGGCGAACTCTATGATTTCATCGTCGGACCAGATCATTAATATCGTTGGTTATTTGGCTGGAGCTTCGCTCATTATCGCTATGGGTATGCAAAACACCTTTTTACTGGCCAGCGGTATGCTGTTCCTTGCAGGTGTCGTATATATTAGACTCAGCAAACAGCTCGACACTCATTCAACGGAAGGGACACATAGCGAGGGCTCGCTAACATTAGGGCACTATTGGAGAGAACTGAAAGAAGGATATACCTTTGTAAAACGCCACACCTTTTTGCGAATTATGTTGCCATTCTTTGCTCTTGCCAACTTTTCAATGGCTTTTCTGATTATTACTATGCCCTCCATTGCTGTCGATTACGGTTCGCCAATCTATTACAGTTTGCTGTATATTTCTTATTTCATCGGCATTTTTGTAGGTTCTTTTCTGGTAAATGTGCTTAAAAGGAACGGTCTTACCATTGCAGCTGCATGGGTAGCTACAGGACTTGCCATTTTCCTGTTTTCTGTGATGCCCCAGATGTGGATGAAACTACTGGCGGCTCTCCTAATAGGTGCTTTTACAGGTATAATTAATGTATTGCAAATGTCTTTGATCCAAATTATTACTCCCTTACCGCTGTTAGGACGTGTGATCGCCTTTACGAATACCCTCTCGAATGCGGCCCTTCCGCTGGGAGCTCTGATTGGCGGCGCGTTAGCTTTGCGATTCTCACTGCCTGAGGTCTTGTTTTTCAGCGCCCTGATTACCGTATTGTCTGGACTAATCATGTTCTTTATCAAGACAGTTCGTCAGTTTGAAATTCCATTAGAGAAGGCAGGTGGGTTGGGGCATCCTCATGCAACAAATGAAGTAAGTTAAAAGTTTTAATGTCTGTTTTTCATGTAAAATAGATGATCAACTTTGTGTGGGAATTTTCTCACAACAATGCCAAGTCCTAATTATAGGGCTTGGCATTGTTTGATATGTCATGACTATTAGGGCTACGTGCTTGTTTACTAAGATGCTTAGGACATTAACCTAGGAGAAGTGCTCAGTTTCCAGATAAAAAATATTTTTTTGCCGAATACACTTGTAATTAGAGCGCTTCCATATTAAAATGAAGTCAATCCCACTTGTACGTACAACTAATCATTTTTCATCATAATATTGATAAAAATATTATATTGTACGTACATAATAGTTTATCTAAGAATACAGCTGCAACTATACTTATTTCCTGACAGGAGGAATTTTTAATTATGAAACCGTTTAAATTTTGGTTTGCTACAGGAAGTCAGCATTTGTATGGACCCGAGACGCTCGATCAGGTACAAGAGCATTCTCGTCAAATTGTAGAGGGATTGAACCGTAGTGGTCATTTACCGTTTGAAGTGGTACTCAAGCCGGTTCTGACGAATTCCGACGCGATTCGTCGTCTCATTATTGATGCGAACGGAGATGACCTGTGTGCAGGGATTATTACCTGGATGCATACATTTTCTCCGGCGAAAATGTGGATTGCTGGCTTGACACGTTTGGCAAAGCCTTTGTTGCACCTGCATACTCAATTTAACCGTGATATCCCTTGGGATAGTATTGATATGGACTTTATGAACCTGAACCAATCCGCGCATGGTGACCGTGAATTTGGCTTTATCGGTGCCCGTCTGGGTGTAACTCGCAAAGTCGTCGTAGGCTATTGGGAGGAAGAAGGCGTTCAGAAACGCATCGGAGGCTGGATGTCCACGGCTGCTGCTTATAGCGAAAGCCAAAATCTCAAAGTAGCCCGTTTTGGTGACAATATGCGTGAAGTAGCTGTAACCGACGGCAACAAAGTATCTGCTCAGGCCCAGTTGGGCTGGTCCATCAACGGCTATGGTGTGGGTGATCTGGTTGAGGTCGTTAATAGCGTGTCAGAGGGGGATATCAACTCTCTGTTCGAGGAGTATCACGACCTGTATGAGTTGTCCGCAGAAGCCAAGCAACCGGGTGCAGTACGTGATTCTATTTTGGAGCAGGCTCGTATTGAGCTGGGCTTGAAAAAGTTTTTGCAGGACGGAGAATTTGGAGCCTTTACGACAACGTTTGAAGACCTGCATGGTCTGAAACAACTGCCTGGTTTGGCGGTGCAGCGTTTGATGGCCCAAGGTTACGGATTCGGCGGCGAGGGTGACTGGAAAACGGCAGCGTTGACGCGCCTGATGAAGCTGATGGCGAATAATGTGGATACTTCCTTTATGGAAGATTACACATATCATTTGGAGCCGGGCAATGAACTGAATTTGGGTTCTCATATGCTGGAGGTATGTCCGACAATTGCTGTGAACAAACCGCGTATTGATGTTCAACCGTTGGGTATTGGCGGCAAAGCCGATCCGGCTCGTCTTATTTTTGAAGGCAAACCGGGTAAGGCGCTCGTAGCATCCATCATTGAGCTGGGAGGACGTTACCGTCTGATCATTAACCAAATCCATGCTGTGGAAAATAAAAACCAAATGCCGAAACTGCCTGTAGCCAGCGTTTTGTGGAAACCAGAGCCTTCGCTGGAAGTGTCCGCAGAAGCATGGATTCATGCGGGTGGAGCGCATCATACGGTGTTGTCCTATGCTGTAACCACTGAGCAATTGCTGGATTACGCAGAGCTGACAGGCATAGAAGCCGTCGTCATTGACAACAACACGAACATCCGTCAGTTCCGTCAGGAGCTGCAATGGAATGAACTGTACTGGCGTAATAAATAATGGATGCAATAAATAAACAAGTTGCTTGTTGAAGCAGCTTACTCATAGGGTTTATCAGCGAACAGCCGCATGCTATGCGGCTGTTTTGCGTATGTTGCACCATGTGTAAAACACTTATTTGAAATTAATATTTGACAATGAGAATCATTATCAAATATTATTTGAGTAATAGGGAATGAATGCATTCCATATGTCAAACAAAAGTGAGGGATGAACTTGGGTAAAATCATGATTGCTTATGCCAGTATGACTGGTAATACAGAGGAAATCGCAGAATTGATCGCCGAAGGCGTCCGCCAGGCAGGACATGAGGCGGAGTTGAAGGCTTCGTATGATTGCAGCGCGCAGGAACTGCTCGGTTATGACGGGTTCCTGTTGGGTGTATATACATGGGGAGATGGTGAGCTTCCTGATGAATTTTTAGATTTTTACGAGGAACTGGATGAGCTTGATCTATCCGGTAAAAAGACCGCTGTATTTGGCAGCGGAGATACATCCTATACACTATTCTGCGGCGCGGTTGACCTGGTAGAGGAAAAAGTCAAAGAACGTGGCGCAACTGTTATTCAGGAGAGCTTGAAGATCGAATTCAACCCACTGGACGATGAGAAGGAAAATTGCCGGGCTTACGGAAGACAATTTGCACAGGCTGGTATTGGGGTGTCCTGAGAAGAGAGCGAGGGATAGGTATGCGCAACAGCGATAGCTTAAGCGGCTTTCCTCTTCTGCACGACTATCAGCTTGAGGAGATGTGGAGAACTCCGCAGTCTACCCGTCAATCGCAGGGAAAACGCGGGCGTGAAGGCTGGAATTGGAGGCAACGGGTTCAATATGCGGTAGGGCATGCGCTAAATGAATACTTTGGAATGGAAGTAGAGGTGCGGCGGGAAATCCCCGTCCAGTATGTGCTGGAGAAATGGTGGCCCACACAGCCAACCGGCTTCGAATCGTTGTTCCATTACTGGGATGTCAAAAATAAAGTGTCAGGCGAGCTGTCTAAAATTTGTGCGTTAAATAGGGACTTGTCAGTGCCAGTGATGTTGTACGAGCAATTTTGCACGCCGGTCCCTGAGCTTGAGGTCGACATTTCGCTTATTGTGCAGGCTGCCTGGCAACTGTCAGCTGGAGCCGATTCCTTACTGATTCAGAAGTACATCGTGGATTATAATCCCAACGTTATTCATACATTTCAACATTTGACGAATGTTTTTTGTTATTATGCATTTGGCGCTCTTCCGCAGCTTACTGAGGTCTACTGTTTGCTGGAAGGCAAAAAAGTCCGCTTTATCCCGGGTCCTGCTTCTTTACAGCAATCTCTGGATTACGTTCGGTTATTGCGGGACTCCAGAGAGGATGTACACGCGACAACAGAACGATGTCGTTGTGGAGCCTGCATAGGGGAACAACGATCACAGGGCAATAGCAACAGGATGGATAAGAACAAAAAAGAACAGCAGGAGGCCAAAAACCGTAAAGAACGGTTATTGGGACCTTTGCTTTTCTCTTAGTACATTTTTTAAACCCTTTAAATGTGAATAATCCCTTTTCGTTGAAGAAGCCTTGGAAAACAAGGCTCTTTTTTATGAAATTTTTTTTGAAAAACTGAAAATTTATATTGCCTGAATAGATAAATATAACTATAATACTTCAATGTACGATATTTATATGAAAATATTTAAATATAAAAGGAGACGATGTGTGTGAGCATAGACAAGGATTACCTACGTACATAGATAATGTTCTTTCTTTATGCATGGTATCCTGCTATGTGCTTATTTTACGTTCACGGTTTGGTTTGATGGCCTAATATTTCAAAATTAAAATATTAGCGTTGAATAATAAAATTTTTTGGACAACAGGGGTGGAAGAAGTGAGTAAGAAAACCGTACTGCCAATTCTCATCATACTGCTCATTCTGAGCGGCGGAACCATTGGCTACTATTATTGGTATCAGGCAACACACTTTGTTAAGAGTGACGATGCGCGTATTCAAGCGGATCAATATAAGGTAATGCCGCAAATTTCCGGAGAGATTACACACATTGATGTGGAGGAAGGCGATGTTCTTCAGCGCAATGAACCGATTGCAGAGCAGGATGTATCGGGGCTGGATTCCAGCATGATCAGCAAGTCCGTACTGCGTGCGCCGATCAATGGTACCGTTATTAAGATTTATTCGAAAGAGCATGAAATCGGTTCTCCGGGCAGTGCTGTTGCGACCATGGTTGATATGAACAGTCTGTATGTCTCCACGAATATTGAAGAAACCGATATTGACCGCATTAAACCGGGACAGCTTGTTGACATTACGCTTGATGCAGCAGGTGACAAGACGATTCAAGGCAAAGTTCGCAAAGTGGGCGAAGCCTCAAATGCGGTGTTCTCGCTCATTCCTGCGGTAAACACAAGCGGTAACTTTAACAAGGTGACCCAGCGTGTGCCTGTAGAAATAGCTGTTAACAAGCCGAAGGATATGAAGCTCATTCCAGGAACGAACGTGGAAGTTAAAATCCATACACCTTAAAAAGGAGGGGTCCATGTGGCTGCCAATGAAATTGCTGCTGCTCCTTCGACAGATTCTTCCAAAGAACGCTGGCTTGCTTTTTTTGCCATCGTTTTAGGCGCCTTTGTCGCCATTCTGAACAACAGTCTGATCAATGTCGCCATTCCTCGATTGACGACGGACTTAGGATCAACGACGACACGTATTCAGTGGGTTATTACAGGTTACACGCTTGCATCTGGTGTAATCGTCCCGATTACCGGATATATGGAGCAGCGCATTGGATACAAAAAGTTTTTAATACTTGCGCTCAGCGTGTTCTCGCTGGGAACGGGAATATGTATTTTTGCATGGAGTGATTCTTCCCTGATCGCAGCACGGGTACTGGCTGGACTGGGAGGCGGTGTCATTATGCCGCTGAGTATGACGATTATTTACAAAATCATGCCGCGTGAACAAATCGGTATGTCCCTCGGGATATGGGGGATCGCCGCAATGGCGGCTCCAGCCGTTGGACCTACACTGAGTGGGTACTTGATTGAATGGTTTAACTGGCGTTTCTTGTTTATTGTCAGTGTGCCGGTAGCTTTATTTGCAATTTTAATGGTTATTCTTCTGATCAAGGAACCGCCTAAAGCAACACCAAAGCCGTTTGATTTGCCAGGTTTTTTGCTGGCCGCAACTTGCGCAGGAACACTCTTGTACGCACTGACAAACGGTCAGCATGATGGCTGGACTTCTTTTAAAATTGTATCTCTACTGTTCGTCGCCTTCTGGGCGCTTGTCTTTCTTATTTATGTGGAAAGCGGAAAAGACAATGCTGTAATTGAAATTTCATTATTTAAAAACTCAAAATATACGATTAGTGTCATTGCCTCCAGTCTGGTCATGATGGGGATGTATGGAGGAACGTTTTTGACACCGTTATTTTTGCAAAATATTCAGCATGTGTCACCGATTGATACCGGAATCATCCTCATTCCACAGGCGATTGCAATGGCGGCTATGATGCCGATTGCCGGGCGGTTATTTGATAAATTCGGCATTGTGCCCCTGGGACTTGTTGGCCTGACGCTGACCAGCTTCATGACATATCATTTGCATCAACTTACGCCAGACACACCGCATATTTGGCTGGAAACCGTAATGGCATTTCGGGGCCTGGGAATCGGTATTTGTATGATGCCATTGTCTACCGTTGGTATGAACGCTGTTCATCCGAGCAAGGTAGCGAATGCGTCTACAGCATCCAATCTGGTGCGTACCGTTGCAGCATCTATGGCCATAGCAGTGTTGACAGCGATTATGCAAAGCCGTTCGGCAGCTCATGCCCAACAAATTTCAGAGACTGTTACACCGGACGCGGCTCATGCGCTGCAAGCGACGTTGGGCAGCTCTTGGGTGTCATCTATAAGTGGTTTAATCACGCTGGATGCCACATCGAGAGGAATTGCGGATACGTTCCTCATTTCATCCATACCGCTGTTTTGCACGATTCCACTAATCTTTTTGTTTATTCAGAGGAAGAAAGCAAAGACACAGCCGGAAGCTTTATAAAGAACTACAAAATATCGACTGGATGGCTTACATTATTTCCACGGACAGAAAGAAAGGAAATTATCATGAAAATATTGAGAGTAGAAAGTACATTAGCGGCCTTAGTGCTCGGCGGCGCAGTGCTGGCAGGCTGCTCCAGTAATAGCGGAGCGGCGCAGGATATGGTCGTTCCTGTCAAGATCAGCCAAGCGCAGCAGGGTATCATTGGGCAAGGGAACATTTATACAGGAACGGTAACGCCTTCGGAAACAGTGAATATCGTTCCAAAAGTGGGCGGTAAAGTAGTTGAACTGCCTGTGGATATTGGCTCAGAGGTCAAAAAAGGTCAAGTGCTGTTCAAGCTTGATGACAAGGACATGCGGAATAATGTAGCGAAGGCCCGCGCCGCAGCAGGTGCGGCGGCAGCAGGAGTGAGTTCTGCTCAGGCATCCCATGAATCGACGATGGTTCAAGCCAACTCGGGCGTAGTACAATCCAAAAGCGGCGTGATTCAATCCCAAAGCGCAATCAATCAGGCGCAGGGAGCCATTAATCAGGCTACTACAGCCGTAGAACAGGCGACACATGGCGTCTCCTCGGCGGCCAATACGGTGAAGCAAACGCGGCAAGCGCTGGCGGATTCTCAGAAAAATGTAACGCGTACTCAAAGCCTGTTTGATGCGGGTGCAAGTACTCAAGCACAATTGGAACAAGCAAAAACAGCCGTTGTGAACGCAGAAGCGGCATACAACAATGCGCAGAACGCACAGGCTAATGCCCAGGACCAACTGGTGGCTGCTCAGAAGGCGCTCACTACAGCCCGTAACAGCTACGATTCAGCAAAAAACAGCTATAGTAATGCTAACAGCGGCTACAGCAATGCGCAAAATCAACTGAAGGTATCTCAAAATACAGCGGTTATCGAGTCCAGCCAACAGTCTCTCAAGCAGGCACAGCTAAATGTGAGTATCGCTCAGGACGCACTCGACGATACCGTGATTACATCACCGATTAACGGTATTGTAGGTACGAAAAACGCAGAAGTAGGCGAAATGGTATCCGCTCAGGCTCCTGCGCTGGTCATTGCCAACCTGAGTACAGTTAATACACTGATCTATGTACCGGCTGAGCAGATCAACAATGTAAAAGCAGGCGACAAGGTCCAGGTACGTGTAGCAGCTTCCAATATTGTGACAACAGGTACAGTTAAAAATGTAAGCCCGTTGGACGCAAGTGGAAAAGGATATCCTGTGAAAATTTCGGTGGCTAATCCGGACGTGAAACTGAAATCAGGTATGCTGGCTGATATCAGCTTTGTCGCTGCGAATGCACAAGAAGGTATTGTCGTTCCTACCGCAGCGATTCAAAAGGATCAAGGTAAGCAATATGTATACGTTGTGAATGGTGACCATGCGAAACGCAAGGAAGTGAAGACGGTTCAGACGACAGGCTCCCAAACACTGGTTACCAGTGGCTTGAGCAACGAAGAGAATGTAATCGTGAATAATCTGGCGTTGCTGTCCGATAACTCACCGATCACCATTAGCCAATAATTCGGCTTCAAAATCTATTGTATTATATAGTAGAGATTTATTAGGGAGTATAAGCGCAGGGCAGACTGGAGTAATTTTACCGGGCTGCCCTGTTTTGATTTCATTGCGCACATTTTACATAGGATTGATGTCGGTAGGGGTCTATTTTTGACGAACATTGGTATGATAGGATAGACTAAACTGGAAATAGATAGTTTACGAGATAGGAATTTATTACATTTTCAGATGAGTGATCGGAGGTATTACGAGATGGAATTAAAGCTGGTTGTGGATTATGAAGCTTATGAGAAGGGTCAAACGATGGCTAATTCTATTGAAGAACTGGCAGTCAAGCCAGAGAGCGCAGAAATAACGGATTTGATTATTGGAGACTGGGGCGGAGCCTATGAACAATCGCCGGAGGATTTTATACCGGTGCTGGTGAAGCACAAAGATCAATTTCCGAAGCTGCGTAAGCTGTTTATCGGTGATATGGAATATGATGAGTGTGAGGTTTCGTGGATTAATCAGACGAATCTGTCTCCGCTGTTGGAGGCGTTTCCAGCATTGGAATCCTTTTATGTCAAAGGAAGTCAGGACCTGAGCCTGGAACCGTTGCGGCATAGCCATCTTCAGGAATTGGTTATTATTTGCGGGGGTTTGCCTGCGAGTGTCCTTCAGGAAATTCGTAATGCCGAGCTGCCTGAGCTGCGCAAGCTGGAGTTGTATTTGGGCGTGGATCAATACGGCTTTGATGGTGGCCTAAAGGATGTATTACCGTTCCTGAACGACAATCTTTTTCCAAAGCTGACCTATTTGGGGCTGAAGGATAGTGAAATACAGGATGAAATCGCGATTGCTGCGGCAAACGCACCTGTGATTGGACAACTGGAGGTACTTGATCTGTCTCAAGGCACGTTGTCCGATAAAGGGGCTGAGGCACTGCTCGCTAGTGAAAGTATCAAAGGGCTGAAGCACCTGGATTTGAGCTATCATTATATGTCTGATGAAATGTTGAAACGTTGGAAAAGCTCAGGACTATCTGTAAATGTGGAGGATCAGCAGCAAGCGGACGAGGAAGATGATTGGCGTTATCCATCGTTGACTGAGTAATCCATAAAGAGAACTCTCTACGATCGGCCTTATTCAAAAATTAAAGTGAGGCGGCTTTATGGTTGGGATATCAGACAGCAATGTCAGCGAGCCGTTTATTTTGTTCGGCAATCCGGGGAATCGCCGGACCACAGGACTACAGGAGGCGCGAAGCAGATTGAAGCTGCCGCCAGCTGTTGAGATTTCCTATAAAAATGTGCTGGAAGCCGTCCGTGAGAAACAAAGTTTGGGAGAACTGATGGCCCGAATAGCTGGACAGTCTGCGTCAGACAGTGCAAATGCTAGTGTTTATGTGCAAGAGAGCATCCGTCAGTTACAGACGGGGCGGGCGGACATTAGTCCGCTGCTTCGTCTGGATGCACCGGGTGAAAGCTTTGAGGTAGAGCGTGAATTGATTGCTTTGGGAGCCCCGGATACGGAGGGAGACGATTCTTTGTTGCCGTGGGCGGAATTAGCACATGGCCCAGGTATATTGGCGGCAGAAGCGCGAGGCCTGCTGGAGCAGCACGGTCGTATTTGGCACCCGGCACAATGGTTCCGGGGCTATTGCCGTCTGCTGGCGTGGCTACGGCAAGAAGCAGCCCTGCTATGGCCCTCGTCGCGCTGGATGAATGATCCGGCGGAAGTGGCTGTGATGTTCGACAAACGGCGTTGCAGCGCCGTATTGGACAAGGCGGGCATAAGGGTTCCGCCTGTGCTTGCACCACCAGACGGTACCTTTCGTGATGTTGCTGATCTGCACACAGCGATGAAGGAGAGCGGGGTTCACCGTCTGTTTGTGAAAATATTTTGCGGGTCCGGTGCTTCTGGTGTAATAGCCTATCAGGTGCATCCGCGGACACGAGCAGAACTGGCGGTAACCACCATTGGAACGGAAATCGTACACGGACAGCGTGTGTATTACAATGCCGGACGCTTGCGCCGTTATACGGACAAGCAGGACATTCATGCCATCCTGGGCTGGCTATGCTCGGAAGGGGTGCATGTGGAGCGCTGGATACCTAAAGCGAGTCTGAGCGGACGTGTTTACGATGTACGTCAGCTCGTTTGTGGATCAGAGGCTTGTCATGCCGTTTTACGTTTAAGCCGAAGCCCAATTACGAATCTGCATTTGCGCAATGAACGGCTGTTGCTGGAGGACGCCGGGTTGCCGCAGGATACAGTAGAATCGGTGCAGCAGACTGCGGAAGCCGCGATGAGCGCTTTTCCGGCCTCTATGGTCGCTGGGCTGGATGTTCTGGTTCCGGCGCATGGCGGTCGTCCATACGTGCTGGATGTAAATCCGTTCGGAGACCTGCTATACCGGGTAAAACATCAGGGCTGGAATCCTTATGAATGGGAAATGCTGCAGCTCGCCAATGGGACTGCAGCTTTGGAAAGGAAAGACTCGTTATGACCGATATGAACCAGATTGTCGGTTCTCATGATATTGTCATGATTACGCTCGACACGCTGCGTTACGATGTAGCCAAGCTGGAGGAGGAGAACTGTCCGAACCTGTGCGAGTCCGGGCCGTGGGAAAAATGCCATACGCCGGGCAGCTTTACCTATGCCGCACATCATGCGTTTTTTGGCGGATTTTTGCCTACACCCGCTAATACGGATAAGGCCTCTCACATACGGCTGTTTCATACAAAAGATACGGGACTGCGAACGCATCCGCATACGTGGCTGTTTGATGCACCGGATATTGTATCCGGGCTGGCGGGTGAGGGCTACCGGACCGTCTGCATCGGCGGCGTTATTTTTTTTACGAAAAAAAACAAGCTTGCCAAGGTGTTGCCGGGGTATTTTCAGGAAAGCTACTGGCGTATGACCTTCGGCGTTACGAATCCCCGTTCAACCGAGCATCAGGTGAATCATGCCCTAAAGCTGCTGGAGAAGGCGGACCCGGCGCAACGGCTGTTTTTGTTCCTGAATGTATCAGCTATTCATGGCCCTAATCACTATTTTCTGGAGGGCTCAGCCAAGGATTCAGTGGAGTCCCAATGTGCAGCCTTGCGTTATGTGGATGGGCAGCTTGGGCGTTTGTTCGACGCTTTACGAAACCGGGGGAAGACATTTTGCATGGCCTTTTCCGATCATGGTACGGCTTATGGGGAAGATGGCTACGAAGGGCATCGCCTAGCTCATGAGGTAGTATGGAATGTGCCTTACCGCGAATTTGTGTTGTAGGGTACAAGAAATTTTAGATTGCACTGGTAAAATGTAAAGAATCAATCCAGCGCGAGGAGGGAGCAGAAATGAAAGCCATGAATCTGAATCACTCGCTTCTAACGGGAGCAGGAGCCAATCCCCCTGCGGGGCTGGACACAGGCTCAACATCAAGGTCTCTATGGCCTGAGAACCCTGTTGAATGGGCACGCACGATCCGTGAAGCTCCCTACCGCTCCTATTTGTACTCTTACCCGCATAAAACGGCCTATCGGCCTTTTGATACACCGCTCTCACTGCAAGAGTTGTGGGAGAAGGAGGAGCTGGAGAGCTATTTTTTGTATATGCATATTCCGTTTTGCGCGGCTCGTTGTGGATTCTGTAACCTGTTCACTTTGCCCGACAAGCGGCTGGATGTGCATAAGGAGTATGTGGATGCGCTTGAAAGACAAGCCCGACAATGGGCGCCAATCATGGGTGGTCGGCCGTTTTCACGCTTTGCCATCGGCGGCGGTACGCCAACCTTGCTGGAGGCTCCTTTGGTCGAACGATTGTTTGACATTGCGGAAAATCTGATGGGTTTAGACCCTGAACATGCTTCCATTTCGGTGGAAACGTCGCCGGATACGGTAACCGAAGATCGGCTGGAGGTGCTCAAGCGCCGCCGAACGGACCGTGTCAGCATGGGGATTCAGAGCTTTGTGGAGTCGGAGAGTGCGGCCATATACCGCCCTCAGAAGCCCAAGCTTGTGCGTGAAGCGCTTGCGCGGCTGGTGGAGTACGATTTTCCGCTGTTGAACGTAGATCTGATCTATGGTCTCCCCGGTCAAACGGCGGAAACGTGGCTGTATTCTCTGGAAGAGGCATTATCTTACGCACCGGGTGAAATTTTTATTTACCCATTATACATTCGGGAAAATACGATTTTAAAGCCGGGCTATACTGGGCTGGATCATGATATTCGTCTCAGCTTGTACGAAGTAGCACGTGAAAGACTCAAACAGGCGGGATATGTACAATATTCCATGCGCCGTTTTGCCAAAAATGATGATGCACCCGGCAAGGAGCTGCTGCCATACAGCTGTCAGGAGGAAGGCATGGCCGGTCTGGGCTGCGGTGCGCGCTCCTATACGCGTAATGTCCACTATGCCAGCCGATACGGTGTTAGTGCAGCCGCAACGCGCGGTATTATTGCTGATTATGTCGCCGCCGAGCGTCATGATCTGGCTGATTACGGCTTTATTTTAAATGTGGAGGAGAGCAAGCGGCGTTTTATTCTGAAGGCACTTCTCCATCGTGAAGGTCTGGAGCTATCTGCTTACACCGCGCGCTTCGATGCGTCTCTGGCGGATGATTTTGCAGGAATGTCCTTGTTATTGGAATCTGGTATGGCGGTGGTTGTAGACGACACACTGCGACTGACCGAGGAAGGAATGGCTTATTCCGATGCGATTGGCGACTGGATGATATCTACGGCAGTACGGGAGCGGATGGAAGGCTACGTAGGCGCATGAGAGCAACTCTATATTATCGTGGCTTGTTGACTTCGTGCAACTATGCTTGCCCTTACTGCCCGTTCAGCAAAAACGTGGATAGCCGTGAAACATTGAACAAGGATCGGGCGCAGCTGGAGCGTTTTGCTGATTGGGTACGGGAACAGGGAACTTTGGGGCATCGACTATCCATATTTTTTAATCCGTATGGAGAAGCTCTCATTCATTCCTGGTACCGCAAGGCCATGATTGAGTTTTCCCATATGACGCATGTGGATAAAGTGGCTGTACAGACGAATCTGTCCACTAAGCTGGATTGGGCCAGGGAACTGAACCCGAGGACGGCTGCGCTGTGGGCGACGTATCATCCGGGAGAGACGAAGGAGCCGGCTTTTATATCTCAAGGTATGAAGCTATATGAACTTGGTATTTCCTACAGTGTCGGCACCGTGGGACTGAGACAGGCTTTTCCCGCTATTCATTCCTTGCGATCACAGCTTCCGAAGGATGTTTATTTGTGGGTCAACGCTTACAAGGATCGACCACATTATTATACCGATGCCGAGATTGATGAATTAACGGCTATAGATCCCTATTTCCAATGGAATTTGCAGGATTACAGCAGTCAGGGGCGGGCGTGTCGTGCTGGGGAGGATGTATTTTACGTACAGGGTGACGGACGTGTAAAACATTGCTACCAGGATCGGCGAGTGCTTGGTCACTTGTACAGAGATGGCCTTGAAGGACTAAGTGCCAAGCGTCCGTGCCGTATGAAGGAATGCGGCTGTTATATCGGGTACATTCATATGGAGGAGCAACCGTTTCGGGAAATGTACGGCAGTGGTCTGCTCGAAAGGGCGCCCCAGGTTACGGTATCGTCAGTTCCACACATTTAGCTAATGTCCTATAGAACGCAAAAAAGAACCGACCCTTGCATCAAGCGAAGGTCGGTTCTTCCGTTTCAATGCTTATTCTGTTAGGTGACTCTATGCGTTATTCCATCAAGTCTGGACAATGGCCGTAATTTCTTCGTCCAGATCCAGTCTGACCTGCTCGCGATAGGCACGGATATTGTACTCGGAATGCAGGTATCTCAGGATGGCCTCAATCATGTTGGCTTCCACCAGATACTGGCTGCGGCCTTGTACATGGACTTCTGCCGAATATCCTGTATCCTCTTCCCAGCTTAATTCTACAGTCACATCAGTGGGCTGGACGCCTTTGCGTTCAGCCATATGCAGACAGATGGCATTTACAATTTCATCCATACTTAAAATCATAACTTAGTAACGTCCTCCACGGGAATCATCAGGTCTGCGACGATTTTTAATAGCACGGTAGATACCTACTCCGACCATGATCAGGACGTATATAGCGAGAACGTTGACCGCAAGGCCAAGCAAGCTGCCCAGTGCGCCCATATTACCGAACAGTCCGCCGAAGAGCATACCTGCCAAACCACCCAGCATCATTCCTTTCAGGAACCCGCCGCCACCGCCAAGGAACCCACCCGTTCTGCTTGCATTACCCGCAGTTGCACTGGATTTGGTTCCGCTATCAGACTTATTGACGCCGTTGCTGTTAGTGGCCTTGCTCGGTGTAGATTGGTACGTTTTTTGCCCGGATTTAAATCCGCCGCCTCGCCTCGCGTCAGCTGTAGATGGTGCGACCATAACAATCAGCAGGGTAAAAGCCATCATCAGCATCATCATATTTTTCAAAGTAAAAGTTTTTTTCATGTTAAATATATCCCCCTTGGTATGTTGGTTTGATATAGGTCAAACAGCCGCTTACCAGTAATACGAAACGGATAGAAAAGGGTTTCAAAAAAATTAAAACATTCAAATTTTATTGATATATAAATCCTATGCCTGAATGGACTAAAGCATTCTGTCTTACGGTTTAAGTGAAAATGGATTAGTGTCCGCTCTTACATCTCCGGCGAGCAGCATACGCAGTACCATTTGGCACCACTCCAGACCCGCTTTGGCATTCATAAGCCCTTTTTGCACGAGAATGTAATCACCGAAGTTTTTGCTGCCAAAATGCAGATCCTCGTCAGGAATGTCGTTCAGAATATCCTCAAGGTGCCGTATTCGCTGAATAAAATGACGCTTGCGTTCCTCCAGCATACGGTTGGCACTGCTTTTGTCCGTCAGCCAGAGACAGAACAGCCGCAGGCTTAATTCGTCCCGTGTGACCGGAGCGGCCAGTGATTCCTGGGACCATTGCTGAAGCATATGAATTCCCTTGTCTGTAATGGTATACATTTTTTTATCAGGTTTGTCGGACTGCTGAATCCAGCGGGAAGCAAGCAATTCCTTGCTTTCCATACGCGCTAGCAGTGGATAGATCTGGCTGTGCTTGGCCTGCCAAAAAGGCTGGATACGCAGCATCAGATCATAGCCGGAGGATTCTTCTCTGGCGAGAAGGCCCAGCAGACCATAAGATAGTAAATTCATAGATTTTATCTCCTTCATCCATCTTAGTAACGGTTATAACGGCTCTACGGCAGGTGTTCTGCCGCTTCATGAAAAGTGTACACTGAAACTGTATGGTTTGACAACTTTCAGATAGGCCGTTCACAGGTTAGCCAAAATTAACTCCGATCACCATACACTCATATGTGCTTATTTTCATAAAAAAGAGGGTATCTTTAGGTCGTATTTTATGACCCAAAGATACCCTTTTTAACGTTAATTATAGGATTTTACTGCTTATTTCCATCAACAACCAGCGTTAGCTCCCCGGTGTCTGGATGGATGACCATACCGTGAACAGGCGCATTAGGCGGGAGCAAGGGGTGATTCTTAATAAGCTTTACGGTACTTCTAACCCCTTCCTCGATGTTGTCAAAACCTTTCAGCCATTTGTTTAGTTTAATCCCTGAATTTTCCAAAGTTCTTAGTACCTCTTGTGAAATCCCGCGCTCCAGCATTTCATTGACCATGTGGTCGGCATTCAGCGCGGCCATACCGCATTCGTAATGGCCTATGACGAGCACTTCATCCGCTCCCAGCTCATACAGGGCAACGAGTACGCTTCGCATAACGCTTCCAAAAGGCTGGGAGATAATCGCACCCGCATTTTTAATAATTTTGACATCACCATTGCGCAGGTTCATGGCTTTGGGTAGCAGTTCGGTCAGACGCGTATCCATACAGGTAATGATGACCATTTTTTTATTAGGGAACTTGCCTGTACGATAGGCTTCGTATTCTTTGTTTTCCACGAAAACGCGGTTGTATTCCAAAATCTCTTTGATGTGATCCACGATTGTTCCCTCCGTATGCTATTTAATGTTGAACTATTTTTTGCAGCAGACCAGCATGGAAAAGCCTAATCCAGGTTTTAGCAGGCCGGAAATCAGGCTTTACCCCTTTACAAATATGTACTATCTGACGGTTTTTCAAAGCCTTCAGGAGCTGGTCGCAAATGTTGTGTGTTGATTATACTTTTTAATATAAGTATCATCAAGTATAAGAAGTATAAAGTTTTATCCATTTTTAGATAAAGAGGTGACCTCAATTATGGCGCAACAGACGTTGGATCAATTGGCAGCTTTAAAAGAATTAGCACACAAAATCAAAAGTTATGGCGAGGCCGTGGGCTTGATGCACTGGGACTTACGGACAGGTGCTCCGCGCAAGGGCGTTGATATTCGTTCGGAAACGTTGGGTATGTTGTCCACTGAGATGTTCAAGCTGATTATTTCGGATGAAATGGGACAATTGCTGCAATTTTTTACCGCAGAAGACAAACTGGAGCAACTGGAGGACAATGATCGCAGACTGGTGGAGGAAAGTCGCAAAAATTATGAGCTGAACCGTTCGGTTCCGGCTGACCGTTATCGGGAATACAGCGTACTCGCTGCTCAGGCGGAGAGCAAGTGGGAGGATGCCAAGGAACATAGCGATTTTGCCGGATTCGAGCCTTATTTGTCTAAAATCGTAGAGATGAAGCGTGAGTTTATCGGTTATTGGGGAATCAAGAACACGGAATACGACACGCTTTTGGATCAATATGAACCGGATATGACGGTAGAGAAGCTGGATGCTGTGTTTGATCGTCTCAAAAAGCGCCTTGTGCCGCTGTTGTCTAAAATTCAGGCTTCACCAAACCAGCCGGACAAGAGCTTTCTGGATGGTGTGTTTGATGTGAAGCAGCAAGAGAAGTTCGGCCTATTCATTTTGAGACAGATGGGTTATGACTTCGACGCAGGTCGTTTGGATGAGAGCGTGCATCCTTTTGCGACAGGATTAAATCCGGGTGATGTGCGCATAACAACACATTATTTGCAAGATGATGTGACTAGCGCGATTTTCAGCTCATTGCATGAAGGTGGTCATGCGCTGTATGAGCAAAATATTGCGCCTGAGCTGGCAGGATCGCTGCTTTCTGAAGGAACCTCTATGGGGATACATGAATCTCAGTCTCGCTTGTGGGAAAATATGATTGGGCGCAGCCGTGCTTTTTGGGATCGATATTATGCTGACTTGCAAAAGCATTTTCCAGACCGTCTGGCAAAGGTCACGGCGGAACAGTTCTACCTGGCCGTTAATCGTGTGGAAAATTCACTGATTCGTATTGAAGCGGATGAGCTGACATATAACTTACATATCATTATCCGCTATGAAATTGAAAAAATGCTGTTTAATGAAAAACTGGATGTGAAGCGCCTTCCAGAAGTATGGAACGCGAAATATAAGGAATATCTGGGACTTCTCCCGCCGGATGACGGGCATGGCGTTCTACAGGATGTTCACTGGTCCGGTGGTGATTTTGGTTATTTTGCCTCTTACTCGCTTGGCAATATGTATGCAGCGCAAATTTTGGCGACACTGCGCAAGGAGTTGCCAAATCTGGATGAGCTGATTTCTGCTGGGGAGCTGGAGCCGATCAAGCAATGGTTGACTGAACGAATCTACCGTTACGGTAAGAGCCGGACGCCGTCCGAGCTGATTGTAGCCATTACAGGTGAGGATCTGAACCCGGACTATCTGGCTGATTATCTGGAAGAAAAATATACCTCCATATACAAGCTGTGATTTACTAGCTGTCATATCATCATTTGTGCATCTACCCCGCGTTCCCTGGGCGAACGTGGGGTTTTTGTGTGCGATTAACCATTGAGTAGGCAGCCGCATAACAATATATGAAGTCTATAATGCAAAAAGGTGGGGAGGGAACAGGGATGAACATCGGCGCTCGTTTCAAAGCTGTGGCGGCTGCGGCACTGCTCGGGTTGCTGCTGCTCGGCGGGTGCGCACCCAAAGGGGAGCAGACGATTGAGATTAGACTGGGCGAAGTAGCTCGAACGGTCTTTTATGCGCCACAGTATGTAGCCTTGAGCCAGGGGATGTTTGCTCAGGAGGGACTGAATGTCCAACTGGCGACGATTCCCGGTGGCGACAAGACGATGACGGCGTTGCTGTCCAATCAGGCGGATATCGCGCTTATCGGTGCAGAAACATCTATTTATGTGTATCAGCAAGGGGCAGAGGACCCCATCATTAATTTTGCCCAACTGACGCAGACGGACGGAACCTTTCTATTTGCCCGGCAAACGCAGGGTAGCTTTGACTGGGAAAAGCTGAAAGGGCAAAATTTTCTTGGACAGCGCAAGGGCGGAATGCCACAAATGTCGTTGGAATTTGCACTGCGCAAACACGGCATTGATCCACACAAGGATTTGAAGCTGATTCAAAATATTGATTTTGCCAATGTTGCCTCTGCTTTCGGTTCCGGTACAGGGGATTATGTGCAGTTATTCGAGCCGCAGGCATCTATTTTCGAAAAAGAAGGCCGGGGACGGGTAGTGGCCTCCATTGGTGTGGAGAGCGGCGAGCTGCCTTATACCGTATATATGGCTAAACGAAGCTATCTGAACGAAAATGGCGAGGCCGTACAAAAATTTACGAAGGCTGTATACCGGGCACAGCAGTGGATTGCCACGCATTCACCTGAGCAGATTGCCGAAGCCATTATGCCCTATTTCAAGGACACAGATCTGGCGGTTCTGACCAGTAGTGTCAAGCGGTATAAGGAACAAGGCACCTATGCCTTGAATCCAATAATTGAGGAAAAAGAATGGAAGAATTTGCAGGATGTTATGACTTCGGCGGGCGAGCTGAAAAGTCCGGTTGCGCTGGATCAACTGTTGAACCGAAGCTTTGCAGAGAAGGCGATTGCAGCAGGCTCATCGGGGAATGCCGACCAGCCTGCAAAAGCGGGAACAAATGGAGCCGCTGATACAGGTGTAGACGCCGGAGGCTCGCCATGACAGAAGAACGGAGTTGTCTTATTTCGGATGCAACGGTCCCGGTGGTGGCGCTGAAGCAAGTGACGCATGTGTATGTAACAGACCGGGAGGCCTCACTGGCGGTTGAGGATATCGACTTCGCTGTAGGGACAGGAGAATTTATCAGTTTGGTTGGCCCAAGCGGCTGCGGCAAAACGACAATCCTGTCCATGATCGCCGGGTTATTGTGCCCGGCGAAGGGCCAGGTGCTGCTGCAAGGTCAGCCCGTAAACGGTCCGAGTCCCGAGGTCGGCTACATGTTGCAGCAGGATTATCTGTTTCCGTGGCGTACGATCATGGATAATGCGTTATTGGGTCTGGAACTGGGCAATCGGGTAGATGAAGCCTCGCGTGAACGGACCCGACTGCTGCTGGAAGGCATGGGGCTGGGAGGGAAGGAGCATCTGCATCCGTCCCAGTTATCCGGGGGGATGCGCCAACGTGTGGCGCTGGTACGGACGCTGGCGACTAATCCAGGGCTGCTGCTGCTGGATGAGCCGTTCTCCGCGCTGGATTATCAGACCAAGCTCCAACTGGAAGACCTGATTGCCGAAACCTTGCGTGAGCGGGGGAAGACGGCTATATTGGTCACACACGATTTGGCCGAGGCGATTGCGGTCAGTGACCGGATTATTGTGCTGGGCCGAAATCCGGGCCACATCCGGCGTACCTTTGCAATTCCGGATGCGATCCGGGAAGTTCAGCCTTTTTATGCGCGCGAGCAGCCGGGCTTTAATGAGCTTTTTCATGAAATATGGGGTGAACTGGAGGCTTCGGGAGCAAAGGAGTGAGTCAAAGGATGAAGGGCGAAGCAGATCGGCTTGGACAACACTGGATTCAAGGGCTGTATCAGGAGTACCGACGCAGAAGGCGTTCGGAGCGGCGGTTGGTAACGGGTGTACAGACAGCTATTTTAGTGTTTTTATTCGTGTTGTGGGAAATTGCGGGTCGGATGAAATGGATTGATGTACTACTGTTTAGCTATCCAAGCAAAATACTTACCCAAATTGGCAAGGATGCGGTCAGCGGTGAGCTGTGGGGGCATGTCGGTGTCACGGTTGGAGAGACGTTGGCGGGTTTTTTACTGGGAACGCTGCTGGGAACATTACTGGCTGTGCTAATCTGGTGGTCGCCGTTTCTGTCGAAGGTACTGGATCCCTATATGGTTGTCTTCAACAGTATGCCCAAGGTGGCGCTGGGGCCCATTTTTATCGTCATGTTCGGAGCCGGATTTACCGCTATTCTAATGACGACCCTCTCGATTACGGTCATTATTACGACGTTAGTCGTGTATAACAGCTTTCAGGAAGTGGATTCGAATCTGATCAAGGTGGTTCGCACATTTGGTGGATCGCGGCGCGATACGTTTAGCAAGGTGATTTTGCCTGCGTCCTTTCCGGCTATCGTCTCTACACTAAAGGTGAATGTCGGCATGGCCTGGGTTGGCGTGATCGTCGGTGAATTTCTGGTAGCTAAAAACGGGTTGGGCTATTTGATCATCTACGGCTTCCAGGTGTTCAATTTCACGCTGGTGATGTCCAGTTTACTTATCATTGCGGTCGTAGCGACACTGATGTATCAGGCGGTCGTGTATGTGGAGCGACTGTTGCTGTCTGATCGTCCTCAGCGATAAGAATCAAACTTCTATACATTTCTGGATTTTTTCAAATTCCTCATTTGTGTAAAATGTGAAAATAAAGTACCATGAAAATGAAAATGATTCAAAGTTTACGAAAACAGATTTCATCCAGAGAGGACAGAATTTTTTCATGGGCTTTCGTACGATTAAAACGGCTATTGCCGCATTAATGGCCGTACTCATTGCGGATGGTTTTGGCATTCATGGAGCCACCTCGGCAGGGCTTTTGGCTATTTTGGGGGTCGATGTCACGCGCAAGAGAAGCCTTCGTACCATTTCGGCGAGATTTTTTGCATCCGTTGTGGGGCTTCTTTTTGCTTGTGTTTTGTTTGTTGTATTCGGATTCCATGATTGGGTACTGGCATTATATATTTTATCGGCGTTTCCGGTCATTGTACGGGTGGGCTTTAAGGAAGGAATCGTCACGGGTTCGGTTGTGGTTTTCCGCGTGTTCAGCGGTGGTGTGATTGATATGCAGGTGCTGCTGACCCAGCTGTGTCTGCTGGTCATCGGACTGGGGTCCGCGATGGTCGTCAATTTGGCCTACATGCCGCGCTCCGATAACACCATGCAGCAAATCCGGCAGGAAGTAGACCGGACGTTTTCCATTATATTCAGAAATATGGCCAATACATTACGCAGTCCGGCATACATATGGGATGGCAAGGAAGTTATAGAAGCGAACAGCGTCATAGCCAGAGGGGTGACCGAGGCAGGGCGTTCATTGGAAAATCAGATGCTTCGTCCGCAAGAAGGCTGGAATGTGTATTTTTATATGCGCAGGGAACAGCTGGATTCTATTCAAAATATGATGCAGCTGATCTCGCAGATGTACCAGCATATGCCGCAGGCCAAACTTTTGGCCGAGCTATTCGATCAGCTCAGCAATGACGTTCTGGCCGGACATTATACGGGACAGACGGAGAAGTTGCTGGAGCAGGTACGTGAGGAATTCAAAAAAATGGAGCTCCCCTCAACCCGGGAGGAATTCGAAATTCGTTCGGCATTGTTACAGCTTACACATGAATTACATCAGTATTTGAAAATCGCCAAAAAGGACAAGGCCCCCACTCCAGTCAAAGCTTAGAGTCGAGGGCCCAAACTAAAAAGCTACTGTCTAACGATGGACAGTAGCTTTTTCTTGTTCAGTGATGACGGACGCAGCAGGAAGGGGTCGTTTGTGCCGAATTCGACCTGCGATCCATAAGGCAACGGTGATCAGGCAAGGATAAAGCATGGCCCAGCCGACAAAAGGAAACACCACCGCAGTCGAGATGAACGACACCCAACTGATGGCTACACCCCAGCGATTACCTCGTAGCAGCTTGATACCCGCAGCACACCCGCCCAGATAGGTCAGGATAAAAGTGGCGTTGGGGAACTGAATCAGGTTGGTGAGTGAAACAGTACCGCTACCGTAAAGGGACATAATGATGACGAAACAAAGGGAAAGAAACGCGATACCCCCAATTGGCGTATGAAAACGCCGGGACAATAGACCCATCCAGCGGAAGGCGTGTCCTTGCCGGGATAAGGCATACGCGACACGTGAAGCAGCACCTACATAAGCGATAATCGTAGCTGTACAAATAAAGATGCCCGTCAAGCCCGCGATCACTGCGCCCCACGGACCAATAGCCCGGCTAATCACCCATACGAGCGAAGCGTCTGATCCACCTGCAAGGTAGCTTTGTGTCCCGACTGTAGCCAGTGCAGTAAGAAAATAAAGCAGGCCAACGATGATGGCTGCAACGGTGACACCCTTAACAGCCGCCCGCTGAGGATTGGTGAATTCCTCCGACAAATGGGAGACGGCTTCCCAGCCGATGAAGCACCAGAACAGAATCGCGGCTGCCTGACCGACAGGAAGCCAACCGTGCGGAGCAAACGGTGTGAAGTGTATCGATTTCATTTGTGGCAGCGCTGCGACAATGGCGAAGATAAGGACAGCAACGATAGCAATGACAACGGCGATCTGAATACGTCCCGCAACCTTCATACCGATCCAGTTAATGATCAGTCCAACCGCCAGCATGGCGGCGGCCAATCCCATGCGGCATCCCTCTCCCCAGCCCATGGCGGCGGTCATATAGCCAGCTCCGGTGAGTGCGGCAACAGGTGCCCCAATCGGAACTGACATCAGAAAAAACCACCCGATATAAGAGCCTGCACGCGGTGAAAAAGCCAGCGTAACAAAATGCGATACCCCTCCAGCGTTCGGGAATTTGGCGGACAGCAGTCCCATGGACAGGGCCATTGGCAAAATGAGCAGGGTCATAAAGCCCCACGCCAGTAGTGATGCCGGACCCGCCATTTCGGCGGCAAGACCGGGCACAATCAATATCCCCGAACCCAGCACCGCCCCGATATATAGCGCAATGGCCTGTGGAAGACCAATGGTGGATTGTAGTTTATGTTCATTTGTCATGCAGGTAAGCCTTCTTTCTCTTGTCATTTCCTTCAGCTTATCAGATAATCAATCTATCGGAAAAACGGAATATAACGATGGCTTGCATCGAAAAAAACGATTGAAGGAGCAACTTATGGAATCACGGCATTTGTTTACGTTTTTAAATGTGGTTGAGGCAGGCAGTTTTACTCGGGCGGCGCGTATACTGGACTATGCACAATCAAGTATAACTGCTCAAATTCAGACGCTGGAGACAGAGCTGGGCACACCTCTTTTTGACCGCATAGGTAAGAAAATCATGCTCACAGATGCCGGACGACGCCTGCTGCCCTATGCGCAGGAGATTTCCAAGATGCACGCCCTTGCTAAGGATGCGCTACGTTCAGAAACGGTGCTGACGGGTACGCTCAAAATCGGAGCGCCAGAGTCGCTGGCGGCTTTCCGCCTGCCGAGCCTGATCCGTGAGTACAGGGAGCGGTATCCGAAGGTAAAAATCGTGCTTAAACCCGGTGAATGCTGGGAATTGCGTGATATGACCCGTTCAGGTGAGCTGGATTTGGCTTTTTTGCTTCAGCCGGAAACAGAGGATAGAGAACTGCATGTCACTACGCTCATTCATGAGCCGATGGCATTGGTTGCGCCACTGGGGCATCCACTGGCTTCCTATAATAAGGTGGAGCCAGCTGACTTGAAGGACGAAACCATTTTGCACACGGAGGCGGGCTGCACCTATCGTATCCTTTTTGAGCAGTATTTGAACAGACACGGTATTTTTGCAGACCCGAGTCTGGAGTTTTGGAGTATTGAAGCGATCAAGCAATGTGTCATGGCCGGATTGGGCGTTGCGCTGCTTCCGCTGGTTACGGTGCAAAATGAGCTGCGTGAAGGGAAGATGGCGCGTTTAAGCTGGGATGACAGCGAACAGCAGGTGGCTACCCAGGTCGCCTATCACACGAAAAAGTGGAAATCCCCGGCGCTCAGCGAATTTTTACGGATTGTCGAGCAGTATGTAATACATTGGCGTGCATGAGTTCAAGCCATTAGGGCATAAGCTTATACAAATAATATTTTTTCCTTTTCGCCTATTCACTCAACATTCGCCCACAACCTGCATACATATGTATGGAATGATTGATTGTATGGAGGAGGTTCAAGTATGGCATTAAGTCATAAAAATCGTAGAGAGATTATTACAAAAGCGATCTGCGGTAAAGGTCGCAAATTCTCTACCGTAACCCATACCGTAACTCCGCCTAATAATCCGACCAGCATTTTGGGGGCGTGGATTATTAACCACCAGTATGAGGCTGTGGCGGCTGGAGACGGCATTGAGGTCGTGGGGACGTATGATATCAATATCTGGTACTCATACGATAAAAACTCGCAGACCGATGTGGCTAAGGAAACGGTGTCGTACGTGGAAAACGTGCCGCTCTCGTATCTTGATCCGAAACACCGGGCGTCTACAGTGGAAGTATCCGCCGAGGCGACACAGGAGCCAAGCTGCGTTGAGGCCAGTGTGTCTTCAGGGGGCGGCAGCGTAATTATCCGGGTCGAGCGGGAATTTGCGGTGGAACTGGTGGCAGAAACGAAGATTGTTGTAGAAGTATTCCCGAATGGCAGCAGTGACGATTTTGACAAGGACTATGATTTTGGAGCGGAAGAAGGGGACTATGAGGAGCTCGACCCCGACCTCATTGACGACGAGCTCTGACGGAAGTAACCAAAAAGAGGGCCGCTTTACTCTTTTGCGCTGGCTGAGACTGCGCAGGGGGGAAAGGCCCTCCTTTTTGTTGTTGTAGGGAAGGGAAGTCGTTCAATCGTCCGTAATCTGGTAGGGAGGGGAAGATGATGCAACAGGCGGGACAGGCGCTCAGACGCTTCAGACAGATGTCGGATGATGAAAAGCAGCGCAGGCTGGAACGCTCCGGCATATCGGTTCGCTGGATTGACGACAACGCAGCAGATTTTGCGGTAGGCTATGCGGTGCAGATCCATCAGCTACGAATGCTGGAAATTCGAAGACGCACGATTGAAGGACACTCCAAAGTCCGCGCTTATGATCCGTCTGCGTTGGATAGCAGCTCTCAGCTGTCCGTCCGAATGGAGCGACTGGCTGTACGTACTTTGTACACACTTGGCCTCGACAGTGGCGAGGTGACGCTGACATTGCTGGGCGAGCGCAGCTGTCAGGTGCGTGAAGTCGTGGCCCAGCCATGGCTTAATGATAGACGCCTAGACACGCTATATGAAGCCGCAGCTCGCGAAGAGGATGTTCAGGAGCAGGGCCTTCCAGCGGTACAAGGGGATAAACAGCTGCTAATCGGAATGGACCCTGAATTTGTACTGGTCCGCATGCCGGAAGGACGGGTTGTACCGGCTTCGCGATATTTGGGCCGCCTTGGCGTGGCGGGATGCGATGCGGTTACGCGCCGGGGGCGGACGTTGTACCCGGTCGCTGAGCTTCGACCCGCACCAAGTGGCGATCCGGCTCTTTTGCTGACCCATTTACGCCGTGCCTTTGCGGCAGCAGCCCGGCGCATTGCCGATCGTACGCTAATTTGGCAAGCAGGCGGGATGCCGCAGTCCGGTTTTCCGCTGGGAGGGCATCTGCATTTTAGCGGAATTCCGCTGAACGGGTCTCTGCTACGTGCGCTGGACAATTATTTAGCGCTGCCTTTGGCGTTGTTAGAAGACAAACGCGCAGCCCGGCGCAGACCGCATTACGGCAATTTGGGCGATTTTCGCCGCCAACCGTACGGAGGTTTTGAATACCGTACACTACCCAGCTTTCTTGTTTCGCCGCAGCTCGCGAAAGGCGTGATTGGATTGACCTTTCTCATCGCGTCTCAATATCCGCGCTTGGAGCGTAGGCCACTGGATGAGGAAGAGGCCCATAGAGCTTTTTATGAAGGAAATCGGATTGTGCTGGGGGAATATATGGAGCCTCTTATTTTGGATATCGTTTCACTGGATGTATATCCGCAATATAAAGCTTATGTAGGGCCTTTGCTGGACAGCCTGCGTCAGGGGAAACAATGGGATGAATCGCGGGATTTGCGTCCGTTTTGGAAGCTTTCGTAAAATCTGTGATGTTGTTTGCGATGCTTGCATGTTATCGACTGTCATTTTTGCTATAATGAAAGGTAATGTAAGTTTAAACGGAACAATGTGTGGGGGTTAGTAAACGGTATGGCCAAATATACACCGATGATTGAGCAATATTTATCCATAAAAGACCAGGCGCAGGATGCGTTTTTGTTTTTCCGCCTAGGGGATTTTTACGAGATGTTTTTTGATGATGCGATTCTTGCATCGAAGGAGTTGGAGATTACACTTACCGGACGCGAGGGTGGCGGCACGGAAAAAATTCCAATGTGCGGCGTGCCTTATCATTCGGCGGAAAATTACATACAGCGCCTTATTGAAAAGGGTTATAAGGTTGCCATCTGCGAACAGATGGAGGAAGCCTCGGCTACGAAGGGGATGGTACGGCGAGATATTGTCCGTGTCGTCACTCCGGGTACGGTGATGGAAGGCAAGGTGCTGGGTGACAAATCCAACAACTACATGGTATGTGTCACCGAGACGGACGGGATGCTGGCACTGGCGGCCTGCGATTTGTCAACAGGTGAGCTGTATGTGACCTCTGTACCTGATTCGAAAGAATGGCTGTTGGATGAAATTAATATTTATGAGCCGTCAGAAATGCTGGGGGATGGTCATCTGCTCGATTTCGTAACCTCCCGAATGTCACCCGTTGGGCGTCGTGTTGTCTACACAGCCTGGGACAAGTCTAAGGATGATCTTGTGCGTGGTCAATTTGGTGAAGCAACGTGGGCAAGGCTCAACGAGGAACGTAGGCAGTGTGTATCGCGTCTGATTGCTTATTTGAATGAAACGCAAAAAAGATCGTTAGGCCAGTTGACCCAGATTTCCGTTTATGAGCCAAACCATTTTATGATTCTTGATCCATTTACCCGCCGTAATCTGGAACTGGTGGAGACGGTTCGTGAGCGCTCCAAGAAGGGATCGTTGCTGTGGTTGCTGGATCGGACGGAGACGTCGATGGGAGCTCGGTTGCTGCGACGCTGGATCGACAAGCCGCTGCTTAGCAGCCATCTGATCGAGGAACGGCTGGAGGCGGTTGATAAGCTGTACCACCAGTTTATTTTTCGTGAGGATGTGCGTGCACAGCTTAAAGAAATTTACGATCTGGAGCGCTTGGTTGGGCGAATTGCCTTTGGCAGCGCCAATGCACGCGACCTGATTGCACTCAAGCTGTCATTAACCCGAATTCCGGCTTTGCGTGAGCTATGCGCAGAATCGGAATCGGAGACACTGCGCCGAGTTGCCCAGACGCTGGATAGCTGTACAGACTTGTGTGCGTTGATTGAGGAAGCCGTAGCGGACGAGCCGCCTATTTCTGTAAGGGACGGGGGTCTCATTAAGGATGGCTACCATCAGCGTCTGGACGAACTGCGGGAGGCGAGTGTGAACGGCAAGCGCTGGATCGCCGAGCTGGAGGCCAAGGAACGTGTAGCGACTGGTATTCGGTCGCTCAAAATCGGGTACAACAAAGTATTTGGTTATTATATCGAGGTAACCAAATCCAATCTGGCTTCATTGCCGGAAGGACGATATGAACGCAAGCAAACGCTGGCGAATGCGGAACGATATATTACACCGGAGCTGAAGGAAAAGGAATCTCTGATTTTGGAAGCCGAGGATAAGATGGTAGATCTGGAGTACTCTCTCTTCTCTGAGCTTCGCAGTAAACTAAATACTGAAATTCCACGCCTGCAAAAGCTGGCAGAGCGGGTGGCAGAAATTGATGTGTACCAGTCCCTGGCATCGGTCAGCGCAGAGCGTGGCTTCGTGAAGCCTGAGCTGACAACGGGATATGATCTCGTGGTGGAGCAGGGGCGGCATCCCGTTGTGGAAGCTGTGATGAAGGATGGCAGCTTTATCGCCAATGGTACGGCGCTGGAGGAAGCAGATGCGCATATTTTGCTAATCACCGGTCCGAATATGGCCGGGAAAAGTACGTATATGCGTCAGGTTGCGCTGATCGCAATTATGGCGCAGATCGGTTGCTTCGTTCCGGCTGCACATGCGAAAGTGCCGATGCTGGATCGCATTTTCACGCGCATCGGTGCGGCGGATGACCTGATCGGCGGGCAGAGTACGTTCATGGTGGAAATGGCTGATATTCAGGTCATGACAGACAAAGCGACTCCGCGAAGCCTGATCATTATTGACGAGTTGGGACGCGGTACGTCCACCAGTGAGGGGATGGCGATTGCTCAAGCTGTGATTGAATTTGTCCATGACACGATCGGCTGTAAGGCGCTGGTGTCTACGCATTTTCATGAGCTGGCTCATTTGGAGCAAAGCCTGTCCTCGCTGCGGAACTACTCCATGGCGGTACAGGAAAGCGGCGACAAGGTGAATTTCCTGCGTAAGCTCATACCGGGCGCGGCCAGTAGCAGTTACGGTATCTATTGTGCCCGTCTTGCGGGTTTGCCGGATAATATCATTGAACGTGCGAACGGGCTGTTGCATGGCTTTGAGCACGCGGCTGCCCAAGTGACGGCAGGCACCGAGGCTGTTGCAGTAGCGAAGGAAAATGTTGTTCACCGCACAGTTTCAGGAGCTGGAGCTTCTTCTTTGGACGGCACCCATTCAGACCAGACGCTACGGGAAAGCAGGGAAGTGGCGTTGCAGGCTCCACTTATGTCACAGCAAGCCAACGTTGTAAAAGAAAACACTCAGCAGGCGGTGGAAGACTCCAGTGTGCTGGACCATACGGCTACTGGAGTCGTACAGCTGTCCATTTTCGGAGAGCAAGAGCTTGCTCCTGCCAAGCCGCAGCTGGAGACGGCCGAGGTTAATCCGATTGTGCGCCAGATTTTACGCAAGGTGAAAAACGCTGATGTCATGAATATGACACCTTTGCAGGCGATGCAGTTGTTAAATGAACTGAAAAACAAGGCCAACGGCCTGTAGCACCGATATCTGTAGTTAACGATATTATATTTTCATTTTCATTTTCATCACACTTTGAAGTTAGGGGGAGGTTAAAAGGATGTCTAAAATTCGGGTACTGGATGAGCATATTGCCAACCAGATTGCTGCCGGTGAGGTTGTAGAACGTCCAGCCTCCGTCGTGAAGGAGCTGGTGGAAAATGCGATTGATGCGGGCGGTACGCGTGTCGACGTATGGGTAGAGGAAGGCGGACTGCAAAGCATCCGGGTGACGGATAACGGTAGTGGCATCGAGCCTGAAGATGTCGAAACGGCGTTCTATCGGCATGCGACCAGCAAAATTGGGCATGGACGCGATCTGTTCCAGATCACGAGCCTGGGCTTCCGGGGAGAAGCGCTGCCGAGTATTGCGGCTGTATCGAAAGTGGAGCTGCTGACAGCAGCCGGAGATGACGGACGTGCCCGCAAATTGGTTATTGAGGGCGGCAAGCTGGTGCTGCATGAGGATGCAGCCGCTCGGCAAGGGACGGATTTTACCGTCCGGGAGCTGTTTTATAACACGCCTGCAAGGCTGAAATATATGAAAACGATCCAGACGGAGCTGGGGCACATTTCGGATGTACTTTACCGAATGGCGCTTTCACACCCCGAAGTTGCCTTCACATTGCGGCATAACGGGAATACACTGCTTCAAACGCTGGGTAATGGTGATTTGCTTCAAGTGATTGCCGCTGTTTATGGAACCTCGACAGCGAAATCCATGCTGCTGCTGGAAGGAGAGAGTCTGGATTACCGTATTAGCGGCTATGTCAGCCGCCCGGAGTGGACCAGATCGAATCGGAATGCCATCTCGACGGTGGTGAACGGACGTTTTGTGCGTAGCTACGGGCTGAATCAGGCACTGCTTAAGGCGTATCATACCTTGCTGCCGATCAATCGTTTTCCACTAGCTGTGATCCAGCTGGAAATGCATCCTTCACTGGTGGATGTTAACGTTCATCCTGCCAAGTTGGAGGTACGTTTCAGCAAAGAAGCCGAGCTGTTTCAATTGGTTGAGGATTCGGTAAAAGCTGTTCTAGGGCAGCAGGTGCTGATTCCGAAGGCAGTCAAGCGCGAAATCGGCGGCAAGGATAGCGGCTCGTTCGTGCAGGAGCAGTTCCATTTCTCGAAGGGAAGCGGTATGGAAGGAAACTCTTCTGCTGGCGAGAGCCGAGGGGAGGCACAACCGCTTGCCGGACCTTTCCCGGAGGGCCGTGACCCGCGCCAATCTATTCGTTTGGACGGAAATGAGGAGGAACACAGGCTTGGCACGGAGCGTGAGCAACGCCAGAATAGGGAGAGACTCCTTGTCTCTGGTCGGGGGAAAACGTCTTCTGGGCAACGTGTCAGTGACGAGGAACTGGATGCAGATTTTGTGGATGGAAACGATGGGAATGGCGTTAGAGGGAACGATCCGGTGCCTGATAGTGCTTCCGGGCAGGCGTTCGCTACTCAAGAAATTCAAGGGAATAAAAGCGAATCCGGTTCATCCCCTTTGTACAGCGGCAGAGTACAGGAAGCGGCTGCTTCTGTGGCTTATCGGCCTTCTGCTTCACCGGATGCAGGAAACGCTGTGGATTCCCGATATTTCACGGATCAGAAGAAACGTCAGTCACGACTGAATGCAGAGCAGTTGGCGGTGGTGTCGGGTGAGGCTCCCGAGATTCCCGCTTTTCCTGAGCTAAATTTGATTGGTCAGCACCATGGAACCTATTTGATTGCGCAGAACGATCAGGGGCTGTATTTAATTGACCAGCATGCTGCGCATGAACGGGTTAACTACGAATTTTATTATGAAAAATTCGGCAGTCCCGAGGCGGTATCTCAGGAGCTACTCCTGCCGATTACATTAGAATTTACGCCCTCGGAGACGGAAAAGCTGAAAACAAGGCTGCACTGGTTTGAGCAGGCAGGAGTGTATTTGGAGCATTTTGGTGGTCAAACCTTCCGTGTTAGCTCTTATCCTTACTGGCTTCCTCAAGGGCAAGAAGCGGATGTTATTGAGGAAATGGCAGGATGGGTACTGGATGAAAAAGCAATTGATCTTGCAAAGCTGCGGGAAGCAGCCTCGATCATGTGCTCCTGCCGGGCTTCGATTAAAGCGAACCAGAAGCTGACTGACCGACAGGCTGTCGTACTGCTGGAGCGTTTGGCGGCGTGCAGACAGCCGTACACCTGCCCGCATGGGCGGCCCATCGTTGTGTCCTTTTCCATATATGATTTGGAGAAGCTGTTTAAGAGAGTAATGTAAGGGAGTTTATATATGTTGCAGGATCGGGAAAACCGTGAAGAAGAAAAGCAGGTAAGGCTTCGGGAGGAACAAGCCCATTTATTGGTGACGACAGGGGATTCTCCCTCCGCTGAGGTCGTGCAGCGGGCGGAACTGCTTGCAGCCGAGCTGGGGGTGCTGTATGCCCCCCGTCGTGGTATATCGGTAGCAAGGCTGACTGCTGCTCATAGAGTTCGTCAGGCGTTGGTGCTCGTACAGGGTGGGGTGAGGCTGATTAGCCCGGAGCAACCACCGATGACTTTTCACCCGAGCATGGGCTTCATCCGCGCCAAGCGGGTGTTGAAGGGCGAGCCTGATCCGATGCTGACCGCCGCTCGGCTCGTTCCGGGGGACACCGTGCTGGATTGTACCGCAGGACTCGGAACGGATTCCCTCCTGTTTTCAATTGGAACAGGAAGTTCTGGACAAGTAACTGCTGTGGAAAGTTCTTTTCCTGTCTATGCTTTAATCAAGGATGGAATGAGGCATTACCGTTCCGGCAACGCTGCGGTAGATGAGGCATTTTCCGGCATTGACGTCCGCTTTGGTCATCATTTGGATTATTTGCGTAGCTTGCCGGATCGCAGTGTGGATATTATCTATTTTGACCCGATGTTCCGTGATCCGTTGCTCGATTCTAGTGCAATCGGTCCATTGAGAGGATTGGCTAACCCGGATGCTCTGGATGAGGAAAGTATTGTTCAGGCAAAACGTATTGCAAGGAAAACAATTGTATTGAAGGAAAAACGGGGCAGCAGGGAATTTGCCCGCCTTGGCTTCCATGTGGAGCAACGGGGCACAACGAAAACAGTGTACGGAGTGATTGATATTGATAGCGGCATCTAAGCCTAAACTACTTGTTCTTGTCGGCCCGACTGCGGTCGGCAAGACGAAATTAAGCATCGAGATGGCACGGCAATTTGGCGGGGAAATTATTTCCGGAGATTCCATGCAGGTGTACCGTCATATGGATATTGGAACTGCCAAAATTTCCGAACAGGAAATGGAAGGAATCAAGCACCATTTGATTGATATTCATGAGCCGGAATACCCATATTCGGTAGCTGCATTTCAGGAAGATTGCCGTCGTCTCATACCGGATATTCATGCCAGAGGGAAACTGCCGTTTATCGTAGGTGGGACAGGTTTATATGTGGAGTCTGTCTGCTATGAATACCAGTTTTCCGAGGTGGGAGCTGATGAAGCTTTTCGTCAGGAACAGCTTGATTATGCCGAACAATTTGGAGCCGAGGCGCTTCATGCGCGACTCCAGGCGGTTGATCCCGAAAGTGCACGTCGTCTGCATCCCAATGACCGGCGCCGAGTCGTTCGAGCGTTGGAAATTTATCATGTTAGCGGAACGACGCTCAGCTCGCAATTGGCCAGTCAAAAAAAGGAATCTCCCTATCAGCTTTGCATCGTAGGTTTGACAATGGATAGGCAAATGCTATATAAACGTATTGAAGACCGAATTGACGGGATGCTCGATCAAGGGCTTGTTGCTGAGGTAACCTCCTTAATGGAACGGGGAGTGCGAAGCGATGCCATCTCCATGCAAGGTCTAGGCTATAAAGAGATATCCTCCTACCTGCGAGGAGAGGTGTCTTTGGAAGAGGCGGTGACTTGGCTGAAACGGGATACGCGTCATTTTGCGAAGCGGCAGCTCTCGTGGTTTCGCCATATGAAGGATATCCAGTGGGTAGATGTCACCGATTTCGGAAATTTTTCTGCTCATGCAGCCCGAATACACGAAATTATAGCAGGAAAGTTCCGGACAGACCTTGAATATACTTCAAAACAATCCAAATGATTATTGGGGGTACGGCTAAAATGAACAAGTCCATTAATATCCAAGATACGTTTCTGAATCAATTGCGCAAGGATTCTATACCGGTAACGGTATACCTGATCAATGGATTTCAGGTGCGGGGAACCATTAAAGCATTTGACAACTTCACAATTGTTATCGACTCGGATGGAAAGCAGCAGCTGATCTACAAGCATGCTATTTCCACCTTTACACCGCAACGCAATGTGTCGCTTGTACAGCAACAGGAGAACGCCAGCGATAACTGATTACGGCTTGACGGTCGCCCGGGTTGATGAAACTTTTTAAGCGACCGTCTCGTCTAACCGTATAGGAATGAGACCCGGAGCAACCTGAACAGGGTTGTTCTTTTCATTCCGTTTGCTTTCATGCTGCCAACAGCAAGCTATATATACGTTCGGCAACATGTGATTAATCGCGAAAGGGAGTCAGGGGAATGCCAAACGATTCATTGTCCAGATCCGGCAATCGCAATAGAAACACACCTAAAGAGAAGCCGAAGGGCAAGAAAAAGAAAATTACAGGTAAGCAAATTGGATGGACACTGTTTATTACGGCGGCGTTAGCTATATTCTGCGCGCTTGGTGGATATTTGTTTGTCATGGTAAATGGCGAACAAATTTACAAAGCCAACAAGGATAAAATTACAGTGAACGAGACATCAAAGGTTTACGATCGTAACGGTGTGCTTATGGGCGAGCTGTCCGTGCAAAAAAGCGATCCCGTTAAAAGTGAAGAAATTCCGCCATTGCTCAAAAAAGCTTTTATAGCAACAGAGGATAAGCGATTTATGGAGCACCAGGGGGTTGATATTTGGTCTATCGGTCGGGCGGCCGTAAAAGATATCGTAGCCCGTTCGGCAGTGGAGGGCGGCAGTACGCTGACCCAACAGTTGGCCAAAAACCTGTTTTTGTCGCGTGACAAGACCTTTTTCCGTAAAGCGACCGAGGTATCTATTGCAATGGCGCTAGAACGGAATTTGACTAAAGATGAGATTATTACGTTGTATTTGAACCGAATTTGGTTTGGACGTTCATATTCAGGAATCAAGGCAGCTTCGGTGGGGTACTTTGGGCAATCGAACTTAAAAGAATTAAAGCTATGGCAGATCGCCACGTTAGCAGCTATTCCAAAAGGACCTTCCAAATATAATCCAATTAGTAATCCGGAAAACTCAAAGGAACGACGTGCTGTGGTTCTCCAGCTGATGTTTGAGCAGGGAATGATTGGCAAGCAGGAAATGGAAGAGGCCAAGGCTGTAGATTATGATTACAAGCAGCCGGAAAAAGTTCAAAAGTATCAAAATTTTATGGAGTATGTGATGAATGAGGCGGAGGATGCTTTGCCGGGAGTCAGCGGAAACGATCTGATCGTTGGCGGCTACAAAATTCATACGACGATGGATGCTCAGGCCCAAAATGCGCTGGATCAGGCGATGGCAGATGATAGTATGTTCGAAAAGAGCCCGGACGATCAGCCTGTTCAAGGCTCCATGGTCATTATTAATAACCAGACGGGCGGAATTGCCGCGATGGCACCCGGACGGGATTACAAAAAGGGAACCTTTAACCGCGCGACGCAAAGCCGCAGGCAGCCAGGTTCGGCCTTTAAACCTATTGCGGCGTATGCGCCGGCACTCGAATCCGGCAAAGTTACAATGGATACACCTTTGAGTAATGAGCGACAGAGTTTTAACGGGTATAGCCCGAAAAACTTGCACGGTTACTCTTCGACCATCAGTATGACCGATGCGATTACAAAGTCTGAAAATATCCCGCCAGTATGGTTACTCAACCAGATCGGTGTGGAAAGAGGGGTCCAATTCGCGGAAAGCGTAGGCATCCCGATGGACAAAAATGATCACTCGCTCGCTATCGCATTGGGTGGACTAAGTAAAGGAACGAACACGCTTGAAATGGCACAGGCATACAGTGCTTTTGCCAATAATGGACAGTTCCAAAAAGCTTACTCCATCAAGCAAATTAACGATAGTGATGACAAAACGGTTTACACTCACAAAGAAGAATTTAAAACCGTAATGAGCGAGAAAACAGCTTATGAAATGACGCAAATGATGCAAAATGTAGTCAATAGCGGTACGGGCCGCAAAGCCCGTATTAATTGGCCTGTAGCGGGTAAAACGGGTACAACCCAGAGTGGAATTAGCGGGAACAGTGGCAACCGTGATATCTGGTTTGTTGGTTATACGCCGGAATATACTGGTGCAGTATGGATGGGCTATGACAAGCCGGACAGCAAACATATGCTGAGAAACTACAGTGGGCAGTCGGCAGCCTTTTTCGGAAGGGTCATGGGTGAAGCCCTCAAGGGGCACCCGGTTACGCAATTCAGCCAGCCAAAAGGATATGAACCACCAGTTGAGCAGAAGCCAGACGTGCCGGTTCAGGTTACCGCTCCAAGCGGACTGAGCGGGTCTTATAGTCAGGATACCCAAATTGTATCGTTGACCTGGACTGCGGCGGCGGGAGATAATGTGCAATACCGCGTGTATCGCAAAGAGGCTTCCGAAGGGGGCTTTACGGTGATTATGGAGGCGATGAAAGGCACGAGTGGTGAAGATACGTCTCCATTAGCCGGAGCCGCGTATGAATATTATGTAACGGCTTATGGAGCGGATGGTAAGGAATCTGATCCATCCAATACAATCCGTGTGGAAATTCCGGCAGAGACTACTCCGGTAGATCCACAGCAGGGAACTGATCCGAATCAGGATGGAACATTACCGGATAACAGCGGGACTACAGACGGTCAGAACGGCACCGATCAGGGGAATACAGTCCCTGGAGGTACCGATAATAGCACCAGCCCAGGGCAGGTTCCGACGATTCCTGGAGACACTAGCGGAAATGGCACTGGCAGTACAGGCAATCACAGTGGCAGCTCTGGCACCGGCAGTGACACGAATCAGGGGAATGGCGAGACAACAACACCTGATGCAGGTACCTTCAATAGTGATACCACGGTAAATCCAGTTACCACGGATCCATCTACCACAGGGACTACACCGGATGGAAGTCAGGAAACCAACTCCAACGGTCAGTCGAGCTCCAATCGTGGACATCGCAACCGAGAATAGAAGACGTATGCTGTGTGTGATTTGAATTTGTTTTATACTAAAGGTATTTTCGGACCATATTATGGTCTGGGAATACCTTTTTTTGTTGTGGCAAAGGGTGTTATTTTTGAGTGTACAGTTTAAATATGGTAAGCTGGTTTTACCAATGTTGGAGAGGAACATCATTTATGAAGCGCAAATTCGGAGACCGGGCCAACTGGCGCAGAATAACGAACCGCAAGTTTGCTTGCCGGTATGTGGAAAGTGACGTGTTTACAGGATATGTGACCTTGTATACCATTTTGAGTCTCAAGGAGCCGTTATGGAAAAGTTACGGCGGTCATACGTTTTGCATAGCGGATAAAGGGTATTCCTGGTTGCAATATTATCCGAAGGGTGCGCATTATGTAGTAACTGCTATGTTCGACAATCGGGAGCAGATTGTGGAATGGTATATTGATACCTGCCGAAATCAGGGAGTGACCGATCAGGGTGTGCCCTGGTTTGACGATTTGTATTTGGATGTTGTCGTACTTAAAAATGGCGAAATCTTTTTGGTGGATGAGGATGAGCTGGAGGATGCGTTACAGCGCGGGCATATCTCGACACAGGAGGCAGAACTGGCTAACCGTACAGCGGCTGAGGTTTTACGACGGATAGATGCCCATATATTCCCCTATTTTAAAATGTCGCTGAAACACCGGGCAGAATGGTTTCACAACGGTGACTTTAAGAGGGATCGGTGAAGGTTTTGCAGAGGATTAGAAGCACTGGGCCAAAAGATTCTGAATCAAAAAGCAGGCTGAGCGGCCCAGAGAAAAAGTTTTCAGCAGCCAAGCGTCTTGTGCTTTGTCTGCTGGTTATCATTATGATCGGTTTGGTATGGGGAGGTATTCGATTTTGGAATATGAATAACGCTGCCTCTACCACTCCGCTTCAGCAAGCACAGGTAGGAATTGTACTAGGGGCTTCCATGTGGGGAGCAGAGCCAAGTCCGGGGCTAAAGGAGAGGCTGAACGAGGCCCTGCAGCTATACCGCAACGGTACAGTAAAGCGTCTGATTGTAAGCGGAGGGCTGGACAAACCAACTTACCCGTATACAGAGGCTGAGGGGATGCAACGCTATTTGGTTGACAGAGGTATTCCAGCGCAGCATATTGTGTTGGAAAACCATGCGACCAGCACCTACGAAAATCTGCTGTATAGCCAGCGTATCATGCAGGAGTATGGTTGGACCTCGACTGTGATTATCACACATAGTTATCATGGCCCACGGGCGCTGGAGATTGCCCGATTTTTGAATTTGGAGCATCCCCAGATGGCTCTGGCAGAATCTAAAGTACTGAATATGCCGCTTCATCAATCGAGAGAAGTACTGGCTTACGCCAAATGGACGCTGCAAAAGTGGTGGCTCAGTGCCCAAACCTGGGTGTCCTGAAACGTACAAAGTTTTCTCATAAAGGCATCTTCTCTATAAACAAAATGCTTTGCACAAGCTCCTGTTGCTTTTATGCTAATAAGGACATGCCGGGCCGAATACATTAATAGGGTAAGCTGTGCCTGAAGAAATGTTGAGGTGATGGATGCATGAACGGACGGGGAATCGCCGCGGGCAAGCGGACGGAGGAGAGACCTTCCAGACAAATCAATGTCGTGCTGCGTAGCCCGGAGCCGATAGCTTCAGTAAATGTTGATGAGACGGATGCAGCAACTTCGACCAAGTCGCAGGCGTTACCGCAGTATCTTAGTCTCTATCAGGAAATTCAGAAGGAACTCGATCATCTCGTCGGCTTGGATAACATCAAAGACCTGGTATTTGAAGTATATGCTTTTTTGCAAATTGCCCATATGCGTACTGATGCGGGGCTGTTGAGTAACGCGCACGTATATCACATGATTTTCAAAGGAAATCCGGGTACAGGGAAAACGACGGTGGCCCGCATTATCGCTAAAATGCTGCAAAAAATGGGGGTACTGAGCAAGGGCCATCTGATTGAGGTGGAGAGGGCTGATTTGGTAGGCGAGTATATCGGACATACAGCGCAAAAAACGCGGGATCTGGTCAAGAAGTCTCTGGGTGGGGTGCTGTTTATTGATGAGGCATACAGTTTGGCGCGGGGAGGGGAAAAGGATTTTGGGAAGGAAGCTATTGATACCTTAGTAAAATCCATGGAGGATCAGAAAAATCAATTTATTTTGATCCTTGCCGGATACTCGGGTGAGATGGACTTCTTTTTGCGTACAAATCCAGGCTTGCCTTCCCGTTTTCCCATCCAGCTTGATTTTCCGGACTATACCGTGGATCAGCTTATCCAAATTTCCGAAATGATGGCCAAAGAACGGGATTATATTCTCATGCCTCAGTCCATACTCAAAATGAAAGAGCATCTGTTGAATGAACGCAACGACAGTCTTCATGCATTTAGCAACGCGCGTTATGTCCGCAATGTGATCGAAAAAGCGATTCGGCATCAGGCTGTCAGGTTGCTCAATCAGTACAGAAGCGGGCAGCCGGGAAAGCAGGAACTGATGACGCTGCGTCCTGAGGATTTGAAAATGGACAAAAGATAGGCGATAATAGAAATCTGAATCACATCGAATTGCATAACATCAAACGGGGGCCGGCCTGAATATCAGGTCGGTCTCTGTGCGAGAGTTAATATGGAAAATAAAGGAGCAAACAATATGGCGAACTCCACTTACGATACACAAACCGAAATGCAGGATAAGGCGGTACTGGTCAGTCTGATTACGGATGAAGTCAAGCGTTCTGGCATCAATACAGAATACTCTCTGAATGAACTTGTGAAGCTGGCCGAGACGGCTGGTGTTGAAGTGCTTAGCGTTTTGACCCAGAACAAGGAAGCAAAGGACTCCAAATGGTTTATCGGCAAAGGTAAGGTAGAGGAACTGCGCGCAGCTGCCGAGGAATTGGGAGCGAATACGGCTATTTTTGATCAGGAGCTGTCGGGGGCTCAGGTGCGAAATCTGGAAGAAAGTCTGGATCTCAAAATTATCGACCGTACGCAGCTTATTCTGGACATCTTTGCCCAGCGAGCGAAAACACGAGAAGGTATTATTCAGGTTGAGCTGGCGCAGCTGTCCTATTTGTTGCCCCGTTTGTCTGGACACGGCAAAAATCTGTCACGACTCGGCGGAGGTATCGGAACACGTGGTCCCGGTGAAAGCAAGTTGGAGACAGATCGTCGTCACATCCGTGATCGTATCAGCGATTTGAAACGTCAGTTGGAGGAGGTCACCCGTCATCGGTATTTACATAGAGAGCGCAGACAAAAGAGTGGTATTGTGCAGGTAGCGCTTGTCGGTTACACCAATGCGGGTAAATCAACGCTGTTAAAGCAACTAACGGCGGCTGATGTATATATTGAGAACCAACTGTTTGCGACGCTGGACCCTACCTCAAGAACGATGGAGTTACCGAGCGGCAAAGAGATTATTCTTACAGATACCGTTGGTTTTATTCAAAATCTTCCTCATGATTTGGTAGCTTCTTTCCGCGCTACTCTGGAGGAAGCTAATGAGGCTCATCTTATTTTGCATGTGGTAGACGCTTCTTCGGATATGCGTGACGAACAGATGAAGGTCGTGGAAACGATTTTGGAGCAACTGGGAGCAGCGGACAAGCCACAGATCGTATTGTTTAATAAAAAAGATGCTTGTACTCCTGAGCAACTGGAAATGCTTCCTTCCGGCGAGGGCTATTTGAAAATCAGCTCATTCGACGAAAGTGATCTGCTGCGTCTTCGTGAGCTGATTCAGGAGCATCTGAGCGGAGATACGCTGAGATTCCGCATACCGGCAGAACGTGGGGATCTGACATCGGTGCTTTATCGGATCGGGGATGTACTTCTGACTGAATATGATGGCAATGATGTCATTTATGAGGTAGAAGTTCAACGAGGCGAGTATGAAAAATATGGTCATGCCCTCAAGGACTTCACAGAAGGCTAACATCTGATGACGTTTTTAGGTCAATTCAATGATAATGCACATTATCCGAGGAAATGATGTTATAACAACAATAGCCTAAGGCTGCGTAAAGAGAGAGGGTCATGAAGGTAAAATGGTAGTTTTTAGTCCAGAAATCCAACAAATACAGGAAACAGCAGAACGCAAAATACAGGAACGGCTACAGCGCATAGATCATATTGTAGATGCAAATCAGTGGAAGGTTATTCAGGCATTCCAGCGGAAGCAAGTGAGCGATTTTCATTTTGCCGGCTCTACGGGATATGCGTACAATGACCGAGGGCGTGAGGTACTGGAGGAGGTCTACGCCGATGTGTTCGGTGCGGAGGCGGCATTGGTCCGCCCTCATTTTGCCTCGGGAACTCATACGATTTCCACTGCTTTATTCGGCGTTCTGCGTCCAGGTGATGAGCTGTTGTATATTACGGGGCAACCGTATGATACGCTTCACAAAGTGATCGGCAAGCCCGGCGATGGGACCGGGTCATTGCAGGATTTTGGCATTATTTATGGAGAAACGGCGCTGTCAGCAGAAGGTAAAATAGATTGGAAAGCAGTGGAGGCTGCAATCCATGCCAATACGAAGGTGATCGGCATCCAGCGTTCACGCGGCTATGATTGGAGAGCTTCCTTTAGTGTGGCAGATATCGAGGAAATGACAGCCCGTGTAAAGGCGATTAAACCTGACGTTATTGTCTTTGTGGACAATTGTTATGGTGAATTTACCGAAAAGCTGGAGCCTACTCAGGTCGGTGTCGATTTGATGGCAGGTTCACTGATTAAAAATCCTGGCGGCGGCATTGCCGAAACGGGAGGATACATTTGCGGTAAACAGGAGTATGTAGAGCTGGCAGCCTACCGCTTAACTGCACCTGGAATCGGAGGTGAGGTAGGGGCCATGTTAGGTACCACGAGAGGTATCTTTCAGGGCTTATTTCTTGCTCCAACACTGGTTGGGCAAGCGGTTAAAGGAAGTATATTCGCAGCTGCGGTCTTTGAAGACATGGGATTTGAAACGAAACCTGCCTGGCATGAGAAACGCACCGATTTGATTCAGGCCATTTCTTTTAGCGGACCGGAGCATTTAATTGCTTTTGTTCAAGGAATTCAGCGTGCTGCCGCTGTGGATAGTCATGTGGTACCGGAGCCGTGGGATATGCCGGGCTACGAGCATCCGGTTATTATGGCTGCAGGCACTTTTATACAAGGAGGAAGTCTGGAATTATCTGCAGATGCTCCGATTCGTGAACCTTATATTGGTTACATGCAAGGGGGCTTAACCTACTCTCATGTGAAATATGGAGTGCTGATGGCCCTGCAAACAATGAAAGAACGTAAATTATTGTGAGTTTTTCTAACATGTCATTGACACTTTGCATCAGCTAAATGTACAATAAGGTGAATAATAGATCACTGGAAGGTTGATGACAAATGGGCGACGAAATTCGCAGAAACATGGCCTTATTTCCAATAGGTATTGTCATGAAGCTAACGGACTTGTCAGCACGTCAGATTCGTTATTATGAACAGCATAACTTGATAGTTCCTGCCCGTACGTCGGGTAACCAACGTCTTTTTTCTTTTAATGATGTAGAGCGTTTGCTTGAAATCAAGGCGTTGATTGAGAAGGGTGTTAACATTGCGGGTATTAAACAAGTCATGAATCCGGTCACGAAGGAATCGGAAGAAGCTACAGTTATTACTGCAGATACGGAAGTCAAACGTCGTGAAATGTCCGATACCCAGCTTCACCGCTTGCTGAAACAACAGCTTGTGGCAGGTAAAAGACCAGGACAGGTATCCCTGATCCAAGGTGAATTATCACGTTTTTTCAATAAGAGATAATGTATAGCCTGCATTTTGGCATACTACCGCTTTACTTGCAGACCAGGCCTCATTATTTAAAAGGATTATGGAACAGCTGATTTGTATATAGTCGTTACAGAAAGGGAGAGGTTAGTGTGAGTTATACCAGAGAAGATATTCTTCGGATTGCAGAAGAAGAAAATGTTCGTTTTATTCGTTTGCAGTTTACAGATTTGCTTGGTACGATCAAGAACGTAGAAATTCCGGTTAGTCAACTGCCAAAAGCGCTGGATAACAAAATGATGTTTGACGGTTCTTCCATTGAAGGTTATGTGCGCATTGAAGAATCTGACATGTACTTATATCCTGATCTGGATACATGGGTAGTTTTCCCTTGGGTAACCTCGGATCGTGTAGCTCGTCTGATCTGCGATATTTATAAGCCGGACGGAGTTCCATTTGCCGGCGACCCGCGCGGTATCTTGAAACGTGTACTCAAGGAAGCAGAAGAAATGGGTTATACTTCGATGAATGTCGGACCTGAGCCTGAATTCTTTCTGTTCAAAACCGATGAAAAAGGTGAACCGACTACAGAATTGAATGACCAAGGTGGATATTTTGACTTGGCACCGATGGATCTGGGTGAAAACTGCCGTCGGGAAATTGTTCTTAAGCTTGAAGAGATGGGCTTTGAAATTGAAGCGTCTCATCATGAAGTTGCACCTGGACAGCATGAGATTGACTTTAAATATGCGGATGCAATCAAAGCTGCCGATCAGATCCAAACGTTCAAGCTCGTTGTTAAGACGATTGCACGTCAGCATGGTCTGCACGCCACCTTTATGCCAAAACCTTTGTTTGGCGTGAATGGCTCCGGTATGCACTGTAACCAATCGTTGTTCAAGGATAATGAAAACGTATTTTATGATGAATCAGACGAACTCGGATTGAGCCAGACGGCCCGCCATTATATGGCTGGTATTCTCAAGCATGCACGTGCGATGGCAGCAATCACGAATCCAACAGTGAATTCATACAAACGTCTTGTACCGGGTTATGAAGCTCCTTGTTATGTTGCCTGGTCTGCCAGTAACCGTAGTCCGATGATTCGAATTCCGGCATCTCGTGGTTTGAGTACCCGCGTCGAAGTTCGTAATCCTGACCCGGCTGCCAATCCTTATTTGGCACTGGCTGTGATGCTGAGAGCCGGTTTGGACGGTATCAAACGTCAAATGACTCTGCCAGCTCCGATTGATCGTAACATCTATGTTATGTCTGAGGAAGAGCGGATTGAGGAAGGGATTCCAAGCCTGCCTGCAGACTTGAAAGAAGCCTTGTCCGAGCTTATTCGAAGCGAAGTTATCTCTGACGCTCTGGGTGACCATGCGCTGGCTTACTTCTACGAGCTTAAGGAAATTGAATGGGATATGTACCGGACCCAAGTGCATCAATGGGAACGTGATCAATATCTGACGCTTTACTAAAATGTGGAATCCCTTGGCGCTCTAAGCGTTGAGGGGTTTTTAGTTTTGTGGGGAATCTAATGTGATTTTTATGATAGTTGATATCACCCACAAATCACCCACAAAAAATTTTTATTGAAATATTTTTTGAGTGAACGATTCGTATTTGTCCATACTGTCAGATTCGATTTTTTTTAGATATATGGGCATAAACACCGGCGGTAATTCTCATGCTTCCGTGTCCAAGCCGTTCCTGTACATACTTCATTTGGACACCTGTCTCTAAAATCAAGACCGCATGAGTATGACTTAGAGAATGAATAGGTAAGGGGGGTAAACCAGCGCGCTTTAAGATGCGCGAAAAAGCATTGAATAAAGATGATTTTGGAATCGGGTTTCCAGAGTCTGTAAAATATATTGTGTAAACTCTCAAACCCATTAAAATGGAAGTAAGAGAAAGGTTGGGGAGAACACATGGGACTTTGGTCAAAACAGCAACTTCGGGAATTCATTAAAGAGAACAATCTGGTAACCGCGCAAGATGCACAGCATGCGTTAAAGGATCTATTTGCAGAGACGATTCAGGAGATGCTGGAAGCTGAAATGGATACCCACTTGGGCTATGGAAAGCATGAAGTGAAGGCGAAACTCACTCCAAACAGTCGCAATGGAAAGAGCCGTAAAACGGTAGTCAGTGAGTACGGCGAACAGGACATCGCCATTCCTCGGGACCGCCTGGGTGAGTTTGAGCCCCTGGTCGTTAAGAAGCATCCATCGAATGTAACGGGTATCGAAGAGCAAATCATCGCCCTGTATGCCAAAGGGATTAGCACTAGGGAAATCCAGGATCATCTGGGACAGATGTATGGCATTGAAGTCTCCCCTACGCTCATTTCCAATGTCACGAACAAGATTGTGCCTCTCATTAAAGAATGGCAAAATCGACCTCTGCAAGGCGTCTATGCGATCGTCTATCTGGATGCGATCCACTTTAAAGTCAAGCAAGATGGGGCCATTATCAACAAGGCCGCCTACATGGTCATTGGCATCGATCTGGACGGAAACAAGGATGTGCTGGGCATGTGGATTGGTGAGAATGAGTCCTCCAAGTTCTGGCTAAGCGTACTGAATGAGCTTAAGAATCGCGGGGTTCAAGACATCCTCATTATCTGTGTGGATAACCTGTCTGGATTCTCTGGGGCAATTGCGGCCTGCTACCCTCAAACCGAAATTCAGAAGTGTATTATTCACCAAATCCGCAGCTCCACCCGTTACGTGTCATACAAGGATATTAAGAAAGTGACTGCCGACTTAAAGCCCATTTACAAGACAGCTACCGAGGAAAGTGCCTTACTTGAACTCGACCGTTTCGAGGAAGTTTGGGGAGCCAAATATCCCCTGATTATCCGTTCTTGGCGGACCCATTGGGACGAACTTGCTACCTTTTTCAAGTACCCACCTGAGATCCGCAAACTCATCTACACCACCAATATGATCGAGAGTTACCACCGTCAGCTTCGTAAAGTGACGAAGGGAAAGAGCATTTTCCCTACCGATGAAGCCTTGCTTAAAATGCTCTATCTGGCCACCGTCGATGTCACTCGAAAATGGACAGGCCGTGTCCAAAACTGGGGGCAAATGCTACTCCAGCTTTCGGTCTTTTTCCCCGATCGGGTCGGTCAACACTTGCGTTAGATTCGCGTTTTCCCCCTCGGGGGAATCTATGCTTAAAAGAGTTTACACAAAATTATTGACAGACCCTTATAATTAGTTATTTTAGCTACTTCACAATTATTATATGCATTATGCTGATGGGTACCAGTCTAAGATTTTTTATTTTAAACTACTGGTATTACCTGAAAGAAAACGAAAATAAGAAATGAAAAACTTCTTTAGCTTTATTAGAATCCCAGCGTGAGTTCAATAACTTAGCTTATATTGGAAAGTTGGGTTATTGAGCTTTCATTACATAATGTTTATTTCGATGGATCAATATGAACCCTATAAAAAACATTTAAAATCAATCAAAAATATTATCGTGTTATATAAATCCGAAAGCATCGGTAACACCCTACTGGCCAAGCTGGTGGGGTGTTATTACGTTTAGGGGGAGGAATACATATGTTTAGGTGGATATTTACCATACTTATTACAGTCCTATTAGCTGGCTGCAACGTGCAACAGCAGGAAGCAACTAGACCCAGCAAAACAGAGCCTGTAGCTAATCCAGTAACACAGGTGTCTGCCGACAAGGTTAAGCTAGAGTTTCCGTCCGATCGTTATCCCGAGACAGCGCAGCATATCCGAGAGGCCATAGCAGCCGGAAAGTCACAAGTATGTACAATTGACCGCGATGGAGCCGAGCATAACCGTGATTTGTCCCTCAAAGGCGTACCGACCAAGAAGGGCAAGGATCGTGATGAATGGCCTATGGCGATGTGTTCCGAAGGTGGGGAGGGGGCGGATATTAAGTACATAAGCCCGAAGGATAATCGTGGAGCTGGATCATGGGTAGGTCACAAGTTGGACGAATATGCGGATGGCACAAAAGTTGAATTTATCGTTAAATGAGAAATCCCCGCTAACCCTTAACTGGTCGGCGGGGATTTTTTTCGTTGAAGTCATTTCCACTTAGCCTTTCCAAATTTATTGAGTGACACATACGGTGTATGGTGTCTAAATGAAAGGAGGAGTTCATGTGAGTGAATGTGTTGGAGGAGTTGAGCGCAAGGAAGAGCGTAGGGAAAAATGTTTTTGTCCTTTCACATCGACGGGTGCAATTTTGGTACTCTTTATTCTGTTGGTTATCATCACTAAAGCATTTTGGATTTAATTTCTAAAGCAATGTCACGGTAATGCCCAATCATTGTTTAGGTAAAAAGGCTCTATTGATATGTGATCGATGAGCTTTTGTAATTATTACCTGTATACCCTGTACTCTGAAGTCTTTGTGCATATATTATGTTGTACTACAAATAAAGGAGGTTCAAGCCATGAGTGGATATGAAGGTGGAGCAGGTTATGGTGGATACGGCGGATTTCATTCTATAGGTGCAATCTTGGTATTGTTTATCCTGTTGGTAATTATCTCAAAAGCATTTTGGGTATGATTGGACTGGGGGCTCTGCTGGCGTAATGCTGGCAGAGTCTTTTTTATTGAATACCATTCACCGAATGAATTATCGAGGTGATCAGCATGAACCATACATATAAAGTGTAAAAATCAGATATCGAACTGTTTGCATCAGCATTAAGCCAGGTAAGAGCATATGTTGTGTCCGTGGACGAAGAATTACGGGTGACGTTTGAGGATTACGGTGGTCCAGTAGAAAAATTTTCGCCTGAGTCGATCAAGATTAACGGAAAATATTTCATGAGGAATCAGTTTGAATTTAGAGTAGATGTAAAGAAGGACTCCACTGGTATTTAGCCCATAGGAGTCCTTTTGGTTTATTTCTCATCACTTCTTATGAAAAGTTTTCCAATCAAGACATATATGATTAATGCAATAATCACAGCCAGGCCGTAGTCAATAATGAACTTAATGAGATTTTCTAATGTGAAAAATCCAGTTCCTGTGTTGTATTGAAAAAATTCTAGCCTTCCGTAAGTTAGATTCCCGATAATGTTGCCGATGAGCAGTGCGATGATAAATCTCCAAATATTTTTCACCAAATACCTCCTTTAAATCAAAAATAGAAGTTGATATAAAACTAACTATAGTTTACCATAAATATTGTAACGATTACATAAATGGTAAATGCATATAAAAAACAATGAGGAGTTGAAGTGATGAAAAAAGTTTGGATAACCTCACTTATGGCCGCAACTTTACTAACAGGTGTGATTGCGGTACCAGCCTCAATGTACGCATTGCCTTCTACAGACTCTAGTAGTGTTTCTAGTAGTGCTAAGGATTCTCTTAGTGAATCAGAATTACAAGATATCGAAGGTATTTCCGAATATTTCAATTTGTCTGAGCAGGAAAAAAATGATTTTATTAAAGCCATCCAAAATAAAGAAGACCGTGGAGAGTATCAAACACAAGGGAAATTGAGTTGGGCAGTAAAAGCTTTAAAAGCAGGATTTGATAAACTTCCGGCCTCAGTGAAAGCTTTTATTGGAGTTGAGGGTTTCTTACAGATCCTAGGTGTTGTTGACAACTTCACTGGAGCTATTGAAGATGCAATATATGCAGGAGCTTTGCAAGTGACTGGGAATGAAACTGCTGCCTGGTGGGTTACTAAAGCTTTAATGTTACTTTTATAGGATATTCCACAATAAGATGAATGGTGTAGATTTTGAATACTCTAAGCAAAAAAAAGCTCTGCTAACCTTAATTGGTCGGCAGAGCTTTTTTTATTTGCTAAGTTTGTATAGGCAGTATTGGTTAAGTGAAACATTTTCGGCTGCTGCCCGTTCTGCTAACTGCTGGTGCAGACTTTTGGGTACACGTAAATTAAACTTGCCGCTGTATTCATTCTCTCCTACAGGTTCAGGTATAGGGTCGCCATGTTCCAACTTAACAGACAAATAGCCTTTCATGGCTTCAAGAACACTTTCATAAGCTTCAGCAAAGGTTTCTCCGTCACTTTGGCAACCGTCTAATTCCACTACTGTTGAGTAAAAGTAGTGTCCGCTTTCGTCGTTCATTGGTCGAATCTGTATAGTGTACGGGAGCGACATGTAATACGCTAAATCCTTTTGTTGATTATTTGCCATTATATATCGGCTAGGATATATTGAGGATAAGGAAAGGGGAGCGCTCACTCCTCGATCCGACCCAGTACGTCTTTGACGCACGCCGCCTTTAATGGGTTTTTCTTTTTGACGGTGATTAGGTCGCCTTTATCATTTCGGAATTGGCAATGTGACGTTCCATCGTGCCTTGCCTTTATGTATCCGTAATGTTCAAGTACCTTTTCGACCTCTTCAAATCGAATCCCGTTTGGGCGGTCTTTCATTTTCTGGATCAATTTATTTATCCTAGCCATGTCTCACCTCCTGCATATATGGTACCATATATAGTACCATAAAGCAAGGGAATGAGACATTTATTTTGGAATAGTATTCTTTGTTTTATAAGAACGCATGTTTGTATATAATGACTAGTGAAGGAGTTGGTTGCTTTGTTACCTGATATCGAACGCAAGCTACTACGGATACTCTACAACTTTTCAGCAGGCCGCCGTAGGATGCCCACAATGAAGGAACTGGAGATCAAGACAGGCAGAAGTGTAGCGGACATAAAGGCGGGGCTGCTGGTTCTTGAGAAGAATAACTATATTACGTGGGCGGATAAGTCCTCATTGCGGGATATCGTCATTATCGAAGGATGGGACAGGGACCAGAAGATCATCATGCCACCCGGAAATGCGAATAGATATTTTACCGAATACTAAGCCCGGAGCAATCCGAGGTTTATTTTTTTGTTCGTTGGTAAAAATAATCCCTTGTACAGAACGTATGTTCGATATATAATTTGTACATTACACAACAGGAGGCTACATACATGGGAAAGAAACTTGAAGGCAATGGAATATGGGAAAGCTCTAGGATAATTATCCCCGAGCACAAGGAAGCATATTTGAAGCTAATGAAAGACCGTCAGCGGCGCGGCAAGCCGGAGTTGGACGACCAAGAGGTTACAGCTAATAGAGCAGACGCTTATAGACTCCTACAACTTACGTACGACTGTCACGTTGACTGTATTTAGCCCGTTCGATGATACGGTTATGACGGGTGTCGTTACGTCTATAAACACAGCCAGACGGGAAGTGAAGCTGTCCAAATACGAAGATGATTTTAGTTGGGTTAAGTTGGAGGATATTATTTCTGCAAGTACATAAAAGGTTCCCAGGTAACCGGGGCTTTTTTTACGTCCTTTACCAAGCTGAAAATTTGTTTACTATTTAATATTTTTCGTATATATTAATATTTGGAAATTAGTATTTTCATAAATTTTTCCTATAAAACTAGATTAAATTAACAGAGGAGATTACTTCAATGTGCATTTCATTAAGAATAGAACGCAAATCCGGTAGTGAGCCAATCGAGTTTGTAAAAGGTGAAATCACTAGCTTTACTTATATGAACAATAGTCCCAAAACCTTTTAGCTAAGTCTTCAGATTTGGCACATTCACTACATATTCGAAGCAAAATTCAGCTTCATTCGCTTCCTTCAGTTATAGACAATGCGGATAATTCCAACATGCTGTATACATGGGCAAACACAGAATATAAACCTGATAGTGAGGACTACTATCGAAAATGTAATATCCAAGTCGTGAGAAATGAAAACGACGATCCGAGATATTACGTTTACACACGCTTATGTAGATAAGTATCAAGAACAGATTGATACCAGCAAAGAGATACTTGAGTTTGAACTTGTTTTAAAACAAAAAGAAGATCAATTGGGAAAAATTCAATACAGTCCTCAGTTAGAACCTAAGGAAACAAGGGAAAAGGATCAGTCTGATGTCTCGCAAAAAGTACTGGAAGGCGCATATAGTAAGAATATGTTAGTGTATGCAGGAAATAATACTTTTCCGTTTGAAAATCCTCTTGTAGAACTAGAAAAGGCTTGGGTGCGAGGTGTAGAACAGGTAAAAGATTCGACAGACACTGTAATACATTATCCTGATCGTAAAGCATTTACATTAGTAGCTGTTCCTATAGCTCGAAAGAAGTACGGAGACATCACAGCCAATTTACTTCAACATTCACTTGATTACAAACCAGGAAATTTATACTTTAACGAATGGTCATATGAGGCGCAGCAAGTTAAAAAATCTAAAGAGCACATCGCAATAGTTAATGCCGCAGTCAAAAAAGCTAACGCTAATAAAATTAAAAGTTTTTCATATAATGGATCTGAGGGATTAGAAAGTGATAGAGATTTATATAATGCTTTTCACAACATGTATTATAAAATAAATGGAAATTACGTTGACGGGCAATGGAAAATTACTACAACGTATTCTGATGTCTATAATTTGAGTATAATTTTAAACAAATGTTTACTGGGGACAACAAACTTGGTTGGGCTGCAGCAAACCTAACAAATTTAATGGAATCATGGGGAACACTAAATGAGTATACGTCTCATGTAACAGTAACTGATACAAGAAAAGCTTGGAAGTGAGGAATAAATCGCAGATGAAGCGTAGATACATCATTATCTTGATTGCTATACTAGTTACAACTACTACTCTAATTTTCCTGGTGAATTCTGGGGATAATACGAAGTATAAATACCCATCAGGCAAAGATACCGTAGAATATTTTGGTGACGGGACTTTTCAAATTTTTAGAGGGGGGCCGCACTACCCTTTAATACTTTATAATCATCTTGCTGATCCACTGGGAAAAGCTGTTGATAATATTGTGTCATATAAGATAAAAAAAATATTGTGTATTTGGTTGGTGAAAATAGCTTCATTAAATTGGATTCAAGTACCAACACATACGAGCAAAAGAAACGGATTTCCGACTTTACTTCCAAAGATAGAGAGATATTCAATAAATTAATGGAAAAATAGAGGTTATCATAAGCAAATGTGGTTACCAGGGAGCTTTAATTTGTTCACAAAGGTTTAAGTTAACATGCGGTTTAGTTGAGTATGAAGCTGAATCGTGATGGAGTGGCATGTGAAAGATAATTTTTGTTAAAACGATTCCTCGGCACATATCCGAGAATTTTTTTTGCGTTCATTAATTAGTTTTGCATTCTACAAAAAAGGGACGAGGATTTTGATTGAGATTAGTGTAGATGAAAAGGAAGCGAAAAAAATTATATTGAAGAAAATTTCGGAGTTGGTGAAAGTAGTTGATGCTGAATATGTATTTTGGGATACAAATGAATTAAAGAAAAAGACTTGTATGAGTTGGAATACGATACTGGGAACATTTTTCTATGATCCTAGATTTCCAAAAAGAAAAATCGGCGGTAAATGGTATTATCCAGCTCGTGAAACGAGAACATTCTTGGAGCAATGGATTTTAGAGCAATGAATCAATTACTCGTAAACGGATTAATTAACACAACCCCAAAAATATACCTTACATGAGGACAAAAATTACCAGTTTACTAGGTTATTGCATTGCTACTAACCCGAGTAAAATATACAATTACAGCAGGCTAAATAGGAGGATGGTGTATCTGTGTTATCTGCTTTTTTGTATATTTTACTTGGGGTATTCGATGCTTTGGCCGTTGTTACTTTGGTCTTAAAGCTTTATATGCTTCCCGTCTGGGAATATCGTAGAAAAATACTATTTTACACAATTGGCATAGCTTTGTTTTCTTTTCTAATGAGGGTAGTTATAGGTGTGCCTAAATTAGATTTGCCGTTTCAATATTTGTTTATGGTTATCTTTTTTAGATTCGGTTTAGGGATCAAAACACATCTTGCGGCTTTTTCTGCAGGTTCTGGTCTAACAGCCTACATTAACCTACAGCTATTTGTATATCTATTTGCGAATTTTTTCGGAGTAGCACAACCGGGTGTTATCAATTACACTTCTGGGTTTTCTGTTTACTTTATTCAGGTATCTTCTATCATTATTGCATATTTGATTTCTTTTGTTATGGGGAAATATAACTTAGGATTCTCGTTTATAATTCAGCCTCCACACGATTTTTTAAGAGGTGAAAATTATTTCTCATCCCTAAATAAGATGTTAATTATAGGTGCGCTAATATCAGCGGTCACTATCTCTATTACTTTATATATGCTTTATAACTCTAATACAATAGGATTACTTTCCATTTCATTGTTTACTTTCGGATTGTCCTATTTCTTTTCAGATCGGGGGGATTACGAGGATGCTAGAAGCGCTATCGAGGCACATCGCAACAGAAATAAAAAAAGCTGACCCCGATGGTCCGACAAGTGTAGAAGTGATGGAATATGCGCTTGGTATAAAAATCACTGAAGTTTCTGCGGTATTCCTAGTAGCAGTAGTAGGCTGGATGGCAGGGCACTTTTTAGGAGCGTTATTAGCACTGGGTACTATTATGTTTATGAGGAGATTTTCAGGAGGGGCACACTTCCGCAATCTTACGTTATGTGTCTGTTTTACAACGGCAATATGTGTAACTATACCTTTCATCGCTTTGAATGTGCCAACGATTTTTATTATTAGTGCTTGTTCATTATTAGTGTTTGTCATTTATGCGCCTAATCATTTTATTTATATTAACAAAACTACTAAACATAAATATTATAAAGCGGTATGTATTTTGTTTTGTGCATTGAATTTCTTTATACAATCACACATAATATGCTTATCTTTAGCTATACAAGCTTTCAGCATTCTTCCTTTATGGAAAGGAGGGGAACGGAAATGGACAAGAGATTGGCAAGAGCTTTAAATGTAAAACTGGGGAAATACGCTGACGAATCTACCAAAAATGAAAAAACAGTATTTGGCGCTAAACCAATACCAGAAGAGCTGAAGAAAAAAGATCAGAAGAGTAAAGAAACGAATTGATATATGGAAGATGGAAAGCGGATTCTTGCCACCAAATTGTTGAGTGACAACGCATTAGGGGAATGTTCTTTTTTTCGCGAAAATCACCTGGTGGTGATTGAATTGTGGAAACCCAAAAGCAATTATCATATCCCACTTTTTCATACGTTGTATGGAAAATTCACCGTTCCCACCACTCTCCACGAATGTTTATCTGGTCTGCCCACTTTTGCTAATTTGGATGGTTCTAATTTAGTCAATATTAGCCTTGTAGACAAAATAATCACGGGAGATTATACGGGCGGACAGGTTACCTTCAAAAACAAGAACAATAAAGAAAGTATAAACGCGTCTAATTTGTCTCGTTGGAAACAAATTTACAAAGATGCAATCAGCGCTGAACGGGAACTGCGCTACATTTTCGGAGCAGAAATTTTAAAAACGGGTAAGTCAGCAGAAAATGGTTTTTTTAAAATTTCAGATATGATCAGTGTAGATATGTGGGAACAAAAGAAAAATTATTATGTCCCACGTTTCAATTCTGGTGATAAATCGTATGGAATCGGGTTAACAGTGCAAGCTTGTAAGGAAGCTTTTCCTTACTTATATCCGGCCTATAAGGATACCCTAATTAATCTCAGCTTAGTTAGCAAAATTGAAACTGGATCAGATACACTAAGTTGGACAGAAAAAATAAGGGCTTGTAGAATAAACCTATCATGTTAAGGAGCGAATCTCTACAATGCCAAAACAACGA